>JAJTYX010000099.1:0-6060 GCA_021462865.1 Gammaproteobacteria bacterium | reverse complement strand
TAATCATGACATCCCTTCGGGATTACAGAATCAATATTTTGTTCACTCATAGGGTTTGTGAGCGAATGTACGCTGAATAGTTACGAATTTACACGGTAATACTATAAGGCGATGGAGATTGAAGGACGTCTTTCAGATTTGAAACTAATCTCTTGACAAAAACCTGCCATTCGGTGATAATCGCAGCGATCATATATCAACGAGATTTTTAGAAAAGAAATCTTTTGTTTTTCATATCATTTATAAAAACAGACACCCGGAGGACTGGCAGTTATGATTAAACGAATTCTCGTCCCTACCGATGGTTCAGACAATAGCCTAACTGCTGCTGACTACGCTGTAACCATTGCGCGACTTTTTAAAGCCAGCATCAGAGGGTTGTTCGTTAAAGACGTTAAGATATTGACCGGGCCATTGATCCATGATATTGGTACAAGCATCGGTGGAATGGTCCCCTATGGTACCTTTAACCAAACAATCAGGGAAATGCTGGAATCACAGGCCGATGCGGCATTAACCCTGGTAGAGGGGAAGTGCAACCAGGCAGAGGTGTCATTTAGCCAGGAAATACGCGAGGGAGTTGTGAGCCATGAAATCGTTAAATCCGCAGATGACTGTGACCTGATTTCTATGGGAAAGATGGGCATTCATGCTGAATGGCGCGATGTTTTTTTAGGTACCAATGTTGAATTTGTGGTACGGCAGACCCACAAACCGGTACTTATTACACCGGCAGAATACAAGCCGTTTACCAGGATGTTGATTGCCTATGATGGAAGTGTATTTGCAGATAAAGCCCTGAAGAGTGGCGCTGAAATAGCTGCAGTCATGAAGTTACCAATAACCGTGGTTTATGTGGCAGACAAAAAAGACGCAGTCTTGGAACCGCTATCAAAGGCAAAGACTTTTCTCGAAAGCTACCATCTTGCCGTCGATACCGTTGCAAAAGAAGGAACCGATCATGCAAAGGCCATCCTGGAACTCTGTAATGATGAAGACGAAAAATTTGATATTCTCGTCATGGGTGCCTACGGTCATTCAAGAATTCAGGAAATGATTCTCGGGAGCACTACCGTAAGGGTAATGAGATACACGCACTGTCCAATCTTGCTTTGTCGATGACAATTCCTTATTGTAAAAACATATGCTTTTATCCACGAAACTTTATGTCTAATGCCATAACGCAGAAGGCATAAAAAAGCTCAGGCGTCAATGCCATCGAATGAAGCTACGTTATTTCCATAATCCTATTTCCACTTGATTCAAACCTGGGCTGTGCAAAAGAAGGAGCATTTGTCGCCGCCAATTCTGACTGCGAAGATTTAAAATTCATCTCTTTTCTCAACAGTGGACTCATAATTTCCAACCTCAAGATTGCACGAGTCTTCAGAAAGTAAATGTATAATAGTACTCTTGACTTCTACAGTACCAGATACTCCAGGTAATACCATTGCTACAAAAAATATATTTAAAAAAACCTCAATAACTATCGAAATATTTCTGTAGATTAAACGCAAACCATGAGTTGTACAACTTCCTCTCTTTCTGTTCATTTTAGAATAACTCTACCGATTTTAAAGCAGTCCCACCAATTGATGCTTCCCAACTACCGCGGATTATCTTCATTACCTGTATAAAACGTATAACAAAAATAGTTTGTTTTCGGCCATTCAACAATTTATAATTTCAAAAAATATTAATTTTTAAAATAATCATTTGCCTGACGGGAGACATACCATCGGACATATTCATGACATAGATAATAATCACATTGAGGATGAACGTGGTCATAAACATGAATACAGGGCGCGTGAACGGAAGAAATTGGTGCTTGCGAGTGTTGTGACGGGCAGCATCTTTATCGTAGAGATTGTTGGTGGCTTTATCGCCAATAGTCTCGCCCTGATTAGCGATGCCGGCCACATGCTCACCGACCTGTTTGCATTGCTCGTGAGTCTATTTGCTCTCTATTTTGCAGCAAAACCCCCTACAGAAAAAAAAACCTATGGTTTCTATCGGTTGGAAATACTGGCAGCCTTATTTAACGGCGTAACTCTCTTCATGATTACCTTGTGGATATTTTATGAAGCCTACCACCGTTTTATGCACCCCGAAACCATCTCAAGTGGTAAGATGTTCATCGTAGCCCTAATTGGTCTGGTTGCCAATATAACTTGTGTTTATCTTCTCAAAGGCGATAGCCATGGCCATGAGCACAGCCTGAATGTTAAGGCCGCATTCCTGCATATGCTGAGCGATACCCTTTCGTCAGTGGGTGTCATACTCGGAGCAGTTCTTATTTACTATACGAACTGGTTTGTTATAGATCCCATCATCAGTGTCGTACTTTGCATACTTATCCTGATTTGGTCTTACAAATTAGTAATTGAATCCGTTGACGTTTTGTTAGAAGCGACACCGAAGGGAATCCGTATTGATGACGTTATCGCCAGGCTCAAACAGATTCCCGGCATCGATGATGCTCATGACATTCATGTTTGGACAATTACTTCCGGTATGTATTCCATGAGCGGCCATATTGATACGAAAGACATGATGATTAGTGAGACTACGAAGCTTTCCAAAGAAATTAACCGTGTTCTCAGTGAAAAATTCAAGATTGGGCATGCGGTAATTCAGTTTGGATGTGAATGCAAAGTTAATAACGCGCACAACAAACACAACCATCCATAAAAGACCTGCGCCAATATCGCATAAATTAATGCCCGATAAAAACGACTTCCATTACGGCCTTTTGTCCTGCCGCAGAAAAGATGATCTGTGTAGTACCTGGGGAAATTCCACTTACGGTAAATACAGCCTTTCCTGCGGGATCAGTAAGTACTTCAGGGGTAACCGTTGCAACCGTCGGGACTGGACTTACAGCCGTAACTTTGATGCCAAAGAGCGGGCCGCCCTGCCTGTCCAGTATCTGAATAAACACCTTATCCTCGGAACCCGAGTGGACACTTAGTTTAGAAGGGCTCACTATGATATGCACCCCTTTTTCATAGGGAAGATACGAAGGCGCTTGCGCACAGGAACTCAGAAAAAGGATGCCAACCAAAATTAAAAAAAAGGCGCTGTCTTTCGATTTGGAAATTTCACAATATTCTCCTCTCCGAAGTCAAAGAGTATTTGTAAGTATCAAGAGTTAATAACGTTTAATATATAACAAACTGTGACGATTGAGGTCAAGGCTTTCCTTTACCTTAAAGAACGTTCCGTCAACTTTGAAAAAAGTTACACTGGCCATCACAAGTTTTCTTAAAAAGACGAAGAATACTGATTTTATAGTTGTCTTCACGGCATGTTATGGTAAGACTGAACCCAATCGGTCAGACAATCTCTCCTTACTTATGCACGGCACTAAACCAGAGAACCCGTCTGCTACTGCTTATCATAGGGAAAATGTCAATGCCGACAAGAAATGATGCATCCTGGCAAAAAGGCTGTAATTTTTTTTGCAAATGTCTGTTGCAGTTCAGGGTTTACAAAAAGCATCGTGAATACAGGAGGGATCTCGAATGTCTTTTATGCAGCACTTTCCACGCTCAAATCAACGAGAGACCCGTATGTCCTTCATCCCCTCCCTGTAAAGATGAGGAAAAAGGGGGATGTGTTATTTCGGTAGCAGTATGCTGCGTTAGGAAGGTACCGTATTTCTGTAATAAATTTGGTGCATGAAATCATAGGTTTTAGGACGTTTTCCATCATCTCTTTCTCACAATGGCGACTTAAAATCGTTGCTCTTATCTCGTGCTGAGCCTTTCGGAGGATTTTTTTTCTTAACATCGTTTGCATAGTTATTAATTTTTTCGGAAATACTTTCAGGAATACCAGAGACTAACTTTTGCATTCCTTTCCCGATGTGGGTCGCAACTTTTGAGGAATAAACCGTGTCGCAGGTTGCCTTACTGCAAAATGTAAGGACGCCATAGATGATCACACCGGAAAAGACGAGACCTTTGATAATTCCTAACAGGCCACCCAGCAGCCGCATACCAATCCCTATTTCCCATTTTCCTATAATTTTTTTTATCACATCCGTGAGAATGTGGGTAGCAATAAATGCGACACCGTAGATAAAAAGGTAACCAAACAATCCCGCCGTGGACTGGGTAAAAAATCCTTGCAGAAAATTACCCAAGGTGTTGTGAAAAAGCAGCGCTGTAAGGAAAGAGATGAACAGACAACCAATTCTAATAAATTGAAACAACGGACCGCTGGCAAGTCCCATAACGGCAGCAAAAAATACGATGACAAAAATTGAGTAATCTATCCAGTGCATAGTTAATTGTTTTTTTTCCCTCTTTTTGGGTTGCGTAAAAAATCGTTTACCAAACCTTTGAAAAGATGCCCCAGGCTCTCTTTATTCAGTTTTACGGCAATCTTTGGATCTTTGGTCGTGCCTCGTATTTCTATGGGAACCGCATGTTGTTCTAAAATAAGCCCTGCAATATTTTCGACATCCTTTTTCATCCGCTCTTTGTGAAATTGAACCATAGCATCATACGAAATTACCCCTTCAAATTCAGCCACACCCGATGCTGTAATATTCGCCAGCGGGCCCTGTATCTCCATCTTTTGCGTGAAAATCTTACCGTCCTTGACCAGGATTACCGCCTCCAGAGAATCAAACGAATACTGCTCCGACTCGCCCAGCATTTCCAGTAGAGCGGACATAACCTTGTTGCCCTGGATGTACCCGTCTTTTATTTCAATCCTCACATTGGCAGTAAGCTCCTGATTAAGTATCTCCTTACCCATGCCATTGCCCTGCAGAGAACCGTTCAGGCTCAGCAACCCCCCGATATCACCGTCCTTTATCACAAAAACGGGAATGAGATTGACGACAGGAATGTCCCGGGTAATATGGACTCCCTTTGCCTCAAACGTAAGGTCAAATACCGGTCTTTTCTGATGAAGATCAATCACACCCTGTACAACAGCAGGGCCTTCGTTTATCCTGCAACGGGCATCGGTAGTGATAATGCCATTTCTGAAAGAAAATGCGTTGGTAACAAGGTCTTCTACCAGCAACCGGTTTTCATAGTTCATTTGACGGATACAAATTTTCTTTACAACAATTTCTTTCCACAGCGCAGGAAGCAATTGGAATGTACCTTGAATATCTTCAAGCTGTATCTGGGTGTCCGGCTCCTGTTCCACTCTCTGGATTGTAAGATAGGGGATATTTACCTTATTGGGCCAATGAAAAGAAACGGGTCCGATCTGTTGTACAGATTTAAAATTATCCTCTACTGCCCGGAGAACCTCGTGTTGTATAAAATCGTCAGAAACAAACGCTGGAATAATAAAGATGCCGGCTAATGGAATCCCCAGTGCCAAACTACAAACAATAACAATCCATTTTAACGCTGCTTTTTTAGTTTGCATAGAGGTATTTAATAAAAAGTAGCATACATGACAAACGACTTGCCTGCCTTACCAATAGTGCGGAGACGTGGTTGAGGCCTTGCTGCACCAGGAATTATCTATTCTGATATTTTGCCATTCCTTCTCTGAATAAATCATTTCCGTATATATCATTGGCTACCACAACGGGAAAATCTTCCACCTCAAGCCGCATGATAGCCTCAGTTCCCAGGTCCTGATAAGCAATGACATCCGCCCTTTTTACTCTCTTCGCCAATAAGGCAGCGGCGCCTCCGGTTGCGGCAAAATAAACGGCCTTATACTGCTTCATTGCCTCAATGACACTGTCAGAGCGATTACCTTTCCCGATGGTAGCCTTTAAGCCCATTGCCAATAATTGAGGTGTATAGACATCCATCCGATAGCTTGTAGTTGGCCCGCATGACCCGATAGGTCTTCCTGGCTGCGCGGGACTTGGACCCACATAATAAATGATCTGATTCTGTACATCAAAAGGTAACTTCTTACCCTGCCCGGCAAGTTCTACAAGCCGTTGATGAGCCGCATCCCTTGCCGTATAGATAATTCCGGATATCAGAACCCTATTGCCTATCCTGAGGTTTGCAGTTGTATCGTCCATGAGAGGGGTTTTTATGTGAATGATGTTTGACATAACCTTGG
>JAJTYX010000098.1:0-2445 GCA_021462865.1 Gammaproteobacteria bacterium | reverse complement strand
GTGCGCGCCGCGAGCGCATGCCTCGCTCGGCCGGGCGCCGGCTCGGGTGCACGGCGGCGCGGCACGCGCCTGCAGCACGCCTGCAGCACGCCTGCAGCACGCCTGAAGTACGCCTGAAGTACGCCTCTGGCACGCCTTGCGGTGCGCCCGCGCGCCGTCGGCGTCCTGCGCAGCGGCTGCCGCAAGCCGGGTCGCGCCGCGGCGATGGCACACAATGCCCGCCCAACGCCACTGGAGGAGCGCATCATGCCCGGCGCCGCGGACCCCGGCTTCGACACCCTGGCCGTTCATGCCGGCGCCGCGCCCGATCCGGCCACCGGCGCGCGCGCCGTGCCGATCCATCTCAGCACGAGCTTCGTGTTCGAGGACAGCGAGCACGCCGCGAGTCTGTTCAACATGGAGCGCTCGGGGCATGTCTACGCGCGCCTGAGCAACCCGACCAATGCCGTGCTCGAAGAGCGCATGGCCGCGCTCGAAGGCGGCGTGGGCGCGATCGCCACGGCCAGCGGCCAGGCGGCACTGCACCTGGTGATCGCGACCCTGGCCGGCGCCGGCCACCATATCGTGGCCAGCCGGGCGCTGTACGGCGGCAGCCACAACCTGCTGGCCTACGCGCTGCCGCGTTTCGGCATCGAGACGAGCTTCGTCGCACCCGGCGACCTCGACGCCTGGCGCGCCGCGATCCGGCCGCAGACCCGGCTGCTGTTCGGCGAGACGCTCGGAAACCCCGGCCTCGAGGTGCTGGACATACCGGCCGTGAGCGCCATCGCGCACGCGGCGGGCCTGCCGCTGCTCGTCGACAGCACCTTCACGACACCATGGCTGCTGCGGCCCTTCGAGCACGGCGCCGACCTCGTCATGCACAGCGCGACCAAGTTCCTCTCGGGCCACGGCACGGTGATCGGCGGCGTGCTGGTCGACGGCGGCAGCTTCGACTGGGACGCCTCGGGTCGCTTCCCCGAGCTGAGCGCGCCCTACACCGGCTTTCACGGGATGGTGTTCAGCGAGGAGAGCACCGTCGGCGCCTTCTTGCTGCGCGCGCGGCGCGAGGGCCTGCGCGACTTCGGCGCCTGCATGAGCGCACACACCGCGTGGCTCGTGCTGCAGGGACTGGAAACGCTGCCGCTGCGCATGGCGCGCCACGTCGAGAACACACGCAAGGTGGTGGCCTGGCTCGCCGCGCAGCCATTGGTGGCGCAGGTGGGCTACCCCGAGCTCGAAGGGCACCCGAGCCACGCGCTGGCCCGGCGGCTGCTGCCGCGCGGCGCCGGCAGCGTGTTCAGCTTCGAGCTGAAAGGCAGCCGCGCACAGGGCCGCGCCTTCATCGAGGCGCTCGAGATCTTCAGCCACCTGGCCAATGTCGGCGACTGCCGCTCGCTCGTCATCCACCCGGCGAGCACGACGCACTCGCGCATGGACGACGCGGCGCTGGCGGCGGCCGGCATCGGGCCCGGCACGATCCGCCTGTCGATCGGGCTGGAGGACGCCGACGACCTCATCGCCGACCTGGCGCGCGCGTTCAAGATCGCGGGGCGCGCGGCATGAAGCTCGAAGTCGAAGGCCGCGGCGCCTATGCCTACACCGGCGGCAAGCCCTTCGACGCGGCGTTGCCCTGCGTCGTCTTCGTGCACGGCGCGCTCAACGACCACAGCGTGTGGACGCTGCTGGCGCGCTGGTTCGCGCACCACGGCCACGCCGTGCTGGCGGTGGATCTGCCGGGCCACGGCCGCAGCGCGGGCCCGCCGCCGGCGAGCGTCGAAGCCGCGGCCGACTGGCTGCTGGCGCTGCTCGACGCCGCGGGCGCGGCACGCGCCGCCTTCGTCGGCCACAGCCTGGGCTCGCTGATCGCGCTCGAAGCGGCAGCGCGCGCGCACGAGCGCGCCACCCGGCTGGTGCTGATCGGCAGCGCCTACCCGATGAAGGTGAGCGCGGCGCTGCTGGCGACGGCGCGTGAGCGGCCGCTGGCGGCCATCGACATGGTCAACGCCTTCAGCATCTCGACGATCGCCGCCAAGCCCTCGTTTCCGGGCCCCGGCATGTGGCTGCACGGCAGCAGCCGCGCGCTGATGCGGCGCACGCTGGCCGGCCCGAGCGGGCTCGACCCGGCCGCAGGCGTGAACCTGTTCGAGCACGACTTCCGGCTGTGCGACGGCTACGCCGGCGGCCTCGAGGCGGCAGCGCGTGTGCACTGCCCGGCGCAGTTCATCCTCGGCACGCGCGACCAGATGACGCCGCCCAAGGCGGCGCGCGAACTCGCCGCCGCGCTGCGCGCCGGCACGACGTTGCTGGCCAGCGGCCACCACCTGATGGCCGAAGTACCCGACGCGCTGCTCGGCGCGCTGCGCCAGACACTGGCGGCAAGGGCGTGAAGCAACGCCCGCAGCGCGGCGTAGGCGCTGCGGCCCGGGAGCGCGCGGCGTAGGCGCTGCGGCCCGGGAGCGCGCG
>JAJTYX010000097.1:0-6360 GCA_021462865.1 Gammaproteobacteria bacterium | reverse complement strand
TACGGCCGTCCATGGCCTACGCGCGCTCGGGTTCCGCCCGCGCTGCGCATCCTGCTGCGCGCGGCTCCACACGCCCGTTGCAGCGTCCTCGCCAGCAGACCTGTCGAATGCATCGGTAAGTTCAGGTCAGTCGCTGCGAACGCTCCGCTGAGCGCACGCCGGTGGTGGCCCGGTGTCCGGCGAGAGCACGTGTGGAGCCGGCTGCCAGGAGGGCAGCAGCCGGCGTAGCCCGTAGCGACGAGCACAGGGACGTGCGAGGAGCGGCGCTCGGCGGACACCGGGCCGCCACATCACTCGCAACTGCCGGATGAGAACACAGGCGTCCCCGCAGATCGGCGATGAACCGGAATCACGGCCGCCGCCGCAGTCAGTCGTGCCCCGGCAGGTTGGGGTGGCGCGAGGACAGCGGCACCCGCCGTCGCCGCGTGTGAAAGGCGCTGATGTAGCGCGCAAAGAACCGGCTGCCGAGTGCCAGCGAGCGGGAAATGTGCTGCTGCGTATCGGCCATGATGCGTTGCGGATCGTAGCCCGGGCCGAGGCATTCGATCTCGCGGGCCATTACCGGCGTGTGCAGCCAGCGCGAGATCAGCGGCTGGTCGACTTCGAGGTGGAACTGCAACGCATAGGTGTTCTCACCGTAGCGAAACGCCTGGTTGGCGCAGGTTGGGGAGTGCGCGAGATGCACCGCGCCTGCGGGTATATCGAAGGTATCGCCGTGCCACTGGAAAATCTTTTCGGTGCCCGCAAATTCGCCAAACAGCGGGTCGGCGGCGCCGTCAGCGGTGGGGGCGACGTCGTACCAGCCGATTTCGCGGGTGTGGTTCCTGTCGACCCTCGCCCCGAGAGCGCGGGCGATCAGCTGCGCCCCGAGGCAGATGCCGAGCACCGGAATGCCCCGCGCGACTGCCTGGCAAATCGCCTCGGTTTCCACCGCGAGGTGCGGATACCGGTCGACCTGGTCGCAGTTCATGGGCCCGCCAAGCACGATGAGTCCGTGGTAGCGGTCGACCTGCGGCCGGGCGTCGCCCTGGCGGCCGAAATTCAGGTAACGGATCCGGAAGCCCGCGTCGCGCAGCAGCGGGTCGAGTGTGCCGAGGATTTCGTGGGCGACGTGCTGGAAGACGAGCATGCGGCGCATGGGGCGGTGATTGTAGCGGACCGCCCGCAGGCCCGTCGCGACGGTGCGGCCGCGGCCCGTGTTGCTGACGGCGGGGGCAGAAGCTGGCGCTGAAGTTCGCATGACGCCGCGAGCGTATGCGCCCGGTGGCGTTGTAGGTACTCCCACCTATTGCGGCTCGGGAGGGCATTAATTAGAAAGGCGCGCTTCGATTCGAGGGATGTCGCCATGAAACCAGGGAAGGCTGTCACCGTTGCGCAGGAGTCATCGCGCGCGGTCCTGCTCCGTTACCTCTACGCCAGCCTGTTCATCCTGGGCGGGTTCGGCGCACTTGGCCTGCTGCTCGCCGGCATACGCTGATCCGGTGGTATGACCCGCCGGCTTACTGCCAGGCGGGACGGATTCCGGCTGTGCTGCAGCGGCCCGCCGTGGGCCGGCTGAAGCGTCAACGGTTTGACACTTCAGGTCGGCTCGCGGATCATAGCGGTCGCTTTTGATTTCCCGTGCGCTGTTTCAACGGGCAGTAACTACCCCGCCGCCCGGCCGCGGCACGGGTCGTGCTGCATGCGGCAGGTGTCCATGACCGAGGCGAGCAATTCCCCCGACTACGGCGTCGAAGAGCCCCTGCAGCAGCTCATCGAGACCAATATCAGCGGCAGCGACGGCGGGCGCGAGGAAACCCGGCTCGCCAAGGCGCGTGCGCTGTACTTCCCGACCGGCCAGAGCCCGCGCATGGCGGGCGTGCGCCGGCTGATCGAGCAGGTGGCGCCGTTCAACACCAACGTGCTGATCACCGGTGAATCCGGCACTGGCAAGGAGTGGGTGGCGCGCTACATCCACGCGCTGTCGCCGCGCAACAACAAGGCGTTCGTGCCGGTGAACTGCGGAGCGATTCCCGCCGATCTGCTCGAGAGCGAGCTGTTCGGTCACGAGAAAGGCGCCTTCACCGGCGCGATTGCCACGCGCGTCGGCCGCTTCGAGGCCGCGGAAGGCGGCACCCTGTTCCTCGACGAGATCGGCGACATGAGCCTGCCGATGCAGGTGAAGTTGCTGCGCGTGCTGCAGGAGCGGGTCTACGAGCGGGTCGGCAGCAACCGGAGCCGCAGCTGCGACGTGCGCATCATCGCCGCCACCCACCGTAACCTCGAGGAGGCAATTCGCGAAGGGAAGTTCCGCGAGGATCTGTTCTATCGCCTCAACGTGTTCCCGATCGAGCTGCCACCCCTGCGTGAGCGCAAGGAAGACCTGGCCGAACTGGCCACGAACATCCTCGATCGCTGTCGCCGCCTCGGGCAGGACCCGGTGCAACTCTCCGGCGGGGCGCTGCGCATCCTGCGTTGCTACGAGTGGCCGGGCAACATCCGCGAGCTCGCCAACCTGATGGAACGGCTCTGCGTGCTCTATCCGGGCCAGGAAGTGGATATCCCCAACCTGCCGAGCCGTTACACGGTGAACGCGCCGCTGCGCGAGGCCGACCGCGAGATCGTCGCCAAGCGCGTGGCGGTCGGTCCGCAGCCGCAGGACTTCGACCTGCCGACCGAGGGCGTGCCGCTGAAGACCTACATCGAGAATATCGAGATCGCGCTCATCCGCCGTGCGCTCGCAGAGACCGAAGGTGTGGTGGCGCACGCGGCCCAGCGCCTGCAGATCCGCCGCACGACGCTCGCCGAAAAGATGAAGCGCTACGGCATCAGCGCCGACCAGGACGCTGCCCACGGCTGACGGCACGCGCAGGCGTCAGCCCGGGTGCAGTGCCAGAGCGTCCTCAGCCGTGGTCCGCGGGCGAGAAGTAGCGTCGGCTTTCCGCGGCTGACTGCGGGCTGGTTTCGGCGGGAGCGGTCGCTTCGGCCTGCAGGGGCTTGCGCAGCGGGTCGAGGCCCGTGTCCACGCGGCAGGCGTCGCGCAGTTCGTGCATTTCCCGATTGAAGCGGGCATAGCGCTCCTCGGTGATGCCATCCTTGATGACTTCCTCGAATACCCTGGTGATCGCCTGCAGCCTCTGCACCACCGGGCCTGGCGCGGTCTGGAGCAGTATGCCGTAGCGACCGCGAACTACGTGCAGGTTCGGCATCCTGAATGCGCCCGTCGCCATTTCGTCCATCAGGGCATGGGCTTCGTTCCAGAACTTGCTGTAGTGGGCGTTGCGCTCGGCGACAAGCTGGCGGTTGGTTTCCTCGCGCTGCCGGGCTTTGTCACGCTCGGCGTCGTCATGTCGCTGGCTTCTCCGCGTGCGATGGCCGGGAACCCAGTCGATGATTCTCTTGAGCGCGTAGGCGAACGCCACAAGCAGCACACCGAAGACTTCGCCGGGAAGATCCACGCGACGATCCGATTATTGAGAGACCCGCTTCCGGTATCGGCAGACCGTGCCTGCGCTTGATGCGACGGCGTTCACAGTTTCCCCGATGGCTGGGGCCGCACAGGCGGCACAGGCCGGGGGTCAGTCGTAGCGCACGACGACGGTCTTGGTTTCCAGGTAGAGATCCAGGCTTTCCGCACCGAACTCCCGGCCCCAGCCGGACTGCCGGTAGCCGCCGAATGGCGCGTAGATGTCGCCGCTGCCGTGGTGATTGATGCCGACGACGCCCGCTCGGATCAGTTCGGCGAGGCGGTGAGCGATGCGCAGGTCGCGGGTCCAGACGCTCGCCACGAGGCCATAGACCGTGTCGTTGGCCTGGCGCGCGATGGCTTCGAGATCGGAATCGGCGAAGCCCTGCACGCAGGTGACCGGCCCGAAGATTTCCTCGCGCACGATGCGCATGTCGCGATGGGTGCGGGCGAACACCGCGGGTTGCATGAAATAACCCGGCCCGGCGAGTCGCGCGCCGCCGGCGATCAGTTCGGCACCCTCCTGCTGGCCGTCGGCGACGAAACCCTGGACCCGGTCGAGGTGCCCGGCCGAGATCAGCGGCCCGATGCGCGTCGCCGGATCCCAGCCGGGCCCGATCGGCATGGCGCGCGCCGCCGCGGCGATGCCGGCGAGGACAGGCTCGAGCACGTCTTCGTGGATGAACAGGCGCGAGGCGCACTGGCAGTTCTGGCCCTGCAGGAAAAAGGCATAGCGTGCCGCGGCCTCGACCACGGCACCGAGGTCGGCATCGGGAAACACGATGAACGGCGACTTGCCGCCGAGTTCGAGCGATACCCGTTTGAGGTTGCCGGAAGCCGCATGGAGGATCTTGCGCCCGACCTCGGTCGAGCCGGTGAATGCGATCTTGTCCACGTCGGGATGGGCGGCGAGCGCGGCCCCTGCCGTTTCGCCAAAACCCGGCACGATGTTCACGACGCCTGCCGGGACGCCGGCCTCGTGCAGCAGGCCCGCGAGAAACAGGGCGCTCAAAGGCGTTTTTTCGTCCGGTTTCAGCACCACCGTGCAACCGGTCGCCAGCGCGGGGCCGAGCTTCATCGCCGCCATCGCCAGCGGATAGTTCCACGGTATGATCTGGCCGACCACCCCGACCGGTTCGCGTCGTGTGAAGGTGAGTGGCGGAAACGTCGCGCCCGGGCGCCGGTCGGCGGGCAGCGTGTGACCCGTGATCCGCGATGGCCAGCCGGCGTAGTAGCGCAGCATTTTCACCGCGGTTGGCACGGCGAGCGCGCCGGCGGGGTTGAGGGGCATGCCGTTGTCGAGGATTTCGAGTTCGGTCAGGACCGTGGCGTTGGCGCTGAGCAGGTCCGCCAGGTGATTCAGGATTTCGCTCCGCGCGGCAGGCGTCAGCGCGGGCCAGGGCCCGCGCGTGAACGCTTCACGCGCGGCAGCGACGGCGCGGTCGATGTCCTCGGGGCCGGCGGCGGCGACCCGCGCGATCGGTGCGCCCGTCGCCGGGTTGACGACCTCGATGGTTTCGCCGCTGCGCGCATCGACCCACTCGCCGCCGATGAACAGGCGGTGGCGGCACTCGAGAAACTGGGCAGTAGCGGCAGTTGCTGCGGTCGCTGGCGCATGACGCATCGCGGGTGCTCCGGTTTCGGATCATGGTAAAGGAACTTCACGTCATCGTCGTCGGTGCCGGGCTCGGCGGCCTTACGGCGACGCTCGCCCTGCAGCGGGCCGGGTTCCGCGTGTCTGTATTCGAGCAGGCGGCCGAACTCGGCGAGGCCGGCGCGGGCGTAACCATCACCCCGAATGGCGCTCATGCGCTCAATCCCCTGCTCGGTGAGGACGTGATGCGGCGTGTCGCGCGTACGCCCGCCGCGGGCGCCATCAAGCACTATCGCACCGGCGCGATCCTCGTCGAGACCAATCGTGGCGACCGCATGCGCGAACGCTACGGCGCCGCGTACTGCCAGGCACACCGTGCGGACCTGCATGGGGCACTCGCCGATGCCGTGCGCGCCATGGACCCGGATTGCCTGCACACCGGCTGCGGATTCGTGGCCCTGGCAGAGACTGCCGGGAGCGTGACTGCGACCTTCGGCAACGGCCGCAGCGAAACTGCCGACGTGCTCGTCGGCTGCGACGGCATCCGTTCGGCGGTGCGCCGGGCGTTGTGGGGCGAGGAGCAGGTGGTGTTCACGGGCTACATCGCCTGGCGCGGCCTTGTGCCGATGGCGCGACTCGATCCAGCCGTCGTCGTTCCCGATTCCGCTTCCTTCGCGGGACCCGCCCGGACTTTTGCGCGCTACAAGGTCAGGAATGGCACGCTGGTCAACTTTGCGGCGTTCTCGAAGCGCGACGAGTGGGCCGAGGAGGGCTGGTCGGTGCACTCCGGGATTGCGGAGTTGCAGCGGGAGTTCAGCGACTTTGCCCCGGAGGTACAGGCCATCATTGCCGCGACGCCACCGGAACGCTGCTTCAAGTGGGGGCTGTTCGACCGCGAGCCGCTGCCGCAGTGGACGCGTGGTCGCTCGACGCTGCTCGGCGACGCGGCGCACCCGATGACGCCGTTTCTCGCGCAGGGCGCGGTCATGGCCATCGAGGACGGAATGGTGCTCGCACGGGCAATGCAGGCCGCGTCCGGGTGGCAGGAGGGGCTCGCGCGTTACGAGGCTGCGCGACGCGAGCGGGGCACTCTCGTCATGCGCGAGTCGCACGTGAATGCGCGGCGGATGTATGCACGCGATCCGGACAACTACGGCAGTTCGTCGCACAGGACCGCCGAGTCGCTGGGGCTGTACGCGTACAACCCGCTGACGGCGCCGGTGTAGAGAAAAATTGTGCTGCGCTCGCTCGGGTTCGGCTGCGGCTGCGCTCCTGCTGCGCCGGCCTCACACGCCCGTTACAGGCCGTCCGGACCCGCAGC
>JAJTYX010000096.1:0-5734 GCA_021462865.1 Gammaproteobacteria bacterium | reverse complement strand
CCGTTAACCATGCCTGCCCTTTATCTGATTAAGTTCACGATGTTATGATAGCAACCAGCTAGCCTTTAGTACACCGTCTTACGCCCCAAATACAGCAAGACGCCAATTGCAAATGCCATATAACCAATCAACAGAAACTTTGTGGTAAATGCGACTGAATTATTTGTATCCTCATGTGAGATATAGAGTTTGTAGGCGATGAGATTCGCCAGCGACCCTACCAGGCTCCCGAATCCGCCAACATTTGTGCCCCAAAGCAGGGCTTCCCACTGCGGAGTGAATCTGGCAAATAAAAGTGCTGCCGGAACATTGCTGATGATTTGGCTTAACAACGAAGAAAACATGAAGATATGGCCTGAATGTTTGATATTCTCAGCGAACAAGCATTGCACATTATCTGCAATACCAAAAAAAGCTACAAAAGTTAACAAGAGAGCGTAGTCGATTTGCAGACTGTCCCGATCAAAGAAAAGAACGAAAGCGACAACGATAAATCCAACCTGAATGGGGAGGATATGCAGCACAACGAAAATAATGCCAAGCAAAAATGCCGCATAGATATATGCCGATCTTCTGATAGTGGTTACGGGTTGAGGAACCTGATTATTTGATGTCTTTAATGCTATTGAGGCAAGGATGAGGAGTACGAGGAATACGAGGGAAAATGGCGCGATGGCTGCAACAAATGTTTCAGGATGAACCCCGTAAAACCAATAGATAAAAAGGTTTTGAGGGTTGCCAAAGGGTGTTAGTGCGGATCCGGCATTTGCGGCTAACGCTTCTAGAATGACTATGATATCTTTGCGATTTATATTGAGCTCTAGTGTCAGCGGAACGATAACAATTAGTGCCACATCATTCGTTATAAGCATGGCTAAAAGAAATGTGATAACAATCAGCTTTAACGGAATGAATTTCCCTCTTTCAACACTTTGAGATAGCCGTAATATAAGGCCGCTCTGTTCAAGCCCTTTTATAACGATAAAGAGAACTGCCAGAATAAAAAGAATCTGGTACTCGGCAATCGAAAGGACCGGCGAGCGATGAAGATATATGGATGTACCTACCAGCACAGCAATGGAGGCAATGAGCAGCCATTCCTTTAAGATAAAATCATACAATTTATCTTGTAGTTTCAATCTCTTCCCTGTGTCTGACTTCGCTGGTTAACAACCAAATTGGGCATCAGTGATCTCCTGTTATCTACTTTGAAATGTACTTTTTTCGCCGTCCAAGCCTTTAGGCCAGTAGGCGAAGTATCGATTTTCATTCGTTACATAGAACAATTGCTCAGGAGTGGCAAACTTGACAGATTCGGTAAATAATTTCTTTTCAACTTCCTTATTTCCGCGTCCCATAATGTGCTGATTCTACATTCTCTTGATTAAAATATAAAGCCTTTTCTTTAGGCACGTGCGTCTCATCGTTCACGCCTAGCGGGACATATCGCCCGCTTGCGGATGGGCAATATACACCCTGATACAATGTGTTTTTGTCAACAAACCAACTTTAAAAAACCGTCGGCTGTTTCCAGCAAACTGCACGGTAGATGCTCCACGCTTATTCAATACAGCGACAACAACTTATTCACCCGCTCGTCCGATTTACGGATTTTATGCATCACGAGATTGTCTTTTTCCTTTCGCCAACCTTACGCCTATTAAACCCTTGTTGAATTTTACTGATCAAATTATTTTGCGCGAAATCACCCAACGCTGAAACTCCGTGATCGTGAAGTCGTTTTCTGAGATGGTTTGCCGGGCATTCAATATCTCATGTATTTCTCCAATTTAAGTAGGTAAAAGATTCTCAACAGCCTTCCAGACAATCATTTCATCAATGATGTCACACCATGTGTTAACATGTATTAATATGTTCTAGAGTCTATGATGCGGTAATATCCGGATATTCTGTTAAGAAACTCATCATCATACTTTTTTTATCCTGCTAAGGGCTTCCCCGATAACCTCAAATCCCTCTCATCTGTTCTTTGTGTGATGGCGACATTTTGATCTTCCCTGAAATTCATACCTTGGGTAAATCTTTGCATTTCTTCTGCTGCTTGAAGAATATCTATAAGATTTTTCCGAATCGCATCTTTCATAAATGATGGTCTTTGTTTTTCAACTGTTTCTTTAAAAATCGGATTTCTAGCAGTAACAAAAAGATCAAGGCGTTTAATGGGGAATAGTCGACGGATACGATCGATTCCCGATTTTAGTTTAATCAGGTCAATTATAACGCAGCAAAGCCACAACCAAATCCCCCCTATCGTTCGACTGATCCTTCGGCAGGCTCAGGATGTTGCGCCGTGCATGGCGAGCCTGTCGAACCATCATGACGAAGTCAAGGGGGCGAAGCGGGGTGTAAATAATTTGCAAAAAAAGAAAGATTTTACATGGTAATACTACAAGGAGAATATTATTTATTGTTGGATATGATTTCAATATTTTTGATGCCCGGCAGAGCATCCGTTGCTCCAACAGCGTATTATACCCGTGGCGGGCGGATACGCAGTTGGAGCAAAAGTGACCTCATCTCTCAGATCAACGGTGCTCTCTTCCTCCCGACCTCCCCGCGGTCAGAAGGAATATTTATTTTTCTATTTGTTCAACACTTACTAACGCACTGTTGCATGAAAAATAAAAACCAAGCAAAAGTAGTCAGGGGGCGTATCGCCAGTTCATGACAATATCAGTATAACGTTTGTCTTAAAATGCTACAGGCACTGCACTTTTCTTGCGGCTTTTTTCGAGGTCCTGTTCGTAGTATTTCATCACACCCTTGAGCGAACACAGGCTGCCGCACATAGTGCAGGTATCCTCATCCATGGGAGGACGGCTGTTGCGAATCTCCTGTGCGCGTTCTTTTGTTATTGCTGTTTCGTACTGCGTCTTCCAATCCAAGTCCCTGCGGGCGATGCCCATCTTCAAGTCTAAATTCTTGGCCTTATCTTTTAGTTTTACCATATCACCGACATGAGCTGCGATACGGGCGGCCATGACACCTTCGCGGACGTCATCAGGCCCGGGGAGGGCAAGGTGTTCCGGGGGTGTCACGTAACATATGAAATCGGCTCCATAACACGATGACAAGGCGGCGCCGATGGCCGACGAAATGTGATCGTATCCTGGCGCCACATCGGTGGTAATCGGTCCAAGCATATAAAATGGGGCGTTGTTGCTGAGACGTTTTTGGATAATCACGTTGGCCTCAATTTCATCGATCGGTATATGGCCAGGGCCTTCTACAATGATCTGTACTCCTTTGCTTTGGGCGTATTCGGCGATTTCGGAGTTGATAATAAGTTCCTGTATCTGGGCACGGTCGGTGCTGTCGTGGATGGCGCCTGCCCGGAGGCCATTTCCAAGGCTGAGGATGACATCGTGCTTTTTCATAATACCAATGAGACGGTCGATCTGCTCATAAAGCGGATTCTCTTTTTTGTTGTGATTCATCCATGCTGTTAAAAAAGAGCCTCCACGGCTTACAAGTCCGCCATAGCGATACCCTTGCTTTTTGAGTCGTTCTAACGTTATGAGGTTTATTCCACAGTGGATTGCCATAAATCCTATTCCCTCTTCTGCCTGTTGTTCAATGACATCAAAAAGGAAATCCGCTTCCATGTGTACAACCGAACCCTTCTTCTTGTTGGTTTCGATTGCAGCCTGATACAGGGGTACGGTGCCCACGGTAAGGGAAATGGAGTCCAGCACGCGTTTTCTGATCATGGTTAAATCTCCACCCGTTGAGAGTTCCATCAGGGTATCGGCGCCATATTTTTCGGCAGTTTTTGCTTTTTTTACCTCCATATCAATATCAACAATATCGGGCGAGGTGCCAATGCTGGCATTTACCTTTGTTTTAAGCCCCTTTCCAATACCAACGACACGGGCATTTCTATTTGGGTTTCCATAAATAACGATCTGCCCTTTTGCAATACCTTCGCAAATAAATTCTGGAGAAACATCATCGTAGGCTGCCGCCTCTTTCATTGCTTCTGTTATAATACCATCACGTGCGAGTTCTAACTGAGTTTTCATGTAATTTTACTCCAAATTAATAAACTAAATGGCAGATTCGCTTCGATTAATCCACCTTACTCAACTCCAAAGACCGATTTTTATAAATTGTTGAAACAACCAGTGTAGCGTTTTTCAAAAATATCTACATATATTATTGTCACTGCGAGTGAAAGCGAAGCAACCTTGAGTCTTTTGTAAACAACAGATTGCTTCGCTTCGCTCGCTACGATAGCCTTTTTTTGCGTTCGCTATCGATTTCTTTTTCTATAAAAACTTAAAAAAATGAAAATTATATTATAATGTCTTTGTCGACTTTATCACGAAAAATTTTCAGCAAGACCTCTTTGTTAAATTTGGTTACATCCAGTCCTTTATCAAAGGGAATCACGCCTAACAGGGGAAGGCCGGTAAGCCGCTTTATTTCATCAATATTTGTCCTCATGACGACGTCATTGCCGTTTTCCGTGGACTCATTCATAACAATCCCCTTGACGGCGAGTCCGTGTTCGCGTGCATACGATACGGTTAATAGGGTGTGATTTATTGTGCCAAGGTTAGGCCGGCATACGACAATGACCGGCAACTCCATCTCATAGGCCAAATCCACAACAAAGTAGTATTCATCAATCGGGACAAGCAACCCGCCAATGCCCTCGATAATAAGATACTCATGCCTTTCACATAGAGAGTCATAGGCCATGCGTATTTTTTCCAAGTCTATCTTTGTATCACTCAGCCGCGCTGCTATCGTTGGAGCGAGGGGTTGTTCAAGACTGACGGGGTTGATGAGTTCATATTCGTCATCTACTTCCGCAGAATTTTTTAAAAAGATGGCGTCATCGGATATAAGGGTGTTATTTACCCGTTTACAGCCTGTAGCGATTGGTTTCATAACCCCAACGTCAAGCCCCTTGTTTCTGTAAAGAGCTGCCAAACCGCCGGCAACCATGGTCTTCCCTACCTGCGTATCCGTACCGGTAATAAAATATCCTTTTCCCATAACGATTTCTCCTTCTTATAGCCCACACACACTGGAAAAGATAAAATACAAATCACGAAATTCGTATTTCAACTCTGTCAGGGTTTCAAACCCTGACAGAGTTAATTTTACTCATATCTTTGCTTAAGAATGTCAAAATTGTCTTTGGAAGATTCTTGATTTTATCGGCAATAAATTGTCTATGTTTAGGCGCTAAGCGCCTATGCCATTCTTCTGAGATGTTTGCCGTTATTGATCGTAACGTTCATGGTACATTTCTCTCAATGCCTGTGCTTCTTCGGGAGAAAGGCCCTTCATCCATCGGTGCTCCTCTTGCGCAAGCAGCGCTTCAATTTTGTTTTCATATTTTAACTGCATCTCCGGACTTTTCTGTGCCGCCGCCTTGATTACGGCGGGTAAAAATTTCAGATAGAAATGCTTTGCTACCTTATACATCCCCTGCCAGTGGGTAAAGTCAGGACCCATCATGCTTGCACCATGCCGCGCCCGGCGTCCCTCATGGTGCCACAGTTCCCAGAATATCCATTGCACCTCATGTTCAAAGGGAGCTTGCGGATTCAGCACCCCATCAGTGATTAATTCATTCATGAAAGATTGAGCAGGTCCGGCAAATTTTTCATTATAGAGCAACACTAAATCATCAAATTGCTTGTAAAAATTATCGATATAGGCGTCGTTATGGCAGTTTCTGCAAGCGCCTTTCATCTCT
>JAJTYX010000095.1:0-3418 GCA_021462865.1 Gammaproteobacteria bacterium | reverse complement strand
GTCCAGATCGGTGGGATGAAACCCGACTGCCGCATAAATTTCAGGATGCGACTCCGCCAACTTTACCGCCTCTTTGCTGGACCTGTGATGGAGTCCCGGCACGAGGAGCCGAATCAACCCCGAATCCTTTGCGCGTTGAATCACGTCCGCGCGGTCGGCGTCGAATTTGTGATAGTCAAGGTGACAGTGGGTGTCGGTGAGTTTCAAGTTGCAGGTGTCAGGTGTCAGGTTTTAGGTTTCAGGTTGCAGGTTGCAGGTTGCAGGTTGAAAAAAGCCGCCTATTTTTTGGCGGCGGCTCGTTTTGCTTTTTGTTTGGTGACTTTGTGTTTTGCTTTTTTCTCGCCGATTTTTCTTTCTGGAACGAGCGCGATCAAAGTCCGTAAGGCGTTGTTGACGCTTTCGGCATCGGGGAAGTACGCGGCGACGTCGGGTTCGAGGGCGATCATCGGACTGTAATATTTTTCAGTCATTGTGCCGTCCTCGTTATGGATGCGGACAGTATAGCCCTGCCGCCTGCCAAGATAGTATTTGCCGCGTATGGGCTTTTTTCCGGTGAAGTCATATTCAGGCAACATGCCGTCGTCATAGTCTTTTGGATCAAGTGTTTTTGTTTTCTTCATATAATCTTCTTTCGGATGTCGTCGTTTTTCGACAACTGATGAGCCTGACCAGAACAAAATCGTTGGGCATCATTTTTTCTACGTGAACCGCCAAAAGCAATCGTTCATTTGTGGACATGCCGATGCTGATCCAGCGTTCTTCCGTTTCCGAGTGTAGTTCATCCGCATAGGTTATGAGAAACGGGTCGTCGAATATTGTCTCGCCTTCCTCGAAACTAACCTTGTGCTTTGCAAGATTAATTTGAGCCTTCCTGTTATTCCATTCATACACCTGTTTCGTGGTCGAATTATACCGCTATGTAAAAAGTGACGGTTATTTTCCGGCGACCATTGCCTCGTTTCCCGGTAACTCGTCATGGGGAAAGGACACTGGGGCTGGCGTAGCGATGTTTCGATCCGGCTGGCTCTTTTTTCCAGTTGACCGGCGCGTATCGGCTGTGTATATTTGGATGAAATCGAGGAGACAGACATGAAAAAGACTCTCGCCCTGTTCGCCGTTCTATTGATAGTTGCTTTCATCTTCCCGCATCAAACCGCCCGCGCCGATGCCGCGCCGCCCGAAGCCCCTCCGGGGACAACGCTTCTGCCGGGAGAATCCGTCACCGAGGTGCGGATGGTCTCCGAGACGGTCATCCTGACCATCTCCGCCGACCCTGCCAATGACGGGAACGCAATTGCAAAGACGGAAGCCTCCTTTACCATGCGCAACCTCGGCGCGACGGAGGAAAAAATGGCGGCGCGTTTCCCGCTCTCGTTCTTCAATGGCAACTCCGACGGCTACGGCAACTTCCCGGAGATCGCTTCGATCAACGTCAAGGTCAACGGCAAAAATGTACCCACGCGGCGCGAGATTCAGCCTTTTTCGTCCAGCGAATATTCCTACCCGGAGCGCGATGAAATTCCCTGGGCAGTCTTCGACGTAGCCTTCCCGCCGAATCAAGACGTGCTACTCGAAGTCTCCTACACTGTAAATGGATATGGTTATTATCCCTTCGAGGCGTTCAAATACATTCTCGAAACCGGCGCGGGTTGGAACGGCACGATTGGGAGCGCCGAGATCATCGTCCGCCTGCCGTATGAAGTCAACGAACAAAATCTCGACCTGACGGGACAGTCCGGGTACGGCGAATCCACCCCGGGCGGAGTCCGAAGCGGGAATGAAATCCGCTGGACGTTCGCCGATCTTGAGCCGACCTATTCCGACAACATCCAAGTCGCCGTCCTCGATCCCGCGCTCTGGCAAAAAGTTTTGAAGGAAAAAGAAAATGTCGCCCGAGACCCGAGCGACGGCGAAGCGTGGGGCAGACTGGCGAAGGCATACAAGGAAGCCGCCAAATTACCGAAGGGCTTTTTGCGCGACGATCCCGGCGGGCGGGAGTTGTTCGCATTGAGCAGGGAAGCCTATGAAAAATGTCTCGCGCTCCTGCCGGATGACTCGCTCTGGCACACCGGTTACGCCGACCTGCTGTGGGCGAAGTACGCTTATCAAATCTACTGGGGCGGCGGCGCGGACACAGAAAACCTTCTGCCGACGCTTCTCTCCGAACTTCAAACCGCGCTCGAACTCGACCCGGACAACGAACGCGCCAAAGAACTTCTGGAGGAAATTTCGTGGGCAATCCCCGAAGCGGTTGCGGCAAACGACGATGGGAGTTTTACTTTGCTCGGGCTGACGGCCACTCCGGTTCCTCCCACGCCGTATCCTGCTCAACCCACCCTGACCTTTATCCCCACTGGGACCTCCGCGCCGCCCACGCCCCAACCCACCGAAGCGCCGAAGGAAACCCCCGCGCCGGAAACCTCCAAACCCTTATGCGGAAGCGCCTTCCTCCTGCCCGCCTTTTTCGGAATCGTCTTGGTTGCAAAGCGAAGAAAATAAAACGCAAAAGTCGGCAGGCTGGAACTTCCAAAATCCCAACCTGCCGACTTGCAACCTGTAACCCGCAATACACGCGCAGGCTCGGCTCAGCGCCGAAGCAATGGTTTGATGGTGGGCGCACAGGGACTCGAACCCCGGACCTCATGTGTGTGATACATGCGCTCTAACCAACTGAGCTATGCGCCCGATGAACGGGCGGGATTATAGTCCAGCCGCGTCCCTTTTGCAAGGAAATTATCGCGCAGCGCGGTCGGCGTGATTGAGGGCTGACGGCGCATCAATTGAGTCAATGCGTGAGGTCTTCGGGTTTGAAGCAGGCTTGATAATCCGATCCAATGATGACCCGATATTGCGCGGCGCTGTTCGGGTCGGGCAGGGAGATGACGTTGGCGGAATACGTCCCCAACACATTGAGGATCGTCTGGCGTTGATTCGGATCCTGGGCGACGGTGAAATCCACGAGGACGGTGCTTCCGTAATCCCGGTTCTCGGCGAAACCGATCACAGTTTCGTACCCGGCATAATTCAGGCGGGAGGCGGCGAGCGTTTCCACGGTGTCGAAATATGAGCCGTTCTGCACTTCGATGACAACGCTTTCCCGCGCCGCGGCGTAAGTGGAAAGCGTCGTCGCTTCGAGCAGCATTCCCCTCAATGCCTCTTCCTGCGGCAGTAACACCGACGCGCCGCCGGGCGTCATCCACGAGACGACGTAAGGCGGACGGATGTAATAACTGCGGATGTTCGCGTTTGTAAAGTTGACCGCGTACGGCGCAAGGCTGAGCATGTCGCTGAGGCTCATGTCGGTGACGACCGTACTGGAAAAATCGTTATACAGTTGGGGTATTTTGCTGAACGTGTTCGTTTGCAGCGCCTTTTGAAAGATCGTGCGGATCACTTCCTGCTGGCGGCGCCCGCGGTC
>JAJTYX010000094.1:0-1745 GCA_021462865.1 Gammaproteobacteria bacterium | reverse complement strand
TTGCTCAGGCCGTTGAAAACTTATATGACTTGGCTGATGTCGTTTCTCGTCACACTCATCTGGCTCTTTCGTGATCTACTGATTATGGCAAACAACCAAGTTATATTGGCCATATATGATGATAGCAGGGAAATAACTGCCGATCATATCAGCCAATGGATCGCCACCTCAAATGTAAGCGAGCTAGCCAAATTTTTTTATCAAAGATTGCACAGGCGATATATCAAGCCTTTTGAATATAAAGCATCAGCCTACAAAAAGGATTACAAGGATGGCTTTTCAATAATGGCTAACTGTTGCTTGTTGATAGAAACATATATATCGTTTACAGTACCAAGCCTAAAGGACACGCATAATAATAGTGAAAAATGTTTTGGCTATTTCTTTGTCACCAACCCAAGATTTCATTCTTTTTCTACAGGCGGGTTATCAGCGACTCGATATGCAGACATTAAAGATCGAACAAAAGACAGTGGGATTCCCCATGACTTCTACTCAAATGTACGATGTGGTATTTTACATAATGGAGAAACGAGAAGTGGCTGGAAAATTAGTAGGTCAGGGCAATTATTTGATGCCACCGAAAAGCGAATTAATGCTACAAAGTTCTTGAAAGAGATGAAAAACACCATACAGGCGACATATCAAAAACTACAAAAAAGCAACTTCAATGATCTAGAATTCCAAACCTATGTAAAAAGATTGGAATACTTAATATCAAAATTATGAATATCAACATCATAAACATCCATCATCTCTCGACCCTCATTCAAAGAGATTGGGCAGGTAAAGGGCGCGGGCAGTGAATGCAGGGCTACCCTAAAGAGCGCTTCGCGAAAGCCCGTTGCTCAGTGCGTGGAAGCGCTCCGCGCTAACGAGCGAGTCGGCTTCCAGCCGACTTTTATGAACTGAGACAGGACTTTAGTCCGCCGAAACGTACAGATGTAAGACCTCGGAGTTCCCGAAGAACTCCGAGGTCTTTTCAATTTCCCTGTTACGATTCAAGCCTCTAGCGGCACTACCTACTGTGCGCGCAACACAGCAGGAGACGCCTCACTCATTTATGACCATCCCTCACTACCCGTCCATGGACGATGCAAGCCTCGCGCAGCAAGCCCGCGCTGAGCCAGAGGCGTTTGCCGAGTTATATCGCCGTCACGTTGCGAGCGTTTATCGCTATCACATGGCGCACACGGGAAACACCTACGATGCGGAAGACCTGACCTCGCAAACGTTTATGGCGGCGCTGGAGGGGATTCGATCCTATCGCGGCGCGGCTCCGTATATTGCGTGGTTGATGGGGATCGCATCCAGACTGCGACTCCGCTTTTTTCGGCGAGCCCAGCCTGAGGTCCCGTTGGAGGCGGCGCTTCACATCCCGACCTCCAGTCTGCCTACCGATAGGTCAGCGTTTCAACGCCTCGAGCGGACTCAGATCATCAACGTGCTCAAGCAACTCAGTAGTGATCGCGCCGAAGCGTTGATCCTGTGTTTCTTTAGCGAACTCAGTTTTGTCGAGGCGGCTTCTGTGATGGGCAAAAGCGAAGCCGCCGTCAAAATGCTCGTCTCGCGCGGACTGCAAGACCTGCGCGCGCGATCTTCCATTGCATTGGAGATGGACTATGAATAAAGAAATCTTCGACCAACTCCCCGCCGAGGAACAAGTCGTTGCCGCGAAATTAAATTCAACAGCAGATAACATGGAAGTTCCGCAAGACTTTCAATGGAAATTGGAGACTCAATTA
>JAJTYX010000093.1:0-1333 GCA_021462865.1 Gammaproteobacteria bacterium | reverse complement strand
TAAGTTCTCGACACGTGGAATCTGGGTGTGATTCAAGATGGGGATGACGGTTGCATCCCTGTATCTGACGGATTGGCCAGCGCTGCTCTCGCGGCTGCCGGCGGGCTTCGATCTCGCTGCGACGGCACGCGCGCACGGCGCGTTCGTGCGGGCACGGGAGGTGGGGAGCGCGGAGGTGCTGCTGCGCCTGGCGCTGGCCTATGGCGGCTGCGGGATGTCGTTGCGGGAGACCTGCGCGTGGGCGGAGGCGGCGGGGATCGCGCGGCTGTCGGACCCCTCGCTGCTGGAGCGTCTGGTGAAGTCGGCGGACTGGCTCGGGGCGGTGCTCTCGGCGGTTCTGGCGCAGGGGGCGCAGGCGCCTTCGCGGCGCTGGGCGGGCCATCGGCTGCGGGTGCTGGACGGGACCTCGATCTGCCGGCCGGGGGCCGATCGGACGACGTGGCGGCTGCATGTCGGCTACGACCTGGCGGCCGGGCGGGTCGATCACATCGAGCTGACCGACGGCAGCGGCGCGGAGAAGCTCCAGCGTCTGCCCTACGTCGCCGGCGACATCGTGCTGGCGGATCGCTACTACGCGCGGCCGCACGATCTGCGGCCGGTGATCGCGGCCGGCGCCGGCTTCATCGTGCGGACGGGCTGGCGCTCGCTGCGGTTGCTGCGCCCCGACGGCGCGCCGTTCGACCTGTTCGCCACCCTCGATCGGCTGCGCGGGTGGGAGGGCGAGGTGCCGGTCGCCCTCGACGAGGGCACGGCCGGCGCGCCTCTCCTGCCCTTGCGCCTGGTGATCCGGCGCAAGACGCCGGCGCAGGCCGAGGCCGAGCGCAAGCGGCTGCGCGCCGAGGCCAGCAAGCGCGGCCGCAAACCCGATCCCCGCAGCCTGCGGGCGGCCGCCTTCATCCTGCTGCTCACCGCGCTCCCGGCCGAGACGTTCCCGACCGCCGACGTGCTCGCCCTCTATCGTTTCCGCTGGCAGATCGAGCTCGCCTTCAAGCGCATGAAGAGCCTCGCCGGCCTCGACCAGCTGCCCGCCAGGACCCCGGCCCTCGCGCGCGCCTGGCTCTACGCCAGGCTGATCGCCATCCTGCTCGCCGAAGACATCGCCCGGGACCTCCCGGACTCTCCCCCCTCCGGACCACGCAACCCTCAGATCGATGTCGGCCTGGCGGATCATGAAGGTCGCCCTCGCCACCGTTCGAGACGCCATCCGCCGCGCCTTCCAGCGCGTGCCGATCCGCGGCGTCCTCGCACGGCTGATGCGACACTTCCGTGAGCCGCCGCGACGCAGGACCAGACAGTGCGAGCTGCTCCACTCACGACTATCCTAGCGCCTATG
>JAJTYX010000092.1:0-2500 GCA_021462865.1 Gammaproteobacteria bacterium | reverse complement strand
CTCCACCACGTTGCGCTGCAACGCTGGACGCACGAACATGGCGTCCCTATAAATTCCGACGACTCACTTCGAGTCGTCCTGGATCTCTGACAACTAAATAGCGATAGACCCACCTACGGGCCTAAATTTCTGCTCCCAAAAGGGGAGCGGACGGAGACGTAAGCACGTCTCGAGGGTGACCTCGAGCCTTGTTGGACGATCTCGGGTGGCAGACGTCTATCGCGCACGATCACCGACTCCTCTGCTCCTTCGAGCGAGCGAGCACGGCATCGCGCAGTTCCTAGAAATAGCTAGCGGGTCAACGGCAGGTCGACGTGAGTGAAGCGAAAGCGAGCGAGAGGGTTCTCTCGAGAGCGGAGCTGATCTCGCAAATCGAATCCTGCGCGTGACCACACGAATGAGTCTGACAGCGACGTCCGGGCGACCGGCGGCGCTGTGGGATCTCGATGCGTGCCTTAGGGATAAGGCTAAGCTACGAAGGGCGTATGGTGAATGCCTAGGCAATCAGAAGCGATGAAGGACGTGGACAGCTGCGATAAGCCACGGGGAGCCGCTAACAGGCTATAATCCGTGGATTTCCGAATGGGGAAACCCTGTGGTGATGAACCACAAGCGCTTGGTGAATTCATAGCCAAGCGCAGCGAACTCGGGGAACTGAAACATCTAAGTACCTGAAGGAAAAGAAAGAAACCTCGATTCTCCAAGTAGCGGCGAGCGAACGGGGAAGAGCCTAAACCTTCGGACGCAAGCCCGAAGGGGTCGTGGGGCCTGCGACATGAGCGAGGGGCGTTAGATGAACGGCATGGAATGGCCGGCCAGAGACGGTGACAGCCCGGTAATTGAAAATGCTCCAGACTCTAGCAGGTACCCGAGTACCGCAGGACACGTGCAATCCGGCGGGAATCAGCGGGGACCATCCCGTAAGGCTAAATATTCCTGATTGACCGATAGTGAACGAGTACCGCGAGGGAAAGGTGAAAAGCACCCCGGTGAGGGGAGTGAAAGAGTACCTGAAACCGTACGCCTACAAGCAGTGGGAGCACTATGCCAGCTTCGGCTGGAACGTGTGACCGCGTACCTTTTGCATAATGGGCCTGCGAGTTACGTTTCGTGGCGAGGTTAAGCCGAAAGGTGGAGCCGGAGCGAAAGCGAGTCCTAAAAGGGCGCTTAGTCGCGGGACGTAGACCCGAAACCTTAGCGATCTATCCATGTCCAGGTTGAAGAGTTGGGTAACACCGCTTGGAGGACCGAACGCACCGCAGTTGAAAATGCGGGCGATGAGGTGTGGATAGGAGTGAAAGGCTAATCAAGCTGGGAGATAGCTGGTTCTCCTCGAAATATATTGAGGTATAGCCTCGGACGAATACCGCCGGAGGTAGAGCACTGAATGGGCTAGGGGTCCTACCAGATTACCAAACCCAATCAAACTCCGAATGCCGGTGAGTAGTATCCGGGAGTCAGACGGCGCGAGATAAGTTGCGTTGTCGAGAGGGAAAGAGCCCAGACCGTCAGCTAAGGTCCCAAAGTCTCACCTAAGTGTCGAAGGATGTGGAAACGCTTTGACAACCAGGAGGTTGGCTTAGAAGCAGCCATCCTTTAAAGAAAGCGTAATAGCTCACTGGTCAAGCGAGTCTGCGCCGAAAATATAACGGGGCTAAAGGTGAGCACCGAAGCTACGGGCTCCGCAAGGAGCGGTAGAGGAGTACTCTGAAGCAGATACACGGTGGACCGGAAGGACCACTACCGGGCTTCAGAGGAGCTTATGCAGGCATGAGTAGCGATAAACCGAGCGAGAAACTCGGTCGCCGTAAGTCCAAGGTTTCCTGGGGAAGGATAATCCGCCCATGGGTTAGCCGGTACCTAAGCCGAGGCCGAGAGGCGTAGGTGATGGAAAGCAGGTTAATATTCCTGCGCTATTAGGGAAGACGTTGAAGTAAGCGGGGACGGAGAAGGATAGGTCAAGCCGAGTGGATGGATCTCGGTTCAAGCCGATAGGTCGAGTTCGCAGGACCCGAGAGGGACAAACACGAGCTCAGAAGGCCGAGAGGTGATGAGGTTGGGCTTCGGCCCAGCAACTTGGCGATTCCAGACTTCCAAGAAAAGCCGCGTACAGAGTCTCTCTAGTAACCGTACTGCAAACCGACTCAGGTGGACAGGTAGAGTATACCAAGGCGCGTGAGAGAACCCTGGCTAAGGAACTCGGCAAATTGACACCGTAACTTCGGGAGAAGGTGTGCCTGTTGGCGTAAACGACCAAGCGTCGGGAGCGTCGGTAGGTCGCAGAGAATCGGGAGTTGTGACTGTTTACTAAAAACACAGCACTCTGCAAAGTCGAAAGACGACGTATAGGGTGTGATGCCTGCCCGGTGCTGGAAGGTTAAGGGGATGTGTCAGCGCAAGCGAAGCACCGAACCGAAGCCCCAGTAAACGGCGGCCGTAACTATAACGGTCCTAAGGTAGCGAAATTCCTTGTCGGGTAAGTTCCGACCTGCACGAATGG
>JAJTYX010000091.1:0-1771 GCA_021462865.1 Gammaproteobacteria bacterium | reverse complement strand
GAGGCAAATCCTGCGTCTGGATCAGTTCTTTCGGGTTGTGATTTATCGCGTTGCCGTCTTTGTCGTAGAGGCGGGTTTGGAGGCGGGGGGCGGGGAAGAGCGAATCGTAATTGGGGTAATTGGTAAGTAGTAATTGGATGGCTTTGGAAATTGATTCGGGCTTCAACAAGGGATTCGTACTGTGGGTTTGCAGATAAAAATCGGCGGGGAATAAGCCTGTGTCGTGGATCAAAATCTCGTTCATCGGCACATCATCAGGGCGGAGGGATTCGGGGCGGTTGATGATATTCACGGATGGGAAATGCTCCTTCAAGCCAGCCATTACTTCGTCGGAGTCGGTATCCACAACGATTTGGTTGATCTGCGGCACGGCGAGCAACGTCTCGATGATGTGATGAAATAGAGGCTTGCCAGCGAGCGAACGATAGTTCTTGCCTGGCACGCGTTGACTGTGATGACGCATGGGGACGAGCGCAACAATGTTCATGGGAGGATGACCTGTAATTTGATGTGATAGTAATCGGCGGCGCAGAGAGTGATCCAATATCCTTTTTTGTCAGGCGGGTCGAAATCGCGGATGCCGCCGACAGGCGCGCCGTCAATTGCGAGGACTTCGACGCGGTCTTGACCATTCTCGATGGCGGAAAGGATCGTCGCCTCGCGTTCGTCCCATAGTTGGGCGCGCTGACTGTACACGGGAATGTATTTTGACGAATTATAAATTGTGACTATTGGGAAAATAAGAGTAACCAACAATGCGGCTGTGGCTGTCATCTGCAACCAAGCGGGCGCGTAGAGTTGATGAAGGGAATAGCCGCCGACCCAGCCGAGCGCGACGAAGGCGAAGACCATGATGTGACGCGGGATGATCTGCGTGCGGAGGATGGGGAGTCCGCGCTCGATGTAGGCGCTGGGGGTCAACGATGCGGCGACGAGGAGAGTCGCCAGAACGAAGATCCCAAATCCGAGGGCGAGCGTTTTGGGGATGTTGATGTCGCGTTCTTTTGAGTTCAACACAAAGCCGAGTAAACCTGCAAGGATGAGAATGAGGAGTTGTTGATAATCTTTGAGCGACAACGTCACAAACTGGCGCGTGAAGTTGAACACCAAGGTTATCAGTTCAAGCAGACTCGCTGGCTCGCCATATCGTTCCGCGCGGAGTTGGGTGGTCGGCGCGAAGACGAGCAACGCCATGGCGACGATGGCGAATATCAACGCCACGAGCGCAGGGGTGAAAGTCTTTTGCGCCCAAACTTTTTTATAGCGAGAGCCGATGAAAGCGATAACCGTGTACAACGCCAAAATGGAAACTAGCACGGTGCAACTCGCTTCGGAGAATCCGCCCGCGAGGAGGGAGAGCAGGGCGATCAGAATTAATTTTGTCTTGGATGTATTTTGGTCTGTGACGAGGGTCAACACCCAAGGGAGAAGCACGAGAGGAAAGGTATACGTGAAGAAACCAGTGTTCCAGTAGACGGATTGGTACAAATGCGGCGCGAGATAAATGGAGAAGTAAACGATGACGAGGGAAAATAGAGTCGCGTGGAAAGTGGAAAGTGGAAAAGCCGAAAGGGATGAGAGGTTGAGGAAGAGGCGAACCAAGCCCCACGTCCAGAGAAGAAGCGAGAGCGGGACGAGGAGTTGCAATCCGAAAACACCGAGCGGATAGAAGAGTCCCGCGAGAATCGTCACCGAGTAGCGGCTGGGAGTGTACGTCACATTGTAGAGGTAGCCGCGCAGAGTCTCGAGAAATCCCAAATTGCGGAAGTCG
>JAJTYX010000090.1:0-1118 GCA_021462865.1 Gammaproteobacteria bacterium | reverse complement strand
TGGAATCACAAGCGAATTGGACGTGTTTATCGCCAATTGCAGCTCCATCTCCGGGTACGTCCGAAGAAAAGAGTGCCGGCACGCAGGTCGAAGCCGTTGATGGTGCCGGACACGACGAATATCTGTTGGTCGGTCGATTTCATGCATGACAGTTTGGCCTCCGGTCGGGCGTTTCGAACGTTCAATGTCATCGACGATTTCAATCGCGAAGCCCTGGCCATTGAGATTGATACCTCGCTGCCGGCGGCCCGCGTGGTTCGGGTGCTGGATATGCTGGCTGCCTGGCGTGGTTACCCCCAATGCCTGCGGTCGGACAATGGCCCCGAATTCATCTCGCAGAAACTGGAAGCGTGGGCGGAGGAACATGACATTCTGCTTAACTTTATCCAACCGGGTAAACCGGCCCAAAATGCCTACATCGAACGATTCAATCGAACCTATCGAGAGGAGGTGCTTGACCTGTATCTGTTCGGCAGCCTGGCTGAGGCCAAGGCCATCACCGAGGAATGGCTGGAAGAGTACAATGCCATTCGGCCACATGAAGCATTGGGTGGCTTGTCGCCCTGGCAGTATGCGGCCATCGTCGATCGTTAACCAATTAGTCTACTTTTGATTGGTACTAAAATTGGGATCTTTACCCAAGTTCTTTTTTGTTTTGTGATGGCCAACGGAGGACCACATGACTCTCCCTGTTGCACAATAGCAAAACTATAGCCGGCGTAGCTTTCGACCTGGGCTTGCCTCCCAACACGCTGTATCGATGGCGCGACGAATTGCGGATAGCCGGCGATGAAGCCTTTCCCGGCCGGGGGCAGATGAAGGCGAGCGATGAGGAAGTGCGACGACTGGAGCGGGAGATAACACGGCTGCGGCAAGAGCGGGATATTTTATAAAAAGCTACCACGTTCTTCGCCAGGGAAACCCATGAGGTACCGATTCATCGATACGCAGCGCGGGCGCTACCCGGTGGGGCTGATATGCGCGACATTGGGCGTATCGCATGCCGGCCACTACGCCTGGCGTCGGCGACCACCAGTAATTGTTTGGCCATTGTGCTCTTCCCCGAATTTTGGAAATATCGCGATCGGGACTATGATATAGGCTGAGAGTTCCCATCC
>JAJTYX010000009.1:0-4936 GCA_021462865.1 Gammaproteobacteria bacterium | reverse complement strand
CGGGGTTCAGCCCCGGCACATCGCCGCCGCCCGTCAAGATTCCGATCACGCCTTTTTTGTTATTTGCCATGTCAGCCTCCGTTGGATACGTTTATGAAGTTTCAAAGTCAGGAACCCTTCGATAAGCGCAGGGTGAGACTTAGACTCCGTTTATTCGCGCTGGTAAATTTCAAGGATTCTGTCCCATTTGGCGTCCGCTTCATGGTCAATAGTCTGGAATTCGGGATGCGCTTCATGCCAAGCCAGCGCGCGGCGCAGTCCTTCGCTCCATTTCACTTCGCAGTTGAATTCCGGCGCGAAACGTTTGATCTTGCCGTTATCGAATACCGCGCTGTTGGATTTGTCGCCGATGAGCGTTCCCAGAGAAGCGGGATCATGCTTCACGATAAAATCCGAGGGGATGTGAACCAGCCTCGGCGCTGCGCCCAGGGCTTGATACGCTTCGAGGAAGATTTGATTCCAGGTCAGGACTTCGTCGGACGTGATGTGAAAGGCTTCGCCGACGGCGTCTCTGTTTCCGAGCAAGCCGAGCAAGCCTTTGGCAAAGTCTTCATTCCATGTTAACACCCAGAGCGAGGTTCCGTCGCCGGGGACGATAACCGGTTTGCCCCGCTTCATACGCGCGACCAGCGTCCAGGGGTGAGCCCAACTGCCGTAGATCAGCGGGATTTGAGTCGGCCCGTAGGTCAACGACGGGCGCGCGATTGTCGCCGGAAATCCGTTTTTGCGATGCTCTTCCATCAACAGATTCTCGCAGGCGATCTTGTCGCGCGAATATTGCCAGAAGGGGTTCTCCAGCGGCGTCTCTTCGGTGATGAGGTAATTCCTGACTGGCTTTTGATAGGCGCTCGCCGAAGAGATAAACACGAAATGGCCGGTTTTGTCGCGGAAAAGGGAGAGGTTGCGTTGAATGTCTGCGGGGGTAAAGGACAGGAAGTCCGCCACAGCGTCGAAGCGCTGACCCGCCAACAAGGCGGAAAGACGCGCTGAATCGGCGTGGATATCGGCTTGTAGAGTCGTTGAACCTTCCGGCGCAGGATAAAGCCGCGAGGCGGAGCGATTCAAAAGAAAAACGTCGTGACCGCGTTGGACGGCAAGTTTGGAGCAAGCCGAACTGATCAGCCCCGTGCCGCCGATGAAAAGGATCTTCATGCTCACTCCCCCAGTTCGGGGATGGGTTCGACCGGGTTGCGATGCGCGATGAAGTTTTCGACCCAGAAGATGATCAGCGCCAGCCAGACGATGCCGAAGCCGATCAGGCGCGTGTGGTCGAAGGGTTCTTTGTAAATGAAAACGCCGATCAGGAATTGAATCGTGGGCGCGAAATATTGCAGGACGCCGATCATGTTGAGCGGAATTTGTTTGGCGGCGGAGGCGAACATCAGCAGGGGGATTGTGGTGACCACGCCCGCGCCGATGAGCAGCAGGTCTATCGTAAAACCGTCGCGCAGGAATTCGCCCGCGCCGCCCGCTTGAACGACGATGAGGTAGAGCAGGGCAATCGGAAAGACGATGCCGGTTTCGAGGGTCAGCCCATAGACCGAGCCGAGCGGCGAAAGTTTTTTGACCAATCCGTACAAGCCGAAGGTGACGGCAAGGGAGAGCGCGATCCACGGCGGGCGGCCATAGGCGACAGTGAGGTACGTCACGCCGATCGCGGCGATGAGGACAGGAGCCCATTGCGCGGGGCGCAGGCGTTCGCGCAAAAAGATCACGCCGAACAAGACGCTGAGCAGGGGGTTGATGAAGTAGCCGAGGCTGGTCTCGACGATGAAACCGGCGTTGACGCTCCAGACGTAGATCAGCCAGTTGGCGGAAAGCAACACGCCCGCAATCGTATAGATCCCCAACGTCCTGCGGTTAAAGGCGACGGATCGAAAATCGCCCGCCTGTTTTGTGAGCAGGATGAACGCCGCCAGCAGAAGAAACGACCAGACGATGCGATGACCGAGCAATTGAATTGCGGGGATTTCGTGAAGTAACTTCCAATAGATCGGGAAAAAGCCCCACATCGCGTATGCCGCGATTCCGTACCAGATGCCTTTGTTCATTATTCTCCAGGATATGCGACGCCCGGGGCAATGCCCGGCGCCGGGGATTCTATTCCCAATCAATAGGTTGACGGCCCGCAAACCCCGCTTCGACCTCGTGCCAGAACCGGATTCTCCCCTCGTTGTATTTCCAACACAGATAGATGACTCTGCCATCCTTGAGCGCGGGGAAGTCTATCAACCCCGTTTGCAAGTCCTTGATCTCGACGCTCATCTCTTGAAAGCGGTGGATCAGCGCGTCCAGGCGGTCGAAATCGGGGAGGAGTTTGCTCAATTCCGGGTTGCCGCCATTGCCTGCGGATTTTTCCGCCACCGCCCACAGTTCCGGCTGGCGGGAGCGGATGCGTTCGGCAATGTCCATCAACTCACGAACCAGCGGGCGGACGATCTTCAGCATGTTGTTGGCTTCGTCGGGGGTGTAATATTTGGGCATGAGGGAGAGTATAACGGAAAGGGTTGCGGGTTGCAGGTTACAGCGGGGTTGCGGTGTAGCCTTTTTTCTTTGCGGCGGCGACGATCTGTTCGGCGCTGACTTTGGTTTCGTCGTATTCGACGGTCATGCTTTGTTTGTGGTAACTGGCGACGATCTTGCGGATGCCGTCGAAGTCGTCTTCGATGCTTTCGAGTTTCATCGAGCAGTTGGGGCAGTGCATGTCGGGGACGGAGAAGGTTTGTTTAAGCATTTGATTCCTGATAGGTGACAGTCACCTTGTTTTTATTCAAACACGATCTGCCCGGTGTACATGCCCATCGAGCAGGTGAAGAATAAAGTCGAGCCTGCTTCCTGCGCGGGGATGTTGACCTGTACGGTCCCGGTGTCGGGAAGCAGTTCGTAATAATTCAGGGCGGGGATGACGAAGTCGCGCGCGCAAGAGTAGGTATTATTTGTGACGAGGTTCAGCGTGAGGTCTTTGCCCGCCGGGGCGCGCAGGATGCCGGGGGAGTATCCGTTGTTTTTGACGTTGAGGGTGAGGACTCCGTCCGCGGGGGGTTGGGGGGATTCGGCTTGGGCGTTGGAATCTGTTTGAGGGGCGAACCAGTTCCGCGTCAGGTTTTGAAGCGAGAGGGGGGAACCCATCAGGTTGAGTCCGCTGTCGAAGGTGTAAATCCCCAGAATCAAAACGACGATGGCGACGAATCGCATGAAGAATTTTTCGAGTTTTGCGCCGAGTTCGGCGGCGAGGTAGGCGACGATGAAGAAGACCGGGCTTGTGCCGAGCGTGAAGGCGAACATCAGCGCCGCGCCCATGATCGCGCTGCCCGTGCCGAGCGCGGTCGCCATCATGGCTTGAGTCACGCCGCAGGGGATGAAGACGGTGAGGAAGCCGAGGAGGAGCGGGGTGGCGGTGTCGGCGCCTTTGGCGGTCTTGCGGATGTAGCGCGTGATGAATTTGGGCGGTTCGATGGAGAAGTAGCGGAAGATCGGGTGGACGTTGAACATCCGCAGGGCGTTGCCGACCATGAAGAGGCCGATGGCGATCAGGAGCATGGCGCGGGTCATCGGGCTGAAGGTCAGGTAGGAGCCGAGCCATCCGAGCAATGCGCCGAGAAGCGTGTATGCGACCAGTTTCGCCAAAAGGAAAAGTGAAATGGGAAGCGCGGAACTGACGCGCGCGACGGGCGGTTGTTGTTTCGTTTTTTTCTTCGACGCGGCCTGTCCGGCGTAATCCTGTTCGATTTGATGCGCGAGCGAACTGGCAAGCAGGCCGCCCTGCACGGCGAGACAGCTCAACCCGCCGGTGGTGATTCCGGCGACGAAGGCGACCATCAGTTGACTCATCATCCCCGAACCGGCGGCGATGTTGATGGAGTTTGTTTTGGGCTGAAACGCGATCATGGCGACGGCGACAGCCACGAACGCCACGCCGATCATGACGACGACGACGGGATCAATGGGTCTATTTTGTTTTCGGCTCATTCGGACTCGATAAGGGCGAAGGGTTAGTGATTGTCCACTACTCACTGTTCACTAGAGGGACGCGGACAAGCGTAGGAAACGAAGGTTTTTTATCAGCGTAAATCCGCGTTCATCTGCGTCCGATAAAAGAGATGCGGCATGTTTTCGATAACGTCTACTATATCTTCACGCCGCGCAACCGCAAACTGTTCGTCACCACGAAGACGCTGCTGAACGCCATCGCTCCGGCGGCGAGCATGGGGTTGAGGTAGCCAAGCATGGCGGCGGGGATGAGGATGACATTGTAGAAGAACGCCCAAAACAAATTTTGTTTGATGGTCGTCATCGTCCTGCGCGAAAGTTGAATGGCGCGCGAGACTCCGCGCAGGTCGCCGCTCATTAACGTCACGGGCGCGGCGGCCATCGCCACATCGGTCCCCGTCCCAATCGCGAGACCCACATCCGCTTGCGCGAGCGCGGGCGCGTCGTTCACGCCGTCGCCAACCATTGCAACGATGTTGGTAATTGGCGGTTGGTGGCTGGTAATTGGTGATTGGTAATTGGTAATTGACGATTGGAGTTTCTTGACTTCGGAGGATTTGCCTTCAGGCAGCACTTCAGCCAGCACAACGTCAATGTCAACCTGTTTCGCAATTGCTTCGGCGGTTTTTTGGTTATCGCCGGTGATCATCGCAACCTTCAAACCCATTTTGTGCAGGTCGGCAATCGCCTCCTTCGAACTGTCCTTGATGGTGTCCGCCACCGCAATGATTCCCGCCGCGACGTTATCCACCGCAACCAGCATGGCCGTTTTGGCTTCGGATTGCAGGCGTAGAATTTCGGATTCCAGACTCCCCAGTTGGATTCCTCGCGCCTCGAACATTCTCCTGTTCCCGACGACGACGCTTCTGCCCTCGACCTCGGCTTGAACGCCATGCCCGGCCTCTGCTTTAAACCCGGCCGGTTCCGCCAACGCGAGTCCGCGAGT
>JAJTYX010000089.1:0-14201 GCA_021462865.1 Gammaproteobacteria bacterium | reverse complement strand
GCCGTAAACCAAGGGCCTCGACTCATGATGCAGCCTCCCGTCCATCGTCATGTTAGGGTGTTGCATCGACCAATTGAGAGCGCCGGTGATCTCTGTTCTCAAGCATGACCTCGCTGAACAGTTTGATGCCTACGCCGAACGCTGCAGCGGTCTCCTGGCTAAAGTCACCTCTGCTGCGAATCCGTTCCACTATGGCGATGATGTCATCGTGGTTTCCAGTCTCGAACTGAAGGGGCGCTCGGTTAGAGGGGGCGCCTTGTGCATCGGTGAGATGCTCGAGCGTTATCCGATATCTGTGCTGTTTCATAAAGATCTCTTGTGTTGATGGTTGAGGCCGGGTTCTTCCCCGATTCTGCGGACACTTTCAGCAAGGCTCATACTGAGCCAAAGGAGTGTCCATGTCGAAGCGCAAGCGCAGAGTGTTCTGAGCCATCTGCAAAATCCGACGGTACTGCCCGGCTGGTCGGAAACCTGCTCTATGGTGGCGGCCTCCGGTTGCTGGAGAGCCTGCGCCTGCGGTCTGCTTCGGCGATCTGGAGTGAAGGCAGCGGCTGGTGATCCTGGTATTGAGCGCGATGTCCTAGCTCAGGTTGAGGCTTTGCACCGCCGAAACCAGTGCCGGCAGGCGGGCGGCGACATCACCGGGCAGTTCGACGACCTCACGGCCGGTGGCGGCACCTGCTTCGCGTGTCGCGTCCCGCCACGGACTGTCGGGCGTCGCGCCGAGCAGGATCGCGGCCGGCGACTGGCGCAGGGCCTCGATCAGCGGGAACTCGAGCGCGTCGGCGGTGAGCGACTGCCAGTGGCCCGCGGCATTGAGCAGGTCGCACAACTCGAGGTGCAGGCGTCGTTCGTCGAGATCCGGCGTGCCGGGTCGCGCCGCGCGCCGGCTGCGTTCGAACCACGGGAAGAACAAGCGTGAGTCACGCAGCAGGTGCCAGGCAAGCTGCAGGTGACCGCCATGCCATTGCGGTTCGATGGCCGGCAGGCCGTGGCGCAGGAACGCGACACGAGCCTCGGCCGCGAGCCATGGCAGGTCGGTCAGTGCCAGCCGCGGCCGCATCAGGCTGCTCTGCCGGGCGAGCACCAGCGCGACGCAGGCACCCGCGCCTTGCCCGAGCGCGGCCACTTCGCGCAGACCGAGGCGCCCGAGAATTGCGCCAGCGGCGTCGGCACATGCATGCACCGTCGCCATGCCTGCTCCGTCTGCTGCTTCGGACGCGCCGTGGCCGGGCAGGTCCGGAACGAGCAGCGGCCGCGTGCCGATGAGTGGTGCGGCGAGCGCGGTGAACATCGCCGACGACTGCCCGGCGTCGTGCAGCAGGAGCAAGGGCTCACCGCGACCGGAGAGATCCATGCGCACGCGCGCCTCGCTGTCCGGGGTGTGCACCATGCAGTTCCACAGCCGACCGGGAATCGGCCGCGTCGCCACCGGCGTTGGAGCATCGTCGCCGCGGTGGGCGAGCAGGTGCTGCAGCGAACGCTCGAGCGCATCGGCGCCCGAGCTGGCGACTTCGATTCTGGCCGTAGGCGGCAGGTCCTGGTAGCGGGCAAAGTGTTCCTGTAACGGGTCGCCGCGTGCCGCGGTCACCAGCAGCGGTACGCGCAGGCCGGGCAGGATCGTCTCCGGCTGGGACTCGAAGGCCGCGCGATAGGCGACCGCGTAGTTGTCCCCGGCGCGCAGGAACTCCATCAGGCTCGCGTGCAGCCGGTTCGGCTCCGGCATATCGAGGTCCATGCGCGTGTCAGCGCTGCGTTCATGCCAGGGAAAGAACACGGTCTGTTCGCGGACCCGCGCCCAAAGCCAGGCGAGGTGGCTGCCGTCCCATGAGGGCACCAGTGGCGGCAGGTACTTCCCGAGGATGTTGCTCCGCTCGGCGTCGGTGAGCTGGGCGAGGCCGTTCGCGGCGAGCGCGCTGACACGTTCGGCGTTGGCGGCGGCAAGCCACGCGCCGATGCTCGCGCCGGTGTGGTAGCCGTACACGCCGAAGCGTCTGACGCCGATGGCGTCGGCGAACTCGAGCGTGGCGGCAGCGAAATCCGCGATCGGCACGACGGCCGGGCCGAGTGGGTCGGAACTGCCGTAGCCGGGGGTGTCCGGCGCGATGAGGGTGAAGTGCAGCGCCCAGCGGCGCATCAGGTCCACCATCTCGCGCGAGGACTGCGGCGACTGGTGCAGCAGCAGCACGGCGGGGCCTGCACCGGCGCGCCGGTAATGCACCTGCCGCGGACCCCAGCGGCCATCGATGGTGACGAAATGACGACTGACCTGGTTGTTCATGAGGACAGGTCCTGCAAAAAAAACTACTATGCGTCTCCATGAACGTACTGCCTGCGACGCGCCGGTGCAACGACGCAGCGCACCGCGAATTCGATCCGCTCGCGCGCGTATTCGTCGCCCAGGCCGCGCGGCCTGCCGCCATCGAGCCCGTGGAGGCGGCCGCGCTCGAGGCGTTCCAGCGTGCCCTGCTGGTGATCGACGGCACCGTCACGCAGTTCATCGAGGCATGGGCGCTCGAACCCGTTGACGTGCTGCGCCTCGATCAGCACGAACTCCGCCTGACCGATGCCGACCCGTGGCTGGCACTCGATGCCGGTGCCGACGTCATGCGCCGGCAGGTCATGCTGTGCGGCGCGCAGAGCGGGCGCTTTTTTGCCTGGGCGGACTCCCGGATCGCCACCGGGCGCATCGACGCCGACATGCGTCGCGGCTTGCAATCGGAAGGCGGCGGTATCGGCCGCATTCTGATCGATGCAGGCCTGGAGTCCCGGCGCGAGCCGCTGTGGTTCGGCCGCGACCGGCCGGCAGACGTGCCGCCCGAGGTGAGCGCGCGGCACCCGGGCGAGTTTCTCGTGCGCAGCTACCGGCTGCTCGTCGCCGGGCGTCCGCTGATGCTGATCACCGAACGGTTCCCGCTGTGAAGGCGAATGCGGTGCCGCTTCCCCGGAGGTCGGGGTGAATGTGCTCCGGCGGTGTATCGCCTGGCCGCTACTCGGCCTGGCGCTCGCCGCAGGAGTGGCCCGGGGCGAGGGTGACGACTGGCTCGCCTACGGCGGCGACCCGGGTGGCAGCCGTTATTCGACGCTCGCCCAGATCAACCGTGGCAACGTAGCCGGGCTCGAACCTGCCTGGCAGTTTCGCACCGGGGCGGTCAAGGACCACCCGGGGCTGAAGCAGTACATCGATTTTCAGGCGACGCCGATCCTGTTGCCAGCGCAGGCCGGCGGGCACCTCATCGTCTGCGACCCGTTCAACCGGATCTTCGCGCTCGACCCGGAGCGCGGCACGGAGCGCTGGCGCTGGGATCCGCAGATCAACAAGAAGCCGTACGCCGGGCGCTTCAAGTGCAAGGGCGCGGCGTTCTGGCGTGACAGCAAGGCCGCAGCGGACGCGGCCTGTGCGTTCCGGCTGTTCATGCCAACCGCCGACAAGCGGCTGTTCGCGATCGATGCGCGCAACGGACGCCCCTGCGATGGTTTCGGCAAGCAGGGCGTGGTGGACGTCGGGCCGCTGATCGCCGCGCTGCCGCCGGTGCAGGGCATCGCCAGCACCCAGCTCGTCACGCCTGCGGCGGTGGTGCGCGACACGGTGGTCGTGAGTACCACGTCGAACAAGTTCCGCAGCGAATGGTCGGTCAATGGCGCGATCCGCGGCTTCGATGCGCGTAGCGGTACGCTGAAGTGGACCTGGGATCCGCTCGTGCGCGAGGCGAAGGACGGCATCGAGCCGACACCGCGCGAGATCGGTGGCGGCAACAGCTGGGCGGCGATGTCGGTGGATGAGGATCGCGACCTGGTGTTCATCCCGACCGCGAGTCCCGCGCCCAACTTCTGGGGTGCGCATCGGCCGGGCGCGAACAAGTGGGCGAATTCCATCGTGGCGCTGCGCGGCTCCACCGGCGAGTTCGTGTGGGGTTTCCAGACCCTGCACCACGACGTGTGGGATCGCGACGTCGGCTCGCCGCCGATCGCGGTGGACATGCGTCGCGACGGCGAAACCATTCCGGCGCTGTTTCAGCTCGTCAAGACCGGCATGCTGTTCTCGTTCAATCGCGCGACCGGCGAGCCGCTGTTCCCGATCGAGGAACGCCCGGTGCCGACGCTGACGGATGTTGCGGGGGAGCAGCTCTCACCGACGCAGCCGTTTCCCGTGAAGCCGCCGGTGCTGGTGCGCAACACGCTGAGTCCCGACGACGCCTGGGGTTTCACGTTCTGGGAGCGCCGCGCGTGCCGGGAGAAGATCGAATCTATGCGCTATGGCGGGCACTTCGAGCCGCCGAGCACCCGCGGCACCATCCTGTTCCCGCAAATCGGTGGCGGGCCGAACTGGGGCGGGGGCGCGTTCGATCCGCAGCGCAACCTGCTGGTGACTCCGGTCGCGGAGTTTCCCTACGTCGTCAAGCTGGTGCCGCGGGCAGAAGTGGACCCGGAGTTTGCGAAACGGCCGGAGGCCGGTGCGCCGATGCAGGCGCCCGGATACATCGGCGAGACGCCCTACGGTATCAAGCAGGGCCCGTTGTCACCGCGCGATTTCCCGCCGACCCCGTGCACCGCTCCGCCCTGGAACTACCTTGTCGCGGTGGACATGGCCGAGGGCGAGATCAAGTGGAAGGTGCCTTTCGGTGTGCTCGATCGGATGATGCCGGTGCCGATTCCATTGGAATACGGCACGCCCTCTGCGGGCGGACCGATCATCACGGCGGGCGGGCTGATCTTCATCGGGGCAACTTCCGATGCGCGGGTGCGCGCCTTCGACATCGACACCGGTGAACAGGTCTGGGAGTTCCGCACGCCGACCTCGGCGCAGGCAACGCCCATGACCTACATGGTCAACGGGCGGCAGTACGTGGTGTTCGCGGCCGGCGGTCATAGCTGGTATGACAGCGCCGGCATCGACGATTACCTGCTGGCGTTCGCGTTGCCACCGGGCGCGCAGGCGCCGTAGCGGTAGCGGCCGGGACTGCACGGTGCCGGAGCATTTGACTATTTGATTGTTCCGAGGGGCAGCATCACTCGATTCTCAGCGATGTGGGTTGGACGAGAATTTTTCAGACCGGGGTACAGACGCGGGCAACCCAGGGAGATGGACATGGCCAAACAGGAAAACACACACGCACCGGGGCTTTGGTGCGGGGCGATCATCCTGACAACGCTCGTCGCCGGCTGCGGCAAGCCCGCCGAACCCGTCACACAAGTGCTGAAGACGGACACGGCCGCCACCACGCTGGCGCCCGACCTCGCAGAACTCAAGGCCATCGCCGAAGACGGCTACATCTATGGCCTGCCGATCGTGATGAACTACTCCGTTATGCACGAGTTCGCGGTGGACAGGAATTCCAGCCAGTTCAAGGCGCCGTTCAACCAGATCAAGAGCGAGGCGCGGGTCTTCACCTGGAAGGACACCGCCGTGGTCACCGCCAACAGCGACACGCCGTATTCTCAGGTGTGGCTGGACCTGCGCGCCGAACCGCAGGTGATCTCGCTGCCGGCGATAGCAAAGGACCGCTACTACTCGGTGCAGCTGATCGACGGCAACACCTTCAATTACGGCTACATCGGCAGCCGCGCAACCGGCAATGACGCCGGCGACTACATGGTCGTCGGGCCGGGCTGGAAAGGCGAGGCGCCGGCAGGCATCAAGAAGATGTTCCACTCCGGTACCGATTTCTCCCTCGTCATTTTCCGCACGCAACTCTTCGACGCGAAGGACATGCCCAACGTCGAAAAGGTGCAGGCGGGCTACAGGGTCCGGCCGCTGTCGGCGTTCCTCCAGCAGCCCGCGCCGGCAGCCGCGCCGAAGATCGATTTCCCGCCGATCAGCGGCGAGTTGGTGAAGAGCAACTTCTTCGATTACCTCGGTTTCGCGATGCAGTTCGCGCCAGCCGGTCCCGAGGAGGCAGCGATCCGCGCCAGGCTCGCCAGCATCGGCATCGGGCCCGACAGGAAGTTCGATTTCCAGAACCTGCCGCCCGACCGGAAGGCCGCCATCGTGGACGGCATGAAGGAAGGCGAGGCCAAGGTCGAGAAGTACCTCGAAGCCGGCCGGAAGGTCATCAACGGTTGGAAGGTCGGCTCACTATGGGGCGACCGCGCGTTCTTCGAGGGCGACTGGCTGAAGCGCGCCGCGGCCGCGAAGAGCGGGATCTACGGCAACGATGCTGCCGAAGCCATGTATCCCATGACCAAGACCATGGCCAACGGCGACGTGATCGACGGCAGCAAGTACAAGTACGCGCTCACTTTCGCCAAAGGCGAGTTTCCACCAGTTAACGCCTTCTGGTCGGTGACCATGTACGACGGCAAGACCCAGTTGCTGATCAAGAACCCGATCAACCGCTACCTGATCAACTCGCCGATGTTGCCCACGATGAAGAAGAACGCGGACGGCTCGCTCACGCTGCACATCCAGAAGGATTCACCCGGCAAGGACAAGGAGTCGAACTGGCTGCCTGCGCCGGACGGACCGATCTACCTGGTGATGCGGCTGTACTGGCCGAAGACCGAGCAGCCGTCGATCCTGCCGCCGGGCGAGGGCACCTGGAGTCCGCCGGGCCTGACACAGGTGCAATAGTCGCCGGGCCGCCGATCCGTGCACGCGAAGAACCCGAGGGAGACAACGATGAGCAAGCAAGGACATCTACTGGCATCGGGCCTGTTGTATGGGGCAATCGCCCTGCTGGTGCTCGCCGGCTGCGGCAAGCCCGCAGCGGCCGTAGCCGACACGCCAACCCCGAATGTGAGCGCGGCTACCGGCACGCCTACACCCGACCTTGCGGAACTCAGGGCCATCGCCGAGGAGGGCTACATCTACGGCCTGCCCGTCGTGATGATCTACCAGATCATGTACGACTACGCCGTGGACAATAGCTCCGGCCAGTTCAAGGCGCCGTTCAACCAGATCAAGAACGAAACGCAGGTGTTTACCTGGAAGGACACGGCGATCGTCACACCCAACAGCGACACGCCGTACTCGTGGTTGTGGATGGACCTGCGCGTGGAGCCGCTGGTGCTTTCGGTCCCGGCGGTGGCCAGGGATCGCTACTACTCGGTGCAACTCACCGACAGCAACTCGTTCAACTTCGGCTACATCGGCAGCCGTGCCACCGGCAATGATTCCGGTGATTACATGGTCGTCGGTCCGGACTGGAAGGGCGAAACGCCGGCGGGCATCAAGAAGGTATTCCGGTCGAGCACCTGGTTCGCGCTGGGGGTCTATCGCACCCAGCTCTTCAACCCGGACGACATGCCGAACGTGGTCAAGGTGCAGGCGGGCTACAAGGTGCAGCTGTTGTCGGCGTACCTCAGACGGCCGGCCCCACCCGCGGTTGCGACGATCGACTTCCCGAAGATCGACAAGGCGTCGATGAAATCGAACTTCTTCGAGTACCTGGCCTTCGCGCTGCAGTTCGCACCGCCCGGTCCCGAGGAGGAAGCGATCCGTGCGAAGCTCGCCCGCATCGGCATCGGGCCCGGCAAGAAGTTCGAGGTCAAGAGGCTCCCCGCCGCGCAACAAGCCGCGATCGTCGCCGGGATGAAGGAAGGCGACGACAGGATCAGACAATACCTCATGTCCGGGGTCACGCGTGTCAATGGCTGGGGCGTGTTTTCTCCGTTCGGAGACCGTGCCTTCTACAATGGCAACTGGCTGCAGCGCGCGGCTGCCGGCGCCGCTGGCATCCTTGGCAATGACGCCGTCGAGGCGATGTATCCGTTTACCCGCAACCTCGCGGACGGCGAAGCGCTCGACGGCAGCAAGCACAACTATGCGCTGACGTTTGCCAAGGGCCAGCTCCCGCCGGTCAATGCGTTCTGGTCGCTGACCATGTACGACGGCAAGACCCAGCTGCTGATCAAGAATTCGATCAACCGCTATCTGATCAACTCGCCGATGTTGCCGGCGATGAAGAAGAACGCGGACGGATCGCTGACGCTGTACATCCAGAGGGGCTCGCCCGGCAAGGACAAGGAGTCGAACTGGCTGCCCGCTCCGGACGGGCCGATCTACATGGTCATGCGCCTGTATTGGCCGAAGATCGAGGCGCCCTCGATTCTGCCGCCGGGCAAGGGCACCTGGCAGCCGCCGGCCCTCGTGCCGGCGGAGTAATCGGCGGACCCGGTGGCCAACCCCAGTCTCGGCACCGTGCTGAAGGTAATCAGTGCGCTCGGCATGAAACTTACACCGCAGGTGGCGTAAGGATGGCGTGGTACAGGCCGCCGGGAGCGTGAACACGCGGCTGGCGCGGCATTGGCAGGCGATTCCGAACGACCTGCCAACGCATATGACCGGGCGGTGACCTTCCGTCCGCTCGAGAATCTTGCGGATCCGTCGGGTTTCCGAAACCGAGATAGCGGCACCGATGTTGGCTCCGGAGGAGTACGTATTGTTTCGCCGAGAGGCGCCTCATATCCTCCGGCGTGAATAGTCCGCCATTGGCAGGCTGCAAGCGGACGGCCGTCACACCATGACCGATGACCTGCATGCGTCCGAAGCTGCAGCACGAGGCCAGGCGCCGCCGGGCGCGCCGCGCATGCTGTGGATGTCGACGTTTGCCTTTGCCGCAAGCTTCGCAGCCTGGACGCTGTTTTCGATCATCGGGATCAGGATCCAGGAAGAACTCGGACTGTCGGAATCCGAATTCGGCCTGCTGATCTCGATTCCGATCCTGTCCGGTTCAATCGCACGTCTCTTTGTCGGCATCGCCTCCGATCGCCTCGGCGGCAGGCGGGTCATGACGCTGACCATGCTCCTGAGCGCCGTCGCGCTGTGGCTGCTCGTTTCGGCATCGACTTATCTCCAGTTCCTGCTGGCCGGGCTCGGTTTCGGACTCGCAGGCGGCACGTTTGCCGCCGGCATCGCGTTCCTGTCGCGCTGGTACCCGCGCGAGCGCCATGGTTCCGCCTTCGGGCTGTTCGGAATCGGCATCATCGGTGCGGCCTTCACCAACGTCGCTGCGCCGTTCCTGCTGGTCGCGCTCGGCTGGCAGGGAACGGCACGTGTTTATGCGGCCGGGCTCGCGGCGGCGGCCCTCATCTACTGGTTGCTGAGCGGAGATGACCCGGAAACACAGCGGCGCCGGCTGTCCGGAGTGCGCGGCGCGACGCTCGCCGAGCTGCTCGCGCCGCTGCGCAAAATTCGGGTCTGGCGCTTCTCCCTGTACTACTTCATGTTTTTCGGCGGCTTTGTCGCGCTGGCGTCATGGCTGCCGCGCTACTTCATCGCGGTGTACAAGCTCGACATCGAGACGGCAGGCGTCCTGACGGCGGTCTATTCCACTGCCGCCGCGGTGTTCCGCGCGTTTGGCGGCTACCTGTCCGACAGGTTCGGCGCGCGTATGGTGCTCTACTGGTCGTTCTGGGCCTGCATGGGCTGCCTGCTGCTGCTGTCCTATCCGCCGACCACCTACATTGTGGAAGGCATCGACGGGTTGATCCGGTTCCGGCTGAGCACGCCGCTTCACCTGTTCGTCGTGCTGAGCTTTCTGCTCGGGTTCTTCATGTCGCTTGGCATGGCGGCCGTGTTCAAGCACATCCCCAGTTACTTTCCGGCGTCAGTTGGCGCAGTCGGCGGGCTCGTCGGCATGATCGGCGGCTTGGGTGGCTTCTTCCTTCCCGTCATTTTCGGCATCGTGAATGACCTCTCCAACATCTGGACCACGGCGTTCATGACGTTATTCGGCCTCGTGTCCTTTTGCCTGCTGTGGATGCATGTGGTGGTCATCCGGATTGCCGGGCAGGCGGATCGCGATCCTGCGATCACCGACGAGCCGACCGGAGCGCGCACATGAGCCATTTCCTGGACCAGCTCGCGTACTTCCGCCGCGAGAAGACCGAATTCGCCGGCGGGCACGGGATCACGACCGACCAGAGCCGGCGCTGGGAGGACTCCTACCGACAGCGCTGGCAGCACGACAAGGTGGTGCGCTCGACACACGGCGTGAACTGCACCGGGTCGTGCTCCTGGAAGATCTACGTCAAGAACGGGCTCGTGACCTGGGAGATCCAGCAGACCGACTATCCACGCACGCGACCGGGGCTGCCGAACCACGAGCCGCGCGGCTGCGCGCGCGGCGCGAGCTTCTCGTGGTACATCTACAGTGCCAACCGGCTGAAGTATCCGATGATCCGCCGGCGGCTGGTCGAGCTATGGCGCGCGGCGCGCGCGCAACATGCGGACCCGGTCGAGGCCTGGCGCTCGATACAGGAGGATCCAGCGAAGACTGCGAGCTATCGCGAGCGCCGCGGACTCGGCGGTTTCGTGCGTGCGCGCTGGGAAGAAGTCAACGAGATCATTGCGGCCGCGAACGTGTACACCATCGGGCGCTGGGGCCCCGACCGCGTCGTCGGCTTCTCGCCGATTCCCGCGATGTCGATGGTTTCCTACGCTGCTGGCACGCGCTACCTGTCGCTCATCGGCGGGGCCAGCCTGAGCTTCTACGACTGGTACTGCGACCTGCCGCCGGCGAGTCCTCAGACCTGGGGCGAGCAGACCGACGTGCCGGAGTCGGCGGACTGGTTCAACTCCACGTTCCTGATGATGTGGGGTTCGAACGTGCCGCAGACGCGCACGCCCGACGCGCATTTCATGACCGAGGCGCGCTACCGCGGCACCAGGACGGTGACCGTGTCGCCGGACTATTCCGAGGCGTCCAAGTTCGGCGACATCTGGCTCAGCCCGAAACAGGGCAGCGACTCGGCGCTCGCAATGGCCATGGGCCACGTCATCTTCAGGGAATGGCACGTCGAGGGCCGCAGCGAATATTTCGACGAGTACGTGCGCCGCTACACCGACCTGCCGAACCTCGTGTTGCTCGAACAGGGCCCGCAGGGCTGCCTCGTCCCGGGCCGCTACCTGCGCGCGTCGGATCTCGCGGGCAACGCCGGCCAGGCGAACAATCCCGAATGGAAGACGCTCGCGTTCGACGAGGCGAGCGGCAGGCTGGTCGTGCCGCACGGGTCGATCGGCTTTCGCTGGGGCGAGCGCGACAGGCGCTGGAATCTCGAGGCCCGCACCGCAGCGGATGAGGAAGTCAGGCTGGCGCTGAGCCAGGCAGCGGGCAGCGATGGCACGGCGGACGTCGGCTTCCCGTATTTCGGCGGCGGCGGCAACGCTCACTGGGCGCAGACCGGTCACGACCCGGTGCAGGTCCGCAAAGTGCCGGTCCGCCGGATTGCGCTCGCCGACGGCCGGACCGCACAGGTCGCCTCGGTGTTCGACCTCATGGCGGCCAACTACGGCATCGACCGCGGTCTTGGCGGCGGCAACGTCGCCGCGAGCTACGACGACGACGTGCCCTACACGCCGGCCTGGCAGGAGCGCATCACCGGGGTGCCGCGCGACCGTCTCATCGCCGTCGCCCGGCAGTTCGCCGAGAATGCGCACAAGACGCACGGCAAGTCGATGATCGTGATCGGTGCCGGGATGAACCACTGGTACCACATGGACATGGGTTACCGCGGGATCATCAAGATGCTGATGATGTGCGGCTGCGTCGGGGTGTCCGGCGGCGGCTGGGCGCACTACGTGGGCCAGGAGAAACTGCGGCCGCAGACCGGTTGGCAGCCGCTCGCCTTCGCGCTCGACTGGCATCGCCCGCCGCGGCAGATGAACGGCACGTCGTTCTTCTACAACCACACGAACCAGTGGCGCTACGAGAAGCTCGACGTTGCCGAGATCCTGTCGCCACTCGCCGATGCCTCGCGCTGGGGCGGTTCGATGATCGACTACAACGTGCGCGCCGAGCGCATGGGCTGGCTGCCGTCCACGCCGCAGTTCAACCGCAACCCGCTCGAGGTCGGCCGCGAAGCGGCGGCCGCGGGCATGCCGGCGGCCGACTACGTCGTCGAGAGCCTGAAGAAAGGTACCCTCGGCTTCGCCTGCGAGGATCCGGATGACCCGGCCAACTTCCCGCGCAACCTCTTCGTCTGGCGCTCGAACCTGCTCGGCTCCTCGGGCAAGGGCCACGAGTATTTCCTGAAGCACCTGCTCGGCACCGAGAACGGCGTCCAGGGCAGGGATCTCGGTGAGGAGGCCGCACAACACCCGAAGGAAGTCCGCTGGCGCGTCCCGGTCAAAGGCAAGCTCGACCTGCTGGTCACGCTCGATTTCCGCATGTCCACGACCTGCATGTATTCCGACATCGTGCTGCCGACCGCGACATGGTACGAGAAGGACGACATGAACACGTCGGACATGCACCCGTTCATCCATCCGCTGACAGCGGCGGTCGACCCGGTCTGGGAGTCGCGCTCCGATTTCGAAATCTACAAGGGAATCGCCAGGCGCTTCTCGGAGCTTGCCGTGGGCCACCTCGGCAAAGAGACGGATGTCGTGACGCTGCCGCTGCAGCACGACACGCCCGCGGAACTTGGCCAACCGCTCGATGTCGCCGACTGGAAGCGCCACGAGTGCGAGCCGATCCCGGGCAAGACCATGCCTGCGATTGTTACGGTCGAGCGCGACTATCCGGCGACCTACGACAGATTCACCTCGCTCGGGCCGCTGATGGAACAGCTCGGCAATGGCGGCAAGGGCATCCAGTGGGACACGCGGGACGAAGTCGAGGCGCTCGGCGACCTGAACGGCCGGCACGGCGCAGGACATGCGAGCGCTGGACGGCCGAAGATCGAGACCGCGCGTGACGCCTGCGAAACAATTCTGATGCTCGCACCCGAGACCAATGGGCGAGTCGCGGTCAAGGCATGGGAGTCGCTGTCCGCGGTCACCGGGCGCGAGCACGCGCACCTCGCGCGCGGCCACGCGTCCGAGAAGATCCGCTTCAACGACATCGTCGCCCAGCCGCGCAAAATCTTCAGCTCGCCGACCTGGTCCGGCATCGAGTCCTCGAGCGTGTCCTACAACGCCGGCTGGACCAACGTGAACGAGCTGATCCCGTGGCGCACGCTGACCGGCCGCCAGCAGTTCTACCAGGACCATCCGTGGATGCGCGCGTTCGGCGAACAACTGTGCGTGTACAAGCCCCCGGTGGACCTGAAAACGATCACACCGATAAAGGGGCAGCGCGATAACGGTAATCCGGAAATCGTGCTGAACTTCATCACGCCGCACCAGAAGTGGGGCATCCATAGCACTTATACCGACAACCTGCTGATGCTGACGCTCTCGCGTGGCGGGCCGATCATCTGGATCTCGGAGAAGGACGCGGCCCGGGCCGCGATCCGCGACAACGACTGGATCGAGGCCTACAACGTCAACGGCGCGGTCACGGCGCGCGCGGTCGTGAGCCAGCGGGTCCCCGAGGGCATGGCGATGATGTATCACGCCCAGGAGAAGATCGTGAACACGCCGGGTTCGGAGATCACCGGCAACCGTGGCGGCATCCACAACTCCGTGACCCGCGCGGTGTTGAAACCCACGCACATGATCGGCGGCTATGCGCAATTGAGCTACGGCTTCAACTACTACGGCACCGTCGGTTCCAACCGCGACGAGTTCATCATCCTGCGCAGGATGAGCAAGGTGGACTGGATGGACGACGGCGATGTCGCGGATGCCATGCAGGCAGGAGCAAGGACATGAGGATCCGCGCGCAGATCGGCATGGTGCTGAACCTCGACAAGTGCATCGGCTGCCACACCTGTTCGGTGACCTGCAAGAACGTCTGGACCTCGCGCGAAGGCATGCAGTACGCGTGGTTCAACAACGTCGAGACCAAACCGGGCATCGGTTACCCGAAGGAATGGGAGAACCAGGACCGCTGGAACGGCGGCTGGGTCCGCGACCCGAAGGGGCGGCTGAAACCCCGCATCGGCGGCCGCTGGCGCGTGCTTGCCAACATTTTCGCCAACCCGGACCTGCCTTCGATCGATGACTACTACGAGCCCTGGGACTACGACTACCAGCACATGCAGGCCGCACCCGACCTGCCGACCATGCCGACCGCGCGGCCGCGCTCGGTGATCTCCGGCAAGCGCATGCAGAAGATCGAGTGGGGGCCGAACTGGGAGGAAATCCTCGGCACGGAATTCTCGAGCCGCTCGCGCGACTACAACTTCGAGGGCGTGCAGAAGGAGATCTACGGGCAGTTCGAGAACACGTTCCTGATGTACCTGCCGCGGCTGTGCGAGCACTGCCTCAACCCCGCGTGCGTCGCCGCCTGTCCGTCTGGCGCGATCTACAAGCGCGAGGAAGACGGCATCGTGCTGATCGACCAGGACAAGTGCCGCGGCTGGCGCATGTGCGT
>JAJTYX010000088.1:0-20020 GCA_021462865.1 Gammaproteobacteria bacterium | reverse complement strand
CTATAACGTCGGCGGCGACGCGAGCTGCGTGAGCCGTACCCTCGGCGGCGACGACGTCAGCACCGGCAATCCGCGCGGGCTGACGAATCGTGTGGCTGGCGGCGGCTGCGATGCGACCGATGGTGCCTTCATCCTGTGGGAAGTGGTGCAGGACGACAATGTGCCGTTCGGTACCCTGCGCATCTCCAACTTCACCGACATCACCGCCAACGGTGCCAACTACATGACTTTCTCGTACGGCGATACGGCGGTGCCGCTGCCGGCAGCGGCCTGGCTGCTCGCTCCGGCCGTGCTGGCCGCGGGCCGCTTCGCCCGCCGCCGCAAGTCTGCCTAAGCTACGCTCCAGACCCGCTTCGGTCTGAAGAAGGAACCCCGCCTCGCGCGGGGTTTCTTTTTTTTTGCCGGGTCGCGGCTCACGCCGCTCCTGCACGGCTGGGTTCAGTGCGACGCGGTGGCCTTGCCCTGTAGGAGCGACGCCAGTCGCGACCACCGCAATAGGGCTTCGTTCAGCGCAACCCGGGAATCGCTACGGCCGCGCGCGGCGGACCTCGATCGGCAGCGTCTGCTCCGCGCCGTCGCGCCGGATGCGCGCATCGATCACGTCGCCCCAGCGATGGTCGGCCATCGTCCGGCGCAGCGTGACATCCGAGTCGATCACGGTGCCGTCGAGGGCGAGCAGCACGTCGCCGACTTTCAGCCCGGCCCGCTCGGCCACGGAGCGTTCGCTCACCTGGATGATCTGGCTGGGCTCCTTGCCGAGCTTGCCCATGAGCGAGACGCCGATGCTCGGATAGACCGTTTCGCGTTCTTCCGGCAGGCCCCACACATACGACGCGTAGGACGCGCGCACCTGCTTGACCGGCTTGCCGTCGTCGTCGATGACGGTGACCGGGATGAGCGAATCGATGCGTCCGTCGTAGTGCGCCGCGATCTGGCGCTCCGAACCGAGCCCGTAGGTGACGTGGCCGGCGCCGATCAGCACCACCATGATGGCGTTGTCGCCGCCGTGCTGTTGCAGCGCCTGCAGTGCGTTCCAGCCCATGGTCGCGTCCCACATGGTCTGCGCCCGGTACAGGCCCTGGAGCGCGTCGTCGTTCATGTGCAGCGCGTCGGCGGGGTCGAAGAAGGCGCGGAACATGCGTTGATGCTCGTCGCTCTCGGGCGCGAGTTGCGGGGGCAGGTGGGCCGCCTCCTCGGGGCTGAGATTGTCGAAGCCCTTGGCGCGCACGGACTTGACCACGTCGCGCGGGCTGTTGATCGCGTACATGCCGATGCCGTTGGCACGCGCGTAGAGGAAGATGTCGCGGTAGTAATTCCAGTGATAGCCCCAGTTGTCGTACCAGCGGCCGAGGTCGACGAAGCCCCGCTCGGTGAAGCGGCGGCCGATCCAGTCGTCGAGCACCGCCTGCTCGGTGTACGGGAACATCTCCAGCCCGATCATCACCTTGCGGCCGGCCTCGTGCAGCGCGCGGATGGTGCGGTACTGCACGTTGTGGAATTCCTGGTTGGTGTGGTTCTCGCCGATGAAGAGGATGCCCGTACCGGCGAGCCGGCGGGCCATCTCCTGCGGGGTGATGAGCTTGCCGCTCGCCGTGTCAGTGATGCCGTCGAGGACCACCGGCACCTCGCGACCGCTGCGCGCGGGGTCGCCGATCTTCATGTGCAGCGGATCCTGGCCCGCCGCCAGCAGCAGGGCGGGCGCCAGCAGACCGAAGGCGGCGGCGACGATGCGGCCGGTGCGGCGGCATGACGCCGGTCGGGAAAAGACTGTTCGCATGGCAGTGACTCCTCGGTTTCTTGTCGTTCAGGCGCTGATGACGTGCTTGCCGCCGGCAATCACTTCGAGCAGCGGATTATGACCCATCCAGTAACTCAGTTCGGCTGGTTCGCTGATCCGCCAGGCCGCGAGATCGGCGCGCTTACCCACCTCGAGCGTGCCGCGGTCGGCGCCGAGCCCGAGCGCGCGCGCGGCACAGCGCGTGACGCCGGCGAGGCTCTCCTCGGGCGAAAGCCCGAAGCAGTGGCAGGCCAGGGTCAGCATCAGCAGCAGCGACAGCGTCGGCGAGCTGCCGGGGTTGCAGTCGGTCGCAATGGCGATCGGCACCCCGTGGCGGCGCAGGTCCGCGACCGGCGGGCGCCTGGTTGCGCGCAGCGTGTGCCAGGCCCCCGGCAGGAGCACCGCCACCGAGCCGGCCGCCGCCAGCGCACGGATGCCGGCCTCGCTGGCGTACTCGAGGTGGTCGGCGGACAGTGCGCCGAAGCGCGCGGCGAGCGCGGCGCCGCCGCTGTCGCTGAGCTGGTCCGCGTGCAGCTTGACCGGCAGGCCGAGCGCGCGCGCGCGGGGGAACAGGCGCGCGATCTGTTCCGTGGTGAAGGCAATCGGCTCGCAGTAGGCATCCACGGCGTCGGCCAGTCCCGCGGCCGCGAGGTCGGGCAGCATCTCATTGCAGATGAAGTCGACGTAGGCGTCGGCGCGGCCGGCGAACTCCGGCGGCACGGTATGTGCGCCGAGATAGGTGGTTCGCACCTCGACGCCCAGTTCGCAGCCGACGGCCCGGGCGGTGGCGAGCATGCGCCGCTCGGTCGGGCGGTCGAGGCCGTAGCCGGACTTGATCTCGATCGTGGTGACGCCTTCCGCGAGCAGGGCACGCAGGCGCTCGCGGGCGCTGCGGTGCAATTCGGCGTCCGGGGCGGCGCGGGTGGCGGCGACGGTGGAGAGGATGCCGCCGCCGCGCCGCGCGATCGCCTCGTAGCTGTCGCCACGGCAACGGGCTTCGAACTCGCCGACCCGTGTGCCGCCGAACACCAGGTGCGTGTGGCAATCGATCAGGCCGGGCGTGAGCCAGGCGCCGCCCAGTTCATGCACGGTGCGGGCGCAGCGCGCCGGGGCATCGGGCAGGTCGCGCCGCGGCCCGACCCAGGCGATGCGCCCGTCCCGGGCGGCCACTGCCCCGTCGCGGATGGTGCCGTAGGGCACGCCGTTGCCCGCCATGGTGGCGAGGTGGGCATCGATCCAGAGGTCGTCCCAGGGCGTCGTCATAGGCGGGACAGGCCGTGGGCGCCAGGCGCAGAGTCCGGCATTGCTGCACCTGCAGCATGAGCCGCGAATGGAAGCAGGGTGGGCTGCATGGGCCTTGATTGCCGGGTCACGCGACCCGATGATATTCTGCCTAGGGTTGTATATACAAGCTGACCCATGCCGTCATCCCAGGTAAATGCCCCCACCGCCCGCGAACCGGGCGTCGCCACGGCGCCGGTTGCCGCGCGCCGCGTGCTCGGTGCCGCCGGCTGGCTGCACGACGCGACGATCCAGGTCGACGCGGGGGGGCTGATCGCCGCGGTCGACGCGGGCGCGGCGGTGGGACAGGGGCCCGATACCGTCGTTGTGCCCGGCATGCCGAACCTGCATAGCCACGCCTTCCAGCGCGCGATGGCGGGCAGTGCCGAGCGGGCGGGCAGCGGCCCCGAGTCGTTCTGGACCTGGCGCGAGCGCATGTACCGGCTGGCGCAACGCCTCTCCCCGCGCGATCTCGAGACCATCGCGACGCTGCTCTACGTCGAGATGCTCGAGGCCGGCTACACCTCCGTCGCCGAGTTCCATTACCTGCACCATGGGCCCGGCGGGACGCGCCATGCCGGTGCCGCGGATACCAGCCGCGCGCTCCTGCGCGCAGCGGCCACTGCGGGCATCCGCATCACGCTGCTGCCGGTCCTTTACATGCACAGCGGTTTCGGCGCGCAACCGCCGGAGCCGGAGCAGGCGACGTTCGTCCATACGGTGGCCGAATATCTCGCCTTGCTCGATTCGCTGCTGGCGGAAGCTTCCGGCACGGCGCGCATCGGCATCGCCTTCCACAGCCTGCGCGCGGTGGCACCTGCGGCGATGGCGCAGGTGCTTGCATGGCGCGCGCGCCATGCGCCCGGCTGCCCGGTGCACATTCACGTCGCCGAGCAGTTGCAGGAAGTCCACGAGTGCGAGGCCTGGTCGGGTCGCCGCCCGGTGGAGTGGCTGCTCCACCAGGGTTTCATCGACCGGCACTGGTGCCTCGTGCACGCCACGCACACCACCGAGGAGGAATTGCGCGGCGTGGCGCAGGCTGGCGCGGTGGTCGGCCTGTGCCCGACCACGGAAGCGAACCTCGGCGACGGGCTGTTCCCGCTGGCGGAATTCCTCGCGGCGGGGGGTCGCTTCGGCATCGGCTCCGACAGCCAGGTCTCGGTCAGCCCAATCGAGGAGCTGCGCTGGCTCGAGTACGGCCAGCGACTGCTGCACGGCCGGCGCAGCATCGCCGCGAGCGAAACCGACCCGCACTGCGGCAGCCGGCTGTTCCGCGCCGCGATCGACGGCGGCAGCCGCGCCCTCGGGCAGCCGGGCGCCGCGATTGCGGCCGGGCAGGCGGCCGACCTGGTGGTGCTCGACGGTGGCCATCCGCTGCTCGCCGGCGCGCAGGACGACGAACTGCTCGACCGGTTCGTGTTCGCCGGTAACCGGCCGCTGGTCGCGCGGGTCACGGTGGCCGGGCGCGAGGGCGTGCGCGAAGGTCGTCATGTGCTGGCGGACGAGGCGGCTGCAGCATTTCGCGACCTCATGAACCGCCTGCGTGCCGGCTGAGCGCACCCGATGACGTCGCAATCCCCGCTGCTTGCCGATCCGACCGTACCGCGCTACCAGTGGCTGAAGGCGCATATCGTCGAGAGCATCCGCGCCGGGCGGCTGCGCCCGCGCGACCGTGTCCCCTCCGAGCAGGAGCTGGTGCAGCGCTTCGGCGTGTCCCGCATGACCGCCAACCGGGCGCTGTGCGAACTCGCGCACGAAGGCATCGTCGTGCGCCAGTCCGGCCTCGGCACCTTCGTCGCCGAGGTCCAGGCCCGCTCCCACGCGCTGAACGTGCGCAACATCGCCGACGAGATCCGCGACCGCGGTCATGCGCACTCGGCCAGGGTGGTGCGGCTGGAGCGCGTGGAGGCCCAGCGCGAGACCGCCGCGCGCCTGCGCCTGCGTGCCGGCTCCACGCTGTTCCATTCGCTGCTCGTGCATTGCGAGAACGACCTGCCGATCCAGGCGGAGGAGCGCTTTGTCGCGCCGCGTGCGGCGCCCGGTTATCTCGATCAGGATTTCACCCGGGTGACGCCCAACGAGTACCTCTCGCGCGTGGCGCCGCTGCAGACGGTGGAACACGTGATCCGCGCCGAAGTTGCCCCGGAGCGCGTCCGCGAGCTGCTGCGCATGGCCGCCGGTGAGCCCTGCCTCGTGATCCACCGGCGCACCTGGTCGGGCGGGCACCCGGTGAGCGTGGCGCAGCTCTACCACCCGGGATCGCGCTACGAACTCATGGCCGGTTCGCCGCCGGATCGCGGCGGCGACGGCCCCGTGAAAGGAAGGAACTGATGACCCGACACAGCCAGCGCGTGATCCGCGCACCGCGCGGCCCGGAGAGATCGGCGAAGAGCTGGCTCACCGAAGCGCCGTTGCGCATGCTCATGAACAACCTCGATCCCGAGGTGGCCGAGCACCCCGAGGAACTCGTCGTCTACGGGGGCATCGGTCGCGCGGCGCGCGACTGGGAGTGCTTCGACCGCATCGTGGCGGTGCTGCGCTCGCTCGGCGACGACGAGACGCTGCTCATCCAGTCCGGCAAGCCGGTCGGGGTATTCCGCACGCACGAAGACGCGCCGCGGGTGCTGATCGCCAACTCCAATCTCGTGCCGCACTGGGCCACCTGGGAGCACTTCCACGAGCTCGACCGCAAGGGCCTGATGATGTACGGCCAGATGACTGCCGGCTCCTGGATCTACATCGGCAGCCAGGGCATCGTGCAGGGCACCTACGAGACCTTCGTCGAAATGGCACGCCAGCACTTCGGCGCCGACCCGCGCGGGCGCTGGATCCTCACCGCGGGGCTCGGCGGCATGGGCGGTGCCCAGCCGCTGGCGGCAACGATGGCCGGGATGTCGCTGCTGGCGATCGAGTGTCGCGCCGACCGCATCGAAAAGCGGCTCGCCACCGGCTATCTCGACCGGCGCGCGGCGAACCTCGACGAGGCGCTGGCGCTGATCGAGGCCGCGCGCCGCGACCGCGTCGCCGTGTCGGTCGGCCTGCAGGGCAATGCAGCCGAGATCCTGCCGGAACTGCTCGCCCGCGGCGTGCGCCCCGATGCGGTCACCGACCAGACCTCGGCGCACGATCCGGTGCACGGCTACCTGCCGGAGGGCTGGGGCATCGAGCGCTGGCTCAAGGCGCAGGCGGAAGATCCGCAGGGTGTGGCCGCGGCCGCGCGCGCCTCGATCGCCCGGCACGTGCGCGCCATGCTGGCCTTCCATGCGCAGGGCGTGCCCGTCTTCGACTACGGCAACAACATCCGCCAGGTCGCGCGCGAGCAAGGCGTGACGGACGCCTTCGCCTTCCCCGGCTTCGTGCCGGCCTACATCCGCCCGCTCTTCTGCCGCGGCATCGGTCCCTTCCGCTGGGTCGCGCTCTCCGGCGACCCGCAGGACATTTACGCCACCGACCGCAAGGTGCGCGAGCTCATCCCCGACAATCCCGCGCTGCATCGCTGGCTCGACATGGCCGGCCGGCAGATCCGCTTCCAGGGGTTGCCGGCGCGCATCTGCTGGGTGGGACTCGGCGACCGCCATCGCCTCGGCCTCGCCTTCAACGACATGGTGGCGAGCGGGGAGCTGCGCGGCCCGATCGTCATCGGCCGCGATCACCTCGACTCCGGCTCGGTGGCGAGCCCGAATCGCGAGACCGAAGCGATGCGCGACGGCTCCGACGCCGTCTCCGACTGGCCGATCCTGAACGCGCTGCTCAACACGGCGAGCGGCGCCACCTGGGTCTCGTTCCACCATGGCGGCGGCGTCGGCATGGGGTTCTCGCAGCATGCGGGCGTGGTGGTGGTCTGCGACGGCACCGAGGCCGCCGCGCGCCGCATCCGCCGCGTGCTGTGGAACGACCCGGCAACCGGCGTGATGCGCCACGCCGACGCGGGCTACGAACTGGCGCTCGAGCACGCCCGCCACTGCGGGCTGAAGCTGCCCATGGCCGAAGCGGGCGGTGCGCAGTCATGAGCGCACAGATTTCGACCCGGCCGGAGGCCCTCACCCTGCCGCGGCTGCGCACGGCCTGGCGCGGCGCAGTCCGCGTGGATCTCGCCCCGGCGACCCGCCAGCGCATCGACGCGGGTGCCCAGGCGGTGGCGACCGCGCTCGCCTCGAACGAGCCGATCTACGGCATCAACACCGGCTTCGGCATGCTCGCCTCGGTGCGCATTGCCGACGACCAGCTCGATCAACTGCAGCAGAACCTCATCCTGTCGCATTGCGCGGGCATCGGGCCGCCGCTGGATGACCGTACCGTGCGCCTCGTGCTCGTCCTGAAGATCCTCAGCCTGGCGCAGGGCTACTCCGGCGTGACCGCCGGGCTGGTCGAGGCGCTGTGCCGGCTGCTCGAGCGCGAAGTCTACCCCTGCATTCCGTCGCAGGGTTCGGTCGGTGCCTCCGGCGACCTCGCGCCGCTCGCGCATCTCTCCGCACTGCTGCTCGGCGAAGGGCGCGCGCGCCACGCCGGGCGCGAACATGACGCCGCGGAGGCGCTGCGCCTGGCGGGCCTCGGGCGCGTGGCCCTGCGTCCGAAGGAGGGGCTGGCGTTGCTGAACGGCACGCAGGTGTCGACCGCGCTCGCGCTCGGGGGCTTGTTCGCGGCGGAGGACGTGTTCGCCGCCGCCTGCCTCGCGGGGGCGTTGTCCGTCGATGCAGCCCGCGGCAGCGACACGCCCTTCGATGCGCGCATCAGCGAACTGCGCGGCCATCGCGGCCAGCGCGACGTGGCCGCCCTCTACACCGGGTTGCTCGCCGGCAGCGGGATCCGCGCGTCGCACCACGGTTGCGACCGCGTGCAGGATCCCTACAGCCTGCGTTGCCAGCCGCAGGTGATGGGGGCCTGCCTCGATGCGATTCGTCACGTGGCGGAGGTATTGCTGGCCGAAGCGCGCTCCGTGACCGACAACCCGCTGGTCTTCGGCGATGACGGCGTCATCCTCTCCGGCGGAAACTTCCATGCCGAACCCGTGGCGCTGGCCTGCGATTACCTCGCCACCGCCATTGCCGAAATCGGTGCGCTGTCGGAGCGGCGCATCGCATTGTTGATCGACTCGCGCATGAGCGGCCTGCCGCCGTTCCTGGTGGAGGAGGGCGGGCTGAACTCCGGCTTCATGATCGCGCAGGTGACCGCAGCGGCACTCGCCTCCGAGAACAAGGCACTGGCGCATCCGGCCAGCGTCGACAGCCTGCCGACCTCGGCCAATCAGGAAGACCACGTGAGCATGGCGACCGGTGCCGCGCGGCGCCTGCACCAGATGGCGGAGAACTGCGCCGCCATCGTCGCGATCGAGTTGCTGGCCGCTTGCCAGGGCGTGGAGTTCCACCGGCCCTTGCGCAGCTCGGCGCCGCTCGAGGCGGCACTCGCCCGGGTGCGCACGCTGAGCCTGCGGTTCACCCGGGACCGCGCACTGTCGCCGGACATCGAACGGGTGCGCGGTGCGATTCTCGACGGTGGCTTTTCGCGCGATACCGAGCGGTTGCTGCCGTCACGGCAGGCGTAGATGGACCTGTACCGATTCCTGCCGGGCCGCACGCGCCTGCTGGTGAGCATCCCGCACGCCGGCACCTACCTGCCGCCGGAGATCGCGCGCGACCTGAACGCGACCGGCCGCGCCATGCCCGACACCGACTGGTACGTGGACCGGCTGTACGATTTCCTGTCTGCGATCGGCGCCTCGGTGCTGGTCGCGACGCACTCGCGCTACGTGGTCGACCTCAATCGCGCCCCCGACAACGCGCCGCTGTACCCGGGGCTTGCCGCAAGCCCCGTCTGTCCGGCGGAGACGTTCTCCGGCAAGCCGCTCTGGCGCAAGGGCCGGGCGCCGGATGGTGCCGAGAGCGCACGCCGGGTCGCGCAGTACTGGCAGCCCTACCATGAACGCCTGCGCCGCGAGATCGACACGCTGCGCGACCGGCACGGCTCGGTCGTGCTCTGGGACGCCCACTCGATCCGCAGCCGCGTACCGAGGCTCTTCGTGGGCGCATTGCCGGTCTTCAATTTCGGCACCAACGACGGCCGTTCCTGCGACTCCGGCCTCGCGGGGCGTTTGTTCGGCCATGCGCTGCAGGTCGCCGGCTCCGAGGCGGTGCTCGACGGCCGCTTCAAGGGCGGCCATATCACCCGCGCCTATGGGGACCCCGCCCGCGGCGTCGACGCCGTCCAGCTCGAGCTGGCGCAGCGCTGCTACATGGACGAGGCCACCGGCAAGTGGAATGCGGGTAAGGCGCGCCAGACCCGCGCCCTGCTGCGCGAGCTGCTCGCGATCGCGATCTCGTAGGTTCTTTTTCGGTTCATCGCCGATTTGCGGGAATGCAGCGGATCGTCGGCGGGCGATGCGGTGGGTCGCGGCTCGCGCCGCTCCTACGGCGCTGCGTTCAACGGCGTCGTTAATCAGCACCCGGTAGGAGGCACGCCAGTGCCGACCACCGCGACGTTCATGGCCATCGCGTGCGCCCGAGCGCTGGTGGCGCGGCGAACCGTGGGTCGCGGCTCGCGCCGCTCCTACGGCGCTGCGTTCAGCGGCGTCGTTAATCAGCACCCGGTAGGAGGCACGCCAGTGCCGACCACCGCGACGTTCATGGCCATCGCGTGCGCCCGAGCGCTGCGTCACGACGAAGCAGCGGTGGTCGCGGCCCCGGCGCGGGCATGTGTGGAGCCGGCTGTCAGGGAGGCAACAGCCGGCGCAACCCATAGCGACTCGCACAGGGACGTGCGAGGAGCGGCACGCGCCGGGGGCGCAACCACCGCATCGCCCGCCGACGATCCGCTGCATTCCCGCAGATCGGCCATGAGTCTGTTTCCGGCAGCGGATCGCCGCCGCATCCGCGGGAAGCTCAGGGCTTCGGCCGTGCGCTCCACTTGCGCCAGGCGGCTTTCTGCACGTCGTCCATCGACGGGCGGGTGCCGTCGATCCAGACCTGCTCGACCGTGGTACTCGGCTCCAGCAGATCGCCGTCGGTCAGCGCCAGACTGGCGCTCTTGCCCGGCGCGATGGAGCCGAGCACGTCGTCGAGGCCGAGGATGCGGGCCGGATACAGGGTGAGCGAACGGTAGGCGGCCTCGCGGTCGAGGCCGTTGGCCGCCGCGATGCCCGCGAACAGCGACATGTGGCGCGCATTGCCGGAGCCACCGGGGCGGGTGGTGCTCGCGATCGCGAACAGCACGCCGGCGGACTCGAGCTTCGCCGGCAACGAGTAGAGCACGTCGATGGGATCGTCGGGGCGCGGCGGCCCGCCGACGATGTTGGTGAGCACGACCGGTACCTTGTGCTCGGCGAGCAGCTCGCTGGTGAGGTAGGCGTCGCGGCCGTCGGTGATCACCAGGCGCAGGCCGCGTTTCGCCGCCCAGTTCACCACGGCCTCGATGGAGTGCTTCTCCCGCGCGGTGGCCCACAGGGGCCGCTTGCCGGCAACCACCGGTTGCAGCGCTTCGAGCTGCGCGTCGTAGTCCCACTCGCCGCCGCGCGCCTCGGCATCGCGCTGCGCGCGACCGTAGGCGATCGCCTCGTCGAGCAGCTTGTCGAGGCGCTTGACGCGGTCTTCCGCCTCCTTCTTGAGTTCGGCGAGTGTCTTCGGCGGGCCCATGAAGATGGCGTACTGCGGCGGGGGGGGCTCCGGCCAGCGCAGCGCGAGCGAGTGCTGGCGCACCGCGGTCATCTCCTCCCAGGTCCAGCCGTCGGTGCGCAGCAGGGAGGTCGTGCCGCTCACGAGCCCGCCGGCGGGTACGACCAGCGCATGGCTGATACCGCCGGAACGGGCCACGGCAAAGTGCGCGCTCGCGGCGTTCACCGCCTGCACCGCGTCCGCATCCGCGTTGATGTCGCCGGTTTCAGCGACGTCCACGGAGCCGGGCACGCTCTCGATCTCGCTGATGCCGAGCACGGTGTTCAGGTGGATCATGCCGGGCCACAGGTGCTTGCCGCGGGCATCGATGCGCTCGGCATCGGCCGGCACGGGCGTATCGGCCCCACCCACCGCGGTAATGCGACCCGCCGTGAACACGACCACGCCGTCGGTGATCGCCGGCCCTTCCATCGTGTGCACCGTGGCGCCGATGATGGCCACGGGCGCCTGCGGGGCACGTGGCGCGGGGCGGTAGTCGAAAGCCGGGGCGGGCGGGTTCAGGGCCGGCGTCGCTGCGGGCGCAGCGGCTGCAGTCTTGCCCGCGTCGCCCTGCAGCTCGGCGGCGAGTCTTGCCCGCGCCGCGGTGACGAGCGGGCGGTGGGCGAGGTCCGCATCGCGGCTGAAACGCAGCTTGCCGTCGACGAACGCCAGGTCCGCGCGGCTGAAAACGCTCAACGGGTCGCCGCTCCACACCACCACGTCGGCGTCCTTGCCGGTCGCGAGCGAACCGGTGCGCTCGTCGATCCTGAGCTGGCGCGCGGGATTGATCGTGACCATCGCCAGCGCCTGCTCGGGGCTCATGCCGCCGTAGTGAATCATCTTGGCGGCTTCGAGATTCAGGCGCCGCGCGAGCTCGGCGTTGTCGGAGTTCAGGCTCACCAGCACGCCCCGCTGTGCCATGATCGCTGCGTTCCAGGGGATGGCTTCGTAGGCCTCCAGCTTGAAGCTCCACCAGTCGGAGAAGGTCGAGCCGCCCGCGCCGTGCGCGGCCATCTCGTCGGCCACGCGATAGCCCTCCAGCACGTGATGGAAGGCCCGGATGCGGAAGCCGAGGTCCTCGGCAACCCGCATCAGCGCGAGGATCTCGTCCGCGCGGTAGCTGTGCGAGTGCACGTCGCGTTTGTCCTGCAGCACCTCCACCAGCGGCTCGAGCCGCAGGTCGCGCCGCGGCGGGACGGTGCGTGCGCGCTCCCGCTTCGAGAGCGCGTTGTAGTGTGACCACTCGCGCTGGTACTGCTCGGCCAGTTCGAAGCTCGAGCGCATCAGTGCGGCCACGCCCATGCGGGTGGCCGGGTAACGCAGGTCGCCCCCGGGCATGCCGCCGCGGAAGGCGGCCTGCGTCGGGTTCTCGCCGAGCGCGAACTTGATGGTCGGATGCGCGCCCTCGAACAGGAGTTCGCCCGGGCGTTCCACGCCCCAGCGGTACTTGACGATGGCGTTCTGGCCGCCGATGGCGTTGCCCGAGCCGTGCAGTACGTGTGCGGTGGTCACGCCGCCGGCGAGCTGCTGGTAGATGTCCGGGGAGCGGGCGTCGAGCACGTCGCTCACCCGCACTTCGGAACTGACGCTGTTCACGCCCTCGTTGAGGTCGAGTTGCTCGGTGGCGCTGTGGCTGTGCGCGTCGATGATGCCCGGCGTGACGTGCCGGCCGGCGGCCTCGACGACGAGTGCGCTCCCGCCGGCGCGCAGGTTGCGGCCGATGGCGGCAATGCGCCCGTTCTCGAGCAGCACATCCGTGTGATCGAGGATGCCCGCGTCCGTCATGGTCCACACGGTCGCGTCGCGGATCAGCACCTGCGCAGGCGTGGCCGGCGGGGCGGGATAGGGACGTACCGCGAGGGCCTCGTCGAGGCTCATTTCGGCATGCGCGACGCCGCTGCCCGCGCCGAGCGTTGCGGTGAGCGCGATCGCCGCCCAGGCTCGAAATGCGCCGCCGGTCATCGTGTGCCACCCTGCGGGCCGGAGGTGCGCCGGCCCTCGACCTTCATGCGCACGGAGCCGCGCTCGGATTCCATGGTCGTGTCGCCCGACAGCTTTTCGCCGCTGACGATGACCGTGATCTTCATCTCGCCGCCGGCGCCGCTGCTGATGACGGTCATCGCGTTGCCCTTGAGATCGACACTGGTGAAGTCACGCTTGCCGGAGCGCGCGCTCTCGCTGAAGCCCTTGTAGCGCCGGGCCCCGCCGCGCTCGTCACTGCCGGTGATGGTCCAGGTGGACTCCACGCTGCGCCCCATCACTTCACTCACGATGCTCCAGGTGCCGCGCGGATCCACCACCGCGTTCGGATCGCCGATGGTCTTCTCCGCCTCGATCTTCTCGTGGTAACCCTCGACGAAGAGGTGGCGCAGCGCGGGCTTCTCCGTGAAGAGATCTCCCTCCACCACCAGCAGGTTCGCCTGCTTGCCGGCCTCGATCGTGCCCATGCTGCGCGACACACCGAGCAGTTCCGCCGGTGTCGTGGTGACTGCCGCCAGCGCCTTGTCCTGCGCCAGCCCCGCCTTGACCACGGCAGCGAGGTTTTCCTGGAACTGCCGCGGGTTCTTCATGCCGAGGGTCACGAATGCGACTTTCACGCCGGCGGCGTCGAGCGCCGCGGGCAGGCGGGGTGCGCGCAGCGACGCCTGCATGCTGTCCATGCCCACTTCGACGAGCGCGTCGCCGTCGTCAAGGTCCGGCTTCTCGGGCAGTTCGAGCGGCAGCAGCACCGGCATGCCGGCGGCGCGCAGGTCTGCCTCGCGGTCGCCGAGCGTGCGCGCGACGACCATGCCCTTCAGGCCGAATTCGGCGGCGAGCACGCCGAAGCGGCCGGGGTCGAGCCCGTTGATGCTGACGAACACCGGCGCCCGCTCGCCCGCGAGCAGGGCGATCAGCGGCGCATCGGAAGAACGGTAACCAGGCGGTGCCATCCCGGCCGGATTGGCCGCGTAACGTTCGCGCCACTCGCGCTGGCGCCCGGCGTCGAGCAGCACCTGGCGCACCGTGGCGACGGCGCCGAATTTGGACGAGGGATACTGCCGCGCCATGAAGCTCGAGGCTTCCAGCGCGATCACCGGGGAGAGTTCGCCGCGCGCGACGACCTCGTGGGCGGGGCCCTCGCGCAGCAGGAGCAGGGCCGACTCGCCGCGGAACACGCCCTTGTCGGGCAATACCTGGGCGACGGCGAAGCCCATCTCGCGATGCCGCTTGATGCTGTCGTGGGTGAGGTCCACCCGGTCCACGACGGCATCCTCCGGGTGCACGGACTTCAGTTCGTGGCGCGCCCCGAGCGGTTTCGCCTCGGCGGCGCCGCGGCCCGGCGGGCCGCCCCGGGCGGGAGCGGCCTCGGTGTCGAGGCCGACGGAAGAGGCCGCGTCGATGAACGCGGGGTATACGCTCCAGCCGGGCTCCGCCGCAATGACTTCGGCATCCGGTGGCGGGGTGAGCTTCGCGCCGACCGCTTCCACGAGACCGTCGCGCAGCACGACGGTGCCGTTGTCGATGACCCGGCCGGGAGCTACGACGATGCGTGCCCCGGTGATCGCGTGGATGCGCGGGGGCGCGGCGAGTGCCGTGGTTGCCGCCGTGGCCAGCACGGCGGTGGCGAGGAACCCGATCAGCCTGGCGCTGTGGCCTGCGGCACCTGCAGTGCCGATTGTCGCGGGCGGGAAAGCGCGCCCTGCAGGAACGGTCTCCGCCGCGGCGCGTTGATGGCCGCGACCGGAGTCGCTCCTGCAGGGTGAGCGCATGCCTTGTGCCTATTGCTTCGGCGGAACGATGTCAGGCACGCCCTTGAAGTTCTCCGGCCCGAGGTTGAGCGAGGAGACATCCATCACGTGCGTGTAGAGGTTCGACATGACCCCGCCGCCGGTGCTGCGCGCGAACAGCATCTTCTTGCCGTCCGGCGAGATCGACGGGAAGCCGTCGAAGCCCGGGTTGAAGGTCAGCCGCTGCGGCGGGCCGCCGGCGAGGTCACCGAGGAACACTTCCCAGTTGTTGTCGTCCACCACGCGCACGAAGACATAGTGCTTGCCGTCCGGTGCCGGGTAGGGCGCCCAGTTCATGTCGCGATCGAAGGTCCGGGGCGTGGTCTCCGAGCCATCGTGCTTGATGGTGAACACCGTCATCGGCGTCGGCTTGATCTTGCCGTACTCGCTGCGCTTCCAGGCGCGGTAGAGAATGGTCTCGTTGTCCGGCAGGTAGAAGGGCGCGCCTTCCTGCCAGTCGTCGGTGAAGGTGATCTGCTGCTCGTCGCTGCCGTCCGGGCGCATGCGCCAGAGATCCATCTTGCCGTCGATCTGGCGGCCGAACACGATCCACTTGCCGTCCGGAGACACCGAGACTTCCGCCTCGTAGTCCTTGTTGTTGGTCAGGCGCTTGACGTTCTTGCCGTCGATATCGGCGGTGTAGAGCTCGGCGCCCTGCGGGTAGTCGTTGGAATCCGACCAGTTGCCGACCGGCATGTCGAGGTGGTCCCTGGTGGAGGTGTAGACGATGCGCTTGTTGTCCGGGAAGAAAAACGAGCACGCATCCTGGCCCTTGTCGTTGATGCGGTGAACGTCCTTGCCCGTGTCGGTGAAGATGTAGGTCAGCGCGCCGGAGTCACGTCCCTCCGCCTTGAGGGCGGTCGGATCCTGCGTCTGGGCGATGACGTGCAGGCTGTCGGGCGCGTAGTAGGCCTCGGCATTGCGCGGCACGTTCGGGATGAGGCGCACCGGCAGTTCCTTGCCGGCCGTCGCAGCGGGCGCGGCGGGCGCGGCCGCTGCGGCCGGCGGGGCGGCTGCGGGCGAGGCGCCGCTGGTGGTGTCCTGGGCGGTTGCCGGCAGGGCGCCGAGCGCGAGCAGCGCGGCGAGACCGGTCAGAGCCGGGACCGTACGAGGGGGCAATGGCAGCTGAGGCATGTCAGTCGATCTCCTTTGAGGTTCCTTAAGGTTTTCTGAATGGCGGGTGCCGCGTCTCGTGCAGATTGTCTGGCCCGCGACGCCGGCCTATTGGTCCGCGGGATAGGTGAAAGGTTCCGTCATCCGCCCGTCCAGTTTGGCGACCCGGCCGCTCTTCATCACGAAGTCGATCCGCTTCAGCACGGCGATGTCGTCGAGCGGATTGCCCTTCACCGCCACGATGTCGGCGATCTTGCCCGCATCGAGCGTGCCGGCTTCGGCGCTGATATTGAATAGCTCTGCGGTCATGACCGTGGCCGCGCGGATGGCATCCATAGGCTTCATGCCGAAGCCGACCATCAGCTCGAACTCCTTGCCGTTGGTGCCGTGCTCGAAGGTGCCGGCATCGGTGCCGAACGCGATCTTCACGCCGGCGGCGTAGGCGCGTTCGAAGGCCCGGTATTCGTTACGCAGCTTCACGGAGGGCGGATCCGGGATGCGGAAGACCGGCGGCGGGTAGCTCGCCGACAGCGTCGGCACCAGGAAGGTGCCGGCCTTCTTCATCATCGCGATGCCTTCGTCGTCGAGCAGGAAGCCGTGCTCGATGGAATCGATGCCCGCCCGCACCGCGTCCTTGATCGCCACCGGCGAGTAGGCGTGGGCCGCAACCTTCAGTCCGAGCAGGTGCGCCGTGGAGGCGATCGCCTCCAGTTCGTCGGGGAAGAGCTGCGGCTCCAGGCCGGTGTTCGAGGCGAAGCCTCCGGTTGCCGTGACCTTGATGACGTCGGCGCCGAGCTTGTAGAGGTAGCGCACGGTCTTGCGGCACTCCACGGCTCCGTCGCAGGTTGCGTCGTTCAGTCGCGCGTGGTCGTCGCCGCTCTGCTCCATCGTCGTGCCGTCGCCATGCCCGCCGGTGACCGCCACCGCCGGCCCGGACACGAGGATGCGCGGCCCGATCATGCGCCCTGCCGCGATCGCGTTGCGCACGGCGAAGACGGATTCGGTGTCGGAGCCCACGTCGCGCAGGGTCGTGAAGCCGGCGGCGAGATTGCGGCGCGCGTAGATGACGGCATTGACCGTGCCTTCCGCCGCGGTCGGCGGGTTGCGGTCGCCGCGCTCGGTGCGCCGACGCGAAAAGCTTGGCTCCATCTGCAGGTGCACGTGGGCGTCCATGAGCCCCGGCAACACGAACCGGTCGGAGAGGTCGATCACCCGCACGACGGCGCCCGGCGGCGCGGCCGCTGCCGTTTCGGCGAGGAAGCCGTCTGCGATGGCCTCGATCCGGTCGTTCCTGACCACGAGCGTGGCGCGCTCGCGCGGCGCCTTGCCGGGCACCGCCAGCAGCGTGCCGGCATGTATCAGTGTGTAGCGGTCCGGGGGCGGAGGCGGGCGACCGCCACCCGGTGCGGGCTGGGCCAGCGCGAACGCGGGCAACAGCAGCAGCAAAGCGCTGAGCAGTGGGCGTTTCATCGCGGTGAATCCGTCCCTTCTTATTGGAATTGTCGGGCGGCGGGCCTTCCCATCATGGCGCCGCTGCATATGATCATGCCACGATGTAATTAGAAACCGAACCCCTGCGGCGTGCTGCCGCAGGCATGGGGGCTCCTGATGAAGCAATACAGCCGATTTGTCACGGTGGTGCTGGCGCTGCTGGCCACTGCCGGCGTCGCTGCCGCAGAGATTCCGGCAGGCCGCCTGGGCTCGGGCGTGCAGCCGCTGCACTATGCGCTGGATCTGCGCATCCTGCCGGAGGAGCCGGGGTTCTCCGGTGTGGCGGAGATCGAAATCGGGATTGCGGCGCCGGTGAGCGAGATCTACCTGCATGGCAATGGCCTGCAGGTGAGTTCGGCGACCTTGCAGATGGCCGGCGGCGCGAGCCATGCGGCGCGCTTCGAGCAGGTGGACCCGAGCGGCGTGGCGCGCCTTACGTTCGAGCGAGCGGTGCCGGCCGGCCGCGGGCAGTTGCGGATCGAGTACAGCGCCAGCTTCGGTTCGTCCGGGGAGGGCTTGTACCGCTCCGTGGTCGGCGCGGATTCCTACGCCTTCACGCAGTTCCAGCCGATCGACGCGCGGCGCATGTTCCCCGGCTTCGACGAGCCGGGCTTCAAGATGCCGTTCGATATCGCGGTGACGACGCGAACCGGGAACGTCGTGATCGGCAACACGCCGGTGAAAAAGGAAACCGATGCGGGCGACGGTCTCAAGCGCGTGCAGTTCGAGACGACGCTGCCGTTGCCGACCTACCTGGTGGCGCTCGCGGTCGGTCCGCTCGACGTGGTCACGGCGAAACCGATTCCGCCGAACGCGGTGCGCGACCGGCCCCTGCCGCTGCGCGGGGTCGCCACCCGCGGCAAGGGCCCGCAGCTCGCCTATGCGCTCGACAACACCGCGAAGATCGTCAATTACCTCGAGGAGTACTTCGCCGTCCCGTTCCCGTATCCGAAGCTCGACCTCATCGCCTCGCCGGATGCCGGCGGCGGCATGGAGAACGCCGGCGCCATCATGTACGGCGCCCCGCGCCTGCTGATCGCGCCGGATGCCTCCTTCGAGCAGCGCCGCAATTTCGGCGCGATCCATGCGCACGAGATCGCCCACCAGTGGTTCGGCGACCTCGTGACGCCGAAGTGGTGGGACGACATCTGGCTGAACGAGTCGTTCGCGAACTGGATGAGCTTCAAGGCGGGCAACGCCTGGCAGCCGGCGCTGCGTCTCGATATCGTGCCGGCGCTGCAGACGCCCGCGGCGATGGAGCTCGACAGCCGCATCGCCGCGCGCCAGATCCGCCAGCCGGTGACGCGCAACGCCGACATCGGCAGCGCCTTCGACGGCATCACCTATCTCAAGGGCGGCGCCGTGCTCGGCATGGTCGAGTCCTGGCTCGGCGAGGAGGCGTTCCGCGACGGGATCCGCACCCACATGCGCCGCTTTCCCAACGCAGTCGCCGACGTCGAGGACTTCATGGCCTCGCTCGCGGAGGGCTCGCGCCGCAGCGACGTGGTGCCGGTCTTCAGGAGCTTCATCGACCAGCCCGGCGTGCCGCTGATAACGGCGCGACTGCGCTGCGAGGAGGGCAGCGCCGTCCTCGATGTCGAGCAGTCGCGCTTCCTGCCAGTCGGCTCGCGCGGCGACCCGAAACGGCAATGGCAGATCCCGGTGTGCGTGCGCTACCCGGCCGCGACGGGCATCGCCCGGCAGTGCACGCTGCTCACGCAGCCGCGCGCGACGGTGAAGCTCGACACGGACGGCTGCCCGTCCTTCGTCATGCCCAACGCCGGCGGCGCCGGTTACTACCGCTTCGCGCTCGACGAGACCGGCTGGCGTGCGTTGACCGCAAACCTTGGCGCGCTCGGCGAGACCGAGGCGCTGGCCGCGGCCGACAGCTTCTCGGCCGCCTACCAGGCCGACCGGCTCTCCACCGAGGCCTTCCTCGCTGCGGTCAGCGCGCTGGCGCACTCACCGTATCCGCAGGTGGCGCTCGCGCCGGGGCGCGACCTCGTGCGCATGCGCGACTACCTCGCGCCGGCCGCGACGCGTGACGCGGTGACCGCCTTCATGCGCGAGACCTATGCGCCGCGGCTCGCGGCGCTCGGACCGGCGGAACAGGCGGCCCCCGGTGCGGATGCGGCCGTGGGGGAGAAGGCGATGCTGCGCACCAACCTCGTGCGCTTCCTCGCGCTGGAGGCCGGCGATACCGCTGTCCGCGCCGAGTTGGCCGGGCAGGCGCGCCGCTACATCGGCTTCGGCAAACCCGGGGCAGGACTGGATCGCTCCGCGGTGACGCCGGCTCTGGTGGAGGTTGCGCTGGCCGTCGGAGTGCAGGAGGGCGGGCGTCCCTTTGCCGATGCCCTCGTCGAGCGCATGCTGGCCTCCGACGACATCCAGTTCCGCTCGCAGGCGGCGGTCGCGCTCGGCAGCACCGACGACCCGCAGGTGGGGGATTTCGTGCGCGGCCTGTTGCTCGACGAGCGCCTGCGCGCCCGCGAGCCGACCACCATCGCGTTCGCACTTGCCAGGCGCCCGACCCAACGCCGCGCGACCTTCGACTGGTTCAGGAAGAACCATGAGGAGTTCATCGGCAACATGTCGCACTTTGCGCATCGGTTCCTGCCGACCATTGCCGGCGGGTTCTGTACCCGCGCCGAGCGCGACGAGGTCGAGGCGTTCTTCACGCCGCTGCTCGGTCGGCTGGCCGGGGCGGAGCGCTCGCTCGCCGAGACGCTCGAGGGCATTGAGCTCTGCACCGCGCTGGCGGACGCCAGGCGCGAGGAGGTTGTCGCGTATTTCCGCTGACCGCTGATCAGCGGAAGGTTGCAGCACGCGCAGTTACGCGGTCGCGACTGAAGTCGCTCCTGCAGGGCGCTGACCGCCGTCGCTGTGCAGGAGCCGCCTGAGCTCCATGCGCGGAAGGTTGCAGCACGCGCAGTTACGCGGTCGCGACT
>JAJTYX010000087.1:0-2198 GCA_021462865.1 Gammaproteobacteria bacterium | reverse complement strand
TCGAAGTAGGCGGCCATGAAATCGCTGCGGCGCTGGCGCAGCGCGATAGGCGCGACCGCGCGAATGTCGCGCAGGTCCGCCAGGTCGCGCCCGTCGGCGGCGGCGTGAGCGCGGGCGGCCTCGAACAGCGTGAACTCCGCCCGGTGCGAGTCGATGTCGAGTTCGCGGACGATCTGCAGGCCGATTTCCAGGGCCTCGTCGGCTACGGTCGTCTGTTTGAGCAGCTCGCGCGCGAAGATAATTTCCTCGCGCGTTTCGGCGGTGTCGCGCTCCCATTGGCGGATGAAAGCGGTGGGGTTGGTGCGGTAGGCGCGCACACGGCGGTACACCTCCAGGCGTTCCTGCGGCGCGTACAGGCCGCGCACGTTAATGCGCAGGCCGAAGCGGTCCAGAATCTGCGGGCGCAGGCGGCCCTCCTCCGGGTTCATCGAGCCGATCAGCACGAAGCGCGCGCGATATGTGCCGGACATGGCGCCGCGCCGCACCGTGTACGACCCCTGGGCAGCGGCGTCGAGGATGGCGTCCACGATCTGATCGTCCAGCAGGTTGACTTCGTCAACATAGAGCAGGTTGCGGTCAGCGCGGGCCAGGATGCCGCGTTCGACGCGCACGCGCTGCTGCTGCACGGCGATGCGCTCGTTGATGCCGCCGACCACGTCGTCCAGGCGCGCGTTCAGCGGCAGCTCGACCAGCTTGACCGCCTCAAAGTGGGAGATGGACTGCCCGCTGTGGAATTTTTCGTAGCAGTCAGGGTACAGCAGCCGCGCGGATTCGTCTGTCAGGTCTTCGGGCAGCGCTTCCTCATCGCAGTCGCTCACTTCGATGTCCGGCAGGATGCCGGACAGGCTGCGAACCGCGGTTGTTTTGCCGGTTCCGCGCGGGCCGATCAGCAGCACGCCGCCGACAGCCGGGTTAATGACTGCCAGCATCAGCGCCACGCGCATTTCATACTGCCCGACCAGCGCGAGGAAAGGGTAGGGCCGGTGCTCAGCCAGGCCGAGGTCAGCTTCCTTTTCAGCGAGGACGCTGCGCGCGCCAGCCTCGTTCAGAATACGCAGCAAGCCGGAGGGCGCGTGTCCGCGCTCCAGGTTGGGCAGGTAGTGGTGGGCGGGCACGGTCAGCGGCGGCCTGTCAGGTCAGATCAGACTTGAGATCCGGGACGTTCTTGAACACGTTCGGGTCCCAGTCCAGCACGTCGATCATGGTGTGCGCCAGCTCAGCGCGCTGCGGCGGCAGCGGTGCGCGAGCAGGGAGATTGGCCGGCCTCTGCGGCGGCAGGCGGCGGATTTTGAGCAGCGGCAGGCGTTCGGTGACACGCCGACGAATGATGCGGCCGTCGTGCGTGAGGTTGCCGACCCACTCGCCGTACACGGTGTAGACATCGTGGCTTTCGCCGCGCACAAAGCCCAGATACTCGCCGTGCGCGTCCCACAGGCAGCCTTTGATCAGGGTGGCGTGCCACTCGCCGTTAGTGTCGAAAATGAAGAAAGGTTTTTCCGGGTCGATCACAAAGGGTTTCGCTGGTTTGGTCATGGCACAGCCTCCCGCACTTTACGCTTTTTTGTCCTGCACAATTATAGCACCGGTATGCGGTTCTGATTCGCGAAAAATGTAAATAATGCGGCCGTCCCGTTTAAGAAGGGCGGCCCAGCAGCCGCGCGTAGATGCCGAGAAGATTGCGGGCGGCTGCCTCCCAGGTGAAATGGGCGGCGCGCGCAGCGCCTTTGCTGACCAGCTCGCGGCGCAGGTCGCTGTCGCTGATCACGCGCTCGACGGCCCAGGCGATGGCCTCCACGTCATATGGATCAACAAGCAGAGCGGCGTCGGCGGCGACTTCGGGCAGCGACGAGATGGCGGATGTCACAACCGGCGTGCCGCACGCCATCGCCTCCAGAACCGGCAGGCCGAAGCCTTCGTAGAGCGAGGGGAAAGCCAGGCAGCGGGCGGCGGTGTAGAGCGCGGGCAGGTCGGCGTCGTCGGCAAAGCCGGTGAAGTGGACGAATGGCTCCATCGAGGCGTCGCGCACCCCCTGGTGGATCGGGCTTTCGAGCCAGCCAGCCCCGCCGACGACCACGAGGTGCAGGTCGTGCCCGCGCTGGCGCAGCAGCGCCAGGGCCTGCGCCAGCCGCACGTAGTTTTTGCGCGGCTGCACCGTGCCAACCGACAGCATAAACTCCATGCCGTTAAGGCGATATTTC
>JAJTYX010000086.1:0-3793 GCA_021462865.1 Gammaproteobacteria bacterium | reverse complement strand
TGTTCCACCCCTGTCCGCAATGAAAGTCCGAGCGCCTGACCGGGGGCGGCCTTCTAAATTTCGGTTTTTCGACGGTCTCGTTGGGCACTTATAATCTTGTAATTCGGTAGAAAACCAAAATGGAAATAATGGTCGGAATCTTGAGCCTTATATTGACATTGATTGGAGTTTATGTTGCCTATCTCCAATTAAAGCGTACTCCAAAGCTGCCTATAAATCAGCAGGGTGAAAAAGCCACAGAGAAGATAGGCAAATATAACGCAACGACAAATACTGACGATTTAGTTGTAACAAAGGTCAAGAATAACCTCCCACCGCGTAGTTCATTCATTGGACGAGATAAAGAAAAGTTGCGTGTTTTCGAAGGGTTAACATCAGCTTACCCGCTCGTAGCCATTGAAGGTCTAGGGGGAATGGGAAAAACATCGCTGGCGAAGGAAATAGCATGGTCATGTGTAGAAAAGAGCAAGGAACAAGGAGAGGGTATCATTCCATCTTTTGATTCGATAGTATGGGTACAAGATCAAGATGGAAAATTAACCCTAAACGAAATATTGGATACAATCGCTCGCGTTCTTGGATATTCTTACATTCTCCATCTTCCATCAGATGAAAAACGACTGGAAATAAACAAACAATTGCAAGAAACTCCTTGTTTAATTATTGTTGATAATTTCGAAACTATTAATGACATTGCAATTGTTGATTTTGTTACTAGAGTTCCCGAGCCTCCTAGTAAAGTATTAATCACAAGCCGTGAGAGACTATTACGAGGAGCATGGGCTATTAGCATTGGAAAAATGGAAAAGGAGGATGCGTTCGCTCTTATTCGAAGTGAAGGTAAAAGATTGGGTTTAGATGCGCTTGAAAATGCCGATATTGGCAAGTTATCTGCTCTTTATGAAGCAACGGGCGGAAACCCTCTAGCAATCCGCTTGGCTACTGGGCAAATCAAGGATGCAGGGTTCTCATTAAATGAAGTACTGAAACGTCTTATTTCAGCTGATGAAGGGGAAATATTTAGCACTATGTTTGAACGCAACTGGAATTACTTGCTTGCTGGTGATGACTATAGCAAACGCGTTCTCATGGCAATGACCTTCTTTTCCACTTCCGCATCAAAAGAGGCTATTGAAGCAGGGAGTGATGTTCATCATGCTTACCTGAGAGCTGCCATAAAGCGTCTTATCGAGTTATCTCTTGTAGATGTTAGCGGAGAACTCGATGAGAAGTTGCAAAGATTTCAGTTGCACACTCTAACCAAGGCATTTATAAGAAAAGAAATGGAGAAAGTTCACGAAATCGGTGCCGCTATCAATGAACGACTAATTGATTACTTCTTGCAATGTGCTGAAGCGTGGTCAGACACATATGTTGATTTCCGCAATGTTGATCGTATTGAATTTGAACGCATAAATCTCCTAGAATTTGCGGCGGCAGCCTATTATCTTGCGATTAAACATAACAATCCACACTACTGCAAAATTGTAGTGCGATACTCCCAAGCAATGTCCGCGTTTTTATGGGGGCGCGGCTACTGGAACGATAAGATACAACTTTGCGAACGTGCTGTAGAGGCTGCCACTCTACTAGGTGACAATATTGCACTCGGTAAGCAATTGAGTCTTATCGGCAGAATACACCTTTGGAGAGGAAATATATCTGCGGCACAGGAATACGCCAACAAAAGCAAAAATGCGATGAAATCGATTGGCGATCCAAAATACATGTATATCCCAATACGGTTGGAGGCGCAAATTGCCACGCAAATGGGCGAATATGATATAGCCGAGCTTCTTTTAAGTGATATTCTGCAATTTGCAGAATCGAGTCCTGGTGATGATGGACGCGCGGCAACGCTGATTGAATTAGGTATTGTCGCAGAACGTCAAGCCAAATTTGAAATTGCACGGGAGAGATTTGCGGAAGCGCTGCAAATAGATGAACAATTCGGGACACTAGAAGGTCAAGCTGTATCTCTAAGCCATCTCGCAAATGTCGCTTTCAGTTCTGGAGACAACGCACTAGCAAAACAACTATTTGAGCGTGGACTAACTTTAGCGATGAGCGTAGATCGGCTTAGTACAGTCGGGCGTTGCCAAATTGGTCTAGCAAGAATACATATTTACAGTCATAATTTTCAAGAAGCAGCTATACTAGCAAGCGCAGCAAAAGAAAGTTTTCACAGATTAGGTATTAATGAGATGACAGAGGAATCTAGTCAAATAGCTTCCTACGCCATTGCTGAGTTAAACAAGAGTATCAATGAAGTTTAGGAGAATATTGTGATCTGGGATAAGTATAAGGCTGTTATATTTGACTGTGACGATACAATAATTGCAACAGCAAAAAACCGCTGGACTGCCTTAATTAAAACTGCGAATGACTTCGGACAAGAACTTAATGAGGCAACAATTAGGAATGCCTGGGGCAAACCTTTTGACCAACTTATTGCTACTCTTGTTCCTGAAATAGAGTTCGAGACATTCTTTGCAGCATACAAAATAATAATGCGCTCTCAAAAAACTGAGGCTACATCAGGGGCTGCCCAACTCTTGAAAAAGCTTTATGAGGAAGATGTTCGTATGGAGATTGTCACGTCAAGCAGTCGAGAACTTATTATCCAAGATTTAGACGAACTGGATTTAACAAAATATTTTGCTGACATCTTTGGATATGAAGGGACTAGATACTATAAGCCAGACCCGCGAGTTCTAGCTCCTGCGTTGCTTATTTTAGAAAAACAAGGATACAAGTTGTCAGAAGTGCTATATGTAGGAGATAGTATAAGGGATTACAAGGCTGCTATAGGAAATAGATTAGATTTCGTCGCCGTTACCAGTGGACTGGAGCAGAAGGATGTGTTTCTCACTGCGGGGCTAGAAGCAAACAATATAATTAGTAGTCTCATTGAGTTGTTATAGAGCAAGTAACTTTGCTTCAAGGAAAATTACCATGTGGAACGATATTTCTGGTCCAATAAATTTACCTACACATTGGGGCAATATCCGTATATTCGGCTTTACAGATACGTCGCGCAATATCACACAATTAGCCCTTGTAATAGGAACAGATTTTCAAGAATCGGTATAGTTCGGATGCAATCTGCATGTATTTTCGGCGAAGTTTTTGGAGGGCTTGATTGCGATTGTCGCCAACAATTAGAAAAAAGCATAGAACTAATGCAAACATTGGGTGAAGGAGTTTTTATTTATTTAGCCCAAGAAGGTCGTGGAGCGGGACTACAAAATAAAATAATGGCTATCAAGCTTCAACAAGATTTAGAAGTAGACACAGTGGAAGCTTATCATCATCTGGGGCTTTCAAGCGACAGCAGGGATTATAGTGATGCTGCCAACATTCTCAAGTACTTAGGTATTACTCGCATCAAATTATTGACCAATTCGCCACACAAAGAACAATCCTTATTAATGGAAGGTATCGATATTACTGAGGTAATCCCATTACAGCCGACTGTAACCCAACACAATTTTCCTGAACTCATTACAAAGCTGAAAAAATTTGGGCATAGAATAAGCCTAGATAACAATTAATAAGATTAAAACCGCAATGGTATACGATAAAAACGAGCTTACCATCTCAGAAACGTGCCCAACAAAGCGTGCACCCGACGCTGGGGATTCTGGCGAAATCTCAAACATTTTTCTACGCCTTATCCTTTTCCACTTCGGACGGCGTTCCGCCGCCCGCCCCAGCGCAGGTAACGCAAACCGTTGAAACTGTCGAAAAAGGTGGGAGATTTTAATAACCAATTCCATGCGCCGGGGTTTTA
>JAJTYX010000085.1:0-15537 GCA_021462865.1 Gammaproteobacteria bacterium | reverse complement strand
TCAGCGTCGTCTTCCCATGGTCCACGTGACCAATCGTCCCAACATTCACGTGCGGCTTCGTACGCTCAAATTTTGCTTTTGACATCGTCCTGGTCTCCAGACGTAACGCTTTCCCGATCGGAGCACCGGCACATGCGGCGCGGCTGCTCCGTCAATCCTTCTTGATCACGGCCTCCGCCACATTGGGCGGTACCTGCAGATACTTCGAAAACTCCATCGAATATGTCGCACGGCCCTGGGTCATCGAGCGCAGCGTGGTCGCGTAACCAAACATCTCGGCGAGCGGCACTTCTGCGCGAACGATGCGCCCGGCCGGTGACTCGTCCATTCCCTGCAGCACGCCGCGGCGTCGGTTCATGTCCCCGTTGACGTCGCCCATGTACTGCTCGGGCGTTACCACTTCCACCTTCATTATGGGCTCGAGAAGAACGGGCTTGGCCTTGGCACAACCTTCCTTGAAGGCCATGGAGCCGGCAATCTTGAACGCCATTTCACTGGAGTCGACATCGTGATAAGAGCCGTCGAACAGCGTTACCTTGATGTCTACCACCGGGTAGCCGGCGAGAATTCCGTTCCCTATCTGTTCCCGGACACCCTTGTCCACCGCCGGGATGTATTCCTTGGGCACTACACCGCCAACGATGCCGTTTTCGAACTCGTAGCCAGTACCCGGAGGCAATGGCTCGATACGCAGGAACACATGGCCGAATTGCCCGCGGCCACCGGATTGGCGCACGAACCGGCCCTCCTGCTCGACACTCGCCCGGATCGTCTCGCGATAGGCCACCTGGGGCCGGCCGACGTTGGCCTCCACCTTGAACTCGCGCTTCATGCGATCGACGATGATCTCGAGATGAAGCTCGCCCATGCCAGAAATGATGGTCTGTCCCGACTCTTCGTCGGTACGGACCCGGAATGACGGGTCTTCCTTGGCGAGCTTCTGCAGCGCCATCCCCATCTTTTCCTGGTCGACCTTGGTCTTTGGCTCGAGCGCCACCGAAATGACCGGCTCCGGGAACTCCATTTTCTCGAGGGTTATGACCTGCTTCTCGTCAGTCAGCGTATCGCCAGTCGTGACGTCCTTCAGGCCGACCGCTGCCGCGATGTCGCCAGCATGGACTTCCTTGATCTCCTGGCGATCGTTGGCGTGCATCTGCAGGAGACGCCCGATACGCTCCCGCTTGTTCTTGATCGGGTTGAATACGCTGTCACCCGACTTCAGCACTCCGGAATAAACACGGAAAAAGGTGAGGTTACCGACGAAAGGATCGGTCGCGATCTTGAAGGCCAGCGCCGCGAAGGGCGCGTCATCCGAAGCCGTCCTGTCACCCGGCTCGTCATTCTCCAGCACGCCCTTGACCGGCGGCTTGTCGGCCGGTGACGGCAGAAAATTCACGACGGCATCGAGCATCGCCTGCACGCCCTTGTTCTTGAATGCCGAGCCGCAGGTCACCGGCACGATCTCGCCGCGGAGTACGCGGCTGCGCAGTCCGCGCTTGATCTCTGCCTCGTCGAGTTCACCGGTTTCCAGGTATTTGTGCAGCAGTGCCTCGTCGCCCTCAGCCGCGGCCTCGACCATCTTGGCCCGATACTCTGCGGCAACCTTCTGGAGATCGGCCGGCACGTCCTTGAGCTCGAACCGCATGCCCTGAGACTCTTCGTCCCAGTACACCGCCTTCATCTGGATCAGGTCGACGACGCCTTTGAAGTTCTCTTCAGCACCGACAGGAACCTGGATCGGGACTGGCGTCGCCCCGAGACGCTCCCGGATCTGCTGGATGACCCGGAAAAAATCCGCACCGGCCCGGTCCATCTTGTTGACGAAGCAGATTCGGGGTACGCCGTACTTGTTTGCCTGGCGCCAAACCGTTTCGGACTGCGGCTCGACACCGCCGACGGCGCAGAACACCGAGACGCCACCATCGAGCACGCGCAGCGAACGTTCCACTTCGATGGTGAAGTCGACGTGCCCGGGGGTGTCGATGATATTGATGCGGTGCTCCGGAAACTGCTGGGCCATGCCCTTCCAGAAACAGGTCGTCGCAGCCGAGGTGATCGTGATGCCTCGCTCCTGCTCCTGCTCCATCCAGTCCATCACCGCCGCGCCTTCGTGAACCTCCCCGATCTTGTGGGAAACGCCGGTATAAAACAGGATGCGTTCGCTCGTAGTCGTCTTGCCGGCATCGATGTGAGCCGAGATTCCGATATTCCGATAGCGCTCTATGGGAGTGGTGCGTGGCACAGTTACCGTCCTTCGCGGCAGATTCGATGATCGAGTCCGGAGCGACCTACCAGCGATAGTGGGCGAAGGCCTTGTTGGCGTCCGCCATGCGATGGGTGTCCTCGCGTTTCTTGACTGCCGCGCCACGATTCTCGGACGCATCCAGCAACTCGTGCGCCAGCCGGTGAGCCATTGATTTCTCGCCGCGAGCCTTCGCCGCATCGATGACCCAGCGCATGGCAAGGGTCTGCCGGCGCTGAGGCCTGACTTCGACGGGCACCTGATAGGTTGCACCACCGACCCGGCGCGACTTGACCTCGACCACCGGCTTCACGTTGTCGAGCGCCTTCTGAAGGGTCTCCAATGCCAGCGGCTCAGCCTGCCCGGTGCGCTCGGCGATGCGCTCGATTGCACCGTAAACAATGCTTTCTGCCGCCGATTTCTTGCCCCGACGCATCACCATGTTGATGAATTTCGCCAGCATCTCGCTGTCGTGCTTGGGATCCGGAAGGATCTCCCGTCTCGGGGCCTGGGCTCGTCTGGACATGGTCTTGCTGCCGCCTTGGATATCGAAATCCGGTTATTGCTTCGGCCGCTTGGCGCCGTACTTCGAACGGCTCTTGCGGCGGTCGGTCACACCCGAGCAATCGAGCGTACCGCGCACCGTGTGATACCGAACGCCCGGCAGGTCCTTCACACGACCACCGCGTATGAGCACCACGGAGTGCTCCTGCAGGTTGTGCCCCTCGCCGCCGATGTAGCTGGAGACCTCGTAACCGTTGGTCAGCCTGACACGCGCCACCTTTCGCAGCGCAGAATTCGGCTTCTTCGGCGTTGTCGTATACACACGGGTACACACGCCGCGCTTCTGCGGACCGCCTTCGAGCGCCGGAACGTTTGTCTTATAGGCGTTCGGTCGACGCGCCTTGCGAACAAGCTGATTAACGGTGGCCATACCGCAACTCTCGCTTCGAAAAATCTAAAGCTGCTAATACATTTCAGCCCGCATGCAGCGCATCTTTGGAGATGCCGTCCCGCATCCGGGCTGACCTGACTGGCGGGCGCCATGGCCCACGCTTCTATGGTGCTCGCAGCGCTGGTCGCGCTCTGGCGAGGACCGCGAATTTTATTGGCGCGGCCGAATACCTGTCAAGCAAGGCGGGTCCGGCGGTCCCGGACCCGCCTCGCACGTCATTCGTCCACGGTCGCCTGTGTTTGCTCCGCCGCGGGTGCCGGCTCAGCGCTTGCCTGTTCAAGGCCTTGCAACTCTTCGGCCAACTGCTGCTCGCGCGTCCGGCGCTTGTCGGCGTGGTACCGGTAACCGGTGCCGGCCGGAATCAGCCGTCCGACGATCACGTTCTCCTTGAGGCCGCGCAGATCGTCCTTCAGGCCACGGACTGCTGCTTCGGTCAGCACCCGCGTGGTTTCCTGGAACGACGCCGCGGAAATGAACGACTCCGTGGCGAGGGACGCCTTCGTGATGCCCAGCAGCAACGGCTCGACAACCGCCGGGTTCTTGCTCTCGCGGCGACCAGTGTCGTTGAGGTCGACCACACGCGCGCGCTCGATCTGCTCCCCGCGCAGCAGGCTCGTATCGCCAGCGTCCACCACCTCCACCTTGCGCAGCATCTGGCGAACGATGACCTCGATGTGCTTGTCGTTGATCTTCACGCCCTGCAGCCGATAGACATCCTGGATCTCGCGCACCAGGAACTCGGCGAGCTTGTCCACACCCTGCAAACGGAGGATGTCGTGCGGATTCGGCTCGCCGTCCGCGATGATCTCGCCGCGTTCGATCTGCTCGCCCTCGAAGACCGACAGGTGACGCCACTTGGGAATCAGTTCCTCGTGCTTCTCACCCTTCTCGTCGGTGATGATCAGACGTCGCTTGCCCTTGGTCTCCTTACCGAAGCTGATCGTGCCGCTGTACTCGGCGAGTATGGCAGGCTCCTTCGGTCGACGTGCCTCGAAGAGGTCAGCCACCCGGGGCAAACCGCCCGTAATGTCGCGCGTCTTCGAGGTTTCCTGCGGAATCCTCGCAATGACGTCGCCGATCGTCACCTTGGCGCCATCGCTCATGTTGATGATGGCACCTGCAGGCAGCGCGTAGACGGCCGGGATATCGGTGTTGGCGAAACAGATCTCCTTGTTCCTGGAGTCCACGAGCCTCGCGCGCGGCCGCAGCTCCTTGCCGCTGAAGCCGCGTTGCTTGGGATCCATGATGACGATGCTCGCCAGGCCGGTGATTTCGTCCATCTGTTCCGTGACACTCACGCCGTCAACGAAGTCCTCGAACTTGAGTGAGCCGGTGACTTCCGCGATTACCGGATGCGTGTGCGGGTCCCAGGTCGCGACGATCTTCCCGGCCTTCACCGGGTCGCCGTCGTTGGCCATGATGGTTGCGCCATAAGGCAGCTTGTAGCGCTCGCGCTCACGTCCCTGCGCATCCATGATGCCGATCTCACCGGACCGGCTGACGGCCACGAGGTAACCCTTCTCGTGCTTGACCGTCTTGATGTTGTGCAGGCGCAGGACACCGTCGCGTTTCACCTCGACGCTGCTGGCCGCGGCGGCGCGTGAAGCGGCCCCGCCGATGTGGAACGTGCGCATGGTGAGCTGCGTGCCGGGCTCCCCGATGGATTGCGCCGCAATGACGCCAACAGACTCGCCGATATTCACGCGATGCCCGCGCGCCAGATCCCGGCCGTAGCATTGCGCGCAGACGCCATAGCGGGTCTCGCAGGTGATCGGCGAGCGGACCTTCACCTGGTCGACGCCGTGCTCCTCGAGCCGCCGCACCTTGCGCTCGTCGAGCAGCGTGCCGGCCTCCAGCAACAGAGTCCCGTCACCGGGTTGCGTAACCGCATCGGCAAGCACGCGTCCGAGCACCCGCTCGCGCAAGGGCTCGACCACATCGCCCCCCTCGACCAGCGGGGTCATCAGCAGACCGGAAAGGGTGCCGCAGTCGACTTCCGTCACGACGAGATCCTGGGCCACATCGACGAGACGGCGGGTCAGGTAACCTGAGTTCGCGGTCTTCAGCGCAGTATCGGCGAGCCCCTTGCGGGCGCCGTGAGTCGAAATGAAGTACTGCAGGACGTCGAGACCCTCGCGGAAATTCGCCGTGATCGGTGTTTCGATGATCGAGCCATCAGGCTTCGCCATGAGCCCGCGCATTCCCGCGAGCTGGCGGATCTGGGCAGCGGATCCGCGCGCACCCGAATCGGCCATCATGAATATGGAATTGAATGATGGCTGGTGGAGCTTTTCGCCCGTCGCCGAAACAACTTCCTCCTTGCCGAGTTTCTCCATCATGGCCTTCGCCACCAGGTCATTGGTGCGGGACCAGATATCGACGACACGGTTGTAACGCTCGCCATTGGTGACAAGACCGCCGGCAAACTGCTCCTGGATCTCCTTGACCTCCTTGTCGGCCGCCTCGAGGATCCGGTTCTTCTCCTCGGGAACGTACATGTCGTTGACGCCGATCGAGATTCCGGCACGAGTGGCGTAGTAGAAACCGGTGTACATGAGCCGGTCGGCAAATACGACCGTCTTCTTCAGCCCCACCTGCCGGTAACACTGGTTGATGCAGGCGGAGATGGACTTCTTGTCCATGTTCCGGTTGATCAGCTCAAAGCTCATGCCCTCGGGCAGAATGTCGGACAGCAGCGCTCGCCCGACCGTGGTCTCTACCAGACGGGTACGCGCCTTGATGACGCCGTCTTCGCCGATTTCGCTATCCGTGATTCGGGCGCGGATCCGCGCGTGCAAATCGACCAGGCGGCTCTCATACGCCCGGTGGACTTCCTGGACATCCGAAAAAATCATCCCGTCGCCAGGTGCATCGACGCGATCACGGGTCATGTAGTACAGGCCGAGCACGACATCCTGCGACGGCACGATGATGGGATCACCATTGGCCGGCGACAGGATGTTGTTGGTGGACATCATCAGGGCCCGCGCCTCGAGCTGCGCCTCCAGCGAGAGGGGCACATGGACCGCCATCTGATCACCGTCGAAGTCGGCGTTGAACGCCGTGCAGACCAGCGGATGGAGCTGGATCGCCTTGCCTTCGATCAGCACCGGCTCGAATGCCTGGATGCCCAATCGATGAAGCGTTGGCGCCCGGTTCAGGAGCACCGGATGCTCGCGGATGACGTCTTCGAGGATATCCCAGACCTCCGGCCCTTCGCGCTCGACCAGCCGCTTTGCAGCCTTGATGGTGGTGGCCTCACCCCTCAGCTGTAGCTTCGCGAAAATAAAGGGCTTGAACAGCTCGAGCGCCATTTTCTTGGGCAACCCGCACTGGTGCAGCTTGAGCGTCGGGCCGACGACGATCACCGACCGGCCCGAGTAATCGACCCGCTTGCCGAGCAGGTTCTGCCGGAAACGTCCCTGCTTGCCTTTGATCATGTCCGCAAGCGATTTCAGCGGGCGGCGATTGGTGCCGGTAATGGCCCGTCCACGCCGGCCGTTGTCCAGCAGCGCGTCGACCGCTTCCTGCAGCATGCGCTTCTCGTTCCGGACAATGATGTCCGGCGCGTTCAGCTCGAGCAGGCGGCGCAGCCGGTTGTTGCGATTGATCACGCGGCGATAAAGATCGTTGAGATCCGAGGTCGCGAATCGGCCGCCATCGAGTGGTACCAGCGGGCGCAGGTCCGGTGGCAACACCGGCAGCACCGTCATCACCATCCATTCCGGGTGATTGCCGGACTCGATGAACGCCTCGATCAGCTTCAAACGCTTGGAGAGCCGCTTGATCTTGGCCTCCGAGGTCGTGCCGTCGATGTCCTCGCGCACCCTGACCATCTCTTTCTGCAGGTCGAGCGTGCGCAACATCTGGTGGATCGCTTCCGCGCCCATGCGGGCGTCGAACTCATCACCATGAGATTCGATCGCCTCGAGGTACTGCTCGTCGGTCAGCAACTGCCCGCGCTCGAGCGGCGTCATGCCTGGCTCGACGACGACAAACGCTTCGAAATAGAGGATCCGCTCTATCTCGCGCAGGGTCATGTCCAGCATGAGGCCGATTCGTGACGGCAACGATTTCAGAAACCAGATGTGCGCAACGGGGCTCGCCAGCTCGATATGGCCCATGCGCTCGCGGCGGACCTTGGTCTGAGTCACCTCGACGCCGCACTTCTCGCAGACGACACCGCGATGCTTCAGCCGCTTGTACTTGCCGCAAAGACACTCGTAGTCCTTGATGGGCCCGAAGATCTTGGCGCAGAACAGTCCATCACGCTCCGGCTTGAAGGTCCGGTAGTTGATGGTTTCAGGCTTTTTCACCTCACCGAAGGACCAGGACCGGATCATGTCCGGCGAGGCCAGCCCGATGCGGATCGCGTCGAAGTCTTCGACCGTGCTCTGCTGCTTGAAAAGCTTAAGTAAATCCTTCATGGGGCACCTGTCCTTGGGATCTCAGTTCTGCTCGAGTTCGACGTTTATGGCCAGCGAGCGCACCTCTTTCACAAGCACGTTGAAGGATTCCGGCATCCCGGCATCCATCTCGTGAGTGCCATCGACGATGTTTTTGTACATCTTGGTGCGACCCTGAACGTCGTCGGACTTGACCGTCAGCATCTCCTGGAGCGTATAGGACGCGCCGTAAGCCTCGAGCGCCCAGACTTCCATCTCACCGAACCGCTGACCGCCGAACTGCGCCTTGCCGCCGAGCGGTTGCTGAGTAACCAGGCTGTAGGGCCCGGTCGACCGCGCATGCATCTTGTCATCGACCAGATGATTGAGCTTCATCATGTACATGTACCCGACGGTAATCGGCCGGTCGAACGCCTCTCCGGTCCGGCCGTCGACCAGCGTGGCCTGTCCGGTCAGCGGAAGCCCCGCAAGCTCGAGCAGATGCTTGATCTCGGGCTCCGTAGCACCGTCGAACACGGGCGTTGCCATCGGCACGCCACTACGCAGGTTGCCGGCAAGTTCCAGCACCTCGGCCTCCGACAGACTCTGGATGTCCGCCTTCTGCCCGCCGGTCTTGTTGTAGATTTCCTCCAGAAAGGCCCGGATCCTGGAGCCCTCGGCGTTCAGTTCGAGCATTTCCCCGATACGCCGCCCCAGGCCTTTCGCCGCCCAGCCGAGGTGAGTTTCGAGCACCTGGCCGACGTTCATTCGCGATGGCACACCGAGCGGGTTGAGCACGATGTCGACCGGCGTGCCGTCCGCCAGATACGGCATATCCTCGACGGGGACAATGGTCGATATGACACCCTTGTTGCCATGGCGCCCTGCCATCTTGTCGCCCGGCTGGATGCGGCGCTTTACCGCGAGGTAGACCTTGACCATCTTCAGAACACCGGGCGGCAAATCGTCGCCTGCGGTGATCTTTCGCTTCTTTTCCTCGAAGCGTCGCTCGAACTGATCGCGTTGCTCGCGCAGCCGGATCGCCGCCTGCTCGAGCTGGATGTTGGCTTCGTCGTTACGGAGGCGGATGTCGAACCACTTCTCCCGCGGCACCTCATCAAGGTACGCCCGCGTGATGCGGCTTCCTGCCTCCAGCTTGCCCGGCCCACCCTCAGCCTGCTTGCCGAGCAGCAGCCGGTCTACGCGCTGGAAGATGTCGTTTTCCAGAATCCGCTGCTGGTCATCGAGATCCTTGCGGACCGACTCCAGCTCGCTCGACTCGATGGCGAGCGCCCGGCTGTCTTTCTCGACGCCATCACGCGTGAACACGCGCACGTCGATTACGGTGCCATCCATACCGGGGGGCACACGCAACGAGGTGTCCTTCACGTCCGAGGCCTTCTCGCCGAAAATGGCGCGCAACAGCTTCTCCTCGGGCGTCAGCTGGGTCTCGCCTTTCGGCGTTACCTTGCCGACGAGGATATCGCCTGCGCGGACTTCCGCGCCGATAAAGGCGATTCCTGCTTCGTCGAGTTTCGCGAGCGCCGCCTCGCCGACGTTGGGGATATCGGCCGTGATCTCCTCCGGACCAAGTTTCGTATCACGCGCCACGCAGGACAGCTCCTCGATGTGGATCGTCGTGAAGCGGTCCTCCTCCACCAGGCGCTCCGAGATCAGGATGGAGTCCTCGAAGTTGTAGCCATTCCAGGGCATGAATGCGACGAGGAGGTTCTGCCCGAGAGCGAGCTCTCCAAGGCTGGTCGAAGCGCCATCGGCGAGCACGTCGCCGCGCGCAATCACGTCACCCGCGTTCACCAGCGGTCGCTGATTGATGCAGGTGTTCTGGTTTGAACGCGTGTACTTCGTCAGGTTGTAGATATCGACGCCCGGCTCGCCCGCGCGGGTTTCCTCGTCACTGACGCGAACCACGATTCGGGACGCGTCCACCGAATCGACGGTCCCGCCCCGCTTTGCGACCACGGTCACGCCGGAGTCGATGGCGACCGGGCGCTCCATGCCGGTGCCCACCAGTGGCGTTTCGGACTTGAGCGTCGGCACCGCCTGGCGCTGCATGTTCGAGCCCATGAGCGCGCGATTGGCATCATCGTGCTCCAGGAATGGAATCAGCGCGGCCGCGACGGACACGATCTGCCGCGGGGAAATATCCATGAGCTGGATCTGTTCACGCGGCATGATGGTAAATTCATTCTGGTGGCGCACTGACACCAGCTCGTCAACGAACTCGCCTTTCGGGCTCAGTTGCGCGTTCGCCTGGGCGATGACGTACTGGCCCTCCTCGATAGCGGACAGATACTGGATCTCTTCGGTAACCCGCCCGCCCTTCACGAGACGATACGGCGTCTCCAGGAAGCCGTACTCGTTGGTCCGCGCATAGACCGACAGCGAGTTGATCAGTCCGATATTCGGACCTTCCGGTGTCTCGATCGGGCACACACGGCCGTAGTGCGTCGGATGCACGTCGCGCACTTCGAATCCGGCGCGCTCCCGCGTCAGGCCGCCCGGCCCGAGCGCCGAGACCCGCCGCTTGTGCGTGACCTCGGACAGCGGGTTGTTCTGATCCATGAACTGCGACAGCTGACTGGACCCGAAGAACTCCTTGACGGCCGCAGCAACCGGCTTGGCGTTGATGAGTTCCTGCGGCATCAATCCCTCGGCTTCCGCCAGGGTGAGGCGTTCTTTCACCGCGCGCTCGACACGCACGAGCCCGACGCGAAACGCGTTCTCTGCCATCTCGCCCACGCAGCGCACGCGGCGATTGCCCAGGTGATCGATATCATCAACCTGACCGCGCCCGTTACGTATCTCCATCAGCACCTTGAGGACGTCGATGATGTCTTCGCGGCTGAGAACGCCCGATCCGGTGATTTCCTTTCGCCCGACTCGCCGGTTGAACTTCATGCGGCCAACGGGCGAAAGGTCGTAGCGCTCCATGTTGAAAAACAGGTTTGCAAAGAGATTCTCAGCCGCGTCCTTCGTCGGCGGCTCGCCCGGGCGCATCATCCGGTAGATCTCGACCAGGGCTTCCAGCCGATTGGTCGTCGCGTCGATCCGCAGCGTGTTCGAAATATATGGTCCGTGGTCGAGGTCATTGACGAACAACGTCTGCACGTGATCGATGCCCTTGTCGATCAGTCGCTGCAGCAGGTCGCTGGTCAGTTCATCGTTCGAGCGGGCCAGAAGCTCACCAGTCGACTTGTCGGCGACGTCATGAGCAAGGATCTTGCCGTGCAGGTACTCGACCGGCACGACCACATTCCGGACGCCGGCCTTCTGCAACTCCATCACATGGCGGGCAGTGATCCGCTTGCCTTCCTCGACAATGACCCGGGTGCCGGCCTTGACGTCGAACGCGGCCGTTTCACCGCGAAGACGCTGAGGAACGAGCTCCATCTTGATTTCTTTCTTCGCGAGGTGGAAATCCACCTTCTCGAAGAAGGTATCGAGCATCTCCTGGTTCGTCATCCCGAGCGCGCGCAGGATGATACTGACCGGCAGCTTTCGCCTGCGATCGATACGGGCGAACACAGCATCTTTGGGATCGAACTCGAAATCCAGCCAGGAACCGCGGTAGGGAATGACCCGCGCGGAAAACAGCAGCTTTCCGGAGGAGTGCGTCTTGCCCTTGTCGTGGTCGAAGAAGACTCCTGGTGAGCGATGCAGCTGCGAGACGATTACGCGCTCCGTGCCATTGATCACGAAGGTGCCATGGTCGGTCATCAGCGGCATTTCACCGAGATAGACCTCCTGCTCACGCACTTCCTTGACCGCCTTCTTCCCGCCGGCCGCCTCACGGTCGAAAATGACCAGGCGCACCTTCACCCGCAGCGGCGCGGCATAGGTAAGGCCGCGGAGCTGACACTCCTTGACGTCGAAAACCGGATCACCCAGTCGGTAATTGAGGTACTCGAGCGCAGCGCCACCGGAATAGCTCACGATGGGAAAAACGCTCTTGAAGGCAGCGTGCAGCCCGAGATCCGGCCTGTTTTCCGGATCGACGCCCTCCTGGAGGAACTGCCGATACGAGTCCAGCTGGATCGACAGCAGGTATGGAACCTCCAGGATGCTGGGACGTTTTCCGAAATCCTTGCGGATTCGCTTTTTCTCGGTGAAGGAGTACGCCATCTGAGAGCACCTCTAAAAAAGCCGACAGCCCTGCGACACCGCCGCAGGGTGGTTCGACGCCGGCGCGGAGCATGCACGCCCCGCGACGCCGGCAGTGCAGACGGGCAAAGACCGCCTACTGATGTAAGGATTGCGCAACGCGACTGGTCCGCAGCCCCGAGGGACTACTTGACCTCGACCTTCGCGCCGGCTTCCTCGAGATCCTTCTTGATCTTCGCAGCATCGTCCTTGGAAACGCCTTCCTTCACGGTCGAAGGCACACCCTCGACGAGGTCCTTGGCCTCTTTCAGGCCGAGACCAGTAATGGTGCGGATCGCCTTGATCACACCGACCTTGTTCTCGCCGAAAGCGGTCATGATCACGTTGAACTCGGTCTGCTCCTCAGCCGCCGCAGCAGCACCGGCACCGGCACCGGCAACTGCAGCCACTGCCACCGGTGCGGCCGCCGAGACGCCCCATTCTTCTTCGAGTTCCTTGATGAGACTCACGAGCTCCATCACCGGCATCTTGCCGAGAGCTTCCTTGATTTCCTGACGTGAAACGGACATGTGGTTTTCTCCTGGCTGAATGTAAGCAAAAAGTCAGATGTTTATGGATCGGGCGCTCAGGCGCCGCCCTGCTTGTCGCGGAAGGCGGCCAGAACGCGCGCGAACTTGGCCGGTGGCTCCGCAAGGGTGCGGACGAACTGCGACATCGGAGCCTGGAATAGTCCCAGCAGCTTCGATCGGGCCTCCTGCAACGTCGGCAGACTGGCTACACGGCCCAGCTCACTCGCCGGGTACAGCTGACCGCCGATGGCCAGGGCCACCGTCACAAGAGTTTCGTTGTCTTTGGCAAACTCCTTGACAACCCGCGCTGCCGCACCCGGCTCCGCACGCGAGAAAGCAAGAATGGTCGGCCCCTTGAGCGAGTCCCGCAGGCACGCGAAGTCCGTGCCTTCCACCGCCTTACGCGCGAGCGTGTTTTTCACGACCCGCATGTAGACGCCTTCCTTGCGCGCCTTGGCGCGAAGGGAAGTCATCTGCGAGACGCTCAAGCCACGGTAGTGCGCGGCCACTGCTGACTGCGCGGTCGCGGCAACAGCGTTGACCTCCGCCACCAGTGCCTTCTTGTCATCCAGTCCCAAGCCCATAGCTCCTCCTGACAGTCATCCGTCGCGTCCGGTCGGCCATCAACGGGCCGACGGTCGCGCCATCTCCTGCAGAGATGGAATTGCCGACGGCGACCTCGCCAGAAAGATCTGACTCGGCATACACCGTCTGCGCTGGCGGGCCCCTGGCCCATTAAGCCGCAACCCGCTTTGACGGAATTGCGACGCCGGCGGTCTTCGACGACGGCCACTGCAGCGTGGCCGCATACCTTACCCACCGCCGGGCGATGCTCCCGACCAGCGGCGAATCCTGCTCCACCCGGGAAACGGGCGGTGTTCCTTACTGCACCACCTCGATACTGGCCTGGTCGACGCCAACGCCAGGTCCCATCGTGGACGATACGGTCACACGTTTCAGATACTGGCCCTTGGCCTGCGCAGGTCGTGCTTTCCGGATGTCGTTCAGCAGCGCCAGCAGGTTCTCTTTCAGAGCCTGAATCTCGAAATCCGCTTTGCCGATCGGGCAATGCACGATGCCGGCCTTGTCGGTCCGGTATCGAACCTGGCCTGATTTCGCATTGCGTACGGCGCTTTCGACATCGGTCGCCACCGTTCCCACCTTGGGATTCGGCATCAGGCCCCGCGGACCGAGAACCCGGCCGAGCTGGCCGACGATGCGCATCGCATCCGGCGTGGCAATGACGGTGTCGAAATCGAGTTCTCCGCCCTTCATGCGCTCGGCCAGATCCTCGAAACCGACGACATCGGCGCCTGCAGCCTGGGCCTTGGCCGCATTGTCTCCCTGGGCAAATACGGCCACCCGAATCTTCTTGCCTGTGCCGTGCGGCAGTACCGTGGATCCACGCACCGCCTGATCCGACTTGGATGCATCGATGCCCAGATTGATTGCCACGTCCACCGACTCGCGGAATTTCGAACCCGCCATCTCCTTGACGATGGAGAGCGCTTCGTCAAGCGAATGCAGTTCCGTCCGCTTTACGCGATCGCCGTGACGCTTCATTCGTTTCGTGACCGACGTCATTTCACAGGCCCTCCACGTCCAGACCCATGCTGCGTGCGCTGCCCGCGATGGTGCGCACCGCCGCATCGAGATCCGCTGCCGTCAGGTCCGGCATCTTGGTCCTGGCTATTTCCTCGACCTGTTGCCGGGTAACCTTGCCGACCTTGTTCTTGTTCGGCACACCACTGCCTTTCTCGACACGCGCAGCCTTGCGCAGCAATACGCTCGCGGGAGGGGTCTTGGTGACAAAGGTAAAACTGCGGTCACTGTAAACCGTGATCACCACTGGCAGCGGGGTGCCGGCTTCCATACCCTGGGTCTGCGCGTTGAACGCCTTGCAGAACTCCATGATGTTGACGCCCGCCTGACCGAGCGCCGGGCCAACGGGCGGACTGGGATTTGCCTGCCCGGCCGCAACCTGCAGCTTGATGTACTTGTCTACTTTCTTCGCCATGTCGGTTCCCTGTGCGAGCCTGCCGCGTCAACGCGATCGGCCACGCGCCATCAACTCTTCTCAACCTGACTGAAATCCAGCTCGACCGGCGTAGACCGCCCGAGGATCTGCACTGCAACCCGCAGCTTGTTCTTCTCGTAATTCACGTTTTCGACCACGCCGCTGAAATCGTTGAACGGCCCATCGGTCACGCGCACGACCTCGCCAGGCTCGAACAGCACCTTCGGGCGCGGCTTGTCGACGCCTTCCTCCACCCGGTGCAGGATGAAGTCCGCTTCCTGGTCCGTAATCGGAGCGGGCCTGTCGCTCGACCCCCCGATGAATCCGAGGACTTTCGGGACTTCCTTGACCAGATGCCAGGTTTCGTCGTCCAACTCCATCTGCACAAGAACATAGCCCGGAAAGAACTTGCGCTCGCTCCGGCGCTTGTGGCCTTCCCGCATCTCGACGACCTCTTCCGTCGGGACCATGATCTTGCCGAATTTGTCCTGCAGGCCCTTGAGCTTGATTCGTTCCTCGAGAGAGGACTTGACCTTGTTCTCGAAGTTGGAATAGGCATGCACGACGTACCACTTGAGGGCCATACCCTACCCTCCCTGCCCGGTGAGGAACTGCGTCAGCTTGAGCAGGAGCAGATCCACCAGAAAGAAGAAAAACGCCAGCAGCACCGCAAAAACGACGACCATCATGGTCGTCTGCATCGTCTCCTGCTGCGTGGGCCATACGACCTTGCGCAGTTCAACGCGTGATCCCTGAATGAACTGCCAGAGCTGCCGCCCCTGCGTGCTCTGAAAGGCGATCGCCACGCCAGCCGCCAGCCCGCCGAACATCGCCAATACCCGGACGACAACCGAAACATCTGCGAACAGGTAATACGCGACGATCCCACCAAGCATCAGCAAGGCAGCGACAAAAAGCTTGACTGTGTCCAGCGTGCCGGGACCCGGCTCTGCCTTAGTGTTCATCCCGCCTGTTACCGTTCAGTTTGCTGCGTTGGCAGGCCAGGAGGGTCTCGAACCCCCAACCTTCGGTTTTGGAGACCGACGCTCTGCCAATTGAGCTACTGGCCTGTGCCGCAGGTGACCTTCATTCATGCCGCAACCGCAATCGCGGCTCACACAAAGCGCTACCTGACCAAAAACTGTTGTCTGAAAAAACCTATTCGATGATCTTGGCCACGACGCCGGCGCCGACGGTTCTGCCGCCCTCGCGGATGGCAAAGCGCAGGCCGTTCTCCATCGCAATCG
>JAJTYX010000084.1:0-1015 GCA_021462865.1 Gammaproteobacteria bacterium | reverse complement strand
TCAGGACGGGCTGGCGTTTGAGGAGCGTGTCCCCTGGGTGGAAAGCCTGGGGATCAGCTATCACCTGGCGGTTGACGGCCTGAGCGCGCCGATGGTGCTGCTGACAGGCATGGTCGCCGTCGCCGGCGTGCTCATCTCGTGGCGGATCGAGGACCGCACGCGCGAGTTTATGGCGTTTTTCCTGCTGCTGGTCGCGGGCGTGTACGGGGTGTTTGTCGCCGTTGACATGTTCGTGCTGTTCTTCTTCTACGAGCTGGCGATCTTCCCCATGTACCTGCTGATCGCCACCTGGGGCTGGGTCAAGCTGCGCGAATACGCGGCCATGAAGCTGACGCTGTACATCCTCATCGGCTCGGTGGTGGCGCTGGTCGGCGTGATCGCGCTGGTTATCACGGCGGACCAGTTCTTCCGGGGGCCGGGCGCGCAGGTGTTCCAGGACGCGGTCAGCAGCGGGCTGCTGCCGGCGAACGTGTCCACCTTCAACTTCAGCTTCGCCTCGCTCACGCTGGCGGCGGAACACGGCGCGTTCGATGTCGCCGGTTACGCGGGCATTGACACGATGACATTCGCCAAGCTGTGGTTCCCGTTCGTGTTCATCGGCTTCGGCGTGCTGGCGGGCGTGTTCCCGTTCCACAACTGGAGTCCTGACGGCCACGTGGCCGCGCCGACCGCCGTCTCGATGATCCACGCCGGCGTGCTGATGAAAGTGGGCGCGTATGCGGCGCTGCGGGCGGGCATCCAGTTGATGCCTGGGGGGGCGCAGGTGCACCTGCCCTGGATTGTGTTCCTGACGCTGGTGAACGTGGTCTACGGGGCGTTTATCGCCTTCCGCCAGCGCGACTTTAAGTACGTCATCGGCTTCTCGTCAGTGAGCCACATGGGGCTGGTGAGCATGGGCTGGGCGACGATGAACCTGATCGGCATGACCGGCGCGGGCCTGCAGATGTTCAGCCACGGCGCGATGACGGCGCTGTTCTTCGGCTGCGTCGGCATCGTCTACGACCGGGCGCACACG
>JAJTYX010000083.1:0-1258 GCA_021462865.1 Gammaproteobacteria bacterium | reverse complement strand
TCTGTTTGAAATCCTTACTGTAGCGCAAATGCTTGGCACACAACAGTGAGGACTCGACCAATACCGCGTGGCATCTGTAACGATGGCGACTTTGCCTTCAAGGCGTTTCGATAACATCGACTTGCTCCTTTCAAAACGTGTAGGTAGCTCCTATGCCAGCGCTCCAGTTTCGGCCAGGGGCAGGCTCGAAATACCGCCCGTTTCCTTCGTTCACGATGACCGAGCCCGCATACCGCCGATCAAAGAGATTGTCCGCTCGGGCGTATACCCGTCCCTGCCACGATCCCGCACGCCAGACATAGCCCGCGCTGAGTGCTGCGACGAAATATGCAGGTGCGGCATCGGAGTTAGCATCATTGATGGCAACGCTTCCAAGATACCTGCCCTCGATGCCGGCTTGCCAGCCTTCTCTCGGCTCCCAGGCTACCGTGGCGTAAGCGGCTTGGCGGGCTGTGCCTGGAATCCGATGGCCTGCGCGAATGGCGTCGGATATGGATTCCCGATAGCGGGCGTCGAGCCACGAATAGGAAAACTGGACACGGGCATCGCCAGCGAATCGCGCGCTCCATCCCAGCTCTACGCCATCGCGCCGTGTTCGGCCGGCATTGCGATACGATGTGCGCCCGCCCAGGCTGGTGGCAGGTACGATCTCGTCCTGCGTATCGCTGCGAAAGATCGCTACGGTTAGCAATCCACCGGCAACTTCTTTCTTGGCACCCAACTCGAAGTTGTCGCTCAGGGCGGGATCGAGGCCGAAATTCATCCCCGGCTGTGCATCTGGCCGGTATGACAATTCATTGAGAGTCGGAGTCTCGAATCCTCGGCCATACGATGCGTAAAGCATGGTGTTTTTCGCCGGCGTGTAGCGTAGCGCTGCAACGGGCAATGCCTTGCGATAGCGCAGGTGGCCGCTGTCGTCCGGGTTGCCTGGGACGATATAGTGGTCGCTGGAATCAAAAGATACTGTGCTGTAGCGCAAGCCCGCATCCACCGCCCATTGGGGAGAGGCTTGCAATGACATCTGCAGGTACGGGTCCAGGTTATAGACACGGTTGGTTTCATTGCGCCGCAAGTTTCCCCGCTCACCCAATGTCGGCATGTCAGGGCTTCCCGTATAGTTTTCGTATCCCTTTCTCTGCTCAACCATACTGTCGTATGACAGGCCAGCGATGAGTGTCAGTGGTCGATCGGCCACCGACAGTCGAGACGTCCAGCGCAGATCCGCGCCACCATAGCTGCGCTCGAGATCTATCATCCC
>JAJTYX010000082.1:0-1373 GCA_021462865.1 Gammaproteobacteria bacterium | reverse complement strand
TGAACCGCCTGACGCGCCAGGTCTTCGGGGTCGTTGGGCGAAAACAACAACCCGTCCACATCCTCGCGGACGAGTTCGCGGACGATGGGCATGTTCGAGGCGAGCAGGGGACGCCCCGCCGCCATGTATTCGAGGATTTTGATCGGACAGGCGCCCTGCGTGACGTTGCGGTCGTTGAGGGCCAGCGGAGCGACGCAAATATCCGCGCCTGCGATCAGGGATGGAATCTCGTGATGCGGCACGGCGGGTTGAACGACGACATGCTCCTCCAGTCCGAGTTTGCGAATCTGCTTTGCGAGCGCTTTGCGCTGGCGCGACCTTCCGCGTCCGACGATATGGAGTTTGACCGGCTGGCTTTCGAGAATCTTCGGCAGGGCTTTGACGATGATATCCAATCCCTGCCAGTCGGCGAGGGTGCCGACATATAACAGGACGGGGACGCGCCCATCGCGGATGGGCAACGGCGTGAAGGCAAAGTCCGAGGGGCTGACTCCGTTTGGGATGACAGTCACCCGCTTCCGGTCCAGCCCGAGCGAGGCGATGTAATCGCGGGTCACGTTCGAGGGGCAGATCACAGCGTCCGCGAGGTGCAGAGTCGCAATCTCCTGCTCCTTGATCTTGGCGAGCAACCCGGCGTCCATGCCGGGGTAATGATATTTGAGTTCGATGGAGGGCAGACCGTTGACCTCGAATAGCGTTTTGTAGCCGAACTTCTTTTTATTTTGCGCGATGTGAAAACCGTCCCAGATGTTGCGGAAGTGGACGACGTCATAGCCGGGGTTGAGCGCGAGATGCGCCATCACAGACCTGCCGAAATGCACGGCGCGGGCGAGGAAGTTTTGCGAAAGGTCCTGCGGAATGCGCGTGACCTTCGCGCCCTCGATGGTATCTTCGGGGGGGAGCAGTCCGTCGTTGGGCGTGATAAGATGGACGGCGTGTCCCCTATTGACCAATCCGCGCAGATTGTGGAGAATATGGGCGCTCGCCCCCTTGGGGCTTGGCACGATGTCGAAAGCGGTGTAGAGGATGTTTGGCATTTGTTATGGTATGTCATTCTGAGGGAGCGCAGCGACCGAAGAATCTCTTAGAGAGTGTGTCTTAATCTCTTTTTGGGACACGGATTGCGCGGATTTCACGGATTCTCACGGGAAAAACCTTTAAAAATCCGCGTCAGCCCGCGTAATCCGTCAAATCCGTGTACTTAAGAAACGGCATCGTAGGTAATCCCAGAGACCCTTCCCCTTCGCTATCGCTCAGGGTCAGGGTGACATTAGCAGAATTATAACCCGGAGGCATGGATGGAAGGATTTCTTTGCGTAAGCGCGATCGCTGGCATCGTCGTTCTCGTATTCTTCTTTTATCTGCTCAACACC
>JAJTYX010000081.1:0-2620 GCA_021462865.1 Gammaproteobacteria bacterium | reverse complement strand
GACGAGATCCATATCGAGGAATACAAAACTTTGGAGGAAACCCAATGAACACCTGGACCGAACCCTATGAAGATGAATACATCAAGGAACGTATTGAAGAGTTGAGAACCGCCCAACAAGAAGCACAGGCTCACGACAAGGTGCTGATCTCTTCCTACGAACAATTCTGGCTGCCCAGTCTGAATGACCTGCCCGATGTGGAGTATCAGGGACGCAATCATTACACCGCTCCCTATGGAACGTTCGATCCGGCACCCAAAGTGCCATTTCATGGAGCGCTCTGGGTCACACCCAAGCTTGGCGTGGAACTGCCTGCCCAGTTGATGAACCAACGGGAATGGAAGGCTGCTATCGGTGTCGTGGACCTGAACGCGCGCACGGTGAAGATCCAATCCGATGAAGTCGAGGTCACCTTCACCAGTATCAACATCAGCCAAAGCGCGGCTGAACTGCTGCGAGAGATCAATCTTGAATTGGTGCGCATCCAGGCAGGTGTCTATCTATATCGCATCGAGCCGATCCAGAATACAGTTCCCGTCCAACACCTCTATCCGGACGGTCGCATTCCCATCCTGAGCAACTCGCACACGCGTGCCGACGTCACCGGCTATGCCATCTTGAAGGATCGACCCTATCAGCACACGCTGGTATATGTCGGGATCGCCGCGCACAAGACCAGTGTGGAAAGTCTCTGGGCGTCGTTGATCCGTGGCAAAGGCGGCAGTTCCCTGCATGGCACGTCCGTGCTTGCCGATGGCGAGGTCAAGATGATGACTCATCCCCTGCCTGAGTTCAATGTCCTGCACGCCGGGATCGTCTGCCGCAAGGCACTGCCCGGCAAGTGGGAGGCGAAGGATGATGTCGCCTATGCCCTGGTCTTTGAAAGTGAAGCGGTCGAAGAGAAATTGAAAGTCCTGACCATCAAACGCCTGCAGGAGACACTCGCCTTTCCCATCCCCGATGACTGGGAGCAGACTCTCTGGGACTATGCCCTGGATGCGGAGTACATCCAGCGCCTGGATACCGGTGGGGATTGTCGTGGCGGGGGGCGCATCAACCTGAACAAGCCCTGGGTGGATCTGGTGCAGGGCTTGCTTGATCAAAACATTTTGAAGATATAGGAGGTAGCGATGTTTCTAACCATTCAAGCACATCAGATCTTCGACCTGCGCATGGCACAGGCGCCGGAAACGCATCCATCGTATTGGTTGGCGCAGCTGCGCAAAGCCGACTGGCTGTATCTGCTGAACTTTGTGGAGGTGAAGATGTCTGCCAAAGCCCGCAAGCAGGTAATTGCAGAAGCTGCCCTGCAACATTTTGAATTCACCTACTGCGAAGGGCGCGGCGAGGTCTGGCAGATGTGGAATGAGTTGCGTCGCGATCATCGCACGTTGGTGATCCAGTTTAGGCATTCGGAAGCCGACTGGACCCGCGGCGTACCCGAATTCGTGGACCTGGATAAGAATGAACCGCTCGGCTTTGTGAACATCGCCGGGCGGTTGTTCTGTAAGGTGAAGTAAGTAAACAATATTCAACCTGATCCCCCATGCCATTCGGTGTGGGGGATTTTATTTTCAAAAGGAGATTTAAAATGCGTCCTCCCGCGATAGAGAAGATGGGGTATTACGAAACGTCAATCAACGTTGCCCAATTACTCAAAACCTATTTCAAGCCCGCCGACTCTGGCAGGTTGCTCGATCCCTGCGCTGGCGAAGGCACCGCCGCATCGATCCTGGCGAAAGCCTTGAATTGTCAGAGTTGGGGTGCAGAACTTTCCCCAGCCCGCGCCGCACTGGCTGCTGAAAAGATGGATCGCCTCTTCAATACGCCCTGGAGTTCCTGTCATCTGACCAGCGAGTCCATCACCCTGTTGTTCCTCAACCCACCCTATAGCCATGATCGCCTGGGTGATCAGAAACGATTGGAGTTGGAGTTCCTGAAATCCACCACGCCCAAACTTGTTCGCGGCGGCGTACTGGTATACATCGTCCCGCATCCGTTGCTGCGCGATCTGGATGTGGCGTCCCATTTGGCTGGGTATTACGAGAACATCCGTATCTATCGTTACCCAGACACCGGCTTCAATCAGGTCATTGTCTTGGCGACCAAGCGGGTGAAATACAAGATCCCATCCCACGAGGAAGTTCACCAGGTGCAGGCATGGGCAGATGTCGAACCGCCCATGTTGGTGGAAGTGGATGAACCGTTGTATGAACTGCTTCCTGCAACTGACAAAGGATCCGGCGGGCAACCCATCCGCTTCTCCCGCCTGGACTGGCAGCCGGAGGAGATCGTGGATGCGACACAGAAACGCGGATTGCATTCATCGAAAGATTGGCTGGACCTGCTCAATCCTTCGCGCGGTTTGGGTGAGTTGAAGCAGCCAGTCATGCCTTTGAAGAAAGGACACATCGCGATGTTGATGGCCTCCGGCATGATGGGAATGCTGCGGCTGACCGATGAGGATGGCAAACCGATGTTGGTCAAAGGGCGGGTTGTGAAGGTAACGGAGAAGATCGAGGAGAACACGGACAAGAAAGGCAATGTGACCTCCGAGGTCTTCCGTGACCGTTTTGTATCCACCGTCGCCATCCTGCGTCAAAGCGGGATCGAGATCATT
>JAJTYX010000080.1:0-59003 GCA_021462865.1 Gammaproteobacteria bacterium | reverse complement strand
TTTCGAGGCGTATTACGACACGGTGCTGGACATCACCTGGCTGGCCAACGCCAACCTGGCGGATACGAACGCCTTCGGCGTCACCGGTATCAATGCCGATGGCTCGATGACCTGGGCGAAGGCGAACGAGTGGATCGCGGCGATGAATAGCGCGAACTATCTTGGCGTCAACAACTGGCGGCTGCCGACGGTGAATCCGCTGAACGGTATCAGCTTCAATTATTCGACGAGTTTCAACGGCAGCACCGATCGCGGCTACAACCAGAGCGAGCAGGGCACAGCGTACGCTGGCAGCACGGGCAGCGAGATGGCGCACCTGTTCTACAACACGCTGAACAACAAGGGCTACTGTACGCCGACGAGCATCTATCCGTTCTGCACGGCGCAGCCGGGCTCGGGCCTGACCAACAGTGGCTCGTTCTCGAATCTCCGGCCCGGCAGCTACTGGTCGGGCACTACTTATGCGCCCGATCCCAGTCTCGCGTGGTACTTCAACTTCTACGGCGGCACCCAGAACGGCTACGATAAGAGCAGTGGCTACTACGCGTGGGCGGTGAGCCCCGGCGATGCCTTGGTTCCGGTTCCGGCGGCGGTGTGGCTGCTGGGCAGCGGGTTGGGGGTGCTGGGCCTGGTACGGCGGCGGGTGATCAAGGCCACCGGGACCGGGGCGTAGGAGCTTTGGTGGTTTTGTCCTTTTGGGGGGGGTGCAGGGGCTGTCCCCCCGGGCCGGATTCGGACGAAGGGGATAGGCTTGAGCCTGTCCCCTTCGTTGTAATGGCCCCCGATTTTGTCTGATGGCCCGTTACGAGCATCTGCCGATCTGCAAGCAGGCGCTCGACGCGGCGGTGCACTTCGAGAAAGTCGTAGCGGGGTTCTCCCGCTATCACAAGTACACGCTGGGCACGGAGTTCCGCAATCAGAGCCGGGCGGCACTGGCACCGGTCTTGATCAGATTTCGGTAGTTCAATTGCGGCTGGAGCCGGTTCCATTGCGCCCTTCCGTCACGAACTTTCGATATCCGCGATGAGACCGATCGGGCGTGACTTTCGGCTGGTGCCCGTCGACACGAGGTCCTTGATCGCTGCGACGACAGCATAGAGTTGCAGTCGCTGACCCGATCTCACCGTTGAAATCACCCGGGCTGCTGGTGGGGACGCGGCAACGGGCGTGTGGAGCCGCGCGCAGCAGGATGCGGAGCCGCGGGCGAAACCCGAGCGCGCGCAGGCCATGGACGGCCTGCTGCAAGCGTCCCGGCGCAGCGTCCCCGCCAGCGGCCACCGCGCGGGATCGGTGCATCGGCTTTACGGCGCTCGCGCTGCGATTGCGACCAGGCCGTGCGGTAAGCGACAATTCGCGGCCTCAAACCGGGCCGGGACCATGAGCAGCAGAACAAACCCCGCCACCGCGCCGGGGCGGCGCGAACTTGCCAATGCCTTGCGCGCACTGGCGATGGATGCCGTGCAACAGGCCAATTCGGGCCATCCGGGCATGCCGATGGGCATGGCGGACATCGCCGAGGTGCTCTGGAACGACTTCCTGCGCCATAACCCGGCCAATCCCGCCTGGCCGGACCGGGACCGCTTCGTGCTGTCCAACGGCCACGGCTCGATGCTGCTCTACGGGTTGCTGCACCTCACGGGCTATTCACTCAGCATCGACGACCTGCGGCGCTTCCGGCAGATGGGTTCGCCCACGCCCGGCCACCCTGAACGCGACCCGGCGCGCGGCGTGGAGACGACCACAGGCCCTCTCGGCCAGGGGCTCGCCAACGCGGTGGGCATGGCGCTCGCCGAGAAAGTGCTGGCGGCGACCTTCAACCGGCCGGGATTGCCCATCGTGGACCACCACACCTGGGTCTTCCTCGGCGACGGCTGCCTGATGGAAGGCATCTCGCACGAGGCCTGCTCGCTCGCCGGCACGCTGCAGCTCGGCAAGCTGATCTGCCTGTACGACGACAACGGCATCTCGATCGACGGCCACGTCGAGGGCTGGTTCCGCGACGACACGCCGGCGCGGTTCCGCGCCTACGGCTGGCAGGTGATTGCGGACGTCGACGGCCACGATCCACAAGCGATCCGCGCCGCGATCCTGGCAGCGCGGCAGAACACGACCCAGCCCACGCTGATCTGCTGCAAGACCATCATCGGCTTCGGTGCGCCGAACCTCGAGGGCACCGAGGCCACGCACGGCAGTCCGCTCGGTGCCGCGGAAGTCGCCGCCGCGCGCGAGCGCCTCGGCTGGAAGGAGCCGCCCTTCGTCATCCCCGCGCCCATCGGCGCCGCCTGGGATGCCCGGGAGCGCGGCGCACGCATCGAGACCGAATGGCGCGAGCGCTTTGCCCGCTACGCCAGTGCCCACCCCGACCTGGCCCGCGAGTTCGAGCGGCGCATGAATGGCCGGCTCCCGGCGAACTGGTCGCAGACCGCGGCCGAGGCGGTGGCGAAACTGGCCGCGGATGCGGCGCCCAAGGCCACGCGCAAAGCCTCGCTCGACGTGCTCAACGTGCTGGGGCCGGCACTGCCCGAACTGTTCGGCGGCTCGGCCGATCTCACCGGCTCGAACCTGACCCAGCACAAGGCCTCGCATCCGCTCGTGCCCGGCCCGGGTGGCGGCAACTACCTGCACTACGGTGTGCGCGAGTTCGGCATGGCCGCGGCGCTCAACGGCCTCGCGGTGCACGGCGGTTTCATTCCCTACGGCGGCACGTTCCTGGTGTTCTCGGACTACGCGCGCAACGGCCTGCGCATCGCCGCGCTGATGAAGGCCGGCAGCATCTTCGTGCTGACTCACGATTCCATCGGGCTCGGCGAAGACGGCCCGACCCACCAGCCGGTGGAGCATGTCGCCAGTCTGCAGTTGATGCCCAACATGCGCGTGTGGCGGCCCTGCGACGGCGCAGAGACCGCCATGGCCTGGTGCGACGCCATCGAGCGGCGCGACGGGCCGAGCAGCCTGGTGCTGAGCCGCCAGAACCTCCCCGCCCAGCCGCGCGGCGACGCAGAACTCGCCGCCATCCGCCGTGGCGGGTACGTATTAAAAGACGCCGCGCCGGCTGACATCATCCTGATGGCGTCGGGTTCCGAGGTGAGCCTGGCGGTGGCCGCGGCCGCGGAACTCGGCAAGCGCGGGCATCGCGCGCGGGTGGTTTCGATGCCTTGCGCGCCGCTGTTTGCCGCCCAGGATGCGGCGTATCGCGAGTCGGTGCTGCCGGCGGCGGTGACGCGCCGCATGGCCATCGAGGCCGGCGTGCCGGATCTCTGGTACCGCCACGTGGGCCCGGCGGGGCGCGGGCTCGGCATGAGCACGTTCGGCGAGTCGGCACCGGCCAGGGATCTGTTTGCGCACTTCGGCTTCACCACCGACCACGTGGTGAAGGCGGCGCTGGAGCTGCTCGCCCGCTGAGGGGCGAGTACCAATCGAGGAGCTGAAGAAAATGTCCGTCAAAATCGCGATCAATGGCTATGGCCGCATCGGCCGCAACGTGCTGCGTGCCCTGTACGAGGCCGGCCGCAACAAGGAACTGAGCATCGTCGCCGTGAACGATCTCGGCGATTCGAAAACCAACGCCCACCTGACGAAATACGACACGGCACACGGGCCATTTCCAGGCACGGTGGCGGTCGATGGCGACTTCATGGTGGTCAACGGCGACCGCATCCGCGTGCTCGCGATGCGCAACCCGGCCGAGCTGCCGTGGAAGGATCTCGGCGTGGACGTGGTGCTCGAGTGCACCGGGCTGTTCACCACCAAGGAAAAGGCCTCCGCCCACCTGCAGGGCGGTGCGAAGAAGGTCATCATCTCGGCGCCCGGCGGCAAGGACGTGGATGCCACCATCGTCTACGGCGTCAACCACAAGACGCTCAGGGCGAGTCACACCGTCATCTCCAACGCTTCGTGCACCACCAACTGCCTCGCGCCGCTGGTCAAGCCGCTGCACGAGAAACTCGGCCTGGTGCAGGGGCTGATGACGACCATCCACGCCTACACCAATGACCAGGTGCTGACCGACGTCTATCACACGGACCTGCGCCGGGCGCGTTCGGCGACCCAGTCCATGATCCCGACCAAGACCGGGGCGGCCGCTGCCGTGGGTCTCGTGCTGCCGGAGCTCAACGGCAAGCTCGATGGCTTCGCCGTGCGCGTGCCGACCATCAACGTCTCGGTGGTGGACCTGACCTTCACCGCGGGGCGCGCCACCAGCGTGGAGGAGGTCAACGGCATCCTCAAGGCGGCCTCCGAGGGCGAGTTGAAGGGGATCCTCGGTTACAACCAGGATCCGCTGGTATCCGTGGACTTCAACCACGACCCGCGCAGCTCGATCTTCGACTCCACGCAGACGCGGGTCATCGGTGGCACGCTGGTGAAGGTGCTGGCCTGGTACGACAACGAGTGGGGTTTCTCCAACCGGATGCTCGATGCGACGATCGCGCTGATGAATGCCCGCTGAGACCGCGCACGCCATGCAGGTCCTGAGGATGTCCGACTTGCCGCTGGCCGGCCAGCGCGTGCTGATCCGCGCCGATCTCAACGTGCCGGTCAGGGACGGCCGCGTCACGAGCGACGCGCGCATCGTGGCGACGCTGCCGACCATCCGCGAGGCGCTGGAGAAAGGCGCCGCGGTCATCCTCCTGTCGCATCTCGGCCGCCCCACGGAAGGCCAGTACGCGGCGGAGTTCTCGCTCGAACCCGTCGCCACGCACCTCGGCACGTTGTTGCAACGTCCGGTCCGCCTGCAGCGTGACTGGCTCGACGGCATCGCCGCGGCGCCGGGCGAGGTCGTGCTTTGCGAGAACGTGCGTTTCAACAAGGGCGAGAAGAAGGACAACGAGGAGCTGGCCCGGAAGATGGCGGCGCTCTGCGACGTCTTCGTCATGGATGCCTTCGGCACCGCGCACCGCGCCGAGGCGAGCACGCACGGGGTCGCGCGCTTCGCGAAAATCGCGTGCGCCGGCCCGCTGCTGGTCAGGGAGCTCGACGCGCTGGGGCGTGCCCTGCGCGACCCGAAACGGCCCGTCGTCGCCATCGTGGGCGGCTCGAAGGTGTCCACCAAGCTCTCCGTGCTGGAGAACCTGGTCGCGAAAGTGGACACGCTCATCGTCGGCGGCGGCATCGCCAACACCTTCATCGCAGCGGCCGGCCATCCGGTAGGCAAGTCGCTGCACGAAGCGGACCTGGTCGCCGAGGCGCGCCGGCTCGCCGCGCCGGGACCCGGCCGCGCCCGCATTCCACTGCCACAGGATGTCGTCGTTGCGAGCGAGTTCTCGGCCGACGCGCGGGCGACGACACGCTCCGTCACGGATGTGCGCGCGGAGGAGCTGATCCTCGACATCGGCCCGAAGACTGCCGGCGAATATGCCGCGCTTGTCGCCGGTGCCGGCACCGTCGTGTGGAATGGCCCGGTCGGCGTGTTCGAGTTCGAGCAGTTCGGCGCCGGCACGAAGCGGCTGGCCGAGGCGATTGCCGCGAGCCAGGCCTTCAGCATCGCCGGCGGCGGCGATACCCTGGCGGCGCTCGACCAGTACGGCCTGACGGGCCGCATGTCCTACGTTTCCACCGGCGGTGGCGCTTTCCTCGAGTTTCTCGAGGGCAAGACCCTGCCGGCCGTGGCGATCCTGGAAGAACGCGCCCGCGCGGCCCATTGAGCGCAGAACGGATCAGCAGCATGCGCAGAACCAAGATCATCGCCACCCTGGGCCCGGCCACGGACCGCCCGGGCGTCCTGTCCGATCTGATCGCCGCCGGCACCGACGCGGTGCGCATCAACTGCTCGCACGGCAGCTGGGAGGATCGCGGCCGGCAGATCCGCGAGCTGCGGGATATCTCGGCCGCGGTCGGCAAGTACGTGTCGGTCATCTGCGACCTGCAAGGCCCGAAGATCAGGATCCATCGATTCCGCGAGGGACCGGTGACGCTCGTGGAAGGTGAGCGCTTCGTGCTCGACACCGCCATGGACCCGCGCGGAGGCACGCAGGGCGCCGTGGGAGTGGCCTACGACCGGCTGCCGCAGGACGTCAGTCGCGGCGATTCGCTGCTGCTCGACGACGGGCAGATCATCCTGGCGGTGGACCAGGTGGTGGGCAGCCAGGTGATCTGCACGGTGACCGCCGGTGGTCTGCTGTCGGACAACAAGGGCATCAATCGCCAGGGTGGCGGACTGTCGGCGCCGGCCCTGACCGCCAAGGATCGCGAGGACATCCGGCAGGCGGCTGCCGCCGGGGTCGATTGGCTGGCGGTGTCGTTCGTGCGCGGCCCCGAAGACATGAGGGAAGCGCAGGCGCTGTTGCGGGATGCCGGCGGCAGCGGCCACCTGATCGCGAAAATCGAGCGGGCCGAGGCGGTTGCCGATCTCGACCCGATCATTGCCGCTTCGGATGCAGTGATGGTTGCCCGTGGCGATCTCGGTGTCGAAATGGGCTATGCCGGCCTCACCGGCATGCAGAAAAAGATCATCCGGCTCGCGCGCGCCCGCCAGAAGGTAGCGATCACGGCGACACAGATGATGGAGTCCATGGTCACCCATCGCATGCCGACCCGCGCCGAAGTTTCCGACGTCGCCAACGCGGTCATGGACGGCACGGACGCCGTGATGCTGTCGTCGGAAACGGCGGTCGGCGAGTTCCCGGTGCAGGCGGTCGCGGCCATGGCCGAGATCTGCGTCGGCGCCGAGACCTACCAGGTGTCGTCCGGCCGCCCGCGCGATCGCGGCGGCGACCAGTTCCACGGTGTCAACGAGGCGATCGCCATGGCGGTCATGTACACCGCCAATCACCTGCACCCGCAGGCGATCATTGCGCTGACGGAGTCGGGCAGCACGGCCTTGTGGATGTCCCGCGTGCGTTCGGACATCCCGATTTTCGCGTTCACGCGCCACGAGGTCACGCGCCGGCGCGTGCAGCTGTACCGTGGCGTCTACCCGGTCGCCTACGACATCACCCACTCCGACCCGATGACCGTCAACCGGGAACTCCTGCAGGTGCTGCGGGAGATGGGGCACGTGGAGGAGGGTGACCTCGCGATCATCACCAGCGGTGAGCTGACCGGAGTGACCGGCGGCACCAACTCGATGAAGATCCTGCGCGTGTCCGCGCAGTGAACCGACTTCACTCCGGGCGCTGCCGGTTGAGCCGGTGAGACCTTATGGTGCCTGTCCCCGTCCCATCGGTGGGCGACGCAGGTAAGGCGTGATGCACGCAAGCAACGGGCAGCTCACCCGGCTGTTCATGCGCACGTTCTCGGTTCGCCGGGACGAGATCCGGGGTCTGCTCGGCTCGTTCCTTCTGCTGTTCCTGATCTGGACGGCTTACTCGATCCTGCGGCCGGTGCGGGAAACCATGGGCATTACCTCCGGGGTGTCCAGGCTGCCGATCCTGTTCTGGGCGACCTTCGTCTGCACCCTGGCGATCCAGCCTGCGTTCGGCGCGCTGGCGACGCGCCTGCGCCGCGCCACGCTGTTGCCGACGCTCTATATTTTTTTCGCATCCAACCTGCTGCTGTTCTACGCGTGGTTCCACCTCCAGGAGGATCACACCTGGATCGCCCGCGCGTTCTTCGTCTGGCTCTCCGTGGTAAATCTCTTCTGGCTGTCGGTCTTCTGGAGTTTCATGGCCGATATCTTTTCGCGCGAACAGTCGCACCGGCTCTTCGGGTTCATTGCCGCGGGCACCAGCCTTGGCGGGCTGGCCGGGCCGCTGGTCACCGCGACGCTCGCCGAATCGATCGGCACCCTGAACCTGCTGCTGGTGGCCGCCGCCCTGCTGGTCGTCGCGGTGCCGCTCGTAGGCATGCTGAACGGCTGGCAGATCGCGCAGGCGGGCAGCGGTGTCGCGGAGAGCGGTGGCAGCGACCGGCCGCTGGGGGGCAACCCGTTCGCCGGCTTCGGGCAGGTGCTGGCGAGCCCGGTGATGGCGGGAATCGCGGTCTTCGTGTTCCTGCTGACCTGGGTGAGTACCTTCCTGTACCTGGAGCAGCAGGCGCTCATCGACCGTCTCGTCCCGGACTCCGACGCGCAGACGACCCTGTTCGGCTGGATCGACTTCAGCGTGCAATCCGTTGCGCTGCTGATCCAGATGGTGCTCCTCGGTCAGCTCACCCGGCGTTTCGCGCTGACCGGTCTCATCGTGATCGTGCCGGCCCTGATGGTGGCCGGTTACCTGTGGCTTGCGACCAACCCGGTGCTGTGGGCGATCATCGGGACCATGATCGTGCGCCGGGTCGGTGAATACTCGATCATGCGCCCCTGCCGCGAGATGTTGTTCACCTCCGTGCCGCGCGAAATGAAGTACAAGGCAAAGAACATCATCGACACCCTCGTCTACCGGGCCGGCGACGCCGTCAGCGGCTCGGCGCACGCGGGCCTCGTGGCTGCCGGCATGGCGACCTCCGGCATATTCGGGGTGGCCGCGGGCATCTCGGCGCTGTGGGGCTGGTCGGCGTACTCGGCCGCGCGGCGTCACGAGGCGGCGCGCCTCGGCGATGGCGTTGCGCCACCGGCGCCGGCTTCCGCGCGCAGCACCTGAGCGCAGCGCCCGGAGCGGGCCTCAGGACGGATCGCGCGCCTTGAGTTCCTTCAGGTCGGCGAGCACCTCTTCGGAGTGCCTGGCCGCATCGACCTTGCGGTAGTGCCTGGCGACCGTACCGTCAGGCGCGATCAGGAAAGTCTCGCGTTTTGCCAGCTTGATCGGGCCGATGGAGTGGAGCACGTCGTAGCGTTTTGCGACGGCGCCGCCGGTGTCGGCGAGCAGCGGGAAGGGCAGGCTGTATTTCCTGGCGAATTCTTCGTGTGATGCCACATCATCGAGGCTCACCCCGAGGATGACGGCGCCGAGTTCGTCGAAGGCGAAGATGTTGTCGCGGAACGCGCAGGCTTCCCTGGTGCAACCGGGCGTCTGGTCTTTCGGATAGAAATACAGGGCGATCCACCGGCCGCGATGCTGGGCGAGTGTGTGCGACTCGCCGTTCTGGTCCTGCAGCCGGAACTCCGGGGCGGGCTCGCCCACGGCGACCTGCGCCAGCGACACGCCCGGTCCGAACGTCGCCAGTACAACCGCGAGACCTCTGCGCCACGCCGCTGCAATCATCCGGGTTGCTCCCCGACCGTCCGACTGCCACGGATCATAGCATCGCTGAGACAGCGTACCTTGTTCGCCGCATTGCCCTATGCTTAGATTCGGGCCTCGCCGGGTTATTGAGCGGATTGCCAGAGACACTCGCGGCCATGCCTGACAGAAGCCTGCGTGTCCCACAGCCGCCGGTGCGCGACAAGCGTATCGGCCTGGTGCTTCCGGGCGGTGGGGCGCGTGGCGCCTACCAGGTCGGAGTGCTGAAGGCGATCGCCGAGATCATGCCGCGGCGCTCGCCGAATCCGTTCTCGGTGATCAGCGGTACTTCGGCCGGTGCGATCAGTTCGGCGGTGCTCGCCAGCCAGGCGCGCGTCTTCCGGCACGCGGTCGCAGACCTGGAGCGCGTCTGGGCCAATTTCCGCTCCCACCACGTCTTCCGTTGCGATTCGCTCACGATGCTCAAGAGCAGCCTGCATTGGGCCGCCGCCGTGGTCTTCGGCGGGCTCGGCGTCGGCAATCCGCGCGCACTGCTCGACAACACGCCGCTGCGTGAAATGCTCGGGCGGGCGATCAATCTCAACGCGATCCAGGAGTCCATCGATCGCGGTTATCTCGACGCGGTCACCGTCACGGCAGCGGGTTACGATTCGGCGCGCTCCGTGTCGTTCTACCAGGGCCGCGAGGGGTATGAGCCCTGGGACCGCGTGCGCCGGGTGGGCCGCCCGGCGACGATCACGCTCGATCACCTCATGGCGAGCATAGCCGTGCCGATGATGTTCCCGCCCGTGCTGATACGGCGCGAGTACTTCGGCGACGGTGCCATGCGCCAGGCGACGCCGCTGTCCCCGGCCGTGCACCTCGGGGCCGATCGCCTGCTGATCGTCGGCGTGCGTGACGAGGAGTCGGACCCGGCGCCCGGACCGGATGCGGAAGTGCCCTATCCGAGCATGGGCCGCATTGCGGGCTACGTGCTCGATGCCCTGTTCATGGATGGCCTCTCCCAGGACCTGGAGCGTCTTACGCGGGTCAATACGATCCTGGAGAACGTGCCGGGTCGCGTGCTCGATTCCGGCGTGTCGCAGCTGCGCTATATCGATGCGCTGATCATCCTGCCGAGCCGTGACGTCCGCGAGATCGCCGTCCGGCACGTGCACGAGATGCCGCGACAGGTGCAGTTGCTGATGAGCGGGCTCGGCGCGCTCAACTACGGCGGACGCCAGCTGGTGAGCTACCTGTTGTTCGAACAGGGCTATACGCGTGAACTGATCCGGCTCGGCTACGACGACGCACTCGCGCGCCGTGATCAGATCATCGCCTTCATGGAAGGGGCGCCCATCAACGCGCCGGGCGGCATTGCGGGCTGGCGCGACCTGTCGGAGCACTATTCGCAGAAGGTGCGGGTGCTGCGCGTCCCCGGCCAGGGCGCGGCCGTCTGAGCCGCACGGTTGCCGGCCACGCCAGGCCTTCAGGTCAGGAACAGCGTTCCGAGGCCGAGAAAGACACCGAAACCGACGCAATCCGTGATGGTGGTCAGCACGACGGTGCCGGCGATCGCCGGATCGATGTGCATCTTCGTGAGCGCGAGCGGCACGGCAAAGCCGGCGAGCGCCGCAGTCAGCAGGTTGATCACCAGCGCCGCGCCGATGATCGCGCCGACCTGCCAGTTGGCGAAAAACAGCATCGTGCCGGCAGCCACCACCACTGCCCAGCCGACGCCGTTCAGCAGGGCCACGCCGAGTTCCTTGGCGAACAGCCAGCGCGCGTTCGAATCCTGCACCCGCCCCAGCGCGAGGCCGCGCACCATGAGCGTCACCACCTGGCTGCCGGCGATGCCGCCCATGCTGGCCACGATCGGCATCAGTACGGCGAGCACGACCACCTTGTTCAGCGTCGGCTGGAACAGGCCGACTACGGAGGAAGCGGCAAAGGCCGTCAGCAGGTTGATCCCCAGCCAGATGGCGCGCCGTCGCGCGCTGATCACCACCGGCGCGAACATGTCGTCGTCCTCCGGCAGGCCCGCCATGCGGCGGATGTCCTCGTCGGCCTGCTCCTGGATCACGTCGACCACGTCGTCCACGGTGATCTGCCCGAGCAGCCTGCCGTGCTCGCCAACGACCGGCGCGGTGACCAGGTCGCGATTCTGGAACTGCTGGGCCACTTCGCGGTCAGGCATGGTGGCCGGAATGGGCTCGAACGAGGCGTCCATGACGTCGCCCACGCTGCGTTCCGGATCGCGGGTCAGCAGGCGCGAGACGTACAGCGATCCGAGGTAGCGCTCGTGACGGTCCACGACGAAGATCGCGTCCGTCTTGTCGGGGAGGTTGCCGTGCATGCGCAGGTAGCGGATCACCACTTCCAGCGTCACGTCGGGACGCACCGCGATCATGTCGGGGTTCATCAGGCCTCCGGCGCTGTCCTCCGGGTAAGACAGCACCGCGCTCAGCCGCTCCCGGTCGCGCTGGGAGAGCGAGCGCAGCACCTGGGTTGTCAGGGTTTCGGGTAGTCCGGCCAGAAAATCGGCGAGATCGTCGAGGTCCATGTCCTCGGCGGCTGCGACCAGATCCTTCGTGTCCATGCCTTCGACCAGGCCCGCGCGCACATCGTCCGCGAGTTCGACGAGGATCTCGCCCTGCTCCTCGCTGTCGACGAGGTCGAACACCAGGCGGCGCTTGGCAGGCGGCAAGGACTCGAGCAGGTGGGCGGTCTCGGCCGGATGCAGCGCGCGCACCAGGCGCTGCACCTGCCGCACCGTGCCGGCCTCGAGTGCGTCGAGCACATGTTCGAGATCACTGCGCTTGTGGGTGTCGTTTTCCGCCATGGCTTTCCGGAACGGCGCGGGCATCCGTGCAACGGGCTGCATGCCCGTGGGTGCACGGGTTCGGTCAATGGAACACGAAACTACCGCTTCCCCGCCGTCCGTGCGCGAGTGTAGCGATTGCGCCGGTCCGGTTTAAAGTTCATTGCCGGTCTGCGGGGCTGCTGCGAACTCATCGCACCGATCCCGCGCAGGGGCTACTGGAGGGGACGCTGCGCGCACCCTCGTCCGGCATGGGCGCGTGATGTGGTGGCCCGGTGTCCGCCGAGCGCCACTCCTCGCACATCCCTGTGCTCGTCGCTACGGGTTGCGCCGGCTGCTGCCCTCGAGGCCGGCCGGCTCCACACGTGCTCTCACCGGACACCGGGCCACCACTGGTGTGCGCTCAGCGGAAGGTTCGCCGCCGCTGACCCGGAATCACCGACAAACCCGCCCGATCTCAAAACGTCGCGAGCGGGCGTCGACAGTGGGAGGGCGGAGCGCAGGCCCCTGTAGGAGGGACTTCAGTCCCGACCCGGCCCCGGTCTGGCCACGCGTTCGATACGTCACCGGGCATCACGGTAAGCGCCGCCGCGTGAGGACTCCACGTACCACCCGACCGCGGATTGCGTCCGCACAGCTGTTCTGAGATCGATTCTCGACCGGGCGGCTGGCGGGGACGCTGCAACGGGCGTGTGGAGCCGCGCGCAGCAGGATGCGCAGCGCGGGCGAAACCCGAGCGCGCGCAGGCCATGGACGGCCGTAGCAAGCGTCCCGGCGCAGCGTCCCCGCCGGCGGAATCCGCGCGGGATCGACGTGTGGAATCGGCAGTATTCCCTCAGATTGGCAATGAGCCCGGTTCAAGCCCCGGGGGCCGCTCCGGGCGGGCGGCCGACACCACGCAGTTCGTTGTGCCGGATCAGCACCTGCGTGTGACTCCTGGAGAGGCTCGCGGCCAGCCGCTCGGCCATGTACACCGAGCGGTGTTGTCCGCCGGTGCAGCCGAGGGCCACGGTCAGGTAGTTGCGGTTGAAGTCGATGTACCTGGGGATCCAGTGTTCGAGGAAGCTCTCGATATCGCCGAACATCCGCTGCACGTCCGGCTTGCTGTCGAGGTACCCGATCACCAGCGGATCGCAGCCGGTCAATGGCCGCAGGTTCAGCTCCCAGTACGGATTCGGGAGGCAGCGCAGGTCGAAGACGAAATCCGCGTCGAGCGGGATGCCGTGCTTGTAGCCGAAAGACTCGATGAGGATCGAAAGCCCATGTTCGGTGCGCTGGCCGACGCGACCGCGTACCGCATCACGCAGTTGATAGATGCTCGTGTGGCTGGTGTCGATGATGAGCTCTGCGCATGCCATTACCGGGCCGAGCAGTTCCTTCTCCCGGCTGATCGCCTCGCGCAGGCTCACTCCCTGCGAGGACAGCGGATGCGGCCTGCGGCTCTCCGCGTAGCGGCGGAGCAGGCTGTCCTCGTCGGCGTGCAGGAACACGACCTCGCAGCGCACGCCCTGGTTGCGCAACTGCTGGACCAGTTCCGGCAACGACTCGAAGTTGCCCGTCCGGCTGCGGGCATCGACGCCGACGGCAAGGTTCTCGTAGAAGGGGTCACCTGTGGCGATGATCTGCGCGATCATCGAGCCGAGGAGGGCGGCCGGCACGTTGTCCATGCAATAGAAGCCGACGTCCTCGAGCAGGTGCAGGGCGACGCTCTTGCCCGAGCCCGACAGTCCGCTGACGATTACCAGTCGCACGGAAACCTGCTGCTTCGTCGCTGCCCGGGGCCCGTCGCGGCCCTCAGTCGGAGCGCGTCCTGTCGTTGCGGTCGTGCTTGTCGTGATGGGACTGGAGTTTTTCCTTGTGCTTCTTGATCTGCCGGTCGAGCTTGTCCGTCAGGGTGTCGATTGCCGCGTACATGTTCTCCTCGACCGAGTCGGCGAACAGCGAATTGCCGCTGACGTTGATGCGCGCTTCGGCCTTGTGGCGGAGTTTCTCCACCGTCAGGATGCAGTGCACGTCGGTGACGTGATCGAAGTGGCGCACGAGCCGCGAGAGCTTGCTGTCCACGTAGTCTCTCAGTGCCGGGGTGATCTCCACATGATGACCGGTCAGGTTCACTTGCATTGGCTGGCTCCTGGGGGCGGTTGTTCGTCTGTTTGCGTGCTCAGCGGGATGCGCGCTGCTTGCGCTGGCTGGATGGGGCGATCTTCATCGCTTCCCGGTACTTTGCCACGGTCCGGCGCGCGACGTTGGTCCCTTCGGCCTGCAGCAACTCGGCGATGCGGCTGTCGCTCAGCGGACTGGCGGGGTTCTCCTGCCCGATGAGCTTGCGGATCTTGGCGCGGATGGCGGTGGACGACTGTTCCGTGCCGTCGTCGCCGGTGACCTGGCTCGAGAAGAAATAGCGCAGTTCGAACACGCCACGGGGGGTGTGCATGTACTTCCCGGCGGTGACGCGCGAGATGGTGGATTCGTGCATTTCCACCGCCTCGGCCACGTCCTTCAGGATCATCGGCTTCATGTGTTCCTCGCCATGCTCGAAGAACGCGCGTTGCCGGCGGACTATGCAATTGGCGACCTTGAGCAGGGTCTCGTTGCGGATCTCCAGGCTGCGCACCAGCCAGCGCGCCTCCTGGAGCTGGCCGCGCAGCGCCGAATGCTCGCCATTGCCCCGCAGCATCTGTGCGTAGGTCTGGTTGACCCGCAGCCGTGGGGCGAGGCTGCGATTGACCTCGACGATCCACCGGCCATCGTGGTTACGCACGAATACGTCCGGTACCACGAACTCGGTCGTGGCCGGCTGCACCGCTGCTCCCGGGCGCGGGTGGCAGGCGCGAATCAGCGCCAGGGCTTCGTGGAGATCGTCTTCACCGGCGCCGAGCTTGCGCCGGAGCATGGCGAGCTCCTGCTCGGCGACGAGTTCGAGATGTTCGTTGGCGACCGTGAGGGCGAGTGCACGGCCGGCGACGCTTTCGTCGAGCTGCAGGAGCTGGATGCGAATGCATTCGGCGAGATCGCGGGCACCGACGCCGGGCGGATCGAGTTCCTGGATCTTGCCGAGTGTCTGTTCGACCTCCGGCAGGCTGTAGCCTGCGGTGGCAGGCAACATCGCGAGAATGCCTTCCAGCGGCTCGGTCAGATAACCGTCGTCGTTGATGTAATCGATGATCGCCTCGCCGATGACGGCCTCACGCGGTGTGAAGTGCTCCATGCCGAGCTGCCACAGCAGATGCTCCCGCAGTGACTGTCCGGCCTGGTCGGCGATCTCGGCCTGCCGGTCGTCGTCGGACCACGGGTCGGCCCGGCCCGAGGCCGCGACATCGCTCCACAGGCTGGAATCCGGGGGCTCGTCGGCCAGTACACCGCTCTCATCGGGATCGTAGTCGAATTGCTCGGTATCGTCCGATTTTGCCGACGGCGTCTCCGTGGAGAACTCGGCGACGGGTGCCTGGCCGGGCGGGATCTCGACCTCGCGCTCGGCGGGCTCCTCGAGTTCCAGCATGACGTTGCTTTCCAGGATCTGCTGTAACTGCGCGTTCAACTCCAATATCGGCAGCTGCAGCAGGCGGATGGCCTGCTGCAATTGCGGCGTCATGGTCAATTGCTGACCGACGCGAAGCTGCAACGACGGTTTCAGCATGTCTTCCGGCTGCGCACGATTTCGATCCCATGCGGCGCGCCGAACCCGACGGTCGCGCCGAACAACGCTATCAGCTTATAGCCTAAAGCTCTCGCCCAGGTACACCTCGCGGACCTGCTGGTTGTCCAGGATTTCCGCCGGTGTGCCCTGCGCGATCATGTTCCCATCGCTCAGGATATAGGCGCGAGCGCATATTCCAAGGGTTTCGCGCACATTATGGTCAGTGATCAGGACGCCGATGTCGCGTTCTGCCAGGTGGCGGATGATGCGCTGGATATCGAGGACCGAAATGGGGTCGACGCCCGCAAACGGCTCGTCGAGCAGCACGAAGCGGGGCCTCATGGCGAGAGCCCGGGCAATCTCGACACGGCGACGCTCGCCACCGGACAGGCTCATTCCGAGGCTCGAGCGCACGTGGCTGATGTGCAGTTCGTCGAGCAGGTTCTCCAGCAGGCTCTCGCGGTCGGCGCGGGTCAGTTCCTCCCGGGTCTCGAGGATGGCGAGGATGTTGTTCTCGACCGACAGCCTGCGGAACACGGATGCTTCCTGCGGCAGGTAACCGAGACCAAGGCGGGCGCGCCGATGCATCGGCAGGCGCGTCAGGTCCTCGCCGTCGAGAATGATCCTGCCTTCGTCGCAGGGGATGAGCCCGACGATCATGTAGAAGGCGGTGGTCTTGCCGGCTCCGTTCGGGCCCAGCAGGCCGACCACTTCGCCGCTGTGGATGTCGAGCGAGATCCGCTTGACGACCTGGCGCGACTTGAAGCGTTTCGAGATTTCCAGAGCAGCGATCGTGCTCATGGTTTCGTCACGCCCTCGCGGTCCTGCGGCGGCTTGATCTTCATGCGGATCCCGCCGTTGCCGTCCGAATCGGCGGTGACGTACTCGCGCGCGATATCGTAGGAAATCCGCTCCCCGGTGACCTCGTTTGCGCCATCGCTCAGCCACGCGTCGCCGGAGAGCCGGATCGTGGCCGTCGCAACGTCGTAGTCCATGACGCGGGCCCTGCCCTGGGCGAGTGTGTCGCCGGGGCGGGGCTGCTCGAACTGCGCCGGCACGCCACGCAGCACGGCGGAGCGCAGCTCGTGGCCAACGAACTGCAACTCAGCGCTGTCGCCGGAGACCTTCGCGCCCTGGCTTTCGAGGATGACGTTACCCTCGAACAGCCAGCGACTGTTCTCGAAATCGAGCCGGGCCACCGTGCCGCGCTCGGCGCGGACGCTCATCACGCCCTGCGTAATCAGTACGTTCTGGAAGCTGAGCTGGTTGTTGACCCCGTCGAACTGCGACGAAGCCGCCTCGAGATTGATCGGCAGGCGCCGGTCGATGTCGAGGTGCGGCTTGTTCTGCGCGGTGGCCGGCCGGTTGCCGATCAGCAGGCATGCGCAGATCAACACGCCGGCGATCGCCCTGCTATGGAGCATAAGTGCCTCTCACGGCTGACAGCAGTTCGAGGTGGTTATCCGCGAGTCTTGCCCGCATCCCGGTGCCGCGGACCGCGCCGCCGGCAAAATCTATGGTCACCACGCTGTCTGTCGTGGCCGTGTCCGTGGCAGTGAAGAACTCCAGGCGGTCGGTGTGAATCGTCGCAGACGTGACGTCGCCGGAGCGCGTTTCGGCAACGACATTGCCGGAGAGCTCGATGATCGTACCATCGGCGCGGATCTCTCCTGTATCGGCATGCAGGCTCCACGGACGGCGGTCGGTGGGTTCGTAGCTGATGGCCACCTCGTGCAGATCGACGGTGTCGTCCCCAGGCGACTGCACGACCGTGGCCGCATCCACGCGATACAGGAGCCTGCCGTTCTCGCCGGTGCCGCTGAGTTTTGCCCGCGTTGCGTAGTAGCCGACGCCAAGATGGACCGACTCTTCGGGCTCCGGCCGGGCGTCGCGGCCGGAGTTGTCCAGCAACACCCAGCTCGCCGCGGCCGCCGCGAGCAGGAGCGTCAATCTGACGACGTGGCGCAGTTCCACGAACGCTCAATCCGCCGGGTTCGCACGCGCGGCGAGCAGCAGGTCGCAGACCTCGCGCACCGCTCCTGCACCGCCGGGCAACGACGTGCGCCAGGCTGCTGCGGACAGGATCGACGGGTGGCAGTCGGCGACCGCGACCGGAAACGCGACGCGGCGCATGACGGGGAGGTCCGGCACATCGTCGCCGACGCAGGCGGCCGAATCGGCGCCGATGCCGAGTTTCGCCAGCAGTTCATCGAGGGCAGCGCCCTTGTCCTCCCGGCCGAGCATGACGTGACGTATGCCGAGGTCGGCCATGCGGCCCGCCGCCGCGCCGGACCGCCGCCCGGAGATCACCGCCACCTCGACGCCGGCTTCCATGACGCGCTTCAGCCCGAAGCCGTCGCGGACGTGAAAACTCTTGAACTCGCGCCCGTCCGGGTCGTAATGCAGCCGGCCGTCCGTCATGACGCCATCCACGTCGAGGATCAGCAGCCGGACGCCGGCGGCCCGGCGCAGCAGAGCGGCCTCCTGCGGGGCAGGCATTTGCTAACTCCGGCCTCGCCGGCCCGCAGCCGACAGTGCTTCCAGGGGCTTCACATCACACCGGCGCGGAACAGGTTGTGCACGTTCAGTGCGCCGACCACGATGTCGCGGTCGTCGACCACCAGCAGCGCCGTGATCTTGAACTGTTCCATCAGCCGCACGGCTTCCGCTGCGAGCGCCTCCGGCTGAATGGTCTTGCATCCGGTCGTCATGACCTCGCGCATGGTCGTGCGGTGAATGTCGACGGCACGGTCCACGGCACGACGCAGGTCGCCGTCGGTGAACACTCCGAGCAACCGTCCGTCGGCATCGACGACGGCGGTCATCCCGAGGCTCTTGCGGGTCATCTCGAGCAAGCCTTCGGCAAGCAGGGTCTCGGGTCCGACGCAGGGGACGTCCGTCCCGCTGTTCATGATGTCGGCCACCCGCAGCAGCAGCCGCCGCCCCAGTGCGCCGCCGGGGTGGGCCAGCGCGAAGTCTTCACGTGTGAACCCGCGGCTCTGGAGGAGCGCGACAGCCAGCGCATCGCCCATGGCCAGCGCCGCCGTCGTGCTTGCAGTCGGCGCCAGGTTGAGCGGGCAGGCTTCCTCCGGCACGCGAATGTCGAGAACGACGGAGGCGGCCTCGGCAAGGGTGGACCCGGGCCTGCCGGTCAGCGTGATCAGGTGGACCCCGAGTCGCTTGAGCAGCGGCAGGATCGTGATGATCTCGCCGGTTTCACCGGAGTTCGAAACGGCCAGCACGAGGTCGGTGCGTGTCACCATGCCAAGATCGCCGTGGCTCGCCTCGCCCGGGTGCACGAAAAAGGCGGGCGTGCCGGTACTGGCGAGCGTCGCCGCGATCTTGCCGCCGATGTGGCCGGATTTCCCCATGCCGGTGACGACCACGCGGCCGGTACAGTCGAGGATGAGCTGGCAGGCGCGGGCAAATGATTCGTCGATGCGTGCGCCCAGCGCGGCAACCGCATTCGCTTCGATCTCGATCACCCGCCGCGCCAGGGTCCGGACGTCTACGGCGGGTCGTGGCTTGGTCATGAGCGGGGTGTCTCTCGCGGTTTGCACGACATTGTAGGGGAAAGGGCGGCACGGGGGCTGCTCTGCGGCGACCGGCAGGCAACTGTTTGCTTGCCGCCGCTGCCCGGCACGGGGCGTTTATAATGCGCTGCCCCGGCCGCGGGGGGTTGTGTGGTGGCCAGATGAATCCCGTCGAAATCGAGGCGCTGCTCGAGGCGCATTTGCCCGACTGCTCGGCGAGCGTGCGCAGTGCCGACAACGTCCATTACGAGGCGCTGGTCGTTTCGCCGGCTTTCACGGGCAAGCGTGCGCTGCAGCGGCACCAGATGGTTTACGAGGTTCTCGGCGAGCGCATGGGCGGCGCGATTCACGCCCTGTCGATCCGGGCGCTGACGCCGGAGGAACAGGGGCAAACCGGCGCCTGAGGCGCCATCGGCCATCGACGCGCATGGAAAAGCTTGCCATTGCCGGAGGCCGTCGCCTGGAGGGCGAGGTACGCATTTCGGGCGCCAAAAATGCGGCCTTGCCGATTCTCGCAGCTGCGCTGCTGACCGACGAGCAGGTGACGATCGGGAACATCCCGCACCTGCGTGACATCACCACGACCATCGAATTGCTGAGCCGCATGGGCGTCAGCGTCACCCTTCACGACGGGCTGCGGGTGGAGGTCGAGCCGGGCAGTATCCGCGACTACAACGCGCCGTACGATCTTGTCCGGACGATGCGCGCATCCATCCTGGTGCTCGGCCCCCTCGTGGGGCGATTCGGGCAGGCGGACGTCTCGTTGCCGGGAGGCTGCGCGATCGGTGCCCGGCCGGTGGACCTGCACGTGGCGGGGCTGCGCGCCCTTGGCGCACGTGTCGAAATCGAGGATGGCTACATCCGTGCGCGTGCCAGCCGCCTGCGCGGCGCTCGCCTGGTGCTGGACAAGGTGACGGTTACCGGCACCGAGAATCTCATGATGGCGGCGGTGCTCGCGGAGGGCGAGACCGTGATCGAGAACGCCGCGCGCGAGCCGGAAGTGGTGGACCTCGCCAATTTCCTGAACCAGATGGGTGCTCGCGTGCGGGGCGCCGGCAGCAACCGGATCGTCATCGAGGGAGTGAAGCGTCTGCACGGTGCGGAGTACGAGGTGCTGCCGGACCGGATCGAGACCGGTACGTTTCTCGTCGCCGGGGCGATCACCGGCGGACATGTCCGGGTGCGGCGCGCCTGCCCCGAGCACGTCGAAGCGATACTGGCCAAGCTCCGTGACGCGGGTGCGACGGTCGCAACCGGGCCGGACTGGATCGAGATGCAGATGAATGGCAGGCCGAAGGCCGTCGACATCAGCACCACGCCGTATCCCGGGTTTCCGACCGACATGCAGGCGCAGTTCGCCGCGTTGAACTGCGTCGCCAGCGGCGTCGCCACCATCTGCGAAAACGTGTTCGAGAACCGCTTCATGCACATGCTGGAACTGCAGCGCATGGGCGCCAACATCCGCCTGCAGGGCCATACGGCGGTCATCGAGGGGGTCTCGCGGCTCAAGGCGGCGCCGGTCATGGCAACCGACCTGCGCGCGTCTGCCGGGCTGGTGCTGGCCGGCCTGGTGGCCGAAGGTGAGACGATCGTCGATCGCATCTACCACATCGACCGGGGCTACGAATGCATCGAGGAGAAGCTCAACCAGCTCGGCGCCGGCATCCGCCGGCTGGGCTGAAAGCGGTGATCGCGGCACCGGTCCGGCTTCTGGCATAGGCAACGCGAATTTCGCCTGTGTATAATTCGACGGTTTTTGCTACCCATCGTCACGCGGCTGCGCGGGTCCAGTGTCCCGCACCAGAACAGTCGCTGGCCAAGACCCAAGCGAGACTGGGAGGAATTGCTCGATGAGCGAAGAGGCGGACCTCAGCCGGCGTCATTTCCTGACTGTCGCCACGAGCGTCGCCGGCGGAGTCGGCGTCGTACTCGCAGCCGTTCCGTTCGTCGCATCCTTCCGGCCGAGCGCGCGGGCGCAGGCCATGGGCGGCCCGGTGGAAGTGGATATCAGCAAGCTCGAGGACGGCGCCATGGTGCGCGTCGTCTGGCGCGGGCGCCCGGTGTGGATCCTGCGCCGGACCAAAGACATGCTGCAGCGGCTTGCCGGGGAGAAGGTTCACCTGCGCGATCCGGAATCGAACGAGTCCGAGCAGCCCGCGTACGCCAGGAACGAGTGGCGCTCGATCAAGCCGGAGGTGCTGGTGGTCGTCGGCACCTGTACACATCTCGGTTGCGCACCGATCGAGCGGTTCGATGTTGCGCCGGTCGATCTCGGGCCGGACTGGGTAGGCGGATTTTTCTGCCCCTGCCACGGCTCGAAGTTCGATCTGGCCGGGCGCGTGTTTGCCGGTGTGCCGGCGCCGACCAACCTGCCGATTCCGCCCTACCGCTTCGTGGGTGACAACCTGGTGCTGATCGGCAACGACACGGGGGCTTCTGCATGAGCACGACGCGACCGGATGCAGCACCCGCCGGCCGGTGCGGCCGCCTGCTCGACTGGGTCGATGAGCGCTTCCCGCTCACGTCGATGATCAAGGAGCATGCGACCGAGTACTACGCAGCGAAGAACTTCAACGCCTGGTACGTGTTCGGCGTGCTCGCGATGGTGGTGCTGGTGATACAGCTCGTCACCGGCATCTTCCTGACGATGAGCTACAAGCCGTCAGCCACAGAGGCCTTCGCATCCGTCGAGTACATCATGCGCGACGTCGAGTGGGGCTGGCTCATCCGTTACATGCATTCGACGGGAGCCTCCGCGTTCTTCATCGTCGTGTACCTGCACATGTTCCGGGCCATGCTGTACGGGTCCTACAAGAACCCGCGGGAATTGCTCTGGCTGATCGGCATGGTGATCTACATGGCGCTGATGGCCGAAGCGTTTCTCGGCTACCTCCTGCCATGGGGACAGATGTCGTACTGGGGCGCGCAGGTGATCGTGTCGCTGTTCGGTGCGGTGCCGGGCATCGGTGCCGACCTCGTCGAGTGGATCCGCGGTGACTTCTTCATCTCCGACATTACGCTGAACCGGTTCTTCGCGCTGCACGTGGCGGCGGTTCCGCTGGCACTCGTGATGCTGGTGGTGATGCACATCCTCGCGCTGCACGAGACCGGGTCACTGAATCCGGACGGCATCGAGATCAAGCGGTACAAGGACTCGCGGGGCATTCCGCTCGACGGCGTGGCCTTCCATCCGTACTACACGGCGAAGGACCTGGTGGCGATCGTCATTTTCCTCGCGCTGTTTGCCGGTGTCGTATTCTTCGCGCCGGAGATGGGCGGGTATTTTCTCGAGCACGCGAATTTCGAACCCGCAAACATGCTGAAGACACCGGAGCACATTGCGCCCGTGTGGTACTTCACGCCCTTCTACGCCATCCTGCGCGCCGTGCCGAGCAAGGGCTGGGGCGCCTTCCTGATGGTCGCGGCCATTGCCTTGCTGTTCTTCCTGCCGTGGCTCGATCGCTGCCGGGTGAAGTCCATCCGCTATCGCGGCGTGACCTACAAGATCGCGCTCAGCGCTTTCGTCGTGAGCTTCCTGGTGCTCGGCTATCTCGGCATGCAGCCGGCGACTCCAGCCGCAGTAACCGCAGCGAGGATATTTGCCGCGATATATTTCGCGTTCTTCCTGCTGATGCCGTTCTACACGCTCGCGGAGCGTACGAAGCCGGTGCCCGAGCGCGTCGTGTACCACGCTGAAAAGTGAGTCCGGCCATGATGACGTCATTGCAGTCTGTCAGGCGCACGAGCCGCGCCCTTGCCGCCGCTTTCGCCTGCATGTTGATCGCCCAGGGCGCGGCAGCCTCCGGGGGCGGGGGGGCAATGGCCGGGCATGCGAACGTCGATGTCAGCAACGTCGCATCGCTCCAGCGTGGCGCCCGCAATTTCGTCAATTTCTGCCTCGGATGCCACTCGGCCGAGTACGTGCGCTACAACCGTCTCGGCCAGGACCTGCAGATCACCGAGCAGCAACTCATCGCCAACCTGATGTTTGCCGCGCAGAAGCCGCAGGAAACCATGACCATCGCCATGCGGCCCGACGATGCCACCCGCTGGTTCGGGACGGCGGCTCCGGACCTGTCGCTGATCGCGCGCAACCGCGGCGCGGACTATCTCTACAATTTCCTGCGCGGTTTCTACCTGGACCCGACGCGACCCACGGGCGTCAACAACCTGGTGTTGCCGAGTGCGGCGATGCCGCATGTGCTGTGGGAACTGCAGGGCCTCAACGAGGCCGTGTTCGGGCAGGAGACGGACAAGCAGGGTAATTCGCACACGGTTTTTCGCGAGTTCCGCCAGGTCACGCCCGGCACGCTCTCTGCGGAGGAGTATGATCAGTTCGTGCGTGATATCGTCACGTTCCTGGTCTATATCGGTGAGCCCATGCAGCTGGAGCGCCAGCGACTGGGCATCTGGGTGCTCGCGTTCCTGCTGGTTTTCGGCATCCTGTCCTACCTGCTGAAGAAGGAAATCTGGAAGGACGTCAAATGACGTCGTGGCATAGGTTGCCGGGCAGGGACGATTCGCCGCCCGGGCCGGGCCGGCGACTGGCGCCCTGACCGGGGGAACGCCCCGACCCATGACGCTTTACTCGAGCCCGAGCTGTTTTCACAGTCACCGCACGCGACTGGTGCTCGCCGAGAAGAACATCAGCATGGACGTGGTCGACGTCGAGGGCAGCAACCTGCCCGAGGACCTGCTGGACCTCAATCCGTACCACAGCCTGCCGACACTGGTCGATCGCGACCTGGTCCTGTACGACTCGCGCGTCATCATCGAGTACCTCGACGAGCGCTTTCCGCACCCGCCGCTGATGCCGGTGGACCCCGTGTCGAGGGCGCAATCCCGTCTGGCGTTGTTCCGAATCGAGCGGGACTGGTACGTGCTTGCCGACGAGTTGCAGCAGGCCACCGACCGCAAGCAGGCGACGCGCATTCGTAAGCAGCTCGAGGAGAGCATCGTCGCCAGCGCGGATGTGTTCGGTGCCAGGAGATACTTCCTGAGCGATGAGTTCTCCCTGGTCGATTGCACGATTGCACCGATACTCTGGCGCTTGCCCGTATTCGGCATCGAGCTGAAGGGCCAGGTGCAGCCCATCCGTAAATACATGGACCGCGTCTTTTCCCGCCGCTCTTTCCAGGACAGCCTGTCGGAAGCCGAGCAGGAAATGCGCCAGTAACGGTGCCGGCCGATGCCGACCCCCGGCTCAATACCGCAACGCCCTTACCTCGTCCGTGCGATGCATGCGTGGATCACCGACAGCGGCCACACCCCCCACGTGGTCGTGGATGCCGCCGTGGATGGCGTGAACGTTCCGCAACAATTCGTGCGCGACGGCAAGATCGTGCTCAACATCAGCTCGACGGCGGTCAGCGGTCTCGAAATCGGCAATGAGGCGCTGACCTTCAGGGCCCGCTTCTCCGGGTCCCCCTGGCTGGTCCACGTCCCCCTGCGTGCCGTCCTCGGAATCTATTCCCGCGAGACGGGCCGCGGCATGATTTTTTCGGAGGACGACGCCGGCAGCGCGCCCGACGAGCCACCGCCGGACGGCGGCGACGGTGCCCCAGCCACGCCCCAGGGGGCACGCAAGCCGCGACTTACCGTCGTGAAGTAAGCGCGGCGCATCGACCGGCTAACCCGGAAACAGGATGCGGTCGATGCTGTCGCACAGGCAATGCAGCACGACCAGGTGCACCTCCTGGATACGCGAAGTGCGCTCCGCCGGTACACGGATCTCGACGTCGGCAGCGGTGAGCAGCGTCGCCATGCCCCCGCCGTCGCGGCCGGTCAACGCGATGACGCGCATTTTTCTACCGTGCGCGGCGCGAATTGCCTCGACGACGTTCGGTGAATTTCCCGAGGTCGAAATCGCCAGCAGGCAATCGCCCGGCTGGCCGAGCGCGGTCACCTGCTTGGCGAATACCTGTTCGTAGGCGTAGTCATTGGCAATCGCCGTCAGCGTCGAACTGTCGGTGGTGAGCGCGATCGCGGCAAGGCCGGGCCGTTCGCGCTCGAACCGGTTGAGCAGTTCGGCCGAGAAGTGCTGGGCGTCGCCCGCGGACCCCCCGTTGCCGCAGGCGAGGATCTTGCCGCCGCCACGCAGGGCCGCTGTCATGGCGGAGCCTGCCTGTGCGATCGCCGGCACCATGACCTGCAGCGCCTTCTGCTTGGTGGCGATGCTCTCCTCGAACTGGCGGCGAATGGCGTCCTCTGTCGTCATGCCGGTAATGATAGCCGTTCAGGTGCCGGACCGGACCGGCCGGCGTACCCGGCGCGCAGCGGCCCGCCGGAATCCTCGCTAGGAGCAGCCGACGTCATCGGTCGTGAACGCGCAGCGGACCCACTCGCAATGGGGCCGGTCGGGCTGGCCGGTGAGCCCCAGCACGTCGAAGCGCATGGCGTGATCGGCGAACGCCGGATGCAGTTGCAGGTACCGGGCGGCCGCACGCAGCAGTCGACGGCGCTTGGTTGCGGAAACGGTGATCTCGGGGCGCACCAGTGCGTCGCTGGTGCGACAACGCACCTCGACGATCACCAGTTCCCGGCCATCCAGCATGACCAGATCGAGTTCCCCGTCGCGACAGCGGAAATTGCGCTCCACCAGGACGAACCCGCGGGCTTCCAGGAACCGTTGCGCCCATGCCTCGGCGTGTGCGCCCGTGCGCTGGCGCTGGTCGCCGCGGGCCGGGGCGCGCTTCAAGGCGGCGCAGGCGACGGCGCGGAGGGCGGCAGCTCCGGGGCGACCGTCGGCAGCACCACGATTCCGCCGTCGCGAAATTTCGCCCAGGGCATTTCGCGATGTATGCGCCGTTGCGGGTCGGTCGAGAGCTGCCCGGTCAGCCCGTTCCGATGCGGCTGCACGCCGTCGCCAAGATCGCAGGCGAGCGCGTAGGCGTCGAAACCCATGGCAAAGAATCTCGTCAAGGCGGTGGTGCCCGGCGGCCAGTGCGCGGCGATTGCAGCACGTAGCTCGGCTGCTTCCGGCTGGGCGTCGAGCAACGCGGGAATATCCGTAAACATCACCCCATCGAGGTCACGGTCGCCATTGCTGCCGGCCTGAAATACCGATGACGTTGCATAGGTCGGGAGGTCGCCGGCATACAGGAACCGCAGTTGTGGCCAGATCAGCCGGCCGCTGCCGACATTGGCCGCGAGAAATATAAGATCGACATCGTCGCGACGGCGAGCTTCGAATCCGAGCGGAACGCCAAGATAAGCCGTCAGTTGCCGGTAACGCGCGCGACTTTCGTAGAGCAGCAGCAGGCGTTCGATGGCCGCAGTGTAGTCGGTCGCGCCGGGATCGTAGAGGTGGTAGTCGATGACGCGCCCCTCACGACTCTCCAGCGCCGGGATGAACGCCGCGAGCATGCGCCGTCCCCAGTCGTTGTCGGGTGCGAGTGCAAGGGCGCGCCGCTGGCCCTGTGCGGTGGCCCGCTCGGCGACCTGGCGTGCCTCGTCCTCCGGCGACAACGAGAACTGGTAGAGGTTGGACGGCGTTGCCGTATCCGGGTCGAGGAAGTTCAGCGCGAGCGTCGTCACGGGAGTGCCCGCGGCGGCCACCTCGGCCACCGCCTGTTTCAGGAGCGGCCCGACGATCACCCCGGCCTTCGCGGCGACGGCGTTCTGGTAGGCGGCGGTCGCACCCGGACCGCTGGCGTCGAGAATCAGGAGCTCCGGCCGGTCGGCCCGTGCACCGGCGGCGAGGTGGGCGGCGACAAAACCATCGCGTACCGCCTCGGCCACTTTCCGCTCCGCGTCAGACAGCGGCAACAGCAATGCGATCAGGCGCAGAGGCTGGCGTTGAGGCTGTGAGACGGGCGGGGTCTCACGGGTGGGCGCAGGAGGTGGCGGGGTGACGCTCGCGACCGGGGCCGGCTCCGCAACGCGGCCCGGCCGGGCCGGCTCGCTTGGTTGTGGCGATGCGCAGCCAGCCCCCACAATGGCCACCATGATCAGCGGCAATGACCAGGCACCGGCACGGAGCGCAGGTCGCGATCCGGTGCGACAGGACGACTGCGGCACTGTTCTGGGCACACCAAGGCGCGGCAAGTGAAATCCCCGGGAGTTCTGTATGTCGTCGCGACGCCGATCGGCAATCTCGATGATATCAGCTCGCGTGCCTGCGCCGTGCTGCGGTCCGTGGAGGGGATCGCAGCGGAAGACACACGGCGCACGCGCCAGCTCCTCGGGCATTTCGATATCCCCACGCCCGTGCTGTCGCTGCACGAACACAACGAGGAGCACCGTGCCGAGCTGGTGCTGGCGCGGCTTGCCCGGGGTGAATCGGTCGCCCTGGTCAGTGATGCAGGCACACCGCTGATCAGCGATCCGGGTTATCGGCTCGTCGCACTGGCGCGCGAACGCGGCCATGTCGTCACCGCCATCCCGGGGTGCTGTGCGGCGATTGCGGCGCTCTCGATTTCGGGCCTGCCCACGGCGCATGTGCATTTCGAGGGGTTTCTGCCGGCGCGCGCAGCGGCGCGTCGAGAGCGCTTGCGTGAGTTGGGTGCCTGCCCCGATACGCTGGTGTTCTACGAGGCGGTGCACCGGGTGGCTGAGTCGCTGGCGGACCTGGCAACCGTGTTTGGCGCGCAGAGACCGGCCTTCCTGGCGCGCGAGCTGACCAAGCTGTACGAGACGGTCTACCACGGAACGCTCGCGACCATCCGCGAGGCTCTCGCGGCGGATCCGGGCGGCGACAAGGGCGAGTTCACGATCGTCGTCGCCGGGGCAGCGCAGGCCGCACCCGGGGCCGCGGAGTTGGCGCGCGTGGTGCGGATCCTGGCGGCCGAACTGCCGGCAGCCAGAGCGGCGACGCTCGCCGCGCAGATCACCGGCGCCAACCGACGCGATGCCTACCGCCTGGCGCTGGAACGGCAGGGCCGCGAAGAACCGTGATTGCCGGGGTGGCGTGGTTGGTCTAAGTTGAGCGGTGGAGCTGGCCAGGCGATCGCCCGGGGGGAAACCGCCGGGAGGAAAGTCCGGGCTCCGGCGGGCAGGGTGCCAGGTAACGCCTGGGGGGCGCGAGCCCACGGAAAGTGCCACAGAAAATATACCGCCACGGGCCTCACGGCTCGCGGTAAGGGTGAAAAGGTGCGGTAAGAGCGCACCGCGCGGGTGGTAACACGCCGCGGCACGGAAAACCCCACCTGGAGCAAGACCAAATAGGGAAGCAGCGACAGGCCGGTAACGGCTTTCGCACCGTTGCCCCGCGGGCTTCCGGGTAGGTCGCTCGAGGCTGCTGGTGACAGCAGTCCCAGATGGATGATCGCCCTCGACAGAACCCGGCTTATCGGCCGGCTCCTTCTCCTTCCGCCGCCGGGTCCGGGTGTCCAGTCCGGACCCGGCCCGGTTTTCCCACCGCAGCCCTTGATTTCCGGATCCGGCAGCGACCATCGCGCAATACGGCGGCGGCCGGACCGGCGCCTGGTGCCGATGCAGCCCGCCGATCTCTGCGTCTGGCGCTGTCTCGACGGCCTATAAGCGGTGTAAGAACGAAAGAAAAGTCTCTAACGTTCTGATTTCTCGTCCAATCAATTCAGGTCGCCTGTTCGTGTGCCAGACGCGCGGCTAACCCACTGTCCGCACGAAAAAAATTTCCAGATTTCTGTTGACGCACCCCCACCGGAAACCTATAGTGGCCAGCGGTGGCAGAAAGTGGGAGGAAATGGGGGCACGTGCCCTATCCACCATGTTCCGCGGGGCGACAAAAATCACCCTCGATGCGAAGGGCAGGCTGGCGTTTCCAGCCCGCTATCGCGAGCGGCTGGCCGAGCGCTGCGACGGCAGGCTCGTGTGCACGGTCGATCCCGACTACTGCCTGTTGATTTATCCGCTCCCGGACTGGGAAGAGATCGAACGCAAGCTCATGCGCCTGCCGTCGTTGAACCGCCGCTCACGTCGGCTGCAGCGCCTGATGGTGGGCTACGCCTCGGAAGTCGATCTCGACGGCCACGGCCGGATCCTCATTCCGCGGGAGTTGCGCGAATTCGCGTCCCTCGACCGACAGGCAATCCTGTTCGGCCAGGGCAACAAGTTTGAGTTGTGGGATGAGGCGCGCTGGAACGAGCGACGGGACAGTTGGCTTGCCGACGATACCGACGAGGGACTCGCTCTGCCGGCTGAACTCGAGCAGTTGTCGCTCTGACACGGGCCGGTGGCCTCGTCGGGCGGTGGCGCCGCGTTCTCGGGTGACGGCCGCCGGGGGTTGCAGTTGGTAGCCCATGTTCCGGTGCTACTCGACGAGGTGGTGCGTGGCCTTGCGGTGCGCCCGGGCGGCACTTACGTGGATGCGACCTTCGGGCGCGGAGGGCACAGCGGGGAGATCCTCGCGAGGCTCGGTCCTCAGGGGCGGTTGCTGGCGATCGACCGGGATCCTGAGGCGGTGGTGAGTGGTCGGGAGATCTCGCAGAAGGATTCCCGGTTTCTCATACAACAAGAAAGTTTTGGGACGTTGCGGCGGTTTCTGGAAATGCAAGGCGTGCAGGGCGAAGTAGACGGAATCCTGTTCGACCTGGGGGTGTCCTCGCCCCAGCTCGAGCAGCCGGCGCGCGGCTTCAGCTTCCAGGTCGAGGGGCCGCTCGACATGCGCATGGATCCCGCGACTTCGCCGAGCGCGGCGCAGTGGCTGGATGAAGCTGGCGAGAAGGAAATCGCCGCGGTCATTCGCCGCTACGGGGAGGAGACGGCTGCGGCCCGGATCGCCCGCGCGATTGTCACGCGTCGTGCCGAGCGACCGATCCTCACCACGACGGACCTGGCCGAGGTGGTCACGCTTGCGGTCGGCAGGACACGCCCCGGCCGACATCCGGCAACGCGTGTTTTCCAGGCGATCCGCATGCACGTGAACCGCGAGCTCGAGCAGATTCGCGACGGCCTCGTGCAGGCGCGCGATGCGCTGCGTGCCGGCGGGCGTCTGTGCGTAATCAGTTTTCACTCCCTCGAGGACCGCATCGTCAAGCGCTTCATGCGCGATTGCTCGCGCGTGAGCCCCGAGTTGGCGCGGCTGCCTGTCGTCCCGGAGTCCGCACGACCCTCGCTGCGCCTGGTCGGCGGCGCAATTCATCCAGGCGTCGAGGAGTGCGCGCGTAATCCCCGCGCACGCAGCGCGGTGTTGCGCATCGCGGAGAAGCTGTCGTGACGGGCGCCGCGCGCAACCGGATGGCGTTCATCCTGCTCGTCATGGCGGTGCTCGCCTCGGCCGTCGCCGCCGTCTACGCCAAGCATCGCAACCGGAAGCTCTTCATGGAGTTGCAGGCGCTGACGCAGGAGCGTGATCGCCTGGAGGTGGACTGGAGCCGCCTGCAGATCGAGCAAAGCACCTGGTCCACGCATGCGCGGGTCGAGCAACTGGCTCGCGGCGAGATGGGCATGCACGACCCGGGTGCGGACGAGCAGCGGTTGGTGACGCGATGAGCAGAAGCAACTCCGCAGACGAGCGCTCGCCGCTGGAGAGCCTGCAGTTGCGCTGGACCTTCGCCTGCGCGGTGGTGCTGCTGCTCGCGGCCGGGCTCGTGGGCCGCGCGATACACCTGCAGGTATTCAGCAAGGACTTTCTCATCAGCGAGGCCGAGGCACGCCACCTGCGCACCGCCAGGATCTCGGCCAATCGCGGCGCCATCACCGATCGCAACGGTGAGCCGCTCGCTGCCTCCATGCCGGTGGACAGCCTGTGGGCCAGCCCGCAGGAACTGACCCGCGCTCCTGAATCCATTCCCGATCTGGCCCGGGCGCTGGACCTCGACCCCGAAGTGCTCGCCCGGCAGATCGCCCGCAATGCGAGCAAGGATTTCATGTACCTGCAGCGGCACATGAACCCGGCCGATGCCCGCGCCATTCTCGATCGCGGCATACCCGGCGTGCATGCGCTGCGCGAGTACCGGCGTTACTACCCGGCCGGTGAGGTCACCGGTCACCTGATCGGCTTCACCAACGTAGATGACGAAGGCCAGGAAGGCATGGAACTCGCCTTCGACGAATGGCTCCGCGGGCACCCCGGCAGCAAACTGGTGCTGCGTGACCGGCTCGGCCGGGTCATCGAGGACGTCGAGCGGCTGGAGCCGCCACGGCCCGGACGCAATGTCGCCGCCTCGATCGATCTGCGCATCCAGTACCTCGCGTACCGGGAGCTGAAGGCGGCGGTGCAGGCCAATCGCGCGCTGTCTGCTTCGGCGGTGGTGCTCGATTCGGACACCGGCGAAGTGCTGGCGATGGTCAACCAGCCCGCCTACAACCCGAACGATCGCTCCCAGTACTCGCCGGGCCGGTTCCGCAACCGCGCCATCACCGATCTGTTCGAGCCCGGGTCGAGCCTGAAACCGCTGATCGTCGCGGCCGCCCTCGAGAGCGGCCAGTGGAACCCGGGCAGCCGCGTGGACACCTCGCCGGGAATGATCCAGGTCGGCAACAAGGTCATCGAGGACAAGCACAACCTCGGGCTCATCGACCTGACGACCATGCTCGCGCGCTCGAGCAACGTCGGGGCGACGAAGGTTGCGATGTCGCTGCCCTCGGAGCAGCTCTGGAGCGTGCTCAGCCGCTTCGGGCTCGGCAAGCCGACTTCCAGCGGCTTTCCGGGTGAATCGGCCGGGCTGTTGAGCCACTACGAGAACTGGCGGCCTATTGCCAAGGCGACGCTCGCCTACGGCTACGGGCTGTCGGTCACGCCGCTGCAACTCGCCCAGACCTATGCGGTGCTGGCCGCAGACGGGGTCATGCGGCCGGTGTCGCTGATTCGTACCGAGCGCCCGCCGATCGGCCGCAAGGTGGTGAGTGCCGCCAATGCCCGGGCCGTCGTGGAAATGATCGAGCACGTGGTCAGCCCGGAGGGCACGGGTATGCGCGCTGCGGTCGCGGGCTACCGCGTGGCCGGCAAGACCGGCACCGCGCGCAAGTTCGCGGTGGGCGGTTATTCGGAAGATCGCTACACGGCCGTATTCGCCGGCGTGGCGCCCGTGTCGCACCCGCGTCTTGCGGTGGTGGTGATCATCGACGAGCCGCGCGCCGGCGCGTACTACGGCGGCGACGTGGCTGCGCCCGTATTCTCGAATATCGTTGAGGGCGCCATGCGCATCATGGCGATCGCACCCGACCGACTGCCGCCGTCGCAAAACGCGCCGGCGCGGATCGTGACGGCGGCGGTTGCGCCATGATGGCAGGGCCAGAGACAGACGTGGATCTGCGGCGTCTTTTCCCCGGCCTGGCACCAGCGCCGCCACCGGTGGATGTGGCCGACATCACCATGCACAGCGCCGACGTGTCGCCCGGCGGGCTGTTCCTGGCCTGCGCCGGGACACGTCACCACGGCCTGCAGTATCTCGACGAAGCATTGCAGCGCGGTCCACGGGCGGTGGCCTGGGAACCGCAGGGCACGCAGGGCGACCCGCGACTCCCTGCCGCCGTGTGCGGGTTCGCGGTGCCGGGTCTGCGCCAGCGTCTCGGCGACATCGCCAATCGCTTTTTCGCCAGCCCTTCGGCGGAAATGACCATCGCGGGCATCACCGGCACCAACGGCAAGACGACCGTGGCCTGGTTGCTGGCCCAGGCGCTGGAGGCGCTCGGCCAGCGCTCCGCCTACATGGGCACTCTCGGTTACGGTCCCGTTGGCCGGCCGCGGTCCGTCGGGCTGACTACGCCGGACTGCGTCACGCTGCACCGGCGACTGCGCGAACTGGCCGATGATGGCGCCCGTCACGTCGCCCTGGAGGTTTCCTCGCACGCGCTCGACCAGGGTCGTGTCGACGGCGTGCGCTTCGGCGTCGTGGCACTCACGAATCTCAGCCGCGATCACCTCGACTACCACGGCGACATGGCGAGCTATGCGCGCGCCAAGGAACGCCTGTTCCTGGAGGCGGGCGCGGCGCAGGCGGTCATCAACGCCGGCGATGAGTTCGGCCGCAGTCTGCTTGCACGGTTGCCGGCCTCGATGAGCGTGCTCACGGTCGGCGTCGACGCCGGGCACAGTGCGGCGCCGGCCATGCTGCGCACGAGCCTCGTGGCGGACGAGGCCACGGGCCAGCGCGTCGCGTTGTCGCTGGGTGCGGAAACCGTCCGGTTTTCGACGCCGCTCGTCGGTGCCTTCAATCTCGAGAACCTGGCCGTCGCCGCCGGCATTTTGCTCGCGCAGGGCCATGCGCTGGAGCAGGTCGGCGCGGCACTGGCCTCGTGCACGCCACCGCCGGGGCGCATGGAGCGGGTGTCGGGCGTGGCCGGTCCGTGCGTGATCGTCGATTTCGCGCACACACCGGCGGCACTCGAGCGTGTGTTGTCCGTGTTGCGCGCGCGCTCGACCGCGCGGCTGTGGTGCGTATTCGGTTGCGGCGGGGAGCGTGACGCCGGCAAGCGCCCGGCGATGGGCGCGGCGGCGAGTGCGCTGGCCGACCGCGTGATCGTCACCGACGACAACCCGCGCAGCGAGGATCCGGCAATCATTGTGGCGGCGGTGCTCTCCGGCGTCGGCGGTGCGGTCGAGGTCATTCATGATCGTCGCGAGGCGATCCGTCACGCCATCCTGTCTGCGGATGCCACCGATGTCGTGCTGATCGCCGGCAAGGGGCATGAAACGGGGCAGGTCATCGGCGTGGAATCCAGGCCGTTCTGCGACCGGGCCGTGGCCCGCGCGGCACTCGCGGAGCGCACATGATCATGGGCCGGTTGTCCATGGTGGCAGAAGCGGTCGGGGGCAGGCTGCACGGCCGCGATGTCGAGTTTCAGGCGGTGAGCACCGACACGCGCAGCCTGCAGCGCGGCGAGTTGTTCATTGCCTTGCGCGGGGCGCACAACCACGGCATGACGTTCATCGCCGATGCGGCGCGCCTCGGTGCGGCCGGCGCCGTGGTGGAAGCGCGGCAGGAGGCCGATCTGCCGCAGGTGGAGGTTGCCGATACGCGCCTTGCAATGGGTGATCTTGCCCGCTTCTGGCGCGCGCGTTTTCCGCTGCCGATGGTGGCAATCACCGGCTCCAACGGCAAGACCACCGTCAAGGAGATGACCGCTTCGATCATGCGGGCAGCGCTGGCTGGCCGCGACGGGGAGGACGACCCGGTGCTGGTGACCTGGGGCAATCTCAACAACGAGATCGGCATGCCCCGCACGCTGCTGTACCTGGATGCGAAGCATCGCGCGGCAGTCATCGAGATGGGCGCGGCGCGGCGCGGGGACATCGCTTACCTGGCCCGCATCGCTGCGCCGACCGTGGCGGTGGTGACCAACGCCGCCCGGGCCCACCTGCAGGGATTCCGCACGATCGAGGAGGTAGCCCTCACCAAGGGTGAGCTCTTCGAAGCGCTGCCGGCCGATGGCACCGCGGTGATCAATCGTGACGATCGTTTCTTCCAGAGCTGGTGGGAGCGCAGCGAGGGCCGCAGGCGCTGGACCTTCGGGCTGCACCCCGATGCGGATTTTCGCGCAGACGAGATCGAACACGCGGTCGGTACCGACGGCCCCGCCCTGCGGTTCACGTTGCGCTGTCCGGCCGGTGCAATACCCGTGCACCTGCCGATGGCGGGTCGGCACAACGCGCTCAATGCGCTCGCAGCAGCCGCGGCAGCGCTCGCCTGCGGTGCAGGCCTGCAGCACGTCGCCGCAGGGTTGGGCGGGGTGCGCAATGTGCCGGGTCGCCTGCGCCGCGTGGCCGGTCCGCGGGGCATCACGGTGTACGACGACAGTTACAACGCGAACCCCGGCTCGGTGCGTGCCGCGATCGCCTTTCTCGAGGGGTTGGCCGGAGAGCGCTGGCTCGTGCTTGGCGATATGGCGGAACTCGGCGCCGACAGCGCGGCCATGCATCGCGAGATGGGCGATCTCGCGCGCCGCTGCGGCGTCATGCGCCTGTTCTGCACCGGACCGCAGTGCCGCTCGGCTGCGGAAGCATTCGGCGCCAACGCGGAGTGGTTCGAGGACGTGGCCGGGCTGAGCACGGCGCTGCGCGCGGCGCTCAGGCCCGGCACGACCGTGCTGGTGAAGGGTTCGCGCTCGATGGGCATGGAGCGCGTGGTGCAGGCGCTCGCCGCGGACAGCGGCGCGACCGGAACGGGAGGCTGACGGTGCTGTATCTCGCCGCGGAGTACCTGACGCGGTTCGTGACCGGCTTCAACCTGTTCACGTACATCACCATGCGCGCGATTCTCGCCGCGCTGACCGCGCTCGCCATCTCTCTCCTGCTTGGCCCCGGCGTGATCCGGCGCCTGCAGGAGAAAAAAATCGGCCAGACGGTACGCGACGACGGGCCGGGCACCCACCTGTCGAAGGCTGGGACGCCGACCATGGGCGGCGTGCTGATCCTGCTTGCGATCGGGGCCGGCAGCCTGCTTTGGGGAAACCTGCGCAGCCCATATCTGTGGACCGTGCTCGCGGTGACGACGGCCTACGGGCTCATCGGGTTCGTCGACGACTACCGCAAGCTCACCCGGCGCAATTCCAAGGGCCTGTCGCCGCGGATGAAGATGCTGTGGCAGGCGCTGGGCGCGCTGGTCGCGGCGCTGTACCTGTACGGGCTCGCGGATCGCCCGCAGGAAACCGCGTTGCTGATCCCATATCTCAAGGGCGTGGTGATCCCGCTCGGCGGCCTCTACGTCGTGTTCGTGATGCTGGTGATCGTCGGCTCGAGCAACGCCGTCAACCTCACCGACGGGCTCGACGGCCTCGCCACGATGCCGGCAGTGCTGGTCGCGGGGGCGCTCGGCGTCTTCGCCTACGCGGCCGGCAACGTGATTTTCGCCCGCTATCTCGGGATTCCCTACGTCGAGGGCGCCGGCGAAATGATGGTCTTCTGCGCCGCGCTCGGCGGTGCGGGCCTCGGTTTCCTCTGGTTCAACACCTATCCGGCGCAGGTGTTCATGGGCGATGTCGGTGCGCTCGCGCTCGGCGGGGCGCTCGGCACGGTTGCGGTCGTCGTACGCCAGGAGCTCATTCTCCTGATCATGGGCGGCATCTTCGTGCTCGAGACCGTGTCCGTCGTCATCCAGGTGGCCTCTTTCAAGATGACGGGCAAGCGCGTGTTCCGCATGGCGCCGCTGCATCACCATTTCGAGCTGCTCGGCTGGGCCGAGCCGAAGGTGATCGTGCGGTTCTGGATCATCACGGTGATCCTCGTGCTGGTCGGGCTGGCCAGCCTGAAGATCCGATGAGTGGCCTGTCGATGACTGCGATGGCCGAGTTCCCCGGTGACCGTGCGGCGGGTCGCGCTGCTGCGTCAGCGCCGGTCATGGTGCTCGGGATGGGCGCGACCGGTGCATCCTGCGCCCGCCATTTCGCCGCGCGCGGCGTGCGCGCCCTGTTTGCGGACACGCGTGCTGCGCCACCCGGACGGAAGGACATCGAGGCCGCCATGCCGGACGCCGGATTGCTGCTCGGTGCGCTGCCCGACGCCGTGCCGGCCGGAGTCGTGCGCCTCGTGCTCTCACCCGGTGTCGATCTCGGGCTGCCGCTGCTCGCCGATGCCCGCCGCCGGGGCATCCCCGTCGTGAGTGACCTCGACCTGTTCGCGGCCGAGTGCGCGGCGCCGATGATCGGCATCACGGGGTCGAACGGGAAGAGCACGGTGACCGCCATGGTCGGCGCGATGCTCGCCGAGGAGGGCTGGCAGACCGGCGTCGGCGCCAATTTCGGCACGCCGGCGCTCGACCTGCTGCAGCCGGGAGTGCGGGCCTACGTACTCGAACTGTCGAGCTTCCAGCTCGAGCGCAGCGCGCCGCTGCCGCTGGCGGTCGCGGCGTTGCTGAACCTCGCGCCGGATCACCTCGACAAGCACGGCAGCATGGCGGCTTACGCCGCGGCCAAGGTGCGGATCTTTGAGCGCTGCGCGACCGCCGTGGTCAATCGTGACGATGCGATTCCCGCCACTTGCGTGCCGGCCGGCGTGCGCACCATCAGTTTCGGCCTCGATGCTCCGGCCGAAGGTCATTTCGGCGTACTCGGACTGCCGGGCAGTCAGCACCTCTCCTTCGGCACGGAACGGCTGCTGGCGGCAGCGGAGCTGGGCACCACCGGGCGGCACAACGTGGCGAATGCGCTGGCTGCCCTGGCGCTGGTGCATGCGGCTGGCGCTGGTCTCGCGGCGCCCGTCCGGGCGCTGCGCGCGTTCCGCGGCCTGCCGCACCGTATGCAGGTGGTTGCGGTCGGGCGCGGCGTGACCTGGATCGACGACTCCAAGGCCACCAATGTCGCCGCCGCCGTCACCAGCATCCGCGGCCTGACCGGGCCGCTCGTGCTGATTGCGGGGGGTGATGGCAAGGGTCAGGACTTCGCCGAACTGGCGGCGGCCTTGCGCGGGCGCGATGCAAAGGTGTTGCTGATCGGTCGGGACCGTGCCCTGCTCGCGCGCGACCTTGGCGCGATCTGTCCTGTGGAGCTGAGTGGCTCGCTGCCCGCTGCGGTTGCCAGGGCGCGCACGCTGGCGACCGCCGGCACCTCGGTGCTGCTGGCGCCGGCCTGCAGCAGCCTCGACATGTTTCGCAGCTACGAAGAGCGTGGCGAGATCTTCGCCCGTGAAGCGCGGGAGGCTGCGAAGTGAGCGCACGGGCCGAGCGACAGCGCCACGGCATCGGCTGGGACGGGCGGGAGGCCGACTTCACCCTGTTGCTGGCGATCGCTGCGCTGCTCGGTGTCGGCCTGGTCATGGTCGCGTCGGCGTCGATGTCCCTCGCGGAAAAGGACTACGGTGGCCCGCTCTATTTCTTCAACCGGCAGCTCGTGGCTGTCGCCGTGGGCCTCGGGGGCGCGGCGGTGGCGCTCCGCATCCCGACGGCGACCTGGCAGCGTCTCGGGCCGCTGCTCGCCGTCGGTGCGTTCGTGCTGCTCTGCGCGGTGCTGCTGCCGGGGCTCGGCCGCACGGTCAATGGCAGCACGCGCTGGCTCAACGTCGCCGGCGTGAACCTGATCCAGGTTTCCGAGCCGGCGCGGCTGCTGCTGTTGTTGTACATCGCGGGGTACGCCGTGCGGCAGAACCAGGCGTTGCGCAGCTCCTTCGCCGGCTTCGCGCGCCCGCTCGGGGTCAGTGGCGCAGCCTGCATGCTGCTGCTGCTGCAGCCGGATTTCGGTGCGGCACTGATGCTGATGACCATGACGCTCGCCGTGCTGTTCATCGCCGGCGGGCGGCTGCGCGATTTCATCCTGTGCGGCGGGGCGGTCGCCATGCTCGGAGGGCTCCTGGCGGTGGCCGCGCCCTACCGCCTGGTGCGACTCACCTCGTTCCTCGACCCGTGGCGCGATCCCTACAACAGCGGTTTCCAGCTCACCCAGTCGCTGATCGCAATCGGTACCGGCCAGTGGACCGGCATGGGGCTCGGCGGCAGCGTGCAGAAACTTTTCTACCTTCCCGAGGCGCACACGGACTTCGTGTTTGCGGTGATCGCCGAGGAGTTCGGCCTGCTCGGCAGCGTCGTCGTGATCGCGCTGTTCGGCGTGGTGGTGTGGCGCGCGCTGCTGATTTCGCGCCAGGCTGCCCTCAGGGAGCGGTTGTTCCAGGCGAGCGTCGCGTTTGGTTTCGCCATCTGGCAGGCCGCGCAGGTGTTCATCAACATCGGCGTCAACATGGGCATCCTGCCGACGAAGGGCCTGACACTGCCGCTGGTCAGTTACGGGCGCAGCAGCATCATCATCACGCTCATCGGCTACGGCCTGCTGCTGCGTATCGACCGCGAGAACCGGCCGGGCAACGGTGGCGTGCGCCAACGCGGGGCGGCTGCGTGGAGGCGGGGTACATGAACGCAGGGCCGGTCCTGATCATGGCGGGTGGCACGGGCGGGCATGTTTTTCCGGCCCTCGCGGTCGCGCGCGCGCTCCACAGTCGCAACGAGTCGGTGGTCTGGCTCGGCAGCGTGCAGGGCATGGAGGCGCGCATCGTGCCCGCCGAAGGCATTCCGCTGGAAACCATTCGTGTCGGCGGTCTGCGGCGCAAGGGGGCGATGACCTGGCTCGCCGCGCCGTGGCGGTTGCTGATCGCGCTGGCCGACGCACTTCGGGTGCTGCGCCGTCGCCGCCCGAGGGTCGTGCTCGGCATGGGTGGTTTTGCAGCCGGTCCGGGCGGAGTAGCGGCATGGCTGCTCGGGCGGCCCCTGGTCATTCACGAACAGAACGCAGTCGCAGGTCTCACCAATCGTCTTCTGGCTGGTATAGCCCGGGAAGTGCTGACCGCCTTCCCGGGCAGTTTTTCTGCCAGCCGCAAGGCGCGCGTGATCGGTAATCCGGTACGCCAGGAGATCGCGGCGCTCCCACCGCCGCGTGCACGCCTCGCGGGCCGCTCAGGCGCGCTGCATCTGCTCGTGCTGGGCGGCAGCCAGGGCGCGCGGGTGCTCAACGAAACCGTGCCCGCCGCTGTGGCATCGCTGTCCGCGGGCGCGGCGCTGCAGATCTGGCACCAGACCGGCACAGCGACGATGGAACTTGCGCAGGATGCCTACCGGAACGCCGGCGTGCAGGCGCGGGTGGAGGCCTTCATCACCGACATGGCCGCGGCCTACGCCTGGGCCGATGTGGTCGTGTGCCGTGCCGGGGCCCTGACTGTTTCCGAGCTGGCGGCTGCGGGTCTGCCAGCGGTGCTGGTGCCGTTCGCCGGTGCGGTCGACGATCACCAGACGCGCAACGCGGCGTTCCTGGTCGAGGCCGGTGCGGCCACCCTGGTTGCCCAGGCGGAACTGACCGCGGCGCGGCTCGCTGCGGAGCTTGCTCCGTATCTCAGCGACCGCGCACTGGTGCTGACGCGGGCCGAGCGGGCGCGCGCGCTCGCGCACGCCGGAGTGGCCGAGGAGATCGCGGCGACCTGCCAGCGTCTCGGAGGCGGCGAATGAAAGATCGCATGCGCAGGATCCAGCGCATCCACTTCGTCGGTATCGGCGGCGTTGGCATGGGCGGCATTGCCGAGGTGTTGCTCAATCTCGGCTACGCGGTCCAGGGCTCCGATCTCAAGGAGTCGGCGATGACCGCACGGCTCGCACGCCTCGGGGCGCAGATCGCCATCGGCCACCGGGCGGAAAACATCGGGGATGCCGACGTGGTGGTGGTCTCCACCGCGGTCGACCCGGTGAATCCCGAGGTGGTCGCCGCCCGCGCCCAGCGCAAACCCGTGGTCCGCCGCGCGGAGATGCTCGCCGAGCTGATGCGCTTCCGCTATGCGATCGCCGTCTCCGGCAGCCACGGCAAGACGACCACCACCAGCCTGGTGGCCAGCGTGCTGGCGGAGGCCGGGGAAGATCCCACCTTCGTCATTGGCGGCCGTCTGAAGAGTGCGGACACGAACGGCCGACTGGGCGCCGGCAGCTACCTCGTCGCCGAGGCGGATGAAAGCGACGCCTCGTTCATGCACCTGCAGCCCATGATCGCGGTGGTTACCAACATCGACACCGATCACCTGGGCACCTACGGCGGCGACATCGAGCACCTGCGTCGCACGTTCATCGAGTTCCTGCACAACCTGCCGTTCTATGGCCTGGCGGTGCTCTGCCTGGACGATCCCGGGGTCGCGGCGATTGCCCCGGCGGTGCAGCGGCCCACGCTGACCTACGGCTTCAGCGCGCAAGCAGATGTCCGCGCGCAGCATGTCCGGGTCGACGGTCTGCGCACGCATTTCCAGGTTGCGCGGCCGGGCCGGGACGGATTGCTCGATCTCACGCTCAACCTGCCGGGCCGTCACAACGTGGCCAATGCGCTCGCCGCGGTGGCGCTGGCGCATGAGCTCGAACTCGACGACGGCGCCGTGCAGCGTGCGCTCGCGGAATTTCAGGGCATCGACCGGCGCCTGCAGGTGATCGGCACCATCGACACCGGTCACGGGCAGGCGCTGCTCGTCGACGACTACGGACACCATCCCACCGAGGTGGCTGCCACGATGCGCGCGGCGCGCGAGGCCTGGCCCGGGCGCCGGCTGGTGGTGGTGTTCCAGCCGCACCGGTTCACGCGGACCCGTGACCTGCTCGATGACTTCGCGGTCGTGCTGTCCACGGCAGACAAACTGCTGGTCGCCGAAGTCTATTCGGCCGGCGAGGACCCGATCGCCGGCGCCGACGCGCGCGCGATCTGCCGCGCCGTGCGCAGTCGCGGCACCGTCGAGCCGGTGCTGGTGCCCAAGCTCGAGCGCTTGCCGAAGCTGCTCGACGGCGTGCTCCAGGACGGCGATGTCGTGCTGACGCTCGGGGCGGGCGACATCGGCACCGCAGCCCAGCGGCTGCCGGGCGCGTTCGCGCGCCGTCCCCGGCTGAGGCGGAGCTCGTGAGGGCGCTGGCGGGAAGCAGGGCAATGGCAGCACCGGAGAAAGCACGCGTGTTCTACGGCGAGCCGATGGCGAAGCACACGTCGTGGCGTGTCGGCGGGCCGGCCGACGTCTACTTCAAGCCGCGTTCGCGCGAGGAGCTGGCGGCGTTCCTGCGGCGTCTCGATCCCGGTCGGCCGGTGCACTGGGTCGGCCTCGGCAGCAACCTGCTGGTGCGCGACGGCGGCATACGCGGCGTGGTCATTGCCACTGCCGGGTGCCTGGAGCACCTGCGCCATCTCGGCGACGGACTGGTGGAAGCGGAGGCGGGCGTGCCCTGCACCGTGCTGGCGCGCCACTGCGCGCGCTGGCAGGTGGGGCCGGCCGAATTCTTCGCAGGCATCCCCGGGACGGTGGGTGGTGCGCTGACCATGAACGCGGGCGCCTTCGGCGGCCAGACCTGGAACAGCGTGGTCGAAGTGGAGGTCGTCAACCGTCGTGGCGAGGTGACGCGCCGCGCGCCGACCGATTACCAGGTCGCCTATCGCGAGGTTCGCGGCCCCGCTGAGGAGTGGTTCCTGGCGGCACGCTTCCGCTTCGACCCAAACCAGCCGACGAGTCTCGACGGCGTGCGTGCGCTGATCCAGGAGCGCCAGGCGAAGCAACCGCTCGGCATGCCGAGCTGCGGTTCGGTGTTCCGCAACCCGCCGGGTGATTTCGCCGGACGGCTGATCGAGGCCGCGGGCCTGAAGGGGGCGAGGATCGGCAATGCGCAGGTATCGGAGAAACACGCCAATTTCATCATCAATACCGGCGGCGCCACTGCGGCGGACATCGAGGCACTCATCCGTCACGTGCAGGCCACGGTGGAACGCGTGCACGGCATAGGGCTGGTGCCGGAAGTGCACGTGCTCGGTGAGCCGGCGGAGGTGGTGGCATGAACGCCGCGCGCTTTCCGCGTGTTACCGACCCTGCGGATTTCGGCAAGGTGGCCGTGCTTTTCGGCGGGAATTCCTCGGAACGCGAGATCTCGCTGCTGACCGGTGAGGCCGTGTACCAGGCGCTCGTCCGCCGCCGCATTGACGCCCATCGCCTTGACCCGGCGGTGGACTTTCCGGCGGCGCTGCAGGAAGGCCGGTTCGACCGCGTCTGGCTCGCGCTGCATGGTTCCGGCGGCGAGGACGGCACGATCCAGGGTCTGCTCGCCTGCCTGGGGCTGCCGTTCACGGGCAGCGGCGTGCTCGGTTCCGCCATCGCCATGGACAAGCTGCGCAGCAAGCGGTTGTTCCTGGCGGGCGGCGTGCCGACGCCCCGGTTCCGGGTGCTCGAAGGAGCGCCGGATTTCGACGTCGCGAGCGCCGAGCTCGGCCTGCCGCTCATCGTCAAGCCCGTCGGTGAAGGCTCCAGCATCGGCATGACCAAAGTACAGCGTGCCTCGGACCTCGCCCACGCGTTTGCCACCGCCGCCCGTTTCGGCGGTGAGGTCTTTGCGGAGGAGTGGATCGACGGGGCCGAGTACACCGCCGCGATCCTCCACGATCGCGCGTTGCCGCTGATCCGCGTGGAAACGCAGGCGGTTTTCTACGACTACCAGGCGAAGTACTTCAGCGACGAGACGCGGTATCGCTGTCCCTGCGGGCTGGCGCCCGACGTGGAAGGGCGCTTCGCCGCGCTGGCCGCACAGGCCTTCGAGGCGGTCGGTGCGAGCGGCTGGGGCCGGGTCGACTTCATGGTCGGCGCGGACGGCGAGCCGAAGGTGCTCGAGGTCAACACGACTCCGGGCATGACCAGTCACAGCCTCGTGCCCATGGCAGCCGCGGCGGCTGGTATCAGCTTCGACGAACTGGTCTGGCGGATCCTGGAAACCAGTTTCCCGCCGATCGCGCAGGAGAGAGTGAATGTTGCGTAGGCGCAATCGCCGCCGGCAGGAACGCCCGGTCGCGAAACTGCCGGCCGTCAACTGGCGCATCGTGGGTGTTGCGACCGGCGCGGCCCTGTTCGCCGTCGGCGCATGGCTGGGCGTCACCTGGCTGCTGAACCGGCCGATCGACACCATTGTCGTTGCCGGCCCGTTCCAGCGTGTCTCGCCGATCAAGATCGAAGCGCTGGTCGAGCCGTATGCGCGTGCCGGTTTCCTCGATATCGATCTCGCGGCAACCCGGCGCGAGCTCACCGCGCTGCCCTGGGTGGCGAGCGCCGATGTCCGGCGCCGGTGGCCGGGACGTCTCGAGATCCGGATTCGCGAAGAGACGCCTGTCGCCTGCTGGGGCGAGCGCGGTCTGCTCAATGCGGCGGGTGAACTCTTTCTTGCCGATGCCGGGCATGTGCCCGCCGAGTTGCCGCGGCTGAGCGGCCCTGCGGGTACAGAGGGTCCGGTGACTGCCCGCTACTTCAAGCTGCAGGAGCAGCTCGAGAACCGCGGTATGGCGGCAGTTGCCCTGGCGCTCGATGCGCGCGGCGCCTGGGCCTTCGAGACCAGCACCGGGCTGAAGGTGCGCCTTGGCGCCAACAGCGTCGATACGCGCATCGAGCGATTCTTCGCGGTCCTCGACGGCACGCTCGCGCAGCTCGCGGGCGAGGTGGACTACGTGGACATGCGCTACCCGAACGGATTTGCGATCGGCTGGAAGAAGGCGGCCGGCGCGGCCGCTGCTGCAGCGAAGGAGCGGGACCCCAATGCCTAAGAAGACGGAGCAGCGCCTGCTCGTCGGTCTCGACATCGGCACCTCGAAGGTGGTGGCGATCGTCGGCGAGCTGCAGGACGACGGCGCCGTCGAGGTCATCGGCTTCGGCATGAATCCGTCGCGTGGCCTGAAAAAAGGCGTGGTGGTCAATATCGAGTCCACGGTCATGTCGATCCAGCGCGCCGTCGAGGAGGCCGAGCTGATGGCGGGCTGTGAGATCAATGCCGTGTACACCGGTATCGCCGGCAGCCACGTGCGCAGCCTGAATTCGCACGGCATCGTTGCGATACGCGATCGCGAAGTGACGCGCAGCGACGTCGAGCGCGTGATCGACGCGGCGCGGGCGGTGGCCATCCCCGCGGACTAGAAGGTCCTGCATGTGCTGCCGCAGGAGTACATCATCGACGGGCAGGAGGGCATCCGCGAGCCGATCGGCATGTCCGGCGTCCGCCTCGAGGCGCGCGTGCACATGGTCACCGGCTCGGCGAGCGCGGCGCAGAACATCGTCAAGTGCGTGCAGCGCTGCGGGCTGGAGGTCGAGGACATCGTCCTCGAGCAGCTCGCCTCGAGCCACGCCGTGCTCACGGACGACGAGCGGGAACTCGGCGTGTGCCTGGTCGATGTCGGTGGAGGCACCACCGACATCGCGGTGTTCAACTCCGGCGCCATTCGCCACACCGCGGTGATCCCGATCGCCGGCGACCAGGTGACCAACGATATCGCCATATCTCTGCGCACGCCGACGCAGTACGCAGAGGAGATCAAGGTCAAGTACGCCTGCGCCCTGTCGCAGCTGGCAACTGCCGACGAGAGCATCGAGGTGCCGAGCGTCGGTGACCGGCCGTCGCGGCGCCTGGCGCGGCAGACGCTCGCCGAAGTCGTCGAGCCCCGCTACGAGGAGCTCTTCGGGCTGGTGCGTGACGAACTGCGCCGCAGCGGTTTCGAGGAGATGGTGGCGGCGGGCGTGGTGCTCACCGGCGGCAGCGCGAAGATGGAAGGCGTGGTGGAACTTGCGGAGGAGGTGTTCCACATGCCGGTTCGCCTCGGGCTGCCGCAGCACGTGCGCGGCCTTGGCGATGTCGTGCGCAATCCCATTCACGCCACGGGCGTCGGCCTGCTGCTGTACGCGCGCGATCACGCGGCGCGCCATGGCGGCGACGCCCCGGTTTCATCGGGTGTCCGCGACGTGTGGGCGCGGATGAAGTCCTGGTTCCAGGGAAGTTTTTGAGGGGCCACTGCGTAAGAGACCCCAGTTTGCGTTGTTGTTGTTGTGGAGGAGAAGCGGCAATGTTTGAACTCATGGATGCATCAAGCCAGAGCGCGGTCATCAAGGTCATCGGCGTGGGCGGTGGCGGCGGCAATGCCGTCAAGCACATGGCGAATTGCGGCATTGAGGGCGTGGACTTCATCTGTGCGAATACCGACTCGCAGGCGCTGCGCGGGTCGAACGTGCGCACGGCGTTGCAGATCGGCTGCAATATCACCAAGGGACTCGGCGCGGGGGCGGATCCCGATGTCGGCCGGCAGGCGGCCATGGAGGACCGGGACCGCATCATCGAAGTGATCGACGGCGCCGATATGCTGTTCATCACCGCCGGCCTCGGGGGCGGCACCGGCACCGGCGCCGCGCCAGTGGTGGCGCAGGTGGCGAGGGAACTCGGAATCCTGACGGTGGCGGTCGTCACCAAGCCGTTCAAGATGGAAGGCCGCAAGCGCCTGCAGGTCGCCGACCAGGGCATTCACGACCTGGCCAAGTACGTCGACTCACTGATCACGATCCCGAACGAGAAACTGCTCTCCGTGCTCGGCTCGCAGACGACCCTGCTCGATGCCTTCCGCGCGGCCAACGAGGTGCTGCAGGGCGCCGTCCAGGGCATCGCCGAGCTGATTACCCGCCCCGGCCTGATCAACGTCGACTTCGCCGACGTGCGTACGGTCATGTCGGAAATGGGCATGGCGATGATGGGCTCGGGCACGGCCAGTGGCGAGGACCGGGCACGGGAAGCGGCGGAAGCGGCAATTTCCAGTCCCCTGCTCGAGGAGGTCAACCTGTCGGGGGCCCGCGGCATTCTGGTAAACGTGACGGCCGGGATGGACCTGTCCATCGGCGAGTTCCACCAGGTCGGCGAAACCGTCAAGCAGTGCGCCTCCGACGATGCGACGGTGGTGATCGGGACCGTCATCGACGAGGACATGTCGAGCAGCATTCGCGTGACGGTGGTCGCCACGGGTCTTGGTCGGGAGGCCATGCGGCAAGCCGAGCAGCCTGCGATCCGGGTGGTTCGGCCTGCTGTCGTTGCGGCCCATGGGGGAGCCGCGGCCGAAGTGCTGCAGCCAAACTACGGCGTCTACGAGCGCCCGGCGGTGCAGCGGCGTACGCCAATGCCCGAAGGACCCGCTGCAGCCGCTCCGGAAGCGAATTTCGAGTTGCTCGACGTGCCCGCGTTCCTGCGGCGGCAGGCGGACTAAGGAAAAGCTGCCCGGATTCGTGTTGCGGCATTTTCACAGACTATGGTACTGTGCGCCCTGCTGGCAGGTGCGGGGCGCAGTACCTGCCATTCTCAGGAGCAGGACTTTCAGATAGTTAGCTTCTGATCTGGTGTGCGGGTCGGAGATTGTTGCGTTTCTTTGGCCCCACCTGAACTGTGGCGTATGAGCAACAGCAAACAGGTCAGTGACGACTGTGCCTGCGGTGTTGCGTGACGTAGGCGGGAGGGGACTCATGCTCAGGCAGCGAACCCTGAAAACGGCTATCCGTGCGACCGGTGTCGGCCTGCATACCGGACGGAAGGTCTACATGACCCTGCGGCCGGCCGCCGAGAACACCGGGGTGGTTTTCCGCCGCGTCGACCTTGATCCCTGTGTGGACATCCCGGCCGATGCGATGAAGGTCGGCGAGACCATGCTGGGCACCACGCTCGTCGAAGGCGACGCCAAGGTGGCCACGGTCGAACATCTGCTGGCGGCGATGGCCGGCCTCGGCATCGACAACGCCTTTGTAGACCTGACGGCTCCGGAAGTGCCGATCATGGACGGCAGCGCCGCACCCTTCGTGTTCCTGCTGCAGTCGGCAGGGATCGCCGAGCAGAATGCCGCGAAGCGGTTCCTGCGCATCCGCCGTCCCGTACGTGTGGAGGAAGGCGACAAGTGGGCGGAGTTCCGCCCCTATTCCGGATTCCGCGTCAACTTCCGTATCGACTTCGATCACGCGGTGTTCAAGCGGCACACCCAGGAAGCGTCCGTGGATTTTTCCTCCACGTCGTTCCTGAAGGAAGTGAGCCGCGCACGCACGTTTGGCTTCGCCCGCGAAATCGAGGCGCTGCGCGCGCGCAACCTGACGCTCGGCGGCAATATGGGCAACGCGATCGTGGTCGATGATTTCAAGGTGCTGAACGAGGACGGGCTGCGCTTCGAGGATGAGTTCGTCAAGCACAAGATTCTCGACGCGATCGGTGACTTGTATTTGCTTGGTCACCCGCTGCTCGGCGAGTACACCGGCTACAAGTCGGGTCATTCCCTCAACAACCGACTGTTGCGTACCTTGCGTGCGACACCTGATGCCTGGGAGCTGGCGAGCTTCGCGAGCGACGCGCAGGCGCCAGTGTCGTTTCTGGCTCCTGCCGCAACTGCCTGACTGGGGCCGGCGCGACCCCGCGGGACCTGGTGCCGGTTTTCCCGGCGCGCCCTCGGTGGGGCGCAGTGCCTGGTTCTTTCGGATACCGTTAGCGCGCCATCCGTATTCGTGACGTTCTGCCGCGGGGCGCAATCGCTGCGTCAGCCGCCGCCGACCCGTACCCGCACCCGCGCCGCCTCCGGGTGCCGCTCACGGCATCGCTCCAGCAGGCCTTGAGCTTCAAACCGCAGCCGTGATGCCCAGGCCGGGCTGCCCGCGAGAATCACCAGCGTGCCATCCGGGCGCAGATGGGCCGCGCGCAATTCCGCAGCGAGCTCCGGGCCGAGTGATGCGCGTAACGTCGCGGCCAGCTCTTCGGTCGCGCTCGCCTTGCGGGCCAGTTCGGCGAATGGGCCGGCCGGCTGCTGTAGCAGATCCGCCAGCGACTTCAGGGATTTTTCCGACATCGATCACGCTCCATAGCCGCAGGAATGTGAAGTGTTTTCCTTGTGTTATTTCAAATTGCTGGGCATAGTTCCGGGGACGAAACGGCAAACCCGCTGAAAAGCGGGGACGCAAAGCCACCGGTCTAAGGGAGTATTCCTATGATAGCGGGGTTGCCGAGGGCCGGGGCCTGCGTATGCCCGCACCGGCACGCCAACCAGAAAAATTCCGCTCGCAGGCTCAAGGCCTGCGGGGCCACCGCAAGAATAAGACCAGGAATCGGGCCCCTGGCCCGCGGAGGGTGTACCGGATGAATCTGATCGTGCTTTGCCGCGGCACCCGCGGCACGCGCCATGTTGCGCTTTCTCCAGCCCTGCTGGGCGCGCTGCTGCTGTCGGCCGCCACCATCCTGCTGGCGAGCTTCGGCATTGGCTACGGACTGGCGCGCAACCAGGGCTACATTCCGGATGAGGAGCGTATCGGCGAACTGCGGCAGGCAGTTGCCGGTCAGCAGGTTGCATTGCGGCGCGCCCAAGAGCAGGCGCGCGACCAGGTTGCCGCGTTCGCGCTGAGGCTGGGCAGCCTCAATGCCCACGTCATCAGGCTCAACGCACTCGGCGGGCAGCTGGCCAAGATGGCCAAGCTGGACGACGGGGAATTTGATTTTTCGGCGCCACCCGGGGTCGGCGGCCCCGACGAACCAGCGGCCGACACGAGCATCAGCGTTCCCTTGACGGATGAACTCGATGCACTCGGAGCACAGCTCGAGCAACAGGAACGCCAGCTCTCATTGCTGTCGGCGCTGCTGGTCGACCGCAAGCTCAGCGCAGCGGTGCAGCCGCGCGGCCGGCCGGTCCGGTCCGGCTACATTTCGAGCCACTTCGGACGTCGCATCGACCCCTTCACCGGACAGCCGCGCTACCACCGCGGCATTGATTTTGCCGCCCGGACGGGGGTGGAAATCGTCGCGGTGGCGACCGGCGTGGTGACCTGGACCGGCTATCGGGCCGGGTACGGCCGCATGGTCGAGATCACCCACGGTAATGGCTACGTGACGCGCTACGCCCACAACGCGCAGAATCTGGTTGCGGTCGGCGACCCGGTCCGTCAGGGCGATACCATTGCGCTCATGGGCGCGACCGGGCGTGCCACCGGCTCGAACCTGCATTTTGAGGTCTGGTATCACGGCCGCCCCGTGGACCCCGGCCGCTTCATCCGCCAGACGAGCTGAAACGCTACCCGCCCCGGCGTTCGCGCGGGACCCCCAACAGCCTTAGAATAACCGGCTGCCACGGCGGTACGCGCTGCGGCGTACAAACCGCCGAGTCATCCGATCCAGCAAATGGCAAGCGGCCCGGGACGGCTGCTGCCTGGAGATTTCAGACCTTGTTTGCCAGCTTCATGACCCGCATCTTCGGCAGCCGCAATCAGCGGCAGCTGCGCCGTTACGCTGCCATCGTGGACCGGGCCAATGCGCTGGAGGACGGGCTGAAGGCGTTGACCGATGAGGCGCTACGGGCCAAAACCGGGGAACTCCGCAGCCGGCTCGCCGGAGGCACGTCGCTCGACGACCTGGTGCCCGACGCCTGTGCCGTCGTGCGGGAGGCGTCGCGGCGGACCCTCGGCATGCGTCACTTCGACGTACAGCTCATCGGGGGGATTGCCCTGCACGCCGGCAAGATCGCCGAGATGCGCACCGGCGAGGGCAAGACCCTGGTTGCAACGCTGCCGGCCTATCTGAATGCGTTGACCGGGAAAGGCGTGCACGTCGTCACAGTCAACGAGTACCTGGCACAGCGCGACGCGGGCTGGATGGCGCCGATCTACGAGTTCCTCGGGATGACGGTCGGTGTTATCCGCAGCGGCCAGAGCCACGCCGAAAAGAAGATCGCCTACGGGGCGGACATTACCTACGGCACCAACAACGAATTCGGCTTCGATTACCTGCGTGACAACCTGGCCTTCCGCGCCGAGGACCAGATGCAGCGGGGGCTCGTCTACGCGATCGTGGACGAAGTCGATTCGATCCTGATCGACGAGGCACGCACGCCGCTGATCATTTCGGGTCCGTCCGAAGACAGCACCGACCTCTACATCCAGGTCAACAAGCTCATCCCGCACCTGACCCGCCAGGAGATCGAAGACGGCCCCGGCGACTACAGCCTCGACGAGAAAGCCCGCCAGGCCCACCTCACCGAGGAGGGTCACCAGAAGGTCGAGGAACTGCTGGCCCGTGACGGGCTGCTGGCCGAGGGTGACAGCCTCTACGACGCGGCCAACATCCGGCTGATGCACCATCTCACGGCGGCCCTGCGCGCTCACACGCTGTACAAGCGCGACGTCGAGTACATCGTCAGGAACGGCGAGGTCGTCATCGTCGACGAATTCACCGGCCGAACCATGGCGGGCAGGCGCTGGTCGGACGGGCTGCACCAGGCGATCGAGGCGAAGGAGGGCGTGCCGGTCCGGGCCGAGAACCAGACCGTCGCCTCTGTAACCTTCCAGAACTACTTCCGCATGTACCAGAAGCTGGCCGGCATGACCGGCACGGCCGACACGGAGGCGTACGAGTTCCAGCAGATCTATGGTCTGGAGGTCGTCGTCATTCCGACGCACAAGCCGATGGTTCGCGCCGACCATCCGGATCTCGTGTACATGACGGCGAAGGACAAGTTTGGCGCGATCATCGAGGACATCCGCGATTGCCGCGGCCGCCAGCAGCCAGTGCTGGTCGGTACGGCTTCGATCGAGACGTCCGAGCACCTCGCCGGGCTGCTGACGCGTGACGGGATCCCGCACCAGGTGCTCAATGCCAAGCAGCACGAGCGTGAAGCGCACATCGTCGCCGAGGCGGGCCGTCCGGGCAGCGTCACCATTGCCACCAACATGGCCGGTCGTGGCACGGATATCGTGCTGGGCGGCAACTTCGGCGCCGAGGTGGCCGCGCTGCCCCCGGAAACCAGCGCGGAGGAGCGCGAGCGGCATCGCCAGGACTGGCAGCAGCGGCACGATGCCGTAGTCGCCGCCGGCGGACTGCATATCGTCGGTACCGAGCGCCACGAGTCGCGGCGCATCGACAACCAGTTGCGCGGCCGTTCGGGCCGGCAGGGCGATCCTGGCTCGAGCCGGTTCTACCTGTCGATGGAAGACAACCTGATGCGCATCTTCGGCGATCCCGAGCGCACCAAGGCGCTGCTGTCGCGGGTCGGCATGAGGCCCGGCGAGGCCATCGAAAGCAAGATGCTGACCCGCCAGATCGAGCGCGCGCAGCGCAAGGTGGAGGCGCATAACTTCGACATGCGCAAGAGCCTGCTGGAGTACGACGACGTCGCAAATGAGCAGCGCAAGGTCGTCTACCAGCAGCGCAACGACCTGATGCAGGCCGACGGCATCCTGGACGCGATCAACGCGATACGCGACGAGGTGCTGAATACGGTGGCCGACGAATTCATCCCGCGCGGTTCGCTCGAGGAGTCCTGGAACGTTCCCGGTCTCGAGCGGGCGCTGGAGCGGGAGTTTGCCCTCACGGTGCCCGTGCGGCAGTGGCTCGAGCAGGAGCAGGAGCTGCACGATGACACGCTGCGCGAGCGGCTGGCCACGGAGCTGCGCACGGCCTACGAGCGCAAAGCGGTCGAGATCGGCGAACCGGTGATGCGGGAGCTCGAAAAGGCCATCATGCTCCAGCAGCTCGATCACCACTGGAAAGAGCATCTGGCGGCGATGGACTACCTGCGCCAGGGCATCCATCTGCGCGGCTACGCGCAACGCAATCCGAAGGAGGAGTACAAGCGCGAAGCCTTCGCGATGTTCTCCATGATGCTCGATCAGGTAAAGCGCGAGACCATCGGCATGCTGACCCGGGCGAGGCTGCGCAGCGAGGAAAGCGTCGCGGCGGTCACCGATCGCGCACCCCCCGACGAACAGCGCATGCAGTTCACGCACGCCCAGGCCTCCTCGCCAATCGGTGCTGCCGCGCCCGAGGAACCGCCTGGTGCGGCCCCGGTCGCTCGCCAGGCGGCGACCCGCCCGATTCCGGCGGCAGTTGCCGCCGGCGCGCCGCTCATGCGCGGCGGCGCGAAGATCGGCCGCAACGACCCGTGTCCCTGCGGTTCGGGCAAGAAGTACAAGCAATGCCATGGCCGGATCGAGTAGCGGGGAGATTCTCGTTGCCGCAGCGGTGATCCGGGACGCTTCCGGGCGTGTCCTGATCGCACGGCGGCCTCCCGGCCGGCCGCTCGCCGGCAGCTGGGAGTTTCCCGGCGGCAAGATCGCCGCAGGCGAGACCCCCCGCGAAGCACTCGCGCGCGAGCTGCGCGAGGAGATCGGCATCGAGGTGCGTGCGGCCGCGCCGTTCATCCGATACCGCCATGACTACCCCGGGCGCGCGGTCGTGCTCGATGTGTGGACGGTGGCCGAGTACACGGGCGAGCCCCGTGCGCTGGAAGGCCAGGCGCTGCGCTGGGAGTCAGTGGACCGGCTGATGGCTGCCGGGTTGCTGGAGGCCGACCGGCCGATCGTCGAGGCGCTGCTCCTCGGCGGCAGGCACACCGGGCAGCAGGAACTTCCCTGACGACGCCGGCAGCGATGCAGGCGGGACTTCAGTCCCGACCCCAATCCGGCCCGCCCCGCAGGGCAGTGGGCTCAGCAGATCGTGAGCAGGAACTTCACGTCGTGGGTTGTCTGCGCAGGCCGGGTTGCCGAATCCGGCCACTGCATGAAGCGCATGGTAAAGCGATGATGCCCGCCGCTGATCTCCGGGTACAACGCCGTGCCCGGCGGCAGGCACACCCGCAGCAGCCCGGCAGTGCTGTCGCGCGCGAGCGCATGGTGGAACACGCCGTTCGAGGCGGTCTGCTCGGTCGGCGGCGTACTCTCGCGCAGCAGCCACAGGAGCTCCGCAATGCTGTCGCACAACGGCTTGATGGTCGTCATCCAGCGCTCGATGTCGGCGACCCGATCGGTGTAAGGGCGACGCAGCCAATGGCTGTATTCCGGCAGATCGAACTCGCAGACGCCCCCGGGGATGGCGCTGCGGTGCTTGACGGCGCTCAGGAATTCATTTTCGCGCAGTGGCTGCAGGTATTGCGAGCCGACCGCGATCACCTCGTTGCGGAGCTGGCGCAGGTTTTTCAGGACCGACTTCAAGCGGTGCTCGTCCACGGCCGGGAGGTTCTGGTAGCGATCGAAGACGAAGAGCTGCCGCTCGAGATCCTTTAGCACATCGTTGCGCACGTCGCCGCGGCTGAGGATGGTGAGGATGTCGAGCATGCTCGACACCACCGCCCGCGTCCCCCAGGGCGAGGGTTCCCGGATATGGAATACGAACTGCTGGTACAGGGATTCCAGCCGCAGGAAGGTGCGCATGCGCTCGGCCAGCGGCTGCTCGTAGAGCACCGCCGATGCGGGCACTGCCTCGGGTGACGGCTTCGTTTTCAAGGCTGGCAAATCCGGAAGAAACCCTGCTCGCGAACGCGGGCCATTCTGCGCTACCCACGCGGGCAGGGCAACGGACGCCAGCGCAGGTCCTGCGCCCGTAACACTGGCTCAGTTGCGGGCCCGTGCCTGCGCCAGGTAGCGGTCATGCAACTCCTGTACGCGCGCGCGGGCCGTATCGAGACCGCCGTCGTTCACAATCACGTCATCGGCCCTGCGCAGCCGCTCCTGCCGGGTGAGCTGCGCAGCCAGGGCGCGATCGGCGTCTTCGGGACTGCCGGGGCTGTCCCGCTGCATCAGGCGCTCGCGCTGCAGCGCCTCCGGGCAATCCACGACCAGGATACGGTCGACGTGGCGCTCGAATCCCGTTTCGATCAGCAGCGGCACCACCAGCAGCTGATAGGGACCGCCCGCGTGCGCGCTCGCGGCGAGCGTGGCCGCTTCGATCCGCGGGTGCAGGATGTCCTCCAGTCGCCGCCGGTCTGCCGCGTTCGCAAATATGCGTTCGCGCAGCCGTCGCCGATCGAGTTCACCGTCCGCAGTCAGGAACTCCGGGCCGAAGCCGGCGATGATCGCCGCGAGCGCCGGCTCGCCGGGTCGCACCAGTTCGTGCGCGATGACATCGGTGTCGATCACCGGTACGCCAAGCTCGGCGAACATGCGCGCGATGGCGCTCTTGCCGCTGGCTATTCCCCCGGTCAGGCCGATGCGCAGCACGGCCATCAGAAGCCGCCGAGTTGCAGATAGGTGTCGATGATTACCCGGCCCCAGAGCAATGCGACGAACCCGGCCGCGGCGAGATATGGACCGAAAGGCAGAGGCAGTTGCCGGTCGCGGCCGCGCATCACGATCAGGGCGATGCCGACGATGGCGCCGACCAGCGCCGACAGCAGGATCACCAGCGGCAGCGATTGCCATCCGAGCCAGGCGCCGAGTGCGGCGAGCAGCTTGAAATCCCCGTAGCCCATGCCTTCCTTGCCGGTGGCGAGCCGGAAGCCGTGATAGACCAGCCACAGGCTGAGGTAACCGGCGATCGCCCCGATGACGCTGCTGTGCAGGTCCGCCAGCGTGTGAAATCCGCCGTGCCACTCGCCGGCAAGTGCCAAGCAGACCCCGAGCCAGAGCAGCGGCAGCGTAATCGCGTCCGGCAGCAGCTGGTGGTCGAGGTCGATCCCGGAGAGGGCGATCAGCGCCCACGAGAGCAGCAGCGCGCCCGCCGCCTCGAGGCCGACGCCGAAGTGCAGGACCACCATCACGGAAACGATGCCGGTCAGTGCCTCGACCAGCGGGTAACGGGCCGGGATGGAAGCGCGGCAGGCCGCGCAACGGCCGCGCAGCCAGAGCCAGCCGAGCACCGGCACGTTGTGCTGCGGCTTGATCGGGGTCTTGCAGGCAGGACAGGCGGAGCGTGGGCGCACCAGGTCGAAGGGCGGGCCGTCATCGGGCTGGGGCTCGGCGGGCGACAGCAGCTCACGGCACTGGCGGCGCCAGCCACGCTCCAGCATGAGCGGCAGCCGGTAGATGACGACGTTGAGGAAGCTGCCGACGACGAGGCCGAGCAGTGCGGCGGCGATCAGTTCCGGCACGTCGCGGTCCGCGCCAGGCGGGTGCGGGTCAGATGACCGCGCCCATCTTGAAGATCGGCAGGTACATGGCAACGACCAGACCGCCGACCAGCACCCCGAGGATCGCCATGATCAGCGGCTCGAGCAGGCTGCTCATCGCATCCACGGCGTTGTCCACGTCGGCCTCGTAGAAATCGGCCACTTTGGCGGACATGGAGTCGAGCGAGCCGGATTCCTCGCCCACGGCAATCATCTGGATCACCATGTTCGGGAACAGCCCCGTGTTCTCCATGGCCCGCTGCAGCCGCTGGCCGGTGGCGACCTCATCTTTCATCGCCATCACGGCCTTTTCGTAGAGGACGTTGCCAGTGGCGCCGGCGACGGATTCCAGCGCTTCGACCAGCGGCACGCCGGAGCTGAACATGGTGGAAAGCGTGCGGGAGAAGCGCGCGATCGCGGCCTTGACCAGGATCGGGCCGATCACCGGCACCTTCAGCATCACCCGGTCCTCCATCTCGCGCAGGCGCCGCGAGCGCTTTTTCGCCTGCAGGTAGCCCCATATGCCGCCACCGACGAGCGCGGCCAGAAACCAGCCCTTCGATCGCACGAAATAGGAGACGTCGATCACCATGCGGGTGAAGGCAGGCAGATCGGCGCCGAAGCCCTTGAACAGGCTTTCGAACTCCGGGATCACGAAGATCAGCAGGATGGTGGTGACGATGATCGCCACGACTACGACCGCTGCCGGGTAGAACAGCGCCTTCTTGATCTTCTTCTTGATCGCCTCGGTCTTTTCCTTGTACGTCGCGACCTTGTCGAGCAGCGAGTCGAGCGAGCCCGAGTGCTCACCGACCTCCACCAGGTTGATGTACAGGTCGTCGAAGTGCAGCGGGTGCTTGGCGAGCGCCTCGGCAAGCGCGGTGCCGCCCTCGAGGTCCTGCTTGATCGCGAGGATCAGCTTCTGCATGGCCGGGTTGTCGTGCCCGGCGCCGACGATCTCGAAGGCCTGCACCAGCGGAATACCCGCCTGCAGCATGGTGGCGAGCTGCCGGCTGAAGAGCGCGATATCGCCGGCGGTGACCTTTCCCTGGCCCTTGAAGAGCGTGGACTGCTTGCGGATGCGTACCGGGACGACACCCTGCTTGCGCAGTTCCGCGCGCACGGCAGCCTCCGTGGCCGCGACGCTCTTGCCGCGCACGCGGTTGCCACGGCTGTCGGTGCCTTCCCAGAGGAAGGAGTTCTGCTTCAGCGCAATGATATTCGCCATGGCCGCACACCAGCTGTTCCGATTCGCCCAACATCAGCGCCGGTCGGCGCCCCGACCCCGCCGAAAACCAGAAACTATCTCAAAACTGCTGCGCGGGCGTGACCCGCGGTCGGGTGGTGCCCGGCCGCCCGAGGCGAGTTTCTGAGACAGGTTCTAGTCAATGGTAACCCGGTTGATCTCCTCGAGGCTGGTAACTCCGTCCTTGACTTTTTGCAGGGCGGAGCGACGCAGGTCCCAGATTCCTTCCTTGGCAGCCTGCTCGGCGATCTTATCCGCGCTGCCGCCTGCGAGGATGATGCGCGAGAGCGATTCTGTGACCGGCATCACCTGGTAGATGCCCGTGCGGCCCTTGTAGCCATCGGTGCAGGACTTGCAGCCGTTCGGCCCGTAGACCCGCAGTCCACTGCGGATGTCGTCTGGCGTGAAGCCCTCCTGCAGCAGCGCTTCCTCAGGGATGTCGCGCAGCTCCTTGCAGTTTTCGCACAGGCGCCGCGCAAGGCGCTGCGCAATGATGAGATGCACGGAACTCGCGATCGCATAGGGCTTGACGCCCATGTCGACCAGGCGGCCGAGCGTCTTCGGCGCGTCGTTGGTGTGCACGGTGGAGAGCACGAGGTGGCCGGTCTGGGCCGCCTTGATCGCGATTTCGGCGGTCTCCAGGTCGCGGATCTCACCGACCATGATCACGTCCGGGTCCTGGCGCAGGAAGGCGCGCAGCGCGGCGGCGAAGGTGAGCCCGACCTTCGGGTTCACGTTGACCTGGTTCACCCCGGGCATGTTGATTTCCGCCGGGTCCTCGGCGGTGGAGATGTTGCGGTCCTCGGTGTTGAGGATGTTCAGCCCCGTGTACAGCGACACCGTCTTGCCGCTGCCGGTGGGGCCGGTCACGAGAATCATGCCGTAGGGCTTGGCGAGCGCGTCGAGGTACGCCTTCTTCTGGACCTCCTCGTAGCCGAGTGCGTCGATGCCGAGCTTGGCGCTCGAGGGATCGAGGATACGCAGCACCACCTTCTCGCCGAACAACGTCGGACAGGTGTTGACGCGGAAATCGATGGCCCGGTTCTTGGACAGCTTCATCTTGATGCGGCCGTCCTGCGGCAGGCGCCGCTCGGCGATATCGAGCCGGGCCATGACCTTCAGCCGCGCCACCACTTTCGAGGACAACGCGATCGGCGGAGCGGCGACCTGTTTCAGCACGCCGTCGAGGCGGGTGCGCACGCGGTAGGCTTTCTCGTAGGGCTCGAAGTGTACGTCCGAGGCGCCGCGCTTGATCGCGTCGAGCAGCACCTTGTTGACGAAGCGCACCACCGGAGCGTCGACGGCCTCGTCCTTGCCGAGTTCCTCGGCGGCCTCATCGTCGCCGCCGGTCACCTCCAGGCTCTCGAGGTCGAAGTCGTCGTCCGCGAGGTTGCTCATGGAGGTGTCCACGGCCTCCAGCGCCTTCGCGACGATTTCCTCCAGCTTGTTGTGCTCGACCACCACCGGGTCCACCCGGCAGCCGGTCTGGAACTTGATCTCGTCGATGGCATCGAGGTTGGTGGGGTCGGCCATGCCGAGGAACAGCCGCTTGCTCCTCACCAGCAACGGCAGCACGCGGTGGCGCGAGAGCAACCCCCGGTCGACGGACTTCACCGCGTCGAGGTCGAGTTGCAGCGCGTCGAGGTCGAACAGCGGCACACCGAACTCGCTTGCCGCCGCGATGGCGATCTGGCGCGGGTCGGCGAGGTTGCGCGACACGAGATGCGCCACCAACCCGCCCGGTTCGGAGCGGGTGCCCTGCAAGGCCTGCAACACGGTGTCCTCGGCTGCGATGCCGTCCTGGACCAGGCGGCGCGGCAGGCCGGAGAGGGGCGAGGTGGTGGGGCTGACGGCCATCGGTCCTTCGTCGCGCGCGGGCGCCCTCCCGGAAGGCGGGGGTGGCAGACGGGCTAGTGTTACTTATCCGCCGGTCAGGGCGCAACCGAACGAGTGTCGCAATTCCGACACAGGAGCGCAAAAAAAGGAAAGGGGGCCGAAGCCCCCTTTCCCCGTCACAGTCGTCGCTAGATTACGGACGGCAGGCGGCCGGCAGGTACTTGTCGAGCATTCCAGCCGACGGAGCGGCGTAGGCAGCCGTAGCACCACCGCCCGCGGTACCCAGGGGCTGGGTGGCAGGCGGCTGGGGCGCGTTACCGCAGCGCCAGACCACGCTCAGGTCAGCAGACTCGTACGGCGTCAGGCTCAGCGTCTCGCCACCGATCACCGCGTTGGCATCGTTGCCGTAGGTGATGGTGATCGTGCCGTTGGCCACGTCGACCTGGGTCACGTAGTTGCCGCTGGTGTCGGTCGCGGTGGCCGTCATGCCGGCGCCGGTACGGTCAGCCGGGGCGGTGCCGTTGTTGGCAAACGACTCTGCGACCGCAGCTTTCGCCGACGCCGCGAGCGTCAGGCCTTCAGTGACCTGCGAGCGAATGGTGTAGTCCTGGTACGCCGGAATCGCGATGGCGGCCAGGATGCCGATGATGGCGACCACGATCATCAGTTCGATGAGCGTGAAGCCCTGTTGAATCTTCCGCATGACTAACTCCTGTTTTCCTGTGGATGACAAACTGAATGGCCAAAAGCCTTTTCGAGCAATACGGCTGCAAGCCCTGTGCCAGCCTTGCGGGCGGGCGTTTAATACGTTGTTTCTGAACAGGAATAAATTCGAGCCGCGACCACTGGCGAACGCGCTGCAACATAATCGAAACCGTCACGAGCCGCTGAAACGACACGGAACGTCACAATCTGACGCGCCGCGTCCGGTGCCGGG
>JAJTYX010000008.1:0-66075 GCA_021462865.1 Gammaproteobacteria bacterium | reverse complement strand
GCGTTCTACGACAACAGCGAGAAACTTGCGGCGTGACGAACCGAGTGACCATCAACCCACTGTCCAGAAAATCCTTGACCGCTACAGACCCCGTCTACTAGAAGAACAACGTCGGCGCCGCCGGCAAAGAATGACAACGGGAACTGCAGTTGGGGGAACACATGACCAGCACGATGGGATCGGTCCGCGTAATTCGGGCCAGGAGCGGGGCAATGGCACCGATCTGGTCTGCTGTGGCAGCCTTGGGGCTTGGCTTGCTGGCAGCGCCGGCGTCAGCCATCACGGTGGTCTAGGCATGTACGAGCCTAAGGTGCCGGGTTTGGCTTTTTGGCTTATTTCTAATTTCAGGCGCCGGGTCGAGTCGAGCGACTGCACGACCTTCACCTACGGCCCGCAGCGCCAGCCGATCAAGCAGGTCACGATGTGTCCCATCTGGGACTCCGGCAGTGGCTCAGCGCGCGGCGGCGGCATGCTAAGCGAGCCGTCCGTCAGGCGGCGCTGCCTGCGGGTGTCGATCATTTTTGTCTTGCGCGTGGCGGTTTCGGTGCCGAGCAGCGCAGGGCCGAATCCTGGCGCTTCATGGGCGGGTCGTTAACCAGCTATATACACCGAGTGCATTTTACAGCGAACGCAAATGAGGGCCGTGCATCATGCAGGATTGCGTATTTCACCCCAAGCCGGGCCGGCACTTCACCGCCAGTCTGCTCCTCAGCAGTGGCCCGGCATGGGTGAGATGGTTATGACACAGTCAGGCTAGTGACTCGAGCCGCGGTCGCGCGGATCGTCTGCCGGTGTCGATGACCAGACGGTATACGTCTTGGCGGTGTTCGGTTCCCGTGGTGCAGGGGGCTCCCAGGCCGGTGCGTGATCCGGCGCGGCAACAGGCGCGGGTGCCGGACGCTCGACGGGCGCCGCCGAAGTCGCCTCCGGTGGGGGGCGTGATTCTGTGGTGCTGGCAGACTCCCGCAACGGTGCGGCGATCGGGGGCAGGCCACGCTCGACTGCATGGTCCGCGGAGTGCGGGCCATCGAAACGGCGCGGCTCGACACTGGTTACGGGCGCGTCCGGTGCGCCGCCGGTTTGCTCCCGTGGAGCACGGTCGTCGCCGCCGCGCGCACGGTCATCACCGCCACGCCCGCGGCCGCCCCGCCGGCGCGAGCGCGGCCGGTCACGGCGTCCGCCCTGGCCCTGCTGCGGGCCCGCTTGTGCGCCACCTTCTGTCACGGGCTGCTGCCCGCCGCGCGCCTCGCCACCCTGGGCCGGATGCTGGCGGGATCCCTGCTCGCCGCCGCGCCCCTGCTCGCCGCGGTGATCGCCACGGCGGCCATCCGCACGCTGCCCCGGACGGTCCGGCGAGCGACCGGACTCCGATCCCGATCCTGGCCGCCCGTTGCGCTGACCACGCTGGTCGGACTGCTGGCGATAATCACGTGAATCACCCCCCTGGCCGCCCCGCGGCCCGCGCGAGCGATCATCCCGTCGCGGGCGTCCATGCTGGCCACGCGGCCGGTTGCCCTGGTAGCCCTGCCGGGGTTGCGCCTGCGGGCGTCGCTCCTCGTCGCGGGCCTCGCTGGCGGTCGCCGATCCGGACAGCCAGGAGAAAAAACGTGCTACCAGTCCCGGCCTTGCTGGTGCCGCAACTGCCGTGGCCGTCGCCTCGACCGGTTCGGCGGCCGGTAGCGGGGCAGGGGTCGCCGGCATCGGTGGCACCACGGCGGGCTCCTCCGACTTGATTCGCGGCGCGAACAGATCGAGCGCCGCATCGGAAGGCGGCTGCTCCTGGGCGGCCATTGTGTAGCTGGCGCCGACGTTTTCCGGTGCGCTGACCTGGTCGTCGCGCACACGCCGCAGCACGTAGTTCGGCGTTTCCAGCGAGGGATTGGCAATCAGGATCAGTTCGACGTGATCGCGCTGCTCGATGGCCCGGATCCAGTCGCGCTTTTCATTCAGCAGGTAGGTCGCGACGTCCACAGGGAGCTGCGCGATGACGCGCGCGGAGCGCTCCTTGCGGGCCTCCTCGCCGATGAGTCGCAGGATGGCGAGCGCCATGGATTCCACGCCGCGGATGTGTCCCGCGCCATTGCAGCGCGGGCAGGTCTGGTGGGCCGATTCACCGAGCGACGGGCGCAGACGCTGGCGCGACAGCTCGAGCAGCCCGAAGCGCGATATGCGCCCGATCTGCACGCGCGCGCGATCCATGCGCATGGCATCCCGCAGGCGATTCTCGACGTCGCGCTGGCCGCGCTGCGACGTCATGTCGATGAAGTCCACTACGAGCAAGCCGCCGAGATCGCGCAGCCGGCACTGCCGCGCGACTTCGTCCGCCGCCTCGAGATTGGTGGCCAGTGCCGTGGCCTCGATATCCTCGCCCTTGGTCGCCCGTGCCGAGTTGATGTCGATCGAGACCAGGGCCTCCGTCTGTTCGATGACCAGGCTGCCGCCGGAAGGCAGGGTGACCAGGTGCGAGAACGCGGACTCGATCTGGCTCTCGATCTGGAAGCGCGTGAACAACGGCACCGGGTCTTCGTACTGGCGCAGCTTGCGCAGGTTCTGTGGCATGGCCCGTTCCATGAACTGGCGGGCCTCCTCGAAGGTCTTCACGTCGTCGATGACGATTTCGCCGACGTCATTGGCGAGATGGTCGCGCAGAGCGCGCACGATGGCGTTGCTGTCCTGGAAGATCAGGAAGGGCGCAGGGCGGCTGACGACGGCCTTCTTGATGGCGTCCCAGATGCCGAGGAGGTAGCTCATGTCCCAGTTGAGCTCCTCGACGCTGCGGCCGACGCCCGCGGTGCGAATGATCACACCCATGCCCCGGGGAACCTCCAGGTCGTGCATGGCCTCGCGGATCTCGTCGCGCTCCTCGCCGCTGATACGCCGCGAGACACCACCGCCGCGCGGGTTGTTCGGCATCAGCACGATGAAACGGCCGGCCAGGCTGATGAAGGTCGTGAGCGCCGCACCCTTGGTGCCGCGCTCGTCCTTGTCGACCTGCACGACGATTTCCTGGCCTTCGCGCAGGAGTTCGCGGATGTTCATCCGGCCGCCGGCTTCCGGCTCCGCGACGAAGTACTCGCGGGAGATCTCCTTCATCGGCAGAAAGCCGTGCCGGTCCGCCCCGTAATCCACGAAGGCGGCGTCGAGACTCGGTTCTATGCGGCTGATCCGCCCCTTGTAGATATTTGCCTTGCGCTGCTCGCGGGACGGCGACTCGATATCAAGATCGTAAAGTTTCTGGCCATCGACCATGGCCACCCGCAACTCCTCTTCCTGAGTTGCGTTGATCAGCATTCTCTTCATAAGCCCCTGCTTGTACCTGCATTGGGGGGTTGCCCGGCGCGCGAAGCCGCGTCGACGTTCGGGGTGGCCATGAATTACGGATCGACCGTGCAGCGCGGTATTGCCGCGGGAGCAACCCCTCGGGGCGCCATCCCGACGCAGCAGTTGCGCTGTCAATCGAATCCCACATCACTCAGGACCACTGGAACCTGCGGCATGACGGACTGCGGAAACTCTCCTCGTCCGGTCAGCCCGGGAAACCCGTACGAATTTAGAACCTGCCAGGCAGGTTCGGGAAAAACCGCCGGCGGCAATGTCATCGAAAGACGAATGGCCCTATCCGGCAACCGGGAGCACACAGCCTGTGCGCCGCGGGTAATATAGCAGCGGGGACCTTTCCCATCAATGGATTACGCGGGTCAGATCATGGTGCCGGCACGGCAGGACATTGCAGCAAAACGACCCGCTGCCCGAACCGTCGAGGTCACCGGGGACGAGGCCGACCGGCGACTCGACAACTTCCTGTTCGCGCGGCTGAAGGGGGTGCCGCGCACGCATGTGTACCGGATCATCCGCTCGGGCCAGGTACGGGTAAACAGCCGCCGTTGCGGGCCGGAGCGGCGACTGGAGGCGGGCGACCAGGTGCGTATCCCGCCGGTGCGGGCTGCGGAAGTGGCGGCCGTAACCGCGCTACGGCCGGATGCGGTCGCCTGGATCGAGCAACGGGTGCTGCATGAGGATCCCGGCCTGCTCGTGCTCGACAAGCCGCCCGGGCTGGCGGTGCATGGCGGCAGCGGCGTCAGCAAAGGGGTCATCGAGCTCCTGCGGGCGGCGCGGCCTGACGCGCGGGCACTGGGGCTGGTACATAGGCTGGACCGCGATACGAGCGGCTGCCTGTTGATCGCCAAGAAAAATTCCACGCTGCGCCAGTTGCAAGCCGCGTTTCGCGAGGGCGCGGTCGAGAAGACCTACCTCGCTTTGCTGCATGGGAAGCTCCGGCCGGCGCGCAAGGTCGTGGACGCGCCGCTGGCCACCTTCGCCCGGCGCGGCGGGGAGCGCTGGGTGCGCGTGGATCCGGCCGGGAAATCCGCCCGGACGGACCTTGCTGTCGAACGGCGGTATCCGGGAGCCACACTGGTGCGCGTCGGACTGCTTACCGGGCGCACCCACCAGATCCGTGTCCACGCGGCCAGTATCGGCATGCCGATCGTCGGTGATCCACGTTACGGTGTCGATCGCGATGAACTGGCGGCGCGCCTCGGTTTGCGGCGCTTGTTCCTGCACGCGGCGGAACTGGCGTTTGCCGGCCCCGGGGATGGCCGGTTGATCCGCGTGCAAAGCCCGTTACCGGATGACCTGGTCGCGGCACTCGATCGGCTGCCGGTTACATAGGCCGCGGTCGCTTACAGCACTCGGATCTGCATTTTTTCCAGCGCCTGCGCGAGCCACAGCAACGGCAATCCCTGGATGGCAGTCGGATCGCGGGTCTGTACTTCGGCAAACAGTGCCGCGCCCAGTCCTTCGAAGCGGAAGCTGCCGGCGCAGTCGAGCGGCTGGTCGCGTTCCACATAACGCCGGATCGCCTCGGGTTCGAGCGCGCGGAACCGGAGAGAGGTCTGGTCGAGATGCTGCAGCTCCATCCCGGCATGCTGCGGAGCGCAGATGCAGACTGCCGTATGCAAGGTCAGTGTCTGTCCCGAACAGGCGCTGAGCTGCGCCACCGCCCGCTCGGCAGAACCCGGCTTGCCGAGGAGCCGCCCGGCGCATTCCGCCACCTGGTCGCTGGCAATGACCACTGCCGCAGGCCGCAGGTGCGAAACATGCAGTGCCTTGGTGCGGGCAAGGCGCCGTGCGAGATCCGCGCCCGGTTCACCCGCGCGTGCTGATTCATCCACGTCCGGCACGACGACCTCGAACTGTGGCACGAGCCGCGCGAGCAATTCCCGCCGGTAAACGGAACCCGAGCCGAGCACGAGGGGTGGCGTATTCATCCGTGTGGATGGGGGCGGGTGGGGTTGCGGGGCATCGGGCCCGGACGCTAACCGATTTTGACAGGGTGTGTCACCCTCCTTAAACTGCGCCGGCTATGCTTCCCGACCTCGTGGCAGCGCCGAGGCTCGCCGAGATGGCGGCGCAGGGCGAGGGCCTGTCGGGCACTCTTCGTGTCGATGAGTTGCCCAGGTTGTCGGCGCTCGTCGCGCATGAACCGGCAGCGAGCACGTTGCCACTGCAGTTTGCGGTCGGCTTCCGGGCGGGCGCGCAGCGGCGGCCGGTCGTGCATGTCGAAGTGCACGGTGTGCTGAGCCTGATCTGCCAGCGCTGCCTGATGCCGGTGAGCTGGCGGCTCGACATCGACGTGACCCTGACCGCTATCGACGACGATGCGAGTGCGGCCGACCTGGCGAGCCCGTTCGACTCCGTCGTGCTGGACGAGAACGGGGCATTGCCGCTCAGGTCGGCAGTAGAGGACGAGATTCTCGCGGTATTGCCGCTTGCGCCACTGCATGCGGATCCTGCCGCGTGCAGAGAAGCCACGACGTCTGCGGGCGACGGATCCGCGGGCACCGAGGCGCGAACGATCCGCCCGTTTGCGAACCTCGCGGAGATGATGCGGTCGACAGACGGCGGCGAGATTTAAGTACAGGTTTCGAGGAGTATCGAGATGGCAGTTCAGAAGAGCCGGCGCACGCCGTCCACCCGGGGCATGAGGCGCTCGCACGACAAGCTGGACAAGCCGCCAGTGTCTGTCGAACCGACCACTGGCGAAACCCATCGTCGCCATCACGTCAGCCCGGATGGCTATTACCGCGGCAGGAAAGTCATCGATACCAGCGAGTCGACGCCCGAGTAGTCGAGCGGCGCCGGGCCGTCGATCCGACGTGAACGCCAGCACCTTCGTCCCGCGCGAAGGGTCTCCTTGACCAGGCCTGTAACCATCGCCGTGGACGCCATGGGCGGAGACCGCGGCGCCGACGTCTGCGTGCCGGCCGCGATTGCCCTGGCACGCGAGCACGAGGACCTGCAGCTGATCCTGGTCGGCCAGCGCGAGGCGATCGAGCGGCACCTTCAGGAATACGCCTCCCTTGGCAGCCGGGTCACCGTCCAGGATGCCCGGCAGGTGGTGGCGATGGACGAGGCGCCGGCCGATGCCCTGCGCAAGAAAAAGGACTCGTCCCTCCGGGTCGCCATCGACCTGGTGAAGGCCGATCAGGCCGACGCATGCGTGAGCGCGGGCAACACCGGTGCGCTGATGGCGACCGCGCGGTTCGTGCTCAAGACCCTTCCCGGCATCGACCGGCCGGCGATCATGGTGCCGGTGCCGACCATGCACGGCCGCACGTACATGCTCGATCTCGGCGCCAATGCCGACTGCACCGCCGAGCACCTCTTCCAGTTTGCCGTCATGGGATCGGTCGTTGCGACCAGCATCGAGAGCATCGAGTATCCGCGCATCGCACTGCTCAACATCGGCGAGGAAGAGATCAAGGGCAACGACGTCGTGCGGGATGCCGCGGCACTGCTGACCGCGAGTCATCTCAACTACGTGGGGTTCATCGAAGCCGACCGGATCCCCGACCAGAAAGCCGATGTCATCGTCTGTGACGGCTTCACCGGCAATGTGGCGCTGAAATCCATGGAGGGAACGGCACGGCTGGTGCGCCATTTCCTGCGCCAGGAGTTCAGCCGCGGCCTGTATGGCCGGCTCGCGGGCCTGGCAGCCCGGCCGGTGCTTCGATCGCTCGGCGGCAAGCTCGACCCGCGTCGGTACAACGGCGCCAGTCTCGTCGGCCTCGATGGCATCGTCATCAAGAGTCACGGTGGCGCGGACGAGTTTGCTTTTCGCCAGGCCCTGCATACCGCGGTCCTGGAGGTTTCGAAACAGGTGCCGGCCCAGATTCGCCGGATGCTGGACGAGCAGGCGAACTGAATGTATTCCCGCATCGCCGGAACCGGCCGTTATCTGCCCGAACGGATACTGTCGAACACCGATCTGGAGAAGACGGTCGACACCACGGACGAATGGATCCGTGAGCGCACCGGGATCGAGCGGCGCCACATTGCCGCCGACGATCAGACCACCAGCGATCTCGCCGAGCAGGCGGCGCTCAGGGCGATGGCCGCAGCGGGAGTCACTGCCGCCGACATCGACCTGCTGATCGTCGGGACCACCACGCCCGACGTGGTCTTTCCCAACGTCGCCTGCCTGCTCCAGGATCGCCTCGGGATCCACGGCTGCCCCGCATTCAGCGTGGAGGCCGCCTGCAGCGGCTTCATTTACGCGCTGACGATCGCCGACCGCTTCGTGACCTCCGGCAGTTCACGCTGTGCGCTGGTGATTGGCGCCGAGACGCTCTCGCGCATCACGGACTGGAGCGATCGCACCACCTGCGTACTGTTCGGCGACGGCGCCGGCGCGGTGGTGCTGCAACCCGCCGAGAGCCCGGGGATCGTCTCATGCCACCTCGGCGCCGACGGTCGTTACAAGGATCTGCTGTACTTCCCTTATGGTCCGTCGCGGCGGCCGGAGGCGATGTTCGGGAAGGGCGCGTACATCCAGATGAAAGGCAACGAGGTATTCAAGGTCGCGGTCAAGACCCTCGAGGGGATCGTCGACGAGGCCCTGGATGCCAACAAGCTCGAGCGTTCGGCCGTCGATTGGCTGATACCCCATCAGGCCAACCTGCGCATCATCCAGGCGACCGCCAAGCGCCTGAACATGCCCATGGACCGGGTCATCCTGACGCTGCAGGATCATGGCAATACCTCGGCGGCATCGGTGCCGATGGCGCTCGATGTCGCTGTACGCGACGGGCGCATCAAGCGCGGTGATCTGCTGCTCCTCGAGGCATTCGGCGGCGGGTTCACCTGGGGCGCCTGCCTGGTCCGGTATTGACAGAACACGATCCTCGCTGCCTTGCCGCGAGCGCTGTTCGTTCCACGGTCTGCGCGGCTTCGCTATAGTGCCCAGGGTCCCGATCGAGGTCGCAACGGATGTATTGCGGTTCAGTAACGACAACGCGCGTCACGCCTGACACGCGCCAGCGCAATTCGTGGCCGGGCGGGCTCTGGCTCGTCGCCTGCGTGCTCCTCGCTCTGACGTTGCGGGCCGACGCCGAAACCCTGCTGCGGGTTCCGGGTTCCGACCTCATCGGCGCTACGGCTGTCGCGACGGCAACGCAGGACGATACTCTCACGGACATTGGACGCCGCACGGGCCTCGGCTACGAGGAGATGCTGCGTGCGAACCCCGGCATCGACCCGTGGGTGCCGGGCGAGGGCACGGAGGTCGTGCTGCCGAAGCGCTTCATTCTTCCCGCGGGCGCGCGCGAGGGCGTGATCGTCAATATCGCCGAGTACCGGCTGTACTATTTCACGCAGGCTGCCGGCGCACCCGCCGTGGCAACCTTTCCGGTCAGCATCGGGCGGATGGACTGGTCGACGCCGCTCGGACGGCACCGCATTTCATCCAAACAGACGCGGCCGGCCTGGTATCCGCCGGAGAGCGTCCGGGCAGAGCATGCGGCCGATGGTCGCCCCCTGCCGAAGGTCGTACCGCCCGGACCGGATAATCCGCTGGGCGACTACGCCATGCGGCTCAACATTTCGAGCTACCTGATTCACGGCACCAACAAGCCGGTCGGTATCGGCATGCAGGTGACGCACGGCTGCATTCGCATGTATCCGGAAGACATCCAGTGGCTGTACCCGCAGATACCCGTCGGCACTTCGGTGCAGATCGTCAATCAGCCGGTCAAGTTCGGCTGGGCTGCAGACGGGCTGTACCTGGAGGTGCACCCCGCGCTGGAGGGCGACGTCAGTTCGCTGGAGCGTGGCATGACCGTGGTGACAGAGGCCTATGTCGAGGCTACGCGGGAACGACCGGCCAACGTGGACTGGAACCTGGTCGAAGAGGTCTATCGCGCGAAGCTCGGAATTCCCATCCGGGTCGGTGATGCGGTGGCACCCGCTGCCGGTACGACGGCGGCTACGCTGTAAAGTCCAAAAGTAAGGGTTTATCGCCGATCTGCGGGGACGGGGCGCCGTCGCTACGGAGTCGATGCGTTGATCCCGCGCGGTGGCTGCTGACAGGGACGCTGCGCCGGTGCGGGCTGCGGGTCCGGACGGCCTGCGCCGGGACGCTCGCTACGCACGTCCTGTGCTGCGCTCGCTCGGGTTCGGCTGCGGCTGCGGCTGCGCTCCTGCTGCGCCGGCCTCACACGCCCGTTACAGGCCGTCCGGATCCGAAGCTATCGTCAAGCAGTGCACGGCGATGGTCTTGCTCCAGGGCGCCCGTCGCGACGTCCCCGCCAGCAGACCTGTTGAGTGCCGGGTCGGGACTGAAGTCCCTCGTGCAGGGTTCGTTCCTGCTGGCTCGAACGCTCCCGTTCCCGCGCTTCGTCCGCTAAGCGCAATCCGGTGATGGCCCGGTGCCCGACGAGAGCACGTGTGGAGCCGGCCGGCCTCGAGGGCAGCAGCCGGCGTAACCCGTAGCGACGAGCACAGGGACGTGCAAGGAGCGGCGCTCGGCAGGCACAGGGCCACCCTATCACTCGCACCTGCCCGATGAGGACACAGGCGTCCCCGCAGATCGACGAAGAACCAAAAGAAAAGGCCGCAACCCGTAGGGTTGCGGCCTTTTCGCAGACGCCTTGAACAGTCGGCGAATTACTTCGCCTGGCTGCGCTTGAACATCCGGTCGATCTTCTCGTTCGTAGCGTCGCAACAGGCCTGGCTCTGATTGGCTGCATTGAGAGCCTGGTTGGCCGTGCTCTGCGCGCTGGTCGCCCGCTTGCTGGCGTCGTTCGCAGCGGCGCTGGCGGCGTCGGCATTGGACTTGGCAGATGCAAGATCCTTGGCCATCTGGTCGACCTTGGCGGCCAGGGCCTCATGTTCCCTCTGCAGGTTGCCGGTGCAGCCAGCGGCCATCGTGATGGCAAGCGCGGCGACGCCGGCCTTGATTGCGAGCTTTGCGTTCATTTCAGGTCCTCGAAGATTGATACAGCAAACAGATGCGGTGATTACCGCGCCCCAAACGCGGGAGGAATTTCATATCGATGTCCTCCCAAGGTGCGGAATGATGAACGAATCCGTATGGGTTCGCAATCCTGCGAGAGTCTGCGGGTGCTGCGTGATTCGTGTGTTGGAATCAGAGCAGGGAGTCCGGAAACGTATCGCGAGGGTTCACCGCCGGGCTCATCTAAAAAAGCGTGTGAAAGGCGTGTGCGCGGCGCCGGGTGAGCGAGCGATCTTGGCCTGTCCGTCGCGCCGGCAGGATCCGGCGCAGCAGCGGGGCTGTTAGAACCCGCCAGGCTTGCGTTCCGGGCAGCACTGTATATGATCACAGTGACTGGTTTTTAATACAGGCTTTTCCCATGGCTGAGCTGACACCCAGGCAATCCGAAATTCTTTCGTTCATTCAGTCTTCTATTGAGGAAAACGGCATGCCGCCTACACGTGTGGAAATTGCCCGCGCCCTCGGCTTCCGGTCGGCCAATGCCGCCGAGGAACACCTGCGGGCTCTGCAGCGCAAGGGGGTGATCGACCTCGTGCCCGGTGCTTCGCGCGGAATTCAGCTCAGTGGCGAACTGCGTGACCAGGATCTGTTGCCTCTCGTGGGCCGGGTTGCAGCCGGACAGCCGATCCTCGCGCAGGAGAATATCGAGAACCGCTATCGCATCGATATGTCGCTGTTCAATCCCAGGCCGCATTACCTGCTGAGAGTGCAGGGCATGAGCATGAGAGATGCCGGGATACTCGACGGCGACCTGGTTGCCGTATGGCGCACACCGGATGTCCGCAACGGGCAGGTCATCGTGGCACGACTGGAAGACGAAGTGACGGTGAAGCGCTATCGCCAGGAAGGGCATGTGGCATGGCTCTTGCCGGAGAACCCCGACTTCGAGCCTATCCGCGTGGATCTCAAGGACAAGGCGATGGTGATAGAAGGCGTCGTGGTCGGCGTATTGCGCAACACCCTGTCCTGATCATCCGGCCTGATGACACAGAGTGATTCCGATGTCGTCCTCCGGGAGCCGGCTCGATCAGGTATTGCGGGATCCGCGAGTCTGGCTGGCAGGGCGGGTGACGGCTCGTGCCCGCGCAACGGTTTCTTCGGGGTGGCCGGAACTCGATGAGGCATTGAATGGCGGCTGGCCTCTCGGCCAGCTGACCGAATTGCTCATCGACGCGCATGGCGTGGGAGAGTTCGCTTTGCTGCTGCCGGCGCTGCGCGGTCTGATGATGTCGCAGCGGCGCGGAGCGCAGGATGACTGGGTTGCCCTGGCGTCTGTTCCGCATATTCCCTACGCGCCCGCGCTGGCGCGGGCCGGCATCGATCTGTCGAGGCTGCTGCTGATCCGCTCGGGACGAGACTCCGACACGCTATGGGCCATGGAGCAGGCGTTGCACGCGCGGGCCTGCGCGGCGGTAGTAGGTTGGTCGGACAGCCGTGATGCAGTTTCCCTGCGGCGTCTGCAGCTGGCGGCCGAGGCCGGTAATGCCTGGACGGTGTTGTTCCGTTCCGCACGACTGCAATCGCTGCGTTCGCCCGCTCCCTTGAGGATCCGGCTGCTGCGCGAGCCCGGCAGGGATCGACTCGAGTTGCGGATATTGAAGCGCAGGGATGGGCCGGCGGTCGTGGTCGGTGTGGACACCGGCAGATGAACCATGAGTGTCGCGACGGAGAACTCGCCAAGGCCACTGCCCTTCGGGCAATCCCCGCTGCCGGCATGTCCGGAGCCGCCTGCGCAGGGCGTGCCCGCGGCCACGGTGGAACCTGGCAACGACGGGCGCCTGTGGCTCTGCCTGTATCTCCCGCAACTCCCGCTGGAAATCCCTGCGGGCAACACGGGCGCGCCGCGCGTGGTGCTCGACAGGGCAGGACGCAGACCCACAGTCCTGCTCTGTGACGCTGTCGCCTGTCGCCATGGAGTGCGGCCCGGCATGCCGGTGAACGCAGCGCTGGCGCTGCTGCCGCAACTCGAGACAAGGGTGCGCCAACCCGCTCTCGAGCACGAGGCGCTGGGCAGGCTTGCCGCCTGGGCCACGGGCTTCACTCCATCGGTGAGTCTCGATCCTCATGGCGCATTGCTGCTGGAGATCGGCGGCAGTGCCGGTTTGTTTGGCGGGGCCGCCGGGCTGCGCGCGACTGCTGTCGCGGCGCTCACGCAGCGCGGCCATGTCGTGTGGTCGGCCATTGCGCCGACTGCGCGTGCCGCTTTCTGGCTGGCCTCTTCCGGCGAACAGCGGGTGGTGACCGAGGCAGCGCTGCTGCCGGGTGTGCTGGCGCGCCTGCCGCTGCGCCTGCCCGGGTGGGCAGAGGAGATCCGGCAGCGCCTGCGGCGCATGGGCGTGACACGACTGGGCGAATGCCTGCGCCTGCCCCGCGATGGCCTGGCCCGCAGGATCGGCCCGGACTGTCTCGTCGAGATCGACGAGGCGCTGGGCCGGCGCCCCGAGTTGCGGCAGATGGTCCGGCACGAAGGCGGCTTTCGCGACGAACTGGATCTGCCGGTCGAGACGTGGGATGGCGCCTCACTCATCGAGGCGCTGCGTATCCTGCTGCGCAGGCTCGAGGCGCACTTGCGGCGGCGGCAGGCGGGAGCGCGGGTGCTGTGGATGCGGCTGCGCCATGGTGTCGCACCGGCCACCCTGCTGCGCATCGGCCTGCTCCGGCCGAGCGCGGATGCGGGTCACCTGCAAGAACTGGCGGCCATACGCCTGGCCACGCTGGTGCTGCCGGCGCCGGTGGTCTCGATGAGACTGGAGGCCGAAGTGGCGCCGTGGGTCGCGGCGGCGGGCAGCGATCTGTTCGGCCGGCCGCTGGACCCGGACGAGCGGCTGAGCGGACTCGTGGAGCGGTTGCGGATGCGCCTGGGACAGGAGGCCGTGCATGGCATCCGTTCCTGCGATGAGCATCGTCCCGAAGCGGCCTGGCGTGTGGTGTCCGATCTTCGCGAGCGCTGCTCCCCGACCGGGGAAGGAGTCTCTCGTGGCACATCCCGTCCGTTGTGGCTGCTCGAGTCCCCGCTGGCGCTGGCCGCCCGTGCGGGCACGCCGTTCTTTCACGGCCAGGTCAGTTTCGAGAGCGGGCCGGAGCGCATCGAGACGGGATGGTGGGACGGGCGCGATATCCGGCGTGATTATCACGTGGCCTGTAATCCGCGCGGGTTGCGGCTGTGGATCTTCAGGGATCTGCGCGGGGGCAGCTGGTACCTGCACGGCTTGTTCGGCTGAGATGACTGTGCCGTTGCCCGGGTACGCTGAGCTTCATTGCATCAGCAATTTCACGTTCCTGCGCGGTGCGTCCCATCCCGCGGAGCTGGTCGAGCGTGCCGGCAGGCTCGGCTACACGGCGCTCGCCATTACGGATGAGTGCTCCGTCGCCGGCATCGTCCGCGCCCATGTGGCTGCCCGCAGGCTGGGCGTGAAGCTCATCGTCGGAGCCGAGTTCCGCCTGTCCGATGGCATGCACCTGTTGCTGCTGGCGATACACCGCCAGGGGTACGGCCAGCTCTGCGAGCTGATCACCCGCGGCCGGCGTGCAGCGGCGAAGGGCGGCTACCGGCTGACCCGCGATGACGTCGGCACGGCCGATCTCAGCGGTTGCCTCGCTCTCTGGGTCCCCGGGGTCGCCTGCGCCGGGCCGATGGATGCGGCATGGGTGCGCGATTGCTTTCCGGGCCGCTCCTGGCTGGGCGTTGAGTTGCTCGCGGGCGGTGACGATGCCGCAAAGCTCACCTCTCTCATGGCGTTGTCCCGTGCCAGCCGGTTGCCTGCCGCAGGCATGGGCGACGTGCACATGCACGTGCGCGGCCGCCGCGCGCTGCAGGATGTCCTGTCAGCCATCCGCATGAGGACGACGCTCGCCGAGGCGAGCGGGAGGCTGCATGCGAGCGGTGAGCGTCATCTGCGTTCGCGCGCGCAGCTGGCGCGGATCTACCCGGCGGAGCTGCTGCGCGAGACCGTCGAGATTGCCGCGCGGACACGGTTCAGCCTGGAGGAACTGCGCTACGAGTATCCCGAGGAGCTGGTGCCAGCGGGCGAGACCCCGCAGAGCCACCTGCGGGAGTTGACGGAGCAGGGCATCCGGCAGCGCTGGCCGTCGGGCATCCCGCCGGAGTTGCGCCGGCAGATCGGGCGCGAGCTGGAGCTGATCGCCGAACTGGGCTACGAGGCGTATTTCCTTACCGTCCACGACATCGTGCGGTATGCGCGGGGGCGCGGCATCCTGTGTCAGGGCCGCGGGTCGGCGGCCAACTCCGCGGTCTGCTTCTGCCTCGGCATCACGGAGGTGGATCCGGCGCGCATGTCCATGCTGATGGAGCGCTTTATCTCCCGTGAGCGGGGTGAGCCGCCCGATATCGACGTGGATTTCGAGCATGAGCGGCGGGAGGAGGTCATCCAGTACATCTACCGCAAGTACGGCAGGGAGCGGGCGGCGCTGACAGCCACCGTGATCAGCTATCGCCCGCGCAGCGCATTGCGTGATGTCGCCAGGGCGATGGGGCTTGCGGGCGTGCAGGTGGAGCGCCTGGCGCGGGCCGTGCAGTGGTGGGACGGGCAGCGCATCGAAGACGAGCGCATCATCGAAGCGGGACTCGATCCGGACAATCCGACCGTACGCCGTCTCGTGCGACTCGCCAGGGACCTGGTCGGCTTCCCTCGCCACCTGTCGCAGCACGTGGGCGGCTTCGTCATTGCCCGCGAAGCGCTCTCGCGGCTGGTGCCCGTCGAGAACGCCGCCATGCCCGAGCGCACGGTCATCCAGTGGGACAAGAACGACCTCGACGACCTCGGCTTGCTCAAGGTGGACGTGCTGGGCCTCGGGATGCTGTCCGCGATCCGCCGCAGCCTCGCGCTGATCAACGATTACCACGGCTGCGAGCTGACGCTGGCCACCGTGCCGGCGGAAGACCCGCGGGTCTACGAGATGATCGGACGTGCCGACACCGTGGGAGTGTTTCAGATCGAGTCACGGGCGCAGATGGCCATGTTGCCCAGGCTGCGGCCCCGCTGCTATTACGACCTGGTCATCGAGGTGGCCATCATCCGGCCCGGGCCGATCCAGGGCGACATGGTTCATCCCTACCTGCGCCGGCGCAACGGCGAGGAGCCGGTGAGTTATCCGAGTCCTGAGGTGGAGCAGGTGCTGGCCCGCACCCTGGGCGTGCCGATCTTCCAGGAACAGGTGATGCAGCTCGCCGTCGTGGCGGCCGGTTTTTCACCGGGGGAGGCGGACGAATTGCGCCGGGCGATGGCGGCGTGGCAGCGGCGTGGCGGGCTGGGGCCCTTCGAGCAACGGCTGCTGGACGGCATGCGCAAGCGCGGCTACGAACCGGAGTTCGCACAACAGATATTTCGCCAGATCCTCGGTTTCGGTGAGTACGGGTTCCCGGAGTCCCACGCGGCGAGTTTTGCCCTGCTGGTATACGTTTCGGCCTGGTTGAAGTGTCACGAGCCGGCGGCGCTCACCTGCGCGCTGCTCAACAGCCAGCCGATGGGTTTCTATGCGCCTACGCAGCTGGTGCAGGATGCACGCCGGCACGGCGTGGAGGTGCGCCCGGTGGATGTGAACCGCAGCGATCGGGACTGCGGCCTGGAGCGCGGAGCAGGCGGGCGGCCGGCGCTGCGTCTCGGGCTGCGGCTGGCGGCCGGCCTGTCGGCAGCGGCGGCCAGCCGGATCGGGCAGGCACGGCAATCCGCTCTCTTCGCGAGGGTCCAGGATCTCAGGGAGCGCGCCAGCCTCGGCTCGGCCGATCTCGGTGCGCTCGCCGCCAGTGGCGCGCTTGCCGGCATCGCCGGGCATCGGCATCGGGCGGCCTGGGAAGTCGCCGGCGCGGAGCGGCCGCTGCCACTGATGCCCCGGGTGCATATCGCGGAGGGAGCGCCGCTGCTGCGGCGGCCGTCCGAGGGCGAGGATATCGCGTCAGACTACGAGCACCTGGGGCTGACCCTCGGTCGCCACCCGCTGGCGTTGTTGCGCACGCGGCTGGGCCGCGAAGGGATCCTGAGTGCGGCCGAGGTGTGGGAGCGCGCGCACGGCAGCCTGGTACACGCAGCCGGCCTCGTGATCACCCGGCAGCGGCCGGGCAGCGCCAATGGCGTTATCTTCGTGACGCTGGAAGACGAGAGCGGGCACATCAACCTCATCGTGTGGCAGGGGGTTGCCGAACGCCAGCGCCGGGTGTTGCTGCAAGCGGCCCTGCTGGGTGTGTGGGGGCGGGTACAGCGCGAAGGCGATGTGCTGCACGTGATCGCCGGGCGACTCGAGGATCACAGTGGTCTGCTGGGAGCCTTACGGGCCCGGAGCCGGGACTTCCACTGACCGGTCACCCGGACGGTGCCGCGAGTCTGCGAATCAGGCGCCCGGTCAGTCCTCGATGTCGAAGTCATCGAGATCCATGATCTCCCGGGCGATGCGTTTCTCTTCCAGGATGTCCTCGATCTTGCGTCGGGCCGAGCCACTGGGGACGGCACCGCCTTTCGACTCCGCTTCGATCTGCGCGATCAGATCCTCGACGTTCACCTCGACCGAGATATCACCGACGTTGTCGGTTGTCGAAGGCGTCGCCGCCGCCGCCGGGGTTTCAGCTTCCTGTTCCTCGGCTTCCGTATCCGGTTCGTCTGGAGCGGGAGTACCTGACACCGCAGCGTCCCTCTTCGCATTGCACAGTGGTTGTCGAATGGCGGCTATATAATCGCATTTGCCGATGTTGGCAATAGCCGTTTCGACAGGGCGTGACGGCGCGCGCAACACCTGCCCGGCAGAATCAGCAACGGCCACGGACTCCGCGGCGACCTGCGCATCCGCTTCGCGGCTGTGCGTCAGCCGACGAGCTGGTTCAGTTCGAAAATTGGCAACAGTATCGCCAGCACGATGATCAGCACGATGACGCCCATCGTGACGATGAGCGCAGGCTCCATCAGGCCCATCAGGGCGGCAATCAGCCCGTCCATTTCCTTTTCCTGGTTGGCCGCGGCGCGCGCGAGCATGACCTCGAGTTCGCCGCTGGCCTCGCCGCTGGAAATGAGGTGAATGCAGATCGGCGGAAAATGCCCGCTGACCGCGAGCGACTTGCCGATGGACGCGCCCTCGCGGATCCGCGAAGCCGCCTCGCGGACCGAAGACTGCATGGGCAGGTTGGTCACGACCTCGGCGGATATTCGCAGCGCCTCGAGCACCGGCACGCCGCTGCCGGTCAGGATGCTGAAGGTCCGGGTGAAGCGCGCGGTATTGAAACCACGGGTGAGACGCCCGATCACCGGCAGGCGCAGGAGCGTGGTGTGCCAGGTCCATCGCGGGCCCGGGCGGCGCAGGAGTCTCGTGATGCCCCAGCCCATGATGCCGAGCGCGATGAGCAGGGCCACGCCGTACTCCCGCAGGAAGCTGCTGGTCGAGATCAGGATCTGCGTCAACGCCGGCAGTTCGCGCCCGGTATTGACAAAAACGGCGACCACTTTCGGCACGACATACACCAGCATGCCGCCGACGATCAGCAGCGCCAGCGAGGTCAGCACCACGGGATAGATCATCGCGTTCTGGACCTTGCGGCGCAGCTCATGGCGGCTCTCGGTGTAGTCGGCGAGCCGCTCCAGCACGGCATCAAGGTGTCCGGATTGCTCGCCGGCCGCAATCGTCGCGCGGTACAGTTCAGGGAAGGCCCTGGGAAACTCGCCAAGGCCATCGGCGAGGGTGTGGCCCTCCATGACCTTCGATCGCACGCCGAGCAGAATGCTCTTGAGCCGCGGCGTCTCGGTCTGCTCGGCCACGGCGAGCAGGGCTTCCTCCAGGGGCAGCGCCGAGGCGAGCAGGGTGGCGAGCTGGCGGGTCATCAGCGCGAGATCCGCGGCCGACATCGAGCGGCGCAGCGAAAACGAGCGTTGCCGCGTCGCTTCCTTCTCGGCCACCTCGACGACGGCGAGCGGCAGCAGCCGGCGTTCACGCAGGATCTGGCGGACCTGTCGGGGCGTGTCGCCCTCGATGACTCCGCGGGTTTCGCGCCCGGACGGATCGACTGCGGTGTATTCGAAGGCACCCATGGCGGTGCGAATTCTGCTACCGCCGCGCTCGCCGGTCTAGTTGGCCCGCGTTACGCGCAGGACCTCTTCCAGCGTGGTGACGCCCGTGAGCACCTGGCGCAGGCCGTCCTCGCGGATGCTCGGGCCGCGGGTGCGGGCGTGACGCTCGAGTTCGTGTTCACCGGAACCGTCGTGGATCATCGTGCGCAGTTCATCGTCGATGGTGACGAGTTCATAGATGCCGGTCCGGCCCTTGTAGCCGGTGGTGCCGACTGCATCGGCCCGCGGCCGATAAAGCGGCGGCGCCTGCGCCGGGTCCACGCCGAGGAGCCGGCATTCGTATTCGGACGCCGTGTAGGCTTCGCGCATGTCCGGGTCGAGCACGCGCACCAGGCGTTGTGCCAGCACACCGACGAGGCTCGATGAGAGCAGAAACGGCTCGATACCCATGTCACGCAGCCGGGTCACGGCGCCGACGGCGGTGTTCGTATGCAGTGTCGAGAGCACCAGGTGCCCGGTGAGGCTCGCCTGCACGGCGATCTCGGCGGTCTCGAGGTCGCGGATCTCGCCCACCATCACGACATCCGGATCCTGGCGCAGGATGGCGCGCAGTCCGCGCGCGAAGGTCATCTCGACCTTGGTGTTCACCTGTGACTGGCCGATCCCGTCGATGTAGTACTCGATCGGGTCCTCGACGGTCATGATGTTGCGGGTGTTGTCGTTGATGCGTTCCAGGGCGGCGTAAAGCGTCGTGGTCTTGCCGGAGCCGGTAGGGCCGGTCACCAGGATGATGCCGTGGGGCTTGTGGATCAGTTCGTCGATGACGTCCTGGGTCGAGCGGTCCATGCCGAGATGGTTCAGGTCGATGCGCCCGGCATGCTTGTCGAGCAGTCGCAGCACCACGCGCTCGCCATGGCCGGAGGGCATGGTGGAAACGCGTACGTCGACCGCGCGCCCGGCCACGCGCAGCGAGATCCGGCCGTCCTGCGGCAGGCGCTTCTCGGCGATGTCGAGCTTCGACATGACCTTGATTCGCGACACCACCAGCGGCGCTACCGCACGGCGGGACTGCAGCACTTCACGCAGCACGCCGTCGATGCGAAAGCGGATGACGAGGCGGTTCTCGTAAGGCTCGATATGGATGTCGGAGGCGTTCTCCTTGACGGCCTAGGTGAGCACAGCGTTGATCAGACGGATGATCGGCGCATCGTCGTCGCTCTCGAGCAGATCCGAGGGCTCCGGCAACTGCTGAGCGACCAGGAAGAGGTCCGTGTCGTCGCCAAGGCCGTCCACCATCTGCATGGTGGAATTTGACTCGCGCTCGTAGGTTTCCTGCAGCCGGGCGTCGAAGTCATCAGCCGGTACCACCGTGAGGTGCAGCGGCATGCCGGCGAAGCGGCGGGGCTCGCCGATTGCCAGCGGGGCCGTGTCGGGTTTCACGAGCACCTGCGCCCGACCGTCCGCGAAACCCAGGATCAGCACGCCGTGACGCTTGGCGAAGGCGAAGGGCAGCAACCGCTGCGCGACCTCGGCGGCAGCCCCTGGCTGCGTCAGCGTGACGGTATCCGTGGCGACGGCGCTCAGGCCGTCACCACTCTCACCGGGGGTCCGTTGGACCGGAATTGCCATCGGATTGCTGGTCGGTCGCGCCGGCCGGCGCCATGTCGGTGCGCAGCTGGCGCAGATCGATAGCGGGAATCTCGCGCGAGGGACCCTCGGGCAGGATTGGCCGCGTCTCCCCGGGCATCAATTGAACTCCGCGATCGACCTTCGCGAGTTGCTGGTTGCGGACGAAGTTGTACTTGGCGCCGGTCTCGAACGCGGCCTGGGCATCGTCGCGCAGGATGGTCGGCTTGATGAAGACCATCAGGTTCGATTTCTTCTTCGTCGTGCTGTCGACGCGGAACAACCGGCCGAGCAGCGGAATGCTGCCGAGCATCGGAATGCGCTGCTGGGTCTCGCGCAGATCGTCCTGGATGAGGCCCCCGAGGACGAGCGTACCGCCATCCTCGACGATGACGGAGGTCGAGATGGTCCGGTTGCTGGTGATGAGATCGGAGGCGCCGGCGACGTTGGCGAGCAGCGAGGAGAGTTCCTGTTCGATCTTGAGGAGCACTGCGTCGCCTTCGTTGATCTGCGGCGTCAGCTTCAGGGTCAGCCCGACCTGTTCGCGCTGAATGGTCTGGAACGGATTGACACCGGTCACGCCGCCGCTGGCTCCCGTATCGGTGTACTGGCCCGTGACGAAGGGAACTTCCTGGCCGACCTTGATCTCCGCCTCCTCGTTGTCCATGGTCACCAGCACCGGCGTGCCGATGATGTTGGTGTCGGCATCCGAGGCGAGCGCGTTGATCAGGGCGACGAAACTCGTGCCCGAATCCGAGAGGCGGCCGACGCCGAGGTTCAGGCCCTTGCCGACCGCGGCGGCAATGGCCGCCGGCTCGCCGCTGTCGATGGCACCGGCCAGGCCGAGGACCCCGCCGCCGCCGCTGTTCGGCAGGTCGAAGCGGGTGACGCCCACGGCGTTGTCGAAATCGCCATCCGCCACGGCCCAGTTCACGCCCAGCTCGGACGCTTTGTCGGCGGAGACCTCGACGATGAGGGACTCCACCATGACCTGCATGCGGCGGATGTCGAGCCGGTCGATCACGGCCATCATGCCCTTCATCACCTTCGGCGGCGCGGTGATGATCAGCGCGTTGGTGGCCTCGTCCGCCCAGATGATGATGTCGCCTTTCTCCGTCGGCGACGAGGCGTTCTGGCCGGCAGCCGTGGTGGCGGCCTGCTTCTGGTACTGGCTCTGGAGCTTCGTGGCGAGATCCTTGGCGTCCGCGTACCTCAGGTAGCGGACCCGGGTGTCGCCGCCTTCCTGCAGCGGGGTGTCGAGATGGGCGACCAGCGTGCGCAGGCGCAGGCGCTCGTTGCGATCGCCGCTCACCAGCACGCTGTTGGTGCGCTCGTCCGCAACCAGGGTGGTGGCGGCGGGGGCTGCTCCCTCGGTCTTGGCGCCCTGCCCGAGCGTGGTGACGACGCGCACCACCTCGGCGGCCGAGGCGTTCTCGAGGCGGATCACCTCGATGTCCGCGGTGCTTTCCTGGTCGATGCGGGCGATGATGCGCGTCATGCGCTCGACGTTGGCGGCGCGGTCCGAAATGATCAGCAGGTTGGACGGCGGATGCGCGGCCAGGTGGCCGTACTGCGGAATCAGCGGTCGCAGGATCGGCACGAGCTGTGCGGCGGCGACATTCTTCACCGGGATCACCTGCGTGACGATGTCGTCGGCCAGGCGCCCGCCACCGGGCGTGATTTCGGCCCCCGGAACCTGCCTCGCATTCGCATCGGGCAGGATTTTCACCACGTTGCCGGATGGCACCGCGACGAAGCCGTATACGGAAAGAATCGACAGGAATGCCTCATAGAAGGCGTCCGCGGTCATGGGGGCGGACGACAACATGGTGACCTGCGCCTTTACGCGCGGGTCGAGGACGAAGTTCCGGCCGGTCACCGCGCCGACCGCCTCGATTACCTGGCGGATGTCGGCGTCTTTGTAGTTCGGGGTGACGTTGGCCTGCTGGGCCCTGCCGACCGGCGAGAGCAGGAGCAGCATGACGAGCGCCGCGCATCCGGGAGTGCTGAGTCGCAACATATCGATCACTGCGTCGCGCCGCCGCCGGCGGTCGCTACCTGTGAGGTGTCGAGCGTCAGTGTCTGAGGCTGGCCCTCGCGCTCGATGGTCACCGTAACCTGTGTCGTATCCGCCAGGGAGCGGAACAATTCCATGGCCTGGGCCGGATTATTCAGGGTCATTCCATTGATTTCTGTGACAAGGTCCCCAGGCTGCAGCCCGAGCGCGACGAACTGGTCGCGATTGCGGCCGGGGTAGATGCGATAGCCCTTCAGTTCCCCGTTGGGCATGAAGGGCTGCGGGCGGATGATCTCGGTAAACGTATTGGCGTTCTGGGTCACCCCCTCCTGCATGGACGCCGGCTGGGCGCGGCGGGCGGGGGGAGGTGCTGCGCCAGCCCGTGCGACGCCGGGCGCAGCCCCGCCGGTGCTGATCCGCGGCAGCGGCAGGATCTCGATGACACCGCCGCGGCTCAGTACGACGCGGTCCGGCTGGATGCCCTGCACGGTGGCTCCGCCCGGCACCGTGTCCTTGAGGAAATACACCTTCTCCGTGCCGGAATTGTCGGCGATGATGGCGTGAGCAAAGCGCTCGTCGGCCGCAGCCACCACGCCGCGCAGTTGCAGGGCGAGCTGGGTTTCGGGAGCGTCTTCGATCGCGACGGCGGACGGTTCCGCCGCAGCATCAGCGCGCCCGAACAGGTGCGCTTCGGCAATGGCTGCATAGGCGCTGGGGTTGCTGCCGACGGTCCGGGCCGGTATGCCGCTCGGCGGCGGCGGTGTCCACGCGTCCGACGAGGGCACGGGGACGAGCAGCCAGACCAGGCGGGCGGCGTAGTAGCCGATCGCAATGACCAGCAGCAATGAAACCCAGAACGGCAGCGTGTCGCTGGCTCGGGCTGCCAGCGCCGCCGGGTTCTCTACGTTCCAGCGCTGAATGATCTGGGTGAGATTCAACGGATTTCCATGCGCGGCCCCAACGCAGGAGGCGCCAAGAACTGCCTCCGGGCGAGTGAGCAAGTTAGCATAATGAGTGGTTCCCGGTAAGGGCGGCCCAAACGTGTATTCTGTTGCACAGCATCGACATGGCGATGAGAATTGATACCGGATTTGAACAGAGCGGGGAGGCGGGTTGCGACGCAGGGACCGCCGGTCCGGTGCGTGGAACGGCTCACGGATTTCTCGTGCCCGGACACGTTATACATATTCCCCGAGCGGCGTGAGCAGGTTGAGCTGTGACGATAAAATGCGGGACGTCGCGGGATTTCTGGTGAGCACCGGCGGGCGCATGGCCGGCGACGGCAATGAACCCGGCGGTCACCCGGAGGAGGGGCGTGGGCTTGCGGTCGAGGAAGCCAAGCCGAGACTCAAGAAGCCTCCCCTGTTCCGGGTCATACTGATCAACGACGACTACACCCCGATGGAATTCGTGGTGGAGGTTCTGGAGCTCATATTTGCCATGGACCGGCCCAAGGCGACCCGCATCATGCTCGAGGTGCACACCAAGGGAAAAGGCGTGTGCGGCGTGTTTACCTACGAGATCGCCGAGACCAAAGTGGCGCAGGTGACGTCATACTCGCAGCAGCACCAGCACCCGTTGCTCTGCACTCTGGAGGAGGCGTGAGGCAGGGATGTTAAGCAGCGAACTCGAATATTGTCTCAACGAGGCCTTTCAGCAGGCCCGCAACAACCGCCATGAGTACATGACGGTCGAGCACCTGCTGCTGGCGATCCTCGATATCCCGGCGGTGGCCGAGATCCTCAAGTCCTGCGGTGCGGATCTCGACCGCCTGCGCAAGGAACTCGAGGAGTTCACCGACCAGTCCACGCCGCGTCTGAAGGGCGAGAGCGACCAGGACGTGCAGCCCACGCTCGGCTTCCAGCGCGTATTGCAGCGTGCCGTCTTCCACGTCCAGTCGAGCGGCAAGAAGGAAGTGAAGGGCGAGAACGTGCTCGTCGCCATCTTCGGCGAGAAGCAGTCTCATGCCGTCTACCTCCTCGGGCTTCACGACGTCACCCGGCTCGACGTCGTCAATTTCATTTCGCATGGTCTCGCCAAGTTCGGCGAGCGCCGCGCGGCCGGCGGCCGGGGAGCGGAGGGTGAGGATGCCGAGGGCGACAGCTCCGGCAGTGCACTCGAAAACTACGCCTCCAACCTGAACCGGCGCGCAGCCGAAGGCCGTATCGATCCGCTGATCGGCCGCCAGGCAGAGATCGAGCGGACCATCCAGGTCCTGTGCCGCCGCCGCAAGAACAATCCGCTGTACGTGGGTGAGGCGGGGGTCGGAAAGACCGCCCTGGCGGAAGGGCTGGCAAAGATGATCGTGGATGGCGAGGTGCCGCCCGTCCTGAAGGACTGCACCATTTATGCGCTCGACATGGGCTCGTTGCTCGCCGGCACCAAGTATCGCGGGGACTTCGAGAAGCGCTTCAAGGGCGTCATCAACGAACTGAAGAAGAACCCGGGAGCGATCCTGTTCATCGACGAGATCCATACGGTGATCGGCGCCGGGGCCGCGTCGGGCGGTGTGCTCGATGCCTCCAACCTGATCAAGCCCGTGCTCGCCAGCGGCGAACTGCGCTGCATCGGCTCGACGACTTACCGGGAATACCGGCACATCTTCGAGAAGGACCACGCGCTCGCGCGCCGCTTCCAGAAGATCGACGTGCTCGAGCCGTCGGTGCCGGAATCCGTGGAGATCCTCAAGGGCCTGCGTTCGCGCTTCGAGGAGCATCACGGCGTGCGCTACACCGACCAGGCGCTCGAAGCTGCGGCGGAACTGTCTGCCCGCCACATCAACGAGCGGCACCTGCCGGACAAGGCGATCGACGTGATCGACGAAGCGGGTGCGAGCATGCGACTGGAGCCGCCGGAAACGCGCACGGACCTGGTGGACGTGGCGCAGATCGAGAAAGTCGTGGCACGCATGGCGAGGATTCCGCCGAAGAGCGTGTCCGCCTCCGATCGCGATCAGCTGCGCAACCTGGAACGCGACCTGAAGCTCGTCATTTTCGGGCAGGACCAGGCGATCGAAGCGCTCGCCTCGGCGATCAAGATGGCGCGATCCGGGCTGCGCGAGCCGGAGAAGCCCGTCGGTGCGTTCCTGTTTGCGGGGCCGACCGGCGTCGGCAAGACCGAGGTGACCCGGCAGCTTGCCCATTGCCTCGGCATCGAGCTGGTGCGCTTCGATATGTCCGAGTACATGGAGCGGCACACCGTGTCGCGCCTCATCGGCGCGCCGCCCGGCTATGTCGGTTTCGACCAGGGCGGGTTGCTCACCGAGGCGGTGAGCAAGAACCCGCACTCGGTGCTGCTGCTCGATGAGATCGAGAAGGCGCATCCGGAAGTGTTCAACCTGCTGCTGCAGGTCATGGATCACGGCACGCTCACGGACAACAACGGGCGCAAGGCGGATTTCCGCAACGTCATCATCGTGATGACGACCAATGCCGGCGCGCAGGAGATGAGCCGCGCCTCGATCGGCTTCACGCGGCAGGATCACAGCACCGACGGCATGGCGATCCTGACGAAGATGTTCGCGCCCGAGTTTCGCAACCGCCTCGACGCCATCATCCAGTTCCGCCCGCTGGGCAGGGATGCGGTGCTGCGGGTGGAGGACAAGATGGTCATGGAGCTCGAGGCGGCGCTCGAGCGCAACGACGTGACCGTGGAACTCGAGCCTGAGGCGCGCGAATGGCTCGCGGAGCGCGGCTACGATCCGGCGATGGGCGCGCGGCCGATGGCCCGCGTGATCCAGGAGCACATCAAGCGGCCGCTTGCCGAGCAGCTACTGTTCGGCGAATTGGCGAACGGCGGGCACGTCGCGATCGGCATCGGTGCCGACGGGGCCCTGGTGCTCAAGGCGATACCGAACACGAAGAAGCTCGAACACCTGGCCGAGTCCCGCTGACGCGGCCCGGCGGGCTGAGGGCAGATCTGCTGGCCGGCCGGCGCCCCGGCCGATCAACGTTCGCGGTAGGTGATGCGGCCCTTGGTGAGGTCGTAGGGCGTCAGTTCGACCGTGACCCGGTCACCCGTGAGGATGCGGATGTAGTTCTTGCGCATCTTGCCGGAAATGTGCGCCGTGACGACGTGGCCGTTGTCTAGCTTCACGCGAAAGGTCGTGTTCGGGAGCGTCTCCGTCACGACTCCGTCCAGCTGCAGGGCTTCCTCTTTGGCCATATTCCCGTTCGGTCCTCGATGCGCGGCGGGATTGTGCAAGAACTTGCCCCCCTGCGCAACCAAAGCAGCGCCGTTACCTGTCGTGCGCGAGCTGAGGAACGGCAGCCCGGGCGGACTGCCGGACGCAGTCACGGTGCCTCCCGGCGATACGGTGTGTGCTCGTGCACCACGTCCATGTAGTCGTCGATGTGGCGCCGCTCGCCGGCGAGATGGCGGTCGATGGCGGCCGCGAAGCGGGGATCCGCCAGCCAGTGCGCGGACCAGACTTCGGCGGGGACGAAGCCGCGCGCGATCTTGTGCTCGCCCTGGGTGCCGGGTTCGAACAGGCGCAGCCCGTTGGCGATGCAGTACTCGATGCCCTGGTAGTAGCAGGTCTCGAAGTGCAGGCTGTGGTAATTGCCGGCGCTGCCCCAGTAGCGCCCGTACAGCGTGTCGTCGCTGCGAAAGCAGATCGCGGCCGCAACCGCCTCGCTGTGCGCCATGGCGACGATCACCACGAGCTGTGCAGGCAGCGTGCGGCAGATCGCGCGGAAGAACGCCTCGCCGAGGTACGGATCGTGACCGCGTCGCCAGAAGGTGCTCGCATAAAGGGGCAGTACGCTCGCCCACAGGTCGTCGTTCATCTCCGCGCCGCCGAGAGTGCGAAAACTGATGCCCGCCTCAGCAACGCGACGGCGCTCCCGGCGGGTCTTCTTGCGCTTCTCGGCGGTGAATCCGCCGAGAAACTCCTCGAAGCTCGCATAGCCCCGGTTGTGCCAGTGGAACTGGCAGTCCTTGCGCAGCAGCAGGCCGCGCTCGCGCAGTTCCAGTGCCTGTGCCTCATCGGGAAACAGCACGTGCAGGGATGACGCCTGGGTTGCGCGCGCATACTCGAGTGCTCCGTCGAGCAACGCCGGGAGGATGCGGTCCCGCTGCGCGCCCGGTCTCACCAGCAGGCGCGGTCCCGTGGCGGGGGTGAACGGTACCGCGGCGACCAGCTTGGGGTAGTAGCGCAGCCCGGAGCGCCGGTAGGCGTCGGCCCAGGCCCAGTCGAACACGAACTCGCCCCAGGAATCGGACTTGCGGTACAGCGGCAGCGCACCGCTCAGCGTGCCGTCGGGTTCATGCGCGAGCAGGTATCGTGGCAGCCAGGCGGTGCCGGGACCGATCGCGGCGCTCGCTTCCAGGGCAGCCAGGAACTCGTGGCGCAGAAAGGGCTGCGAGGTGTCGAGCAGGCGATTCCAGTCGGCTGCCGCAACCGCATCGATGCTCTCGACGATCGTGATCTTCACGTGGCTGCTGCCCGCTTCGACGGCGTCTGCTGGTGGCGGGAAGCCTCGATCGCCGGCCCGGGCCTGTCAATCAGCCGCCGGCCGAGTCGAGAAACCGCTCCGCGTCGAGCGCCGCCATGCAGCCGGACCCGGCGGAGGTGATCGCCTGCCGGTAGACGTGATCGGCCACGTCGCCTGCAGCGAATACGCCGGGCACGCTGGTGGCCGTAGCGCTGCCCGCGAGTCCCGAGCGGACGACGATGTAGCCGCCGGTCATCTGCAGTTGCCCCTCAAACGGCGTCGTGTTCGGTACGTGCCCGATGGCAATGAACACCCCGGTGACTGCAAGCTCGCGCGTCTTCGCATCGCGGTCGGTGGCACGCAGGCGCAGCCCGGTCACGCCCTGCGCATCGCCGAGCACTTCCTCGACGGCATGGTTCCAGAGCAGCTCGATGTTGCCGCCCGGCCCCGCGCGCTCGAGCAGCCGTGCCTGCAGCATTTTCTCGGCCCGCAGCTGGTCGCGCCGATGCACCAGTGTCACCCGGTGGCAGAGGTTGGAGAGGTACAGGGCTTCCTCGACGGCAACATTGCCGCCGCCGATCACGGCCACGTCCTTGCCCTTGTAGAAAAAGCCGTCGCAGGTCGCGCAGGCCGACACGCCCTTGCCGCGGTAGTGCGTCTCGCTCGGCAGGCCGAGGTAGCGGGCCGATGCGCCGGTGGCAATGATGATGGCGTCTGCCGTGTAGTCGCGTTCACCGCCGCGCAGGCGCAGGGGGCGCGTGCTGAAATCTGCCCGCTCGACCTGGTCGAACACCATCTCGACCTCGAGACGCTCCGCGTGGGCGCGCAACTGTTCCATCAGCTGCGGGCCCTGGAGGCCCTCACCGCCACCGGGCCAGTTATCGACCTCGGTCGTCGTCATGAGCTGGCCACCCTGCTCGAGTCCGGTGATCAGGAGGGGGCGCAGGTTGGCCCGGGCGGCATACACGGCAGCGGTGTAACCGGCCGGGCCGGAGCCCAGGATAAGCAGTCGCGCGTGTCGGGACTCGGCCATTCGCAGTGATCCTTCGCGGGCGGGGAGCGGGCGAACGCCGCACGCCGCTTCCTATTAATAGTGCTGGTTGCCCGGCGCGGTAGTGTAGGGACAAACGGCGGCGGCTTCCAAGCGCCGGTCGGCCGGGTCCGCACGGCTTCAACCACGGTCGAGTTTGCTGTTATCATCCGCCGCAACTACTCGTGCGCAGAAGTAGTTGAAATTTGTTGTTGTAGCGTTATCTCAGGTGAGCAGAACAGTCCGGCTGGACGGTAACGGCGTGCCCGCGGCTTCCGCAGTCAATGCATTGCGGGAGTCGGCCTTGTGGGTGCTCGGCGCATTCGCCCTGATCATGCTGGTGGCGTTACTCACCTATGACCCGCGCGACCCGGGCTTCAGCCACACGGGCGACGGCGGACTGGTACGCAACCAGATCGGCGCCGGCGGTGCCTGGTTCGCGGACATCAGCTACAGCCTGTTCGGCGTGCCGGCCTTCCTGCTGCCCGCGATGGCGGCCGTATTCGGCTGGCTGTTGTTCTCCGCGCGGCGTTCCACCGGGCCGATCGACCGCGGCCTGCTCGGGATGCGCGCCGGCGGTTTTGTGCTGACGCTGGCGAGCAGTTGCGGGCTGGCGACGCTGCATTTCGCTTCGGGGATCCTGCCGCAGTCGGCGGGTGGTGCGTTCGGTGAACTGGTGGGTGCGGGACTCGCCAGCCTGCTCGGCACCCTGGGCGCGACACTGCTGCTGTTGTCGCTGTGGCTCGCCGCAGTCGCGGTGTTCACCGGGCTGTCGTGGCTGGTCGTCATGGACCGGATCGGCGCGGGCGTGCTCGGCGTCGTGGACCGGGCACGCGGACTCCTGCGCGACCTGCGCGAGCGTGCCGTGGCGAAGAACGCGCTGGAACAGCGCCAGGAAGTCGTGCGCGCCGAACGCAAGAAGGCCGCGAAGAAGGCGCCGCCGCGCATCGAGCCGGTGGTGGCCGCGGCCGAACCCGGCACCCGCGTGGAAAAGGAGCGCCAGGTCCGGATGTTCGACAAGCCCGTGCCGGGCGAGCTGCCGCCGCTGTCGCTGCTCGACGAGGCGCCGCCCCACGGCCCAGGCTATTCGACCGAGGCGCTCGAGGCGATGTCGCGCCTCGTGGAGCTCAAGCTGCGTGATTTCGGGGTCGAGGTCGAGGTGGTCTCGGTGCACCCGGGCCCCGTGGTGACCCGCTTCGAACTCAATCCGGCTCCGGGCGTGAAGGTGAGCCAGATCAGCAATCTCGCCAAGGATCTCGCGCGCTCGCTCTCCGCGATCAGCGTGCGGGTCGTGGAGGTGATCCCCGGCAAGTCCACGGTCGGACTGGAGATCCCGAACGAGAGCCGCGAGCTGGTGACGCTCGGCGACATCCTGCGCTCGAAAGCCTACGAGGATATGCCTTCGCCGCTGACGCTGGCGCTCGGCAAGGACATCAGCGGCAAGGCGGTCGTGGCCGACCTGCAGCGCATGCCGCACCTGCTGATCGCGGGTACCACCGGCTCGGGCAAATCCGTCGGGCTGAACGCGATGGTGCTCAGCCTCGTCTACAAGGCGAAGCCCGACGAAGTGCGCCTGATCATGGTCGATCCGAAGATGCTGGAGCTGTCCGTGTACCAGGACATTCCGCATCTGCTCTGCCCGGTGGTGACCGACATGAAGGACGCGGCCAATGCGCTGCGCTGGTGTGTGGTCGAGATGGACCGGCGCTACCGCATCATGGCGGCGCTCGGCGTGCGCAACATCAGCGGCTTCAACCGCAAGGTCCGTGCCGCCATCGACAAGGGCGAGCCGATCCCCAATCCGCTGGCGACAGCGGGCGCCGACGGCGAGGCGGCCGCGCCCGCGTCACCGCTCGAGACGCTGCCGTTCATCGTCGTGGTCATCGACGAGCTGGCCGACCTGATGATGATCGTCGGCAAGAAAGTCGAGGAGCTCATTGCGCGCCTCGCCCAGAAGGCGCGCGCCGCCGGCATTCACATGATCGTTGCCACCCAGCGGCCGTCCGTCGACGTGATCACCGGGCTGATCAAGGCCAACATTCCCTGCCGCATCGCCTTCCAGGTGTCGGCCAAGGTGGACTCGCGCACGATCCTCGACCAGGGGGGCGCCGAGAGCCTGCTCGGCCACGGCGACATGTTGTTCATGGCGCCGGGTACCGCGGCGCCGCTGCGTGTCCACGGCGCCTTCGTGTCCGACCAGGAAGTGCACCGCGTCGCCGCCCAGCTCAAGGGCGCCGGCCAGCCGAGCTACGTCGATGAGGTGCTCGAGGGCCCGGCGGTCGCCATCCCGGGTATTTCGGGCGAGACGGGCAACGGCGGCGAGGATGCCGAAGGCGAGGCCGACCCGCTCTACGATCAGGCGGTTCGCATCGTCACGGAGACGCGTCGTGCCTCCGTCTCGGGCATTCAGCGACGGCTGAAGATCGGCTACAACCGTGCCGCGCGCCTGGTGGAGACCATGGAGCAGGCGGGCCTCGTCGGGCCGCTGCAGTCCAATGGTTTTCGCGAGGTCCTGGCACCGCCGCCGCCCGAAGAATAACCCGTGCCGGGACGCTGCCTGCCGCTGGTCGGTGTGCTGTTCGCCTTGCTGCTGCTGCCGGTGGACTCGCGTGCCGCGAGCCCCGGTTTCCAGCGGTTGCAGCAGTTCATCGAAAGCGTGCACTCGATGCGTGCGGACTTTCGCCAGGTCGTCGTTGCCGCCGAAGGTGGCGCGGGCGAGGAAGCGGACGGTCGCCTGTTGTTGAAGCGGCCCGGCCGTTTCCGCTGGGACTACGAGCGCCCTTACGAACGGGTGGTGCTGGCCGACGGCGAGCAGCTCTGGCTGTACGAGGCAGACCTGCAGCAGGTGACCGTGCGGCCACTGGCATCCGGGCTCGGCGAGACGCCGGCCGCACTGCTCACGGGCGGTCGCGACGTGCTCGAGCGCTTCGAGGAGACGGGTGCCTGGTCCGGTGAGGGCCTCGACTGGGTACGGCTGAAGCCGCGTTCGGAGGAGTCCGATTTCGACTCCGTGGCGATCGCGTTTGCGGGCAAGCGGCCCGCGCAGCTCGAGATCGTCGACCGGCTCGGGCAGCTCACGCGCATCTTTCTCACCGACGTCCGTCTGAACCCCGCCCTGGACGACGCCAGCTTCCGCTTCGAGGTGCCGGAGGGGGCCGACGTGATCCGCGAGGGCAATCTCTGAGCCGCAGTCCGGGATGAAACGCGTGTTGCCTCTTCGTTATCGCTGGTGGTGGTTCGGTGCGGGTCTCGGCGCGCTGGCGCTGGTGCTGGTGCTGGCCTTGCTGCCGCTTGCGGCCCCGGTGGCGGTGCAGGGGATCGACAAGTTCATGCACTTCCTCGCGTTCACGTTCCTGACCATCTGGTTCCTGGGAGTCTTCGAAGCGCGTTACGCCTGGCTCGTGGCGGCAGGGCTCCTCGCCTACGGCGGCGTGATCGAGTTGCTGCAGAGCCTGACGCCGTTCCGCTTCGCCGAAGCCAACGATGTGGTATCGAATCTCGCCGGTATTGGTGCGGGCTGGCTGCTCTCGGTGGCCGGACTGCGCCACTGGTGCCGGCGCATCGAGACCATGATCGGCGTGGTGCCGCAGGATGGCCGCAGACAGCCCTGACCGGCCCGAGGCCGCCTGGCAGCCGCTCGCCGACCGCATGCGTCCGGCGACGCTCGATGAGGTAGTCGGCCAGCGCCACCTGCTCGGCCCCGGCAAGCCGCTCACGGGACTGATCGAAGCGCGGGCGTTGCACTCGGCGGTGCTCTGGGGTCCGCCGGGCACCGGCAAGACGACCCTGGCGCGCCTGGTCGCCACGGCGGCCGGCGCGCGCTTCGTCGGCCTCTCGGCGGTCCTCGCCGGGGTAAAGGACGTGCGCGAGGCGGTGGCTACCGCCCAGTCCGATCGCAGCCGGCCGACGGTGCTGTTTCTCGACGAAGTGCATCGCTTCAACAAGGCGCAGCAGGATGCGTTCCTGCCATTTGTGGAGGACGGCACCATCATCTTCATCGGCGCGACGACCGAGAACCCGTCGTTCGAGCTGAACAACGCGCTGCTCTCGCGCGCCCGGGTCTATGTGCTGAAGGCGATCGGGCGCGACGACTTGTTGCGCCTGCTGCGCCGCGCGGTGGCCGATCCCGAGCGCGGTCTCGGCCTGCCGCTGCTGCGTATCGGTGACGAGGCGCTCGGGCACATTGCCACGGCCGCCGACGGCGATGCGCGCCGGGCGCTCAATCTGCTGGAACTGGCCGCGAGCGTGGCGCGCGCCGGCGAGCAGGAGGAGATCGGGGCGCAGGCCGTGGGCGAGGTGATTGCCGGTGGCTGGCGGCGCTTCGACCGCGGCGGGGATATTTTCTACGACCAGATCTCAGCGCTGCACAAGGCGGTGCGCGGCTCCGATCCGGACGCGAGCCTCTATTGGTTCGCCCGCATGCTCGATGGCGGCTGCGATCCGCGCTACATCGCGCGCCGGCTGGTGCGCATGGCGGTCGAGGACATCGGGCTGGCCGATCCGCGGGCGCTGACGCTGACGCTCGAGGCCTGGGACGCCTACGAGCGTCTGGGCAGCCCGGAGGGCGATCTCGCGCTGGCGCAGGCGGTCGTGTTTCTCGCCTGCGCGGCCAAGAGCAATGCGGTCTACCGGGCCTTCTCCGCGGCCCGGGAAGATGCGGCCGGCTTCGGCTCGCTGGAAGTCCCGCTGCATATCCGCAATGCACCGACGCGGCTCATGAAAAGCCTCGGCCACGGCGCCGGTTACCGCTATGCGCACGAGGAGCCGGACGCATTTGCCGCCGGTGAGCGTTACTTTCCCGATGAACTGCCCGATCGTGTTTACTACGAGCCTTCCGGGCGGGGCATGGAGGCGAGGATTGCGGAGAAGCTCGCAGAGCTGCGCGAGCGTAACCGCGCGGCGCGCAAGGAGCGGTGAGCGGAGGGCCGGGCCTGCACCGGGCCGCTTGTCGGGCGCCGCTCGCCGCAGCGACTCATGGCGATCCGACACCGGGCCTGCGCCGCTCAGCCGTCCTCATTGACGACATCCGTCCGCCGGCCTGCGCTGCATGCTTCCCCGGCGATCGCGGAAGCCTCTAGAATTCGCCGCTGATCCACCCGCCGCGCGCCGGAGACTGCAACGCCATGCTCGACCCCCGCCTGCTCCGCACCGAGCCCGACCGCGTCCGCGACAATCTCGCGCGTCGCGGCTTCAGGCTGGATCTTGCCGCCTACAGCGCGCTGGAGGAATCGCGCCGGGAATCGCAGCTGCGGGTCGAGCAGTTGCGCAACGAGCGCAACGTGAAGTCCAGGGGCATCGGCAAGGCGAAGGCGGCGGGCCAGGAGATCGCCCCGCTGCTCGCCGAAGTCGAGCATCTCGGCGAGGCGCTGCAGAGTGCAGAGACCGCGCTGGAGGGTGTGCAGCGACAGCTGCACGAACTGCACCTCGGGTTGCCGAATCTGTTGCACGAGTCCGTCCCGGAGGGTCGTGACGAGGACGCGAACCGTGAGGTTCGCCGCCGGGGCGAGCCGCCACAGTTCGCGTTCCAGCCGCTCGATCACGTCGACCTCGGCACGCGTCTCGGTCTGCTCGATCCGGAGGCGGCCGGGCTGATCGCCGGGGCGCGCTTCATGGTGATGCGCGGACCGCTCGCGCGACTGCATCGGGCACTCATCCAGTTCATGCTCGACACCCACACCCGCGAGCACGGCTACACCGAGGTGTACGTGCCGTACCTCGCCAATCGCGCGAGTCTGGAGGGGACCGGCCAGTTGCCGAAGTTCGCCGCCGATCTCTTCGCCGTGCAGGGCGAGCAGGAGTTCTTCCTCATTCCGACGGCGGAAGTCCCGCTCACGAACCTCGGCCGTGAGCGCATCCTGGATGCGGGCGCGTTGCCGCTGCGGCTCCCCGCGCACACGCCGTGTTTCCGCTCCGAGGCCGGCTCCTACGGCAAGGACACCCGCGGCATGATCCGCCAGCACCAGTTCGAGAAGGTCGAGCTGGTGCAGATCGTGCGCCCGGCCGACTCCTATGCCGCGCTCGAGGAATTGACCGGGCATGCCGAGGTGATCCTGCACCGACTCGGGCTTGCCTACCGGGTGGTGGCGCTGTGCGCCGGCGATATCGGTTTCGGCTCCGCCCGGACCTACGATCTCGAGGTCTGGCTGCCGGGGCAGGGCCGTTACCGGGAGATTTCCTCGTGCAGCAATTGCGAGGACTTCCAGGCGCGGCGCATGGCAGCGCGCTGGCGCAATCCGGATACGGGCAAGCCGGAACTGGTGCACACCCTGAACGGTTCCGGTGTCGCTGCCGGCCGCGCATTGATCGCAGTGATGGAGAACTACCAGCGTCCGGATGGTTCGATCGCGGTGCCCGAAGTGCTCCAGCCGTACATGGGCGGCACCACCGTGATCGGGCCACCCGGCTCGTGATCCGTGCGAAGTGCCTGTCGCTTGCCTGGCTGGCGCTGGCGGCCGCGGTGACTGGCGCGGCGGAGCAACCGGATCAGCCTCCGCTCAGCCGGCGCGTCGATCACACGGACCTGTATCACGGTGAGCGCGTCGCCGATCCCTACCGCTGGCTCGAGGACACGGACAGCGCCGCAACCCGCGCGTGGATCACGGCGCAGAACGCCTACACGCAGCGGCTCATCGCGGGGTTGCCGCTGCGCGAGCACTTTGCCGCCCGGCTGCGCGCCCTGATCGACCACGAACGTTTCGGCGTGCCGCGGCACGAGGCAGGCACGTATGTCTACGCCTACAACCGCGGCACCGACGAGCAGGACAGCCTGTGGGTGACGACCGATCTCCGCCAGCGCGGCCGCTTGCTGCTCGATCCGAACCAGCTGCGCGCCGATGGCACCGTCTCGCTCGGCGACTACGAACTCTCGCCGGACGGCGCACTGCTGGCGTACTCACTCTCCGATGGCGGCAGCGACTGGAAGACCTGGCGCATCCGGCGCATTGCCTCCGGCTCCGACCTTCCCGACGTGCTCCACGGCACCAAGTTCACGCCACTCGCCTGGAGTCGTGACAGCAGCGGCTTCTATTACAGCCGCTACCCGCAGCGGCCCGACGGCAGCTACGACGATGCCCGCCAGGTGGCAATCTGGTACCGCCGTCCCGGCACGCCGCAGGATGCCGACCGGCAGGTGTTCGCGATTACCGACCACGCGACGCGCGACCCGTACCCGACCGTGACCGAGGACGGCGCGTATCTCGTCATCCAGGTCCGCGACGGGTATCAGGCGAGCGGCGTCTACTATCAGCGGCTGCCGGGGCCAGGCGAGGACGAACCGGGTGCGGTGGTGCGCCTGCTCGACCGATGGGACGCCCTCTACGAGTTCATCGGTAACGTCGGGTCCGAGTTCTTCTTCCTCACGACGCAGGCGGCCCCGAACGGACGGGTGATCGCGATCGACATCGCCCGTCCGCAGCCGGAACACTGGCGCGAGGTCGTGCCGCAGGGGCCGGCAGCCATCGAGGCGGCCTCGCTGATTGCCGGGCGCGTGGTCGTGCAGCAGATCGTGGATGTGAGATCGCGCGTGGCCGTGTTTGCCACCGACGGAACGCCGCTCGGCGAAATCGCGCTGCCCGGCGCCGGCTCGGTCAGCGGCTTCGACGGTCCGGCGGCGAGTCCCGTGACGTTTTTTTCCTATACGGACTTCACCACGCCGCGCACCGTATATCGCCACGACCTCGCGACCGGGCGCAGCGAGCCGTGGCAGGCACCCGCGCCCGGCATCGATCCGGCCGCCTTCGTGACCCGCCAGGTCTGGTTCGAAAGCCGCGACGGCACGCGCGTGCCGATGTACATCGTCCACCGGGGCGACCGGCCGCCCGACGGTCGCCGGCCGACCGTGCTCTACGGCTACGGCGGCTTCAACGTCCCGCTGTTGCCGGCTTGGTCGGCGAGCCGCGCTGCCTGGATCGAGGCGGGTGGCGTGCTGGCGGTCGCCAACCTGCGCGGCGGCGGCGAGTTCGGCGAGCGCTGGCACGAGGCCGGCACGAAACTCCTGAAGCAGAACGTGTTCGACGACTTCATCGCCGCGGCCGAGTGGCTGATCGAGGCCGGTTATACCCGCCCGGAGCATCTCGCGATCTGGGGCGGCAGCAATGGTGGACTGCTGGTCGGCGCGGTCGCCAACCAGCGGCCGGAGCTGTTCGCCGCGGCGGTGCCCGCCGTCGGCGTCATGGACATGCTCCGCTACCACACCGCCGGCGCCAACGCCCGGCAGTGGTCGAGCGACTACGGGCTGAGCGAGGTGCCCGGGGAGTACCGGGCGCTGCGCGCCTATTCGCCGTATCACAACGTGCACCCGGGCAGTTGTTACCCGGCGACGCTGGTGATGGCGGATGCCAACGACGACCGCGTAGCGCCCTGGCACAGCTACAAGTACGCGGCGGCCCTGCAACACGCACAGGGCTGCGGGCGCCCGGTGCTCATCCGCGTGGAAACGCGCGCCGGCCACGGCGCCGGCGCCTCCACCAGCAAGATCATCGACGAGTACGCCGACCAGTGGGCGTTCGTCGCGCAGGCAACGGGGTTGGCGGAGAGGGAGGGATTCGAACCCCCGAGGGACTTGCATCCCTAACGGTTTTCAAGACCGCCGCATTCAACCACTCTGCCACCTCTCCGAAGGTGCGCGCGCCATTCTGTCGAAGCTGCGCGGAGGCGTCCAGCGCCCGGCAATGGCCTCATTTTCCCGGTCGCCGGGGTTCCCGAAACACGCGCGGCCGTTAGAATGCCCGCCCATGGGAGCAGGGGATCGCTGCGGCATGGCTGTGAGTTCGTTCGTCGGGAGTCGCGCGTGAACGCCGACCAGCGCCGCCGTCGCCGCCGGCGTCTGCGCCGGCAGGCGGCCGTGCTGATTTTCCTGCTGGTCGCATTCGGGCTGGCCTGGTTCTTCGAGTCGCAGGCGACGACGACGGTGATCTTCGTTCGTTATGCCGACCGGGCAGTCGAGCAGGGCGAGAATTCCGGTTTGTCGGCGGCCGGGCAGGCCCGGGCCGAGGAACTGATGCGTGTGCTGGTGGACGTGGACGTCGTGGCGGGCCCCGACGCCATCTTCGCGACCCAGTACCGCTTCACGCAGGAAACCGCCGAGCCGCTCGCGCAGCGCCTGCACCTGCCCGTGCAGGTCGTCGATGTCACCGATGCGGCGGGCCTGGTCAAGCGCATCCTGCACGATTACAAGGGTCGGATTGTCCTGGTGATCACGCACACCGAGCCGCTGCCCAACCTGATCCGGGAGCTTCACGGCAGCAAGAAGCTGCCGGAGATCGCCGCCGACGAGTACGACAACCTCTATATCGTCAGCATTCCCTGGTACGGCAAGGTCAAGACGCTGCGACTCAGGTATGGCGCGCCGTTCGTGCATCCCGACGTTCGCGACGCAGCGCCGACGCCAGCGCCTGCCGTGCAATGAAACCCTCCGCGTCGAGCTCCGGGTAGGGCAGCCCCTTCGCCCGGCAGTGGCGCGCCGCCGCCGGGTAACTCCATTCGAAGAGCAGCTCCCGGTAGGTGACCGGGTCGAGGCGACACCGCTCGTAGAGGCCGGCTGCTTCGCGCTGGCGGGCCGCTTCGTAAAGAATCACCGCGGCGGCCACCGAGACGTTCAATGACGCCACCAGGCCGCGCATCGGGATCACGATGCAGCAGTCGGCGAGTGCGGCCGCTTCGGGCGAGACTCCGGCGAGTTCGGCGCCGAGCAGGAGCGCCGTGGGGCGCGTGAAATCGACCTGGCGGTAGTCGATGGCATCATCTGAGAAGTGCGCGGCAACTATCTGAAAAGACGAATCTTTAATATGTCTGACGGCGGCCGCTATGTCGGCATGGGCGTGCGTGCGCAGCCACTTGCGGCTGCCGCCGGAAATCATGCGGTGGCGGGCGAACTCGCCGCCGGGCGAGACCGCGTGCAATTCGGTGACGCCGACTGCGTCGCAGGTGCGCAGCACGGCTGCGATGTTGTGCGACTTGTGCACGTTCTCGGCGAGCACGGTCAGGTCCGGCTGGCGCCGGTCGAGCACCCTCTTGAGCTTGGCGAAGCGCGCCGGGGTCATATCGCTACTCTACAATGCACGCCCCGCCGCGGGCAGGCGCGTTGCCACCGGGAGCGCTCATGGTCGTCCAGGAACTGATCGAGATACGCACTGCCGGTCGCGGCACCCGCGACATCACACAGGCAGTGGCGGGCGTCGTCACGCGCTCGGGCATACGCACCGGCGCCTGCCAGGTCTTCGTGCAGCACACCAGCGCGTCGCTCATGTTGTGCGAAAACGCGGATCCGGACGTGCGCCGCGATCTCGAGTCGTTCATGGCGCGGCTGGTGCCGGATGGCGACCCGCTGTTCCGGCACACCAGCGAAGGGCCGGACGACATGCCCGCGCATGTGCGTAGTGTCCTGACCCACACCTCGCTCGCGGTTCCCGTGCAGGCGGGCCGTTGTGCGCTCGGCACCTGGCAGGGGATCTATCTCTGGGAGCACCGGGCCGCAGGCAGCACGCGGCGCGTCCTGGTCACCGTACAGGGCGAATAGCTGCTCCGCCCGCCGGCGGATCAAAGGCGGGCGATCAGCGCACGGGCAAATTCGTCGGTCCCGAGGCTGCCGCCGAGGTCGCGCGTCTTCTCTCCGGCGGAAAGCGCTGCGTCGTAAGCGGCGCGGATGCGCTCGGCGACGCGGCGGCTGTCAGCATCCCCGCGCACGTCGGCGAGATGGTTCAGCAGCATCACCGCCGACATCAGCAAGGCGAGGGGATTGGCGAGACCGCGTCCCGCGATGTCCGGCGCCGAGCCGTGCACTGCCTCGAAAATCGCCCCGTCCTCGCCGATGTTGGCGCCGGGCACGACACCGAGGCCGCCGACGAGTCCCGCGCACAGATCGCTCACCATATCGCCGTAGAGGTTCTCCATCAGCAGCACGTGGAACTGCGCCGGGTCCTGGACGAGGCGCATGCAGCCGGCGTCCACGATCGCCGTGTCGTAACCGACCTTGGGGAACTCCTGCTCGTGGACGGTTTTCGCGCAGCGCAGGAACATGCCGTCGGTGAGTTTCATGATGTTCGCCTTGTGGAACACCGTCACCTTCGGTCGCTGACGCTGGACGGCGTAACGGAACGCCCAGCGCGCAATGCGCGTGCACCCTTGTTCGGTCGCAACCTTCAGGCTCATCACCACGCCCGGGGTCACCTCGTTCTCGGCGCCGCTGTAGAGCCCCTCGGTGTTCTCGCGCACGATGACGAGGTCCACGTCCTCGTAGCGGGTTCTCACGCCGGGCAGGCTGCGCACCGGGCGCACCGCTGCATACAGGTCGAAGACTTTCCGCAGTTGCACGTTGACCGAGGCGAATCCCCCGCCGATCGGCGTCGTGCACGGGCCCTTCAGCGCGAGGCGATGTTCGCGGATGGCATCGACCGTGCTCGCCGGCAGCACCGCATTCTCCGACTCGAGCGCCGCCACGCCCGCCTGCCGCTCGATCCAGTCGATACGCGCGCCGGCGGCCGCGAGGATGGACGTTACCGCTGCGGTAATCTCCGGCCCGATGCCGTCGCCGGGAATCAAAACGACCGTGTGCCGGTGGGAAACTGTCATGAGCTGCGCCATGCGGGTGACCGGGGAGCGCAGACAGTGTACCCAATTCCCGTTCCAGGACCGCTTGCCCGTAGCGCCGGCCGGACAGGCAGCGGGCACCGGCTGGAAATGAGTACACTGTCACCGGTTTTCGCCCCGGTAGCTCAGGGGATAGAGCGTCCGCCTCCTAAGCGGAAGGTCCCGCGTTCGAATCGCGGCCGGGGTACCACAGACTCAATCGCTCAGCGCTGTAAACGCCCGGCCCAAAGGCAGCGATCATGAAGAAGTCGCAGCTCATGGAGTCGCAGATCCTGCTGGTGCGTTGCGGCGTTCCGTAGCGCATACTCGCCGGACAACCCAGGAGGATCTGCCATGAACAAGACTCTGGTTTTCTTTGTGGTGACGTTCGTCGTGCTCGCGGGCTGCGACCGCAAACCCGCCGCCGAATCCACGCAGGCGCCGACCGAAGCGCCGGCGCCTGTGGCGCCTGCCCCGGTAACGGTCGAGGAGACCATCGAGAGATCGGCTGTCGTCGAGGCAATCAATCTGGAGAAGCGGCTGGTCACCCTGCGATCGGATGACGGTGAGGTCGCCACGGTGCAGGTGAGCGATGCGGTGCGGAACCTGCCGCAGGTCAAGGTAGGCGATCGCGTCACGGCCCGCTACTACCAGGCTATCGGCGCAAGTCTCGCAACCTCGGCCACGCCCGATGCCACGACCATCGACCTTGCCGCCGAGCGTGCGCCCGAGGGTGCGCTGCCCGCCGGCGCCGTCGGTCGTCGACTCACCGTTCCGGTGACCATCGTGGCGGTGATGAATGATGGCAGGCAGGTGTCGGTCTACGGCGACGACGGTCTGATGCGCGTCATCGAGGTGCGGCGACCCGAGGGTCAGGCATTCGCGCGCGGCCTCAAGCAAGGCGACAAGGTGGAGCTGACCTACACCGAAGCGCTTGCCATCAGTCTGGATCCCGTGGGTGGTGCGCCGGCACCGTAAGGTGCGTGATGTGCCCGTTTTGACAGAAGGGCAAGACTGCAAGCAGACGAGAACGCCGTCGTCGGTCGGCAATGGACAGCGCTTCGAGCATCTCGCCTTTCGCACAGGTGGCTGTCATGCGGTCTGTCGTGGGTCCTCGGCGGTGGGTGCCTGATCCAGGTCCAGACGGGCTGCGCAACGTGCCGCAACGTCACGGCACAATGGCAGCTGCCGACGCTCCTGCGATTTCGTAAGATGATGATTCCAGGACGATTCGCGCGGCAGTTTTGTGTCTGGCCTTGGCCTGCGGATGAGTCACATGCAGCCGCCGACGGTTTTCGACCGGCAACTGCGTCATGTGGTTTGATCCGAACCTGGGGCCCGGGCACACCGTGGAGCACCTTGTGATCGTCATTGCGTGGAGTGTATTTTTGCGGGCGCGCATCGAGCCTGAGCGATGACGCAGGTACCAGAGTTCAGCGTGGCGTGCCGAGCAATGTTTGCCGGGTGAACCTTGCGGCATGCCTGAGAGACCATTGTGCAGTCCAATCAAGAGCCAGACCTGGAACGTCCACCCCAGGGCTACTTCGTCGTCGTTCCGCCGGGCGATCGCGAGGCGAGCGTTGATCTCACGAGAATCCTCGCCGTTCTGCGTCGCCATTGGAAATTGCCGCTGACGGCGTTTGCCGCAGGTGCGGTGATCGCTGCGGCAGTCGCGTTGCAAATGCCCAATGTCTATCGCTCGGAGGTATTGCTGTCCCCGGTGACACAAAGCGGTGCCGGGCCGCCAAGCGCATTGCGCAATCAGCTGGGCGGGCTGGCTGCCTTGGCGGGTATCGATCTGGCCAGCGGCGGAGGGCGTAAGGAAGAATTTTTCGCGACGCTTGCGTCACCCGGTTTTGCGCGCGACTTCATCGCTGCAAATAATCTGATGCCGGTCCTGTTTGAAGAGCGCTGGGATGCCGGGGCGAGCGACTGGCGTGCAGGGGCAGAGATACCGACTGTCGAGGATGGTGTCCGGCTGTTCACGTCGGAGGTGCGCGCTGTAACCGAGGATCGGCGCACGGGGTTGATCCGCTTGCGGGTTGATTGGTACGACCCGGAGACCGCTGCCGCCTGGGCCAACGGCATGGTGGCCATGGCCAATGACCGCCTGCGCGAAGATGCGGTTCGTGATGCCGAGCAGAGCATCGAATACCTGAACAAGGAGCTCGCCAAAACGACCGTGGTCGAGCTGCGGCAGGCCATCTACAGGCTGATCGAATCGCAGGTCAACAACTCGATGCTGGCTAACGTGCAGCGGGAGTACGCCTTCCGGATCATTGACTCGGCGGTCCCGGCCGATCCTAAGCGCAAGGTCTTCCCGAAGCGATCGTTGATCACCCTGGCGGGAGCAGGGCTGGGCGGGTTGTTGAGCATCATTTGGGTGCTGTGGCGCAAGCGGGCGGACTGGCTGGCCTGAGCCGATGGCCGGCGCGTCCCGAAATTCCGGCGCGACCGTTTCCCATATATCATGCGGTCCTCGGATGCACGCAGGGCGGCCGGGTTTGCGGAGACTCGGGGACGATTGGAACGACACTTCAGATCCCATCATCATGACGAGAACCGACATCGGCTTCTGAGGGCCCTTCGGGGGCAACCAGCCATCGGTCGGTGCGAGCTGGATGCCGGGTTGGGCATGAATCCCGGCCAGGGTCAATTCCCGGGTGGGAGCGCTCCTCGAGTGCAGCCGGGTCAGGGTTCCAGGTTTCAGGAACCGCCAGAAGCAAGACCGTTTAGGCGTACTTGCTTACTCCCCGCGGCGTAGAGGTCGTCGGGTGGGTGAGGCTGCGGATTTTCAAGGTGAGAGCTGTGGAATGCAGTGCGCTGGCGAAAAAGGCCGAGCCAGGCCGTCGCGAGACCCGAACGTCCCGGCTCGCGACGTTTGCCGCGCGATGGTGAGGTCCGCAACAGCCCGTGATGCATTGATGAGGATGAGTGGCGACATGTTCAGGGTTCGGGGCGGGACGCGGTAGTCATGCAGAAGTTCATCCCGATCGTGGGCCGCCGGATTCGATTTGCGGTCGCGGGCTGCGGCCGGATCGCAGAGCGGCATTTCGACGCCCTGGAGAAGCATCGGGCAAACGCCGAGTTGGTTGCGCTCTGCGATGTCGATCCCAAGTCGCTTGATGCTGCTGCAAAACGCACCGGCGCTCCGGGCTTTGCATCTCTCGGCGAACTCCTTGAGCGCAGCGATCCGGACGTTGTCGTATTGGCCACTCCGAGTGGCCTGCACCCGGCTCAGACGATTCAGGTCGCTGCCTCGGCGCGTCACGTCATGACCGAGAAGCCGATGGCGACGCGTTGGGCGGACGGCAAACGTATGGTTGATGCCTGCGACCAGGCGGGCGTTCGATTATTTGTCGTCAAGCAGAACCGGCGTAACGCCACGCTTCAGTTGCTCAAGCACGCGATCGAGGCGGGCCGGTTTGGTCGCATTTACCTCGTTAACGTCAATGTCTTCTGGACCCGTCCCCAGACCTACTACGACGGCGCCGGCTGGCGGGGAACCTGGGAGTTTGACGGTGGGGCCTTGATGAATCAGGCCAGTCATTACGTAGATCTCCTGGACTGGTTGATCGGTCCGGTCGAGAGCGTCCAGGCCTACACGGCTACTCTGGCGAGGAATATCGAGGTGGAGGACACGGGTGTTGTCAACGTCCGGTGGCGGTCGGGCGCGCTCGGCTCGATGTCCGTAACGATGCTCACCTATCCTCGGAACCTGGAGGGTTCCATCACCATCCTGGGTGAACGCGGGACAGCGCGGGTCGGCGGTGTCGCTGTCAATGAAATCCAGCACTGGCAATTCGCAGACGAGCATCCGGACGACGAAAAGGTGAAGAGCGCCAGCTATGAGAGCACGTCGGTCTACGGCTTCGGGCACCCGCTCTACTACGAGAATGTGATCAATACCATGCGCGGTGAAGCCGAGCCCGAAACGAATGGCCGGGAAGGATTGCGATCCCTCGAACTCCTCATTGCCACCTATCTGGCCGCGCGTGATGGTCGTCGGGTGTCGCTGCCGCTCGAATACTGAGGCAGGCGATGGGTTTTCAGGCACACGAGAGCGCAGTAATCGATGCCGGGGCCCGCATCGGCGAAGGCACGCGCGTCTGGCATTGGACCCATGTCTGCGGCGGAGCCGAAATCGGCGAGCGGTGTTCTCTCGGGCAGAACGTGTTCGTCGCCAATCGGGTCCGAATCGGCAACTCTGTCAAGATTCAGAATAACGTATCGATATACGAGGGCGTCGTCCTGGAAGACAACGTCTTTTGTGGGCCGAGCATGGTGTTCACCAACGTGAGAACACCCCGGTGCGCCTTCCCGCGCAACACTTCCGGCGACTATCTGACCACCGTGGTGCGACACGACGCGAGTATTGGCGCCAACGCGACGATTGTCTGTGGCGTGACGATCGGTGCGTGGGCCTTCATCGCAGCTGGCGCCGTCGTCACCGGTGACGTGCCGCCCTTTGCGCTGATGGCCGGGGTGCCCGCGCGGCGCATCGGATGGGCGTGCAAGTGCGGCCAGACATTGCCCGGCGGAACCGGCGAATTTTCCTGTTCGGCCTGTCAGCGGGTATATCGGGTCAGCAATTCGGCTTGTATGGAGTAGCCGCGTCACCGCGGATACTTGTCCAGGGAACGTGGGTAACGGTGATGCAGTTCATTGACCTGAAGGCGCAACAGGATCGCATCCGCGAGTCGCTGCACCGCCGAATGGACGCGGTGCTCGAGCACGGCCAGTACATCATGGGGCCCGAAGTCGGGGAACTCGAACACGCGCTTGCCCGGTTTGTCGGCGTCAAGCACTGCATTGGGGTTGCGAATGGGACGGACGCCCTTCTGATTGCGCTCCTGGCGCTCGGTGTCGGGCGGGACGATGAGGTCATTACGACACCATTCACGTTCATTGCATCCGCCGAGGTGATTGCCCTGTTGGGCGCACGGCCCGTCTTCGTAGACATCGATCCGCGAACCTACAATATCGATCCCGCGCAGATCGAAGCTGCCGTCACATCGCGCACCCGTGCCATCATGCCGGTCGATCTTTTCGGTCAGTGCGCCGACATGGACGCGATCAATGCCGTCGCATCACGTCTCGCGATCCCCGTGATCGAGGATGCTGCGCAGAGTCTCGGCGCCATGTACGGGACCCGCCGGGCGGCTGGACTTGGAACGATCGGCTGTACGAGTTTCTTTCCTTCAAAACCGCTCGGGTGTTACGGCGATGGCGGAGCATGTTTCACCGACGACGATGTGCTCGCGGCACGGATGCGGCAGATTCGGGTGCACGGCCAGGAGCGACGTTACCGTCATGCGGTGATTGGCCTGAATGGTCGGCTCGATACCCTTCAGTCCGCTATTCTGCTGGCCAAGCTCGAGATCTTTGACTCGGAGATCGCGGACCGGCAGCGTCTCGGTGCGCGTTATTCGACCCTGCTGGCGGACATCGTCACCACGCCCTGGATCGCGCCCACCAATACGAGCGTATTCGCGCAGTACACGATCGAAGTCGACGATCGTGAGAGTTTCATCGCGCGTCTGACGGCGGATGGCGTTCCGACCGCGGTTCATTACCCCATTCCCCTGAATCTGCAGCCGGCGTTTGCATCGCTCGGTTTCGGTCCGGGCAGTTTTCCGAGAGCGGAACGGGCTGCAGAGCGGGTCGTCAGCCTGCCGATGCATCCGTATTTATCGGCGGCGCAGCAGGATCGCGTCGTGCGCAGCGTTCGCGATGCCGTCCATTCACGGCAACGCGCGTCAGGCTGAAGGGACTCATCCATGCTGCTCCGGGGTCGACGGATTCTTGTCACAGGTGCCGATGGCTTCATCGGATCACACCTGACCGAGGAGCTCGTCCGGCGTGGCCATGACGTGCGGGCCTTCGTCCTGTACAACTCATTCAATTCATGGGGTTGGCTCGACCATGCGGAGCCGGCCATTCGAGCGTCGTTGGACGTCTTTGCGGGGGACATCAGGGATCCGCACGGAGTGAGGACCGCGATGCAGGGTTGCGACGTCGTGCTGCATCTGGCGGCCCTGATCGCTATCCCGTACTCATATCATTCCCCCGACACCTACATCGATACCAACGTAAAGGGAACGCTGAATGTCCTGCAGGCGGCACGGGCGCTCGGCACGGAGAGGGTAGTGCACACCTCCACCAGCGAGGTGTACGGCACCGCACGTTACGTCCCGATCAATGAGGATCATCCGTTGCAGGGGCAATCGCCATATTCCGCAAGCAAGATCGGCGCGGACCAGATGGCGATGGCGTTCTTTTCCTCGTTCCAGACCCCGGTATCGATCATTCGCCCGTTCAACACCTACGGCCCCCGCCAGTCGGCGCGAGCCGTTCTGCCGACCGTCATTACGCAGATTGCGGCCGGGTCGCGGTTGTTGAAGCTCGGCGCCTTGCGCCCGACCCGCGATTTCAACTACGTCCGGGACACCGTTCGCGGGTTCATTGCCGTCGCAGAAGCGGATCGTGCCGTTGGCCAGGTCGTCAATGTCGGCAGCAACTTCGAGATCTCCGTCGGTGATTCCGTGCGACTGATCGCCGAACTGATGGGCGTGGAGGTTCAGATCGAAACCGAAGCAGCCCGGCTGCGGCCGGATGCAAGCGAGGTCGAGCGCCTCTGGGCGGACAACAGCCGGGCGCGCGAGTTGTCCGGCTGGATGCCGGAATACGCCGGTGTGGACGGTCTTCGTCGTGGGCTGGCCGAGACGATCGACTGGTTCCGCGACCCGCGGAATCTCGCCATGTACAGGGCCAATGAATACAACATCTGAGACTTCGGCGCGAGGTTCGGTAACCCAGGCGGGGGCGCCGCCGGCGGTGGATCGGGCGGCAGTCCTGGAGGCGATTCGCCGCGTAGTGCCTGCCGGCCGCGAAGTCACACCCCTGCACGAGCCGGAGTTCGCCGGCAACGAGTGGCGGTACCTGAAGGAGTGCATCGATTCCGGATGGGTGTCATCCGTTGGCGCCTTCGTCGACCGTTTCGAATCGATGCTCTGCGAGATCACCGGAATGCGGTTTGCCGTCGCAACGGTCAATGGCACCGCTGCCCTGCAGGTCTGCCTGCGCGTCGTCGGCGTCGAGCCGGGCGATGAAGTGTTGGTTCCTGCCCTGACGTTCGTAGCAACGGCGAATGCGGTCAGTTACCTGGGCGCCCAACCCCATTTTGTCGACAGTGAACCCGTTGCGCTGGGCGTTGATCCCGATCGGTTGGAGGCTTATCTCGAGGATATCGCCATCGTACGCCAGGGGCGGTGCTGGAACCGCCAGAGCGGTGTGCCCATCCGGGCGCTGGTGCCGATGCACACGTTCGGTCACATCGGTGAGATCGAGGCGCTGGCGCAGATCTGTAGTCGCTGGGGAATCGCGCTGGTGGAGGATGCAGCCGAGGCATTGGGTTCGACCCTCAAGGGCCGGCACGCAGGCAACTTCGGACGCGTGTCGGCCTTGAGTTTCAATGGCAACAAAATCGTCACGAGCGGCGGTGGCGGTGCCGTGATTACCAACGACCCGACCATCGCCGCGCGAGCGAAGCACCTCACTACCACCGCGCGCGTGGGTCATCGTTGGTCGTTCGTTCACGACGAGGTTGGTTACAACTTCCGTCTGCCGAATATCAATGCGGCGCTCGGTTGTGCGCAGCTCGAGCAATTGCCGGACTTCCTCCGGCGAAAGCATCTCCTGGCCCAGCGCTATTCCGAAGCGTTCCGGTCGGTGGCGGGCATTGGCTTTCTCAGCGAGCCGGGAGACTGTCGCAGTAACTACTGGTTGAACGCCATATTGCTGGATCGTCCCGGTGAGAACGAGCGTGAGGCGCTGCTCGCGGATCTGAACGACAATGGGCTCATGGCGCGACCGGCGTGGACCCTGATGCACCGATTGCCGATGTACAGTAGTTGCCCTCGCATGGATCTGAGCGAGGCGGAACGCCTGGAGCAGCGCATCGTCAACGTGCCGAGCAGTGCCTGTCTGGCTGGGTGAAATGTCAGCTCGGCGCCGTATCTGCGTGGTGACCGGCAGTCGTGCCGACTATGGTCTCCTGCGTTGGGTGATCGATGAGCTTCATGCCGATCCTGCGATCGAGCTGCAGCTCGTCGTGACGGGGATGCATCTTTCGCCGGAATTCGGCTCCACCTGGCAGGAAATCGTCGGTGATGGGTATCCGATAACGGAACGTGTCGAGGTGCTCGAACCGAGCGACACACCGGCCGCGATCTGTCGCGCCATCGGTCGCGGTGTCGCGGGCTTTGGCGAGGTGTTAGGGCGGTTACGACCCGCTTTCCTGCTCGTTCTGGGCGACCGCTTTGAGATCTTCGCGGCGGCGCAGGCGGCGATGGTGAACAACGTTCCCATCGCGCACATCGCCGGCGGCGATACGACCGAGGGTGCAATCGACGAGGCGATGCGGCATTGCATTTCGAAGATGGCGCACCTGCATCTCGTCAGTAACGAATCCTCGGCGCATCGTGTCGTGCAGATGGGCGAGGACCCGACGATGGTCCGGGTCGTCGGCAGTCCGGGGCTGGACAACCTGCGCCGACTGCCACTGCTCGATCGAGAGAGTCTCGCCGCCGAGCTCGGAGTGCCCCTGCGCGCGCGTAATCTGCTCATTACGTTTCATCCTGTCACTCTCGAACCGGATGGTTCGGCCAGACAGGTGACGGCACTGCTCAATGCCCTGGACGCCCTTGGGCCCGAGGTGGGCCTGTTCTTTACGAAATCGAACGCCGATGCTGGCGGCAGGCAGTTATCCGAAATCATCGACGCATGGATCGTTTCGCGACCTAACGCACGCGTCTACGCCTCCCTGGGCCAGCGGAAATACCTGAGCCTGATGAGTCATGTCGACGCAGTGGTCGGAAACTCTTCCAGTGGCCTGTACGAAGCGCCATCGCTGCACATTCCCACGGTGGATATCGGCGACCGGCAGCGGGGCCGTCTTGCTGCGGATTCCGTAATTCATTGTGAGGCGACGACGGCAGCCATTTCCGCAGCCCTGGCGGCGGCCAGCGCCCGCGATTGTTCCCGGACGGTCAATCCCTACGGCGATGGGCGCAGCGCCGGGCGCATCGTATCTGCATTGAAGAGCGTGGCGCAGCCCGAGGCGTTGCTCAAGAAGCGCTTCCACACGCCGGGTCGGTGACGTGCAGAAACCCCGCCGCAGCTTTTTCATCGCCGAAGCCGGAGTGAATCACAACGGTTCGCTCGATCTCGCGCTCGATCTGGTGAAGGTGGCGGCCGATGCAGGCGCGGACGCCGTCAAGTTCCAGACGTTCAGGGCGGCGCAGCTGGCCAGCGTGCATACGCGGAAGGCTGCCTATCAGGTTGATTCGACCGGCAATGACGGTGGCCAGCTCGAGATGCTGCGGCAGCTGGAGCTTTCCGCGGAGGCCCATCGCGTAATCGCGGCACGCTGTCGTGAATGCGGTATTGCCTTCATGGCGACTGCGTTTGACCTCGAAAGTCTGCAGCTCCTCGCTGGCTTCGATATGCCAGCCATGAAGATTGCCTCGGGCGATGTGACGGCGGCGCCGCTGGTGCTTGCAGTCGCCAGACTCGGCAAGCCGATCATTCTTTCTACGGGAATGTGCACGTTGGCGGATGTCGCCCAGACCCTGGGTGTCATCGCCTACGGGATGGTCGGTGGCGGAGCGCCATCACAGGCGGAATTTTCCCGGGCATATTCATCCGACGCCGGGCGCCGGGCGCTGGCCGAACGCGTGACCCTCCTGCATTGCGTGACGGCGTATCCGGCGGCGGTGGAAGATGTCAATCTGAGAGCCATGGATACGCTTCGCGACACTTTCCAGTTGCCGGTCGGCTATTCCGACCACACCCTCGGTACGGCGGTCGCCCTGGGCGCTGTCGCGCGCGGGGCTACGGTCATCGAGAAGCACTTCACGCTCGACCGCTCGTTGCGGGGGCCCGATCATCGCGCCTCCCTGGAGCCGGCCGAATTGGCTGTCCTGGTTCGGGATATTCGCGTGGTCGAGCAGGCCTTGGGATCCGCCGAGAAGAGGCCCTCGGCGACGGAGCTTCGCAATCGTGACGTGGCGCGTCGGAGTCTCGTCGCGGCGACCGGAATTCGGCGCGGTGAGCGATTCAGCGAAGCGAACCTGGCCGTCAAGCGGCCCGGCACCGGTGTGTCACCGCTGCTGTTCTGGGACTACATCGGGCGTGAAGCCACTCGCGACTACGCTGCGGATGAGGTGATTGATCCATGAGCCTGCCGGTCATCGTGATTGGCGCCGGTGGCCATGGCCGCGTCGTCGCTGATGCCCTGCGTTCGGCGGGGCGCGAGGTGCTGGGTTTCACCGATGCAGATTCGGCCCGGCGCGGGGCGTGTCTCGACGGACTGCCCGTGCTGGGTGATGACACAGTGCTCGGTACCTTCGAGCCGGGTCAGGTCACTCTGGCCAACGGAGTGGGCTCCATCGGCCTGCCGAGCCAGCGGCGCAGCGTCCACGCTGCACTCACGGCGATGGGATGGACCTTCACGACAGTGATTCATCCGCACGCCGTGATATCCGCATACGCCTGGCTGGCGGAAGGCGTACAGGCGATGGCGGGGGTGGTGGTGCAGCCCGGTGCGGCGATAGGCGCAGGCGCGATACTCAACACCGGCGCCGTGGTCGATCACGATTGCGTGATCGGCGCGCATTCGCACCTTGCGCCGGGATCGACGTTGTCCGGTGGGGTGTGCCTGGGAGAGGAGTGTCACATCGGCACGGGGGCAGTTGTGATTCAAGGGATCCGCCTGGGTCCGCGGGTGACGGTTGGCGCCGGTGCGGTGGTTGTTTCCGACCAGCCGGGTGACGTCACCCTGATCGGTGTGCCCGCCCGCGTGAGGAACCGCTGATGAAGAACTGGGAGCGAACGCTCATTGGGCCGAACACGGCGCTCCGCGAAGCGTTGATCAGGATCGACGGTGCCGGAGCCCAAATGGCATTGGTCGTCGATGCGCAGCGCCGGCTGTTGGGCACTCTCAGCGATGGTGACGTCCGGCGAGGGCTCATACGCGGCATGAGTCTCTCGGATCCCGTAGAAAGCGCCATGTACAGGACTCCGACGATGGCATCGGCGGGTGAAGCGCGCGAGGTGATCCTGTCGATGATGCGTCGGTTGGGCCTGCACCAGGTTCCTCTGGTGAACGAACAGGGCACGGTGGTCGGCCTGGAGGTCGTCGATGACTTCCTGGTGCCGGGAGTGCGGGACAACTGGGTCGTGGTCATGGCCGGCGGGCGCGGCACCCGTCTCGGCGAACTGACTGAGACGACTCCCAAGCCAATGCTGAAAGTCGGAAATCAGCCATTGCTCGAGACAATTCTGCGGACTTATCTGGAACAAGGCTTCCACCGGTTCTACCTCGCCGTAAACTACAAGGCCGAGATGATCGAACAGTACTTCGGCGACGGCAGGAAGCTCGGCGCGGAGGTGCGCTACCTGCGCGAGCAGAGAAGAATGGGGACAGCCGGAGCATTGAGTCTGCTGCCTGAGAGACCCTCTGTCCCATTGCTGGTGACGAACGGTGACTTGCTGGTGAAGCTTGACTACGCAGAAATGCTGGATTCGCATTCGGCCGCCCGTGCGGCGGCAACCATGGCGGTCCGGGAATATGAGTTCCAGATCCCCTATGGCGTAATCACGGAACAGGACGGCAGCGTTCAGGGGATCGAGGAGAAACCCATCTACCGATCCCTGGTGAGTGCCGGAATGTATGTCCTGTCACCGGAAGCGCTTGATCTCGTGCCCAGCGACACGCAATTTGATATGCCGATGCTGTTTGAAGAGCTCATTGCGCGACGGATGAGGACGCACTGTCACAGAGTGCAAGGCTACTGGATAGACGTCGGACGAAAGTCGGATTACGAGAAAGCAAACAGCGACTTCCCGAGCGCTTTCGAATGATCGCAGGCAGGCGCGTACTGGCCGTCGTACCGGCGAGGGGCGGATCGAAGGGGGTTCCCGGCAAGAATCTGCGGCTCGTGCGCGGCAAGCCGCTGATCGCCTGGACTATCGGGGAGGCATTGAGAGCGAATAGCGTTGACCGCGTAGTCCTGTCCTCCGACGACGAGTCGATTATGCGTGAGGGACAGGCCGCAGGAGCGGACGTGCCTTTTCTACGCCCGGCCAGTCTGGCTACGGACACCGCCTCGTCGATTGATGTCGTTCTGCACGCGCTCGACCAGGTGCCGGGTTTCGACATCGTGGTGTTGCTGCAACCGACATCTCCATTGCGCGACTCGAGAGACATCGAGGCCGCGCTGAGCCGGCTGGTCAGTTCCGGCGCAAGGGCCATCGTCTCCGTGACGGAGGTGGACCAGAGCCCGTTCTGGATGTTTGAGCTTGATCCGCTCGGGCATCTGACGCCGATCCTGAGCGCAGATGCCCTTCCTGCCCGGCGCCAGGATCTGCGGCCGGTCTATTCACTGAATGGCGCCATTTACATCGCTGAAACCGAGTGGCTGCGTACGAGCCGTTCGTTCCTGTCGGCCGATACCGTGGCATACCTCATGCCCCCGGAGCGCTCTTTGGACATCGATGAAGAACGGGATTTCTGGCTATTGGACAAGATTCTGGAAGAAAGTCGTCAATGAACACTTATCCGCGTCGTCGACAAGTCGATATAAACGAATTCAAGAGAGACCATGAGCCGCACACGACCAGGTACGGGCTGCCACACGAGGTTCGTTTCTGTACCAGGTGCGTTATTTCGAATCAGCGGCCTAACTCTGCTGTCGAGTACGCACACACCGCTGCGAGCCGAAAAAGAACGATTCATCTGGATGACCAGCAGGTTTGCGATGCGTGCCGGCTTGCCGAACGCAAGACAGAGGCGATTGACTGGAAGGAGAGAAGGCAGGCCCTCCGGGATCTCTGCGATCGACATCGCCGCAATGACGGTACCTACGACTGCGTCGTGCCGGGCTCGGGTGGCAAGGATTCCTTCTACGCAGCGCACGTTCTGAAGCATGAATTCGGGATGCACCCGTTGACCGTTACCTGGGCGCCGCACATTTATACCGAGTGGGGGTGGCGAAATTTTCAGTCCTGGATCCACGCCGGTTTCGACAATCTCTTGTGTACACCCAACGGGCGGGTGCATCGGCTTCTTACGCGACTTGCCGTCGAGAACCTCCTGCATCCATTTCAACCGTTCATTTTCGGGCAGAAGGCGCTCGCGCCCCGAATGGCGCTGTTGCACCAGATTCCGCTCGTGTTCTATGGAGAGAACGAGGCGGAGTATGGCAATCCGATCGCGGACATGAATTCGGCGAAGCGTGACTGGTCGTACTTTACGACCGAGGACAAGTCCAAGATCTACCTGGGCGGAACATCGATCGCTGAACTACAAAGCGACTTCGGTATCGACGGCCATGAACTGCAGCCCTACCTGCCGGCGAATCCGGAGGAAATCGAAGAGCAGAAGATTGAGGTGCATTACCTCGGGTATTACCTCAAGTGGCATCCGCAGAGCTGCTATTACTACGCAGTCGAACACGGCGGCTTTCAGGCATCCCCGGAGCGCACGCCGGGGACATACAGCAAGTACAACAGCATCGACGACAGAATCGATGACTTTCACTACTACACGACGTGGATCAAGTTCGGCATCGGCCGGGCGACCTACGACGCGGCGCAGGAGATTCGCTCGGGGGACATCACGCGCGACGAAGGCATCGCTTTGGTCAAGCGCTTCGACGGCGAGTTTCCCGAGCGATTCGCGGACGAGATCTTTCGTTATCTGAGTATTCCGGCGAAGGAGTATCCGCAGGCGGCTTTGCGGTTTGAGCAACCGCTTATCGACCGGGAATACTTCATGAACCTTGCAGACTCGTTTCGCTCCCCCCATCTGTGGAAGTTCGAGAGCGGCGAGTGGCGGCTTCGTCATGCCATCTGGCACGAGTAGCCCCGAATCGAGATGGCACACCTGCGGTTAATCGCCAGGCTCGATGTCAAAGGGCCGAATCTCATCAAGGGGGTGCACCTGGAGGGGCTTCGGGTGCTCGGCAACCCGAGGGAGTTTGCCTGCCGGTACTACGAGTGCGGTGTCGACGAGATTCTCTACATGGATATTGTGGCCAGCCTCTATGGCCGCAATCATCTGACGGAGATCGTCAGGCAGACGGCCAGTGACGTATTCGTGCCATTGACGGTCGGCGGTGGGCTGCGGTCGGTCGAGGACGTGAAGCTCATGCTGCGCGCTGGCGCGGACAAGGTGGCCATCAACACCGCAGCAGTGCGACAACCGGAGCTGATACGAGATGTCGCGCGACGATTCGGATCGCAGTGCATGGTCCTGTCGATCGAAGCGAAGAGGGTGCAGGGCGGCGGATGGACGGTCTATACGGACTGTGGCCGCGAGCATTCCGGGCTGGATGTGATCGAGTGGGCGCGTCGGGGTGTGGAACTCGGGGCAGGCGAGATTCTGCTGACGTCGATCGACCAGGAGGGAACGCGCAAGGGCTATGACATCGACCTCACCCGCTCCGTGGCGGATGCGGTATCGGTGCCGGTCATAGCGAGCGGTGGAATGGGCAGTGTAGACGACCTGGTTTCGGTCGTGCAGCGAGGACACGCGGACGCCGCCGCAATGGCGGACGTCCTTCACTATGGCAGGTTGAGTCTGGATGAAATCCGGGCTGCGGCCTGGGCCGCGAATATTCCCGTGAGACGACCATGACCGAGACGATCACCGTCGTTGACTACGGGATCGGCAATCTGTTCAGCGTACGCCGTGCATTCGAGAGCTGCGGTGCGGTCGTCCACATTACGGATTCCCCGGGTGACATCGAAAACGCGAGGCGGCTCGTCCTTCCCGGAGTCGGAGCATTTGCGGACGGAATGCAGGGATTGCACGATAGAAATCTCGTCGAAGCGATCAGGCGTTACGGTCTGTCCGGAAGGCCAATGCTGGGTATCTGTCTCGGCATGCAGCTGTTGGCGACGCGCAGCGAGGAGTTCGGGGACCATGAAGGCCTTGGTCTATTTCCCGGGCGCGTCGTGGCGATACCTAACGTCGGCCTCGATGGTCGCCCGCACAAGATTCCCCATGTGGGGTGGAGCGCTCTCGTCCGGCCGGTGGGTCGCCCGGAGTGGAAGGGTACGATTCTGGAGCCGGTCCAGGAGGGTGCGGCGGTCTACCTCGTTCACTCTTACACCCTGGTGCCGGACTCCCCGGGCCTGCGCCTCGCGGACTGTAACTACGGCGGCCATCTGATCTCGGCAGCACTTCGTCGAGGTGCCGTGTACGGTTGCCAGTTTCATCCGGAGAAGAGCGGGCCCATCGGCCTCGCGATCATCCGGCAGTTCGCGGAGCTCTGATGGGCATCACGGAGTCCAGCCGGACCCGCCGCAGGCGCGCGTCACGCGGGCCACACAAATCGTGAATACTGGCGGCACCGCTCTCGTTCGCGCGGGCAGCATCTACGCTCTTGCCAACGTGCTCGCTGCTGGAGGGCCGTTCCTCCTGCTGCCGATTCTGACGCGGGTGCTCGATACGCAGGAGTTCGGGGCGGTGACGGTTTTTTTCGTGTTCGTCAGCTGTGCCGGTGCGGTCGCGGGCCTGAGCCAACACGGTGCGGTCGGCGTTCGATGGTTCAATTCGGACGCTGCGGAATTCCCCAGGTTTGTTTCGAGCTGTGTCGTGGTGTCGGCGGCCAGCACTGCTATTGCCGGAGTCCTCACGCTCTCGATTATCGCCATCGCCGGGGTCGATTTCGGCTTGCCTCTGCCATGGATAGGCGTGGCCGTGCTTGCTGCAGGCGCGAATGCAATGCTTCAGGTGCGTCTTGCGCTCTGGCAGAGTCAGGCGCGCGTCATCCAGGCTGCGCTGCTGCAGTGCGCGGCGAGCATGGTCAATGTCGGCCTGTCCTTGGTCGCGGTCATCGGCTTCGGTCTTGGCGGGGCCGGGCGCATGGGCGGTGCGTTCAGCGCAAGCGTGCTGGCGGCGCTGCTGGCGCTGGGTCTGCTCGCGCGCGAGGGGTTATTGGGCTACAGGCCGGCGAAGCAGCACGTCATGTCCGCGTTGCGCTTCGGGCTCCCGCTCGTTCCCCACGGTCTCGCTGCGGTAATCATGGCCACGGCCGATCGCCTGATCGTATCGGAAAGGCTCGGGATCGCGGCAGTGGGCGTCTACGGCGCCGTCGCGCAGCTCGGGATGGTAATGACCATTGCGGCAGACGCCTTCATGAAAAGCTATGGGCCGTGGATGTATGAACGATTGTCACGCGGCACCCCGGATGACGAACTGACCCTGGTGGGGATGACGTATCTATCCGTTCCGGTGTTCGTCTTTCTCGGCGTACTGGCCGGTGGTCTGATGTTCATGGTGGGCCCCGTTCTCCTTCCGGAGGAGTACCACGGAGCGATACCTCTGGTGTGGTGGTTTACGCTGGGCGGGGCGTTTACGGGCATGTACTTTTCCGTGGCAGGTTTTATCTTCTTCTCATCCCGCACGGAGCTGATCAGTATCGCGACCGTCCTGTCGGGCGCCTGCGGCCTGCCGCTCGGCTACTGGCTGGTCGGGGTCAGAGGAATGGAAGGCGCGGCAATGGCATTTGCGTTCACCCAGGCAGCGCTGTTTCTGATCACGCTGGCAATTGCCATGCGGATTCGCAGCATGCCCTGGCGGCAGGTCGCCAGAGGCATGACCATGGCTTGTCTGCAGTTGCGAAGCGGTTGAATGGACGCAATCCTGAGGATCCTGGCAAGGGGCGGCTTTGCGCTGAGGCGGTTGTACTGGTGCGGAACCTACGCCGGTTTCCGGTCACGATACGAGCTGAGCCCGGACTTCCGTTTCAACGGATTCAACATACAGTTCTATGGGGGCGGTCAGATCGTCTGTGGTGCGCGAAGCTATATTGGTGAGCTGTCGACTCTGCAATCTGTGCACGGTCAGACGATAGAGATCGGTACCGACTGCCAGATCTCCCACAACGTTCGCATCTATACCGAGACCGCAGTCGCCGACAGCGATTTTTCGAATGGGCCCGTCACGCACCGGCGCGGGGACGTAAAAAGCGGTCGTGGTGCATGGATAGGCGCAAACGTGTTCATAGGACCGGGCGTTGTCATCGGCGATGACGCGGTCGTCGGCGCGAATGCGGTCGTAACCAGGGCCGTCCCGCCCGGGGAGATCTGGGGTGGTGTACCCGCCCGGCTGATTCGCAGAAAACGCCGGGACGCAAAGTAATTGAGCCCCGGCAACGCGAAAACCACTCCGGCCACGTCGGCATCCCTGATGGATACGTTCGATACGGTCGAACGAGAATTTGGCGCGGCTGATTGGCGTGTACGCGATGTTCATCTCTGGCCGGTTGTCAGGGTGAGATGGTTTTTCTCGATCTGGGCCGCCATGTATGGAGGGAATACGGCAGGGGCGCGCGGTTCGACAGTCGGGGCTGCGGTCCGTCAGGCGAGGGCGGTTCTCAGCGGTACTTTCGGCAAGGCCCTCGCTGTGCTGAGGGATCGGCGCTGTACCGATCCGGGTACGGACGCGCGCGATGCTGTATTCCTCTCCGACGGCGTATCTTTCGTCGGCATCGACGGGGTTCAGTACGAGCGGTTCTGCGATCCCCTGATAACGCATCTGCGCAGTCGGGGTCTTGGCACTCTTCTGGTGTCGCCGACACACTCGTATAAGGGCCCCCGGGCCAGCCCGTCTCTTTTCGTGCAAGGGGCGCTCGACGGGGCCAATTGGTGTGGGCTGCTGGGCGCTGAACAGATCGATCGGGAGCTCGAGCTACCTCGACTGGCCGAAGCGCAGCAGTGGCTTGTCGAGCGTGGTCTGGCCGCGGAATATTTCAGCAGACGCAGAATTGCCCGGGATGCCTCCCGTTTACTCGCGCTCGAGAGGGTCTTCGGACGGATACTGGAGCGTTCCGGGCCCCGGCTGGCATTCGTCGTGAGCTACTACTACCTGGAGGGTTTCGCTTTCGTGCTGGCTTGTCGCCGTCGCCGCATTCCCGTAGTCGACATCCAGCACGGCGTCCAGGGTCCGCTGCATCCCGGCTACGGACGAATGCCGCCACCGCCTCCGACAGGCTTCGGTGTGGTTCCTGACATTTTCTGGGTCTGGTCGGGTGACGAGTCCGACACCATCGGTGCGTGGGCGGGCGGAGATGGGCCGCACCGTGCATTTATTGGCGGCAACCCGTGGCTGGAGATGTGGCGCAAGGGTACGGCGCCGTCGTTTTCAACCATCAAGCAGCGCGCCGAGGAGCTCTATCATCTGGCTGGAGGCAGGCAAATTGCGCTCGTTACGCTCCAGGCCGGCTTGTCACCGGAACAGCAACTGGAGCCATTACGCGAACTGGTGGTGTTGTCGGGCCGTCGCTGGGTCTGGTGGGTCCGCCTGCATCCCGCCATGAGCCAAACGCCCGATTCGATACGTGCACTGTTGGAGTGCGAATCGAGTTCCGTCGAAGTGACGATTCCGAGCGAGCTGCCCCTTTACGCGGTTCTGCCCCACGCTGACGTGCATGTTACGCACAGCTCCAGCACGGTTCTCGAGGCGGCGCTGTTTGGCCTGCGCAGCGTCATTACGAGCCCCTACGGTGCAGAGCTTTATCCAAGGGAGATCGCCGAAGGCGCGGCGGTCGTAGCGGACAAGGGAGCGGCCGCTTGCCTGACGGCCATGGCAAGCCAGGCCGCCGGGAGAGCTCATGTCGAGACTTCCGCCCCGGAGTTCCCTGCTTCACTCGATTCCCTGCTCAGTTCCTGCGGCGTGACCGCCGGGAATCCACGATGATCACCATCGTCGACTACGGAATGGGCAACCTGGGATCGATCCAGAATATGCTCAGGAAGATCGGTGTCGGGACCAGGATCACCGCCGATCCGGCTGAGATACGCATTGCGGAGAAACTGATTATCCCGGGTGTCGGCGCATTCGACGCTGGCATGAGAAATCTCCGGGAGATTGGGCTGCTGGAGGCGCTGACCGAGTGCGCCACGGGCCGTCGAATTCCGGTTCTGGGCATCTGCCTCGGGATGCAGTTGATGACGAGATCGAGCGAAGAGGGCAACGCGCCCGGGCTTGGCTGGATCAATGCGGATACGAAGCGGTTCGATTTATCGGCTTTCGGGTCCTTGAAGGTTCCACACATGGGCTGGCGATCCGTGGAGGTAGTCCGTGGCAGCCCGCTGCTGGATGATCTGAGGGATGAATGGCGGTTCTACTTCGTGCACTCTTATCATGTGCAGTGCGTTGACCGTCAGGACGTTCTCCTGCGGGCGCGGTACGGCATCGACTTCGACGCTGCAATTCAGCACGAGAATCTGCTCGGGGTCCAGTTTCATCCCGAAAAGAGCCACAAGTTCGGCCTGCAGTTGCTGAAGAACTTTGCGGAACGTTTCTGAGATGTCGAACACCAGGGTCATACCAAGTCTCTTGCTCGACGGATCGGGGCTCGTCAAGACGGTCCGGTTCCGGAAGCCGACTTATATCGGTGATCCCATCAACGCCATCAGGATCTTCAACGAAAAAGAAGTTGACGAACTCCTGCTGCTGGACATTTCGGCCACTCGCCAGGGGCGAGGGCCCGCATTCGGCCTGGTCCGGGAGATCGCCGGCGAGTGCTTCATGCCTCTCGGGTACGGCGGTGGAATCCGCTCGGTCGACGACATGCGCCAACTGCTCAAGATGGGCGTCGAGAAGGTTGTCCTGAACTCCCTGGCGATTGCCGATCCGGCGGCCGTCAAGGCCGGTGCACGCGAGTTCGGAAGCAGCACGATAGTCGTCTCAATCGATGTGAAGCGCAGATTTTTCGGCGGATACGAAGTGTATGGCCACGGGGGAACCCGACCGACCGGCCTTGGCCCTGTCGAGTTTGCGCATCGCATGGAGGAGGCGGGAGCGGGCGAGATACTGCTGAACTCGATAGATCGCGACGGCACCTTTCAGGGGTTTGATGTCGACATCATTCGCCGGGTCGCGGATGCCGTGACGATACCGGTGGTTGCCTGTGGCGGGGCCGCGAGCGTCAGTGACTTTCGCGAAGCAGTTGCAGAAGGCCATGCATCCGCAGTGTCAGCGGCTAGTATGTTCGTCTTCCACGGTAAACACCGCGCCGTACTCATTTCCTACCCGTCTCAGGACGAGCTTCGGCGGGCCTTGTCGTGAACAGGCGCCGCGATGCCGGGAGGAGACGCGAGTGAAGGTGAGGTTGTCAACGATCGGAATGATCATTTACCTTGCAACCGGCGTGCTGTTCATGGGCCTTGTCGGCATGTCGGCACTGGATGGCGAGGTGGACCTCCAGTTCTATGCCGATACGCTGACCTACGAGAGGATCGCCAGGGACGAAGTTCCCGGTTTTGATCCTGCGGAACTCGTCACCATCAGCGGTAATTACCTCGGGCCGGTTCTGCTGTTGCAGGCGTTTGATGCCAACCGCTGGGCCATAATGGCAGTCAACATGGCGGCGTTTGCGTTTGCCGTCTGGTTGTTGCGGACCGCAACGCTCTCCAGCGGAGCGACCCTGGTGCTGCTCCTGGCGCTGAGTCCGATGACTTTCTCCAGTCTCTTGAGCGTCAACAAAGAGATCATTGCCCTGGTCGCGATGGCGTTTCTGGTAAAGCACCTTTACTCGAAACAGGTACTGCCGCTGGCGCCGGCTTTTCTGTTTGCTTTCCTCGCGCGGTGGCAGTTGGCGGTCTGCGTGTTGGTAGTGGCACTGGCGTCTATGAGGCTCAATCCGCTGCGCAAACACCCATTGCTGATGCTCGTTGCCTTTGTGTTTGCGCTGTCTGTGGTCTATCCGCCACTGTTGCCGGTCTTCCTGGCTGTTGACGAGCAAGCCGCATCCGGGCTGGATGCCGTCGATAGCGAGCGATCGGGAGTGTATCGGTTGATGCTCGAGATCCAGAATGCCGGTGGCTACTGGCTCGTCGTTATTCCCAAGGCCCTCCAGGCGATGTTCGGGCCGTTGGCGCGTCCGGACAGCTTCTTTGATCCGGAGAACTTCTACAACTCCGTTATTGTCACCCTGCACGCGGCCGTGATGCTCGCAGTCCTGGTGATGCTGATCGTCCGACGCGCTTTCCGCCTCGGCGAGCCGGCGATTGCCGCGTCGCTGTTCCTCATCGTGTTTTTTGCGCTGACTCCGGTTTTCGCGCCACGATACTTTTATCCGGTCTTTGTCCTCTGGGTCGTGGCCCTGGCGCGGTGCATGGCACAGTCGGATTCGATGTCGGTTCTTTACCGCGGGATCAGGGCAGGAGATGCGGGTCCGCGCAGATGAACCCGCGAACAGGGAGGCGTTGCGGCATCGTGCGGGCGGGTTCCGGCTCGACTATCGTCGGCCAACGAAAGGCCCTTAATCCTTGCCATGATTGAGAAGGGAGGGCTATCTTAGCGTCCTTTGTCTGGCCGGAGGCAGCCTCTGGCCCGAGTGCCAGGGATGACATCCGGTCGCCAGTACCAACTCTGTAGCCGCTGCGTCATGGACACCTCCGACACGGAGATCGTCTTTGACGAGAACGGCGTTTGCAATAACTGCCAGCGGGCCGAGCGGCTGCTGGCGGTGCGGTTACCCGCATTCAAGGACGGCGAGTATCGCCTGGACCGGATCGTGGCGAGGATCCGCTCCGATGGCAGTGGTCGGCCATACGACTGCATTGTCGGCGTCAGCGGTGGTGCAGACAGTACCTACGCGGCGTACGTTGCCAGGAAGCAGGGCCTGCGACCGCTGGCGGTGCACTTTGACAATGGCTGGAATTCGGAGCTGGCGGTAAAGAACATCGAGAGCACGCTTCGCAGCATGGGCATCGAATTATTCACCCATGTCGTGAACTGGCCTGAGTTCCGCGACCTGCAGCTGAGTTTCCTGAAGGCATCGGTCACCGATGCGGAAATCCCGACGGACCACGCCATCTGGGCCGTGCTCTACCAGACGGCAGCCAGGTTCGGTGTCAGACACATCATTTCCGGCACCAACCTGGAGACCGAGTCGATTCTGCCCAAGTCGTGGACTTATGGCATCACTGACTGGCGTTACATCAACGCGGTGCATCGTCGTTTCGGCTCGACACCCCTGCGGTCGTTTCCACACTGCTCGCTCACCGAGTTTGCCTGGTATGTGCTGGCGCGTCGAATCAAGACCGTGAGCCTGCTGAACGCCGTGCCATACAACCGGCAGGAGATCGTGACTCTGCTGGAGCGCGAGATCGGCTGGCGTGACTATGGCGGCAAGCATCATGAGTCGGTCTACACGCGCTTCTTCCAGTCGTACATCCTGCCGCGCAAGTTCGGTATCGACAAACGTCGGGCGCATCTGTCTTCATTGATCATGAGCGGCCAGATGACGCGCGACCAGGCACTGGCCGAGCTGCAAACCCCGATCGCAGATCCGCGGATGGTCCAGGAAGACATGGAGTACGTTGCCAAGAAGTTCGGGCTGACCGTGGCGCAGTTCGAGATGCTCATGGCCGCGCCGCGGCGATCGTACCGCGATTATCCGAACGACGATGCTTTGATGGAGCGCCTGAAGCGCGGAATGCGCACGGCTCAGGGGCTCGGCATTCTGCCGCGTCAAGTGGGCATGTAGATCTGCTCTTGTCAGAGGTGCCGTCGCCAAGCCCGATCCGGGTTCTGTACGTCACGCATGTCGGGGAGCCGACAGGCAATGCAAGCAGTCTTCGGCTGCTGATCGAGAGCTTTCGGCCCGCGGCGGTCGAGGCTCACGTGCTGGTACCGCCGGGCGCGGCGGTTCCCGCCTTCGAGCGGGCGGGGGCCCGGATCTGGTCGATTCCCGGCATCGCCATGGTGTACAGCACGGCCGGCGTGGCGCTGCGTGGATGGCGGTTGTTGGTGCTGCTGCGTACGCTGTGGAATCTGCGCTTTGGGAGGCGAATCAGGAGAACGATCGAGACCGTTCGTCCGGACATCGTTCATATGAACGAAATCGGCATGTTCCAGGTCGCGCGGATCGCGCACGGTCTCGGGGTGCCAACGGTGATGCACGTGCGCGGAGTCCTCGACCAGGACAGTCATTGGGTAATACGCTGGCTCGCGTATACGTGCAGGAGATGGGTGGATCGATCGATAGCGATCGACGAAAGCGTTCGTCTCAGCCTGACACGTGTCACGACTGCGGATGTTTGTTACAACCCGCTGCCGGCCGAATTGCTGCAGGTACCGGCGGCAGCCGGGCGGCAGGATGGAGTGGTGCGTGTCACCTTCCTGAACACGCTCATCGGCTATAAGGGGATTTTCGACCTTCTCGAGAGCGCTCGTCTCCTGAGTGGGCGCAAGGATATCGTGTTTCAGATTGCGGGGACGAACAGCCGATCAGCGCAATTTCACGCATCGTGGGTGGGGCGGGTGAGCCGCCTGTTCGGATTGACCCGAGACGTGGAAAAGGATGTGCGCCAGTTCATTGCACGAAACGGCCTTCAGGGCCGCGTCGAGGTCCTGGGTCGGGTGGAACCAGGCAGCATTCTGCAGCGAACCGATGTCATGGTCTTTCCGAGTCACCTCAATGGCGCCGGACGCAGTGTGTTTGAAGCCGGCGTGCTCGGGATTCCTTCCGTCCTCGCCCTGCGGGACCGGGTCGAGGATGTCGTTGAAGACGGCGTCACGGGCCTGATCGTGCCGGAACGTCAGCCGCAACTCCTCGCGAGTGCCATCGAGCGCCTCGCAGATGACGCAGAACTGCGAATCAGGCTTGGAGCAGAGGCGCGACGCCGATACACTGCTCAATTCGACGGCAGGCGGATCGCCGATCAGGTTCTCGCGCTGTATCGGTCCATGCTGAGATCACAGCGATCCTGACCCGGAAGAACACCAGCGCAGGCCCTGCGGTGCGATCGCGTCGGTCAATCCTCTTCATCGAGCAGTTCTACTACCCGGAAGGATGGGGTGGCGCGCAACTGCCGCGTGACATCACCGCCTGCCTCGCCAGCCACGGCTGGCAGGTCGACGTGGTGTGCGGCAGTGATCAGTACGCCCCGCTGGAAGGCAATCCGGGGCCCGATCCGGCGACGGTCGGTATCCGGATCCGCCGGGTTCCCCGTCTGTTCGCCGGCGACATCCATCATCGCAAACTCTTTCGCCAGCTCTGGTTCTACCTTGCCGCGGTGCCGATTCTCCTCTTTGCCAGACGGCCGGACGTCTTCGTGACCCAGACCAATCCGCCGCTGGCAGTTCCCCTGACGGCGTTGGCAGCGCTGGTACGGCGGCGACCCTTTGTGATCATTGCGCAGGATGTCTATCCGGAGATTTTGTTTGCGCATGGAATGTTGCGCCGTGACCGTCAGCCAGGACGGGCCCTCGCCTCGATCTTTCGCTGGTCCTACAGGCGTGCCGCCGCCGTCGTTTCACTCGGGAAGACGATGACGGACCGTCTGCAGGAGAAAGGGGTCATCCCCGATCGGATCGAGACAATTGCGAACTGGGCGACAGGATCCGAAGCGTTGGTACGCGGGGAGGAGAACCGATTGCGCGGCCCCTGGTGCCTTGACGGGCGATTCGTGGTGCTCTACTCCGGCAATCTCGGCATTGCTCATGACGTCGCCACGCCGATAGAGGCAATGCGTCAGGCAGCGCGCGCAAACCCGAACATTGTCCTGGTATTCGTTGGCAAGGGCTCTCGCCTCAAGGAGGCACAGGAATTGGCGGAGCGATCCAGCCTGGATGAATTCGTGAAGTTCTTCGGTTACGTGCCTGCGGAGATGTTGCCACACAGTCTCGGCGTCGCCGATGTGGCGCTCGTAACGCTGCAGCCCGGCTTCGAGGGCCTGGTGGTGCCGAGCAAGGCTCTGGGTTACCTGGCGCGCGGAGTGCCGACGCTCTACATCGGGCCGGAAAGCGACGTGCAGGAATTCGTGAAGTCCGGCGGTGGCCTCTGCTTCAACAACGGTGACATCGAGGGCTTAGCGCAGGCACTGATTGATCTGGCGGGATCGCACGACAGGTTACGAACCATGAGTGAGACGGGCGAGGCTTACTATCGCTCCGCGCTGGATCGATCGATCGGTCTCGATCGCTATCGGGCATTGCTCGAACGAATCGTGGCGGAGTGATTGCACCAATGGCACGTGTGCTGGTCACCGGCGCGGGCGGATTCATCGGATCGGCGCTCGTTCCACGGTTGCATCGGGATGGTCACGAGGTTCGCGTCTTCGGTGCCAATGACTGGACGTCGCTGGAGACAACTGAAGGAAGTCGCGTCGCGTGCAACTCCGTCGATACCGTCTTTCATCTGGCCGGCAGGGCCCACGTGCTCGCCGAGTCTGCCGCCGACCCGCTCGAGGAGTTTCGCCGTGTCAATGTCGAGCGCACGCGCCAGCTCGGCGAGGCAGCCGCAAGGGCAGGTGTGCGCCGCTTCGTGTTTGTCAGTTCGATTGGTGTGCATGGCAATGACAGCGGAGAGCGGTGCATTGACGAGGCATCGCCGATAGCACCCGTCGAGTTGTACGCAAAGTCGAAATGGGAGGCCGAGGTTGCGCTGCGCAAGATCGAGTCGACGGATGGGCTCGAGGTCGTGGTGCTTCGACCTCCGCTCGTGTATGGCCCCGGCGTCAAAGGCAACTTTCTCCGGCTGTTGCGCCTTGTCGATAGCCGGTGGCCCTTGCCGTTGGGTTCGCTGCGCAACCAGCGCAGCTTCGTCGGTCTCGACAACCTCTGTGATTTTCTGGGGTTGGTGGCCGAGAGTCCGGGTGCGGGCGGGCAGGCGTTTGTCGTGGCGGACGGAGAGGATGTTTCGATTCCCGAGCTGCTGCGATTGCTGGGCGACGGGTTGGGCCGACGGCCCCTGATGATGCCGTGCCCGCCAACTGTATTGCATGGGATGGCGAGCATGTTCAACCGGGGACGGGAGCTCCGGCAGCTGACCCGTTCCCTTCGGGTGGACGCCAGTCGCGCGCGGCAGGTGCTTGGGTGGCGTCCGCAGCGGCCTCTGCGTATCGGGCTTGAGCTGATGACCCGCTGGTACGCTGACAGGGTGCGTCGACCACCTCGGTGACGGCACCCATGGCCGTCGGCGTGTTCGCCACTAGCCGATCTTCGCGGATTCGGCCGGTCGGCGACGATCAAGTCCCTGATTTCTCAGGATCGTCGTGACCCAAGTCTGCACTACAGG
>JAJTYX010000079.1:0-1017 GCA_021462865.1 Gammaproteobacteria bacterium | reverse complement strand
GAAATTGGAGTCCTGTTCGGCCAGGTAGATGAGCACGTCGGCGGGAAGGTCAGCAAGCAGGCGGTCGGCAAAAGCCTGAGCGTCTTCGCCGTCCGCCGGCTGGATGCGGCGGTCCGGCAGCCAGACCGCGTCAATGGCCTGCTGGATGCGTTCCAGCAGGCGCGCCTGGTCGCGGCCGAACTCATTGCTGAGCTGAAGGACGGAGCCGAAGGCGCCGGTCGTCGTTGATTTGATGTCGGTCAGCTCGTCAATGGTGCTCAGCTCATCTTCAAGCCGCGTCGTGACGATGTCCAGGACCTGCCCGCTGGTCATGCCCGAAACCTGGGCGAGGACGACGGTGCTCGGAAACTGGATGGGAGGGAGCAGCTCCTGCTTAAGCTGCGCCGCCGACACGACGCCGAGCGCGATGACGACGATCGCCAGGGCCAGGGTCACAAAACGAAAGCGTACCGAAAGCGTAGTAAGGAAATGGAATAACGCTCTCATGCTGACTCCTTAAGGCTTAAGACGAGACTGGTTACGCGATGACAATACGCGGCAAACGCTGAGTAAGGAACTGCCAGCTTGGTATTTTATTTCACAATCGCTATGGGGTCTAGCCTGAATAGAACCGGTGCGCTGCGGCCGTCGTCTTATACACGTGCTCCGCCGCTTGCGCACATAAGCTGTGTCTGTGTGACGCTGGCTCGTCAGCGCGCAACCCGAGGGATGTTTGAAGGTGAATAAGCGTAGGCTGGCCGTCATTGACAGATGCCCGACCTTACAATTAAGATTTTCTTCGAGGCTGAAGCCCTGTTTCAGATGGCAAACGTGGAAACGGATCAAAGCTTATCATGGCGAGAGCAGACACCCTGATGCACAACGAGCCAGCACAACCCCGGCGGCGCTCCCTGGAGACCCAACCTGCACGCCCGCGCGGGATAGGCGGCCACATCACAACGCTGCTGCTCCAGCCGGAACAGTTTTTTCGCGCCCTGAAGGCGGCCAGCGGCAGCCGCCAGTGGCTGTGGGCGGCGG
>JAJTYX010000078.1:0-4979 GCA_021462865.1 Gammaproteobacteria bacterium | reverse complement strand
CCGGGCAATGGCCGCCGGGCCGTCTCGCAGGGCCGCAGGCTCCCCGGCACCTTGCGGGCGAGACGGTTCACCACCTGCTCGGCAAGACTCCGGTAGGTGGTGAGCTTGCCGCCGATGACGGAGTACAGGCCGCGCGCAACGGTGCGATGGTGGCGGATCAGATGCCGGCGCGTGATCGCAGCCTGCTCGGCCGCCGCAACCGCAGGCAGCGGGCGCACGCCGACGTAGCAGTACCGGATGCGCGCGCGATCGAGCGCCGCGGCGGGGAACAGCCGCGAGGTCTCGGCGAGGAGATAGTCGATTTCACCGGGCTCGGCCGCCACCCGCGCAGGATCTCCGTCGAAGGCAACGTCGGTCGTGCCGATGAGCGTCATGCCGTTCCACGGCAGCACAAAGAACGGTCGCCCGTCCGCGCCCGCCTCCGCATAACAGGCCGACGCGCCGAGTCCGGGCAACGCATCCACGACAATGTGCGTGCCCCTGGAACCGCCGATGAAACGGCGCAGGCGCCGCCCCGGCAACGAGCCGACGAGCTGGTCCACCCACGGCCCGGTGGCGTTCACCACCAGCGGCGCGGCGAGTCGGGTCACCGCCCCGTCGCGCAGGTCGCGCACCTCGACACCGATCACTCGCCCGCCATCGACCTGGATGCGTTCGGCACGCGTCCAGGCGCGCAACTGCGCGCCGGCCTGCTGCGCGTCGAGCAGGTTCTCCAGCACCAGCCGTTCCGGGAAGACCACCTGCGCGTCGAAGTAGCTCGCCGCACCCCGCAAGGCCCCGGTCTGCAGGCCGGGCAGCGCGGCGACCGCACCGGCCACATCGAGCATCCGGTGACGCGGGAGCGACTTGCCGGCGGACAGCAGGTCGTAGAGCCACATGCCGGCGCGGATCGTCGCGCGGCCCCGGCGGCCGCCGCGATACACCGGAATCACCAGCGGCAGCGGCCGCACCAGGTGCGGCGCAGTGCGGAGCAGGGTTTCGCGCTCGCGCAACGATTCGAAGACGAGAGAAAATTCCGCGAACTCCAGGTACCGCAATCCACCGTGGATCAGCCGGCTCGACCAGCGCGAGGTGGCGTTGCAGAAATCACCCTGCTCGACCAGGCATACGCGCATCCCGCGGCAGGCGGCATCGCGCGCAATGCCGGCGCCGTTGATGCCGCCGCCAATGATGATCACGTCAAAGGACACGCACTGCGTTTCCGTTCGCCAGGCAGCGCGGAGCCTAGCATGGCACGGGCAGCGGGCAACGCTGGCGCGTTCACAGCGTCGCGGACAGCCGGTCCGGGCCGTACCACCGGCGAGGCCCACGCTGCGCAGTGGATAGCGAGCGCCCCGCCCCTCCCGCGGGGCCGCGCTCCAACGCTGGCCGGTGATGTCGTGGTGACCAGCACGGCACGTACCGCTCCGCACGCACCCCGGTATTCATTGAGACGGGGTCCGCCAGCCGCACACCTGCCCGCGCCGTGCACCCAGGCGCGAAAACTCCCCGCCCCCGCTGGCGATCCGTGCTAAGGATACGGGCGTGATTCCGGGAACGGAGGGCCGAGGATGCCAATGCGCTGGTCGACCATGATCCGACTGCCAGTGTTGCCGTGGCGGGATGCAGCCGATGGTGATGGGATGGCGAAGCAGCGGGCCTTCCGGATCATCGTCGCACTCGCCGTCGCCTGCTCGGGCCCGCTGGCAACCGCGGCACTGCCGCCGCCCGCTTCGGCCGGGTTCTGCGTAGCCGTGCAAAAGATCCTGGCGAGCACGAGCATCGAGGGCGAGAACACTGTCTTCACCGACATGCGGGACTACCGGAAATCGAAGCCCATGGTCGATCCGCTGCAGATCTTCCAGGTGGTGAGTTACGCCGGCACGATGCCCGCCATGGTCTCGTGCAAGGTCAAGACCGCCGCGCACCTGCGCGCCGCCTACGGGGAGCAGGCGGCGGGCGAGCAACGATTCTGTCCGGCGGTCACGCGCCAGGTGCTGGCCGAGGCGGTCGCGCAGCTCCAGGCGGCGGGCCAGGACGCGGCAGCGGAGCGTGCGGCGGCGTTCATCGTCGATGACAACGAACCCTATGCCACGGGCAGCAGCTACCTCGCCGACTTCCCGCTGAGCTACCGCGCCGATGACGGACGTGTGCACCTCAACTCGCCCGGCCTGTTCCAGGATTACGACAGCTGGTTCACCCCGCTCCTGCCCGAGCGCTTCCAGGGACAGAGTTACTGTCATCTCCCCACGGTGGACTACCTCAAGGCGCTGGCGACCGGGGCGATGCAGCCGGGCACCGTCATGACAGGGGCCGAAGACGCGCCGGTGACGCCAAGGTAACCGGGCGCTCCCCGGTGTGCGGCGCACCGGATACACGCCGGGCGCGGACCCGGCCGCCGTCAGCCGACCAGCCGATCGCGGTGACGCAGGACCGGAAACCAGCGGGCCCAGAGCGCGGCAACCGCGAGGGTTCCGATGCCTCCGACCACCACGCAGGCCACGGTGCCGATCATTGCGGCGAGCACCCCCGACTCGAACTCACCCAGCTCGTTCGAAGCGCCGATGAACACCGAGTTCACCGCCGAGACGCGGCCACGCATCTCATCCGGCGTCTCGATCTGCACCAGGGTCTGGCGGATCACGACGCTCACCATGTCGGCCGCGCCGAGCACGAACAGGAAGGCCAGCGAAAGCGGGAAGCTCCTGGACAACCCGAAACCGATGGTGGCCACACCGAAAATTGCGACCGCCTGGAACATGCGCAGTCCCGCGCGCCGCTCGAGCGGCCGCCAGGCGAGGAACAGGGCCGTGGCGAGCGCGCCGGCTGCGGGCGCGCTGCGCAACAGCCCGAGGCCCGACGGGCCGACCTCGAGTATGTCGCGGGCGAATATCGGCAACAGCGCGGTGGCGCCGCCGAGCAGGACCGCAAAGAGATCGAGCGAGATCGCGCCGAGCACTGCCGGACGCGAACGGATGAAGCTGATACCGGCAAGCAGGCTTTCGCGCGTCACCCGCCCCGCCTGGGACGCTACCGCCCGATACCGGATCATGGCGAAGAGCAGCGAGGTAGCGAGAAACAGCACGGCGACGGCCGCGAACACCACCACCTCGCCGAGGACATACAGCGCCCCGCCGACCGCCGGACCGATGATGGTCGCGGTCTGCCAGCCGGAGGAAGCCCAGGCAATCGCTGCGCCGAACTCCTCGCGCGGCACGAGGTTCGGCAACAGCGCCTGCCCGGCCGGGTTCGCGAAGGCGCGGGTTGCGCCGAACACAAGCACCAGCGCGTACACCTGCCACATCTCGCTGGTGCGGGTCCATGCGCAGGCCAGCAGGCCGAGCGCGGTCAGCACCGTGAGCAGGTAACAGCCCACGAGGATCGCACGCCGGTCGTAGCAGTCCGCCACGTGCCCGGTGACCAGCGCCAACCCGATCGCCGGCAGGAACGTCGCAAGTCCGACGAGGCCGAGCGCGAGCGGGCTCCCCGTGATGTCGTACACCAGCCAGCCGACGGCCACGTTCTGCACCTGCACCGCCATCGCCGACAGGAACCGCCCGGCCAGGAACAGCGCGAAATCGCGGTGGCGCAGGACACCGCGCGCCGGCAGCATGCCGTTCATGCGCCCGCGGCCCGGCGCCAGACCAGCGCCTGGTTGTTCGCCGGCATGGCGTGGTCGGCGTGCAGCGACAAACCCTGCGCGCGCGCCAGTCCGTCGACCACCTCGAAGTCGCGCACGCCGCTCAGGGGGTCACGGGCACGCAGCCACTGGTCGAATGCCGCGTTGCTCGGCGTCGTGAACCGCCCGCCGTACCGGAACGGGCCGTAGACGCAGAGCACGCCACCGGGCGCGAGGACCTCGCCCACGCCCAGGAAGAACTGCTCCACCTGCGCCGCGGACATGATGTGCAGCGTATTGGCGCTGAACACCGCGTCGAACTCCCGCGCCGTCCAGGGGCGGCTGGCGACATCGAGTGCGATCGCCGCGCGCACGTTCGCCGGTGCCTCTGCCTGCAGGCGCGCGCGCAGCGCAGCCAGCCCGGTCGCGAGCTCACTCGGTTGCCAGTGGAGATCGGGAAGATGGCGGGCGAACCAGACTGCATGCTGCCCGGTGCCGCTACCCACCTCCAGCACTTCTTCTGCACCGGCCAGCACGACACGCAGCACCTCGAGGATCGGGGCCTTGTTGCGTTCGCAGGACTCCGCATACGGCAGCGATTCGGCTTGGTTCATCACAAGTTTTTGCAACCGACAACCGCAACGGGCGACCGCAACGGACCATCGACCAGGATGACCGCAAGGCAAGGGGTGAAAGGACCAGTCTTCATCGAGTGCGCCGACGCCACGGTAGCCGCAGGCACCCCCGCGATCAACCGGCCGCCGCTCACGCAGATCAGATGCGTGTGCGGCCGTCCCCACCCAGTGGCGAAGAACCAAAAAAAAGCCCCGGACGAGCCGGGGCTTTGTATCGAAACGCAGAACCGCGATCAGGCGGCTTTGAGGTTCGACGCTGCGGGCTTGCCGCGCTCATTCACGACTTCGAAGGAAACCTTCTGCCCTTCGTTCAGGGTCGGCAGGCCGGCAGCCTGCACCGCGCTGATATGGACGAAGACATCCTTGGAGCCGTCGGACGGCTGGATGAAACCATAGCCCTTCTGGGCGTTGAACCACTTCACTGTACCGGTAGTCACGTAAAAAGCACTCCAATAGATTGATAACTCCGTTTGCCACTGCGGCCAGGCCGCCCCGGCAAACGTGGCGCCACGGTATGCTTTCCGGGCGACCGGGTCAACCGTCTGGCGCACCCGGACGGACTCGAACCGCCGACCCCCTGGTTCGAAGCCAGGTGCTCTATCCAACTGAGCTACGGGTGCGCGCTTGCCGCACGATTATCACTCATCCCGAAACCAGCTAACGGCGCTGCGCGCCGTGGTGCTCCCCTCGGTCCGCAAGCGGACCTCGGGTCCGGCCGCTCGCTTGCACGCTCGCGGCGTTCGCGG
>JAJTYX010000077.1:0-5800 GCA_021462865.1 Gammaproteobacteria bacterium | reverse complement strand
TCAAGTAAAATATCTCCTCAAAACACTATTATTATCTCGTTTTTATTGATACCCGTATTACGCAATTTCCTAACCGGACAGTTCTGCAAAAAACTAAATTATTACAAATAATTTAAACAGGTCAAACAGCCATGAGATACAAACGAATATTGCAACTAATGACGCTATAGACAGTCAGCATTTCTTATATAAAATTAACCATTATCAGTTTAACGAATTCAAATGCCTGGCAAGTATACATAAGTCCAATTACGCTGTTCTAACAAATATGTCGGATACGGGAACAAGATGCTCATCTGACTTTGATTTTTCTGAAAAATATTACATCATGAAGGAGTTTAACCACCGCAAATACCAACCGCGAGTAATCTTGGACTAGGAGAATTATTCAGAAATGGCAAGTTTTTTATCAAACATAATTACATCGTCTCACAATATCTTACTGATGTGATCTGATAAACTACTTCAATGAAAAGGATATTAAAAATGCAAAAACGATTGATGAGATTATCAAATTATTTGCAAGCGCCTATGGTCCCCTGCAGCATATCCATGACAAACATTACATTTGTTGCGATTTAAAACCAAGCCATCTGATCCTTAATCAAAAAATCAGTCTCGTGCAAGTCATAGGCTTTGATTGGCCATTTAAAAGGAGAGGCATCCCCGGAACAAACAGATGCTAAACTACCTGAAGTACCTGCCAAGAAAAGTGCATTATGATGCGATTACCTCTATCATCAGGCTAGACGGCAGAGCAGATTTATATTCTCTGTATCTTGTATTCTATCAAATAGTAATAATGAAATTATGGCAGACAAAAAAGGTTTTACCCGCAAAATAAATAGCCATATCCCACAGAAACCCGAAGATATCCTGAGCAATCTCATGGAAGTAAATCCTTCTCAAAGAATTCCTTCTGCAAAAAGAGTAAACAAACACCGATGGGTACATATCAGGCATATTGTTATGCTTTGCGGATAACCTATGAAAAATATCATTTTATCAGATATCCATAGCAATGCAGACGCCTTGCTGGCGGTGATTAAAGAAATCGTTGAAAAGGAATACCCTATTTCCAGACTCCTGATCGCTGGTGATATCGTTGGCTATGGTGCATCGCCAAATGAGTGCTGCAACATCGTACGTTTCTTAATCTATGGCAGAAAGGCAGTGGATTTAAAGAAAATCCGTGAAAGTGTCATACAGTCATGTCTTAACCCCCATCAACAGCATGATCAGCTCAATGCCCTTATTGCATTGGAAAAGAAAGGCCTCGCCATCGGTGGGAATCACGACAGGGAAACCGCAGGAGAATCTTCCCTTACGGGTGAAATGAACCCCATAGCATCAGCCGCCGTAGACTGGACAAAGAGGGTGCTGACAAAAGAGAATCTTAATTTTTTAAAAAGCCTTTCTCTGAGGATGAAATTTGATAAAGAACAATTTGAAATTGTACACAGCACACCTTCTTGTCCACGAAGTTACGAATATGTCAGAAATGCTGGCGCATTAAATTACACATCCCTATGGTCAAAAGTTACCTTTGGAGGTCATACCCACCGTCCTTCTGCTTATATTTACACCAGAGAAATCAGGACAGTAAATGCCTCCGTTCTTGTTCCGGCAGATAATTACGATATGAGGCTTATGCGCATAGAAAAGGAATCAACGGATAGGGTGGAATCTTTCGTTATTAATACAAACAAGGACTGGAAGTATTATATCAACGTAGGGTCGGTAGGCCAGCCAAGAGATGGTAATTCGCATGCATGTTACGTAGTGTATGATTCTACGGCAAAACATCTTAGTTTTAAACGGGTACCTTATAACACAGAAGCGGCATCAAAGAAGATACTAGAGGCAAAACTGCCGAAAGAATTGGCAGAAAGGATATCGAAAGGCGTTTAAGCCGGATTGTTCTTCCCATAATAAAAACACCGTTAGGAATCTTTGTCGAAGACAAACGCACCACTCTTTCCACCCGATTTTTTCATCAAATGAATATCACTGATTATCATTCCCTTGTCTATCGCTTTACACATATCGTATATCGTAATTGCACAGACAGCAGCCGCAGTGATCGCCTCCATCTCTACCCCTGTCTTTCCCGTCACCCTGACCTCTGAAAATATTTCAATTTCATTCACGGAGTTATTTGTGTAATCAATCTTTACACTCGTCAGATTGAGGGGATGACACATCGGGATCAAAGCAAAGGTCTGTTTTGCCGCCATAATCCCGGCTACTCTTGCTACTTCCAACACATCTCCCTTGTGTATTTTTTTATCCATTACAAGTTGGAATGTCTCAGGCTTCATGATAACTTTTGCATGAGCAACAGCGACCCTATCCGTAATTTCTTTATTACCAACATCCACCATACGTGAAGCACCCTGTTCATCAAAATGAGTTAACTGTGTCATACGTAATATTCATCCCTTTTTATCATTCTTCCAAGCAATAAAATATAGTAACCATTGCAGCAAATATTTCGTCTCTTACCGTACACATGAAATGCATGAGAAATTCCTTTCAAAAAGCTAAACGGTTACAATACTTCGTTATAAATAAATAATGTCTTCCGGGTGGTACATGCACAGAGAAAGAAGCATGAAGTCTCTCACCTGACGTGTGAGAAGAAAGTTTTGCCTGACGTGTTCTCTGCCGTTTTCTCCCAATTTTTTAGCGTATTCCGTGCTGTTCAATAGCTGTTTAATAGCGAAGGCCGTTCCCGGAATACTATGACATAAGAGACCGGTGTATTTGTGTTTGACCTGCAACGGTATCCCGCCTGTGCTTGAGGCAACAACCGGCTTGGCCTTCCATAATGCCTCAGTTACCGTAAGCCCAAATCCTTCGCGAAGGGATTTCTGAACAATGACCGTGGATGCCCTTTGAAGTGCATTAATCTCTGTGTCACTACCCGATGGGATGGGGAGGATGTGGATGTCTTTATCATCGCCGGCCGCTTCCTTTGTATCTTCAAAGACCTTGTTTGATTCAGGATCGTCTGTGGCTGTTCCACCGGCAATGATGAGGCGACAGTCAATACGCTTCTTTACCATGCGATATGCCTCAATAACACCAACAGGGTCTTTTAAATAATCAAATCGTGAAACTTGTGTAATAATGGGTTTATCTACCGGGATACGATACTTGTCCAGTACCTGGTCTATGATCTCCTGCGGTAAATCTTTGTTTTTGTCACTCAAGGGATCGATAGAAGGCGATTCCAGGAATTGCCGTATCGGCAAAGGTTGTGAAAAAACCGGAGCAGAAAAGACGGCACCATCGTATTGATGGATAAATGGTGTCAAAAAGTCCCATACCTGTTTGATTGGCGTTGACACGTCGATATGGCATCGCCAGATCCATTTGCCATTTGGCATGGATGGTTTCTTCCTGATAAGGGCGATCGGTTGAGGGTCGTGAATAAACAGGATGTCACCATAAACTTTGAGTTCATCAATATTACGCTGGCTTGTTTCTAAAAAAACCTCCAGCATTTGAGGAGTAATTTCTTCGGGCTTTCCGTGAAGAGCGTTGTGGAATTTTTTTGTGACCTGAAAAAAGTCATCTCCACCCTTGATAACATCCCATTTTACATCTACTCCTAATTCCCGTAGCAACGGCACCAAGCGATTTAAAATTTCTGCAACACCCCCGCCTACAGCAGTGGAGTTGATGTTCTGAATAACCTTTCCGTAGAGTCTGTTTGCTAATAGCCGCAACTCTTCAATGGTATGGGTTCCGACAATAGGTTCATATTCCGTGATTTTTGGCATTATTCCGCAACCTTTATGATTTTGGCAAAGCTAACGCTGTGTCAGATGGCTTTTCCAGAGGCTCCGAGAGCCTCTTTTCAACTAATTTTATGAGAATAGTTCGCAGTCCTCCCAGGGTGTGAGTGTATGGATCAAGAGAGGAGATTTTATTTGCCAGTCTCTCTTCCTGTAAGCTGTCATTAAGCCATTTGGAAAAGTCATTAATGCCTTGCTTTATGCGAAGACGGGCTTCAAACATGTGAAAATATATGGAATCAAGCGTTACTCTTTGTAACGCAGCGTGAAACTCTTTGAGGTCAAAGGCCGTATAGGGAGTCTGAAAAATGAAACTTACCGATTTAAAAAAATGAAACTCGTCCCCCGGTGTTGCAAATTTTTGAAGCGATCTTGGGTGTTTTGCCATATAGTTTTCAATAGTACGGATGATTTCTACACGAAGTTCATAGATCGTGGTATATTGAATGGTGTCTATGCTGAATAGATATTCGCCAAGTTCTTCTTCGCCAAGGATACCGGTAATCCAGTAAGCAAAGTCATTGGGTGGTTCCGGTGAAAGGTAATGGTGCTGCTGAAGAAAGTTGTGAGTATGGCAATAGATAACCGATGGCGGCACGGTTTTAATATGGTACAACAGTTCTTGCAAATTGGCAGCCTTTAGTCCGGTGAGTTCAAGGAGGTGTGTTTCTGTAAAAAATCGGAATGCTTCTTTTGATTTTCCTAAAACGGCCATAAATAAAACTCGCCCTTTCCTTCTTAAGGATGCTCAAAGAGTACCTTGATTTCTTTTGTCGAGTGGACGAAGTATTCGCTGCCGAAGTGATCGCCCTGTTATTATCAAAAAGCACATTTTCGTTTTCCTCAAGGGTAAGCCAGACCCTCCAAAGGGTGCACCGCGGTTATCAGGGGGTGGTACGGCAATTCTATCTTTATTGTCCGCATCACCGCTACTGCAGGCAATCCATGCCTCTTGGCTAGAGTAATGGGTCCGGCGCCGTGACCATGCCGCTGGCTGAGGCAATACATTTGATATCTTTACCCACACAACAATGAGTTTTTAATAGCTTATTTATCTCACTTTGTCAACAAAATGTTTTTCTCATTCTGGGGCGGTGACCGTAAGCCTGAAATGACATGCATTTATACATATTTCACGCATTGTTCTTCATTTTTAAATTGACCGCACCTCAAGGCGATTTCCTTCCGGTCGAACAAAAAAAACACCGGCCATCTCTTCGGATTACCAGAAATATTGCATCCTGGAGCTTCTGGTAGTTGTGTGTTGTTCATTCACAACACACAAACGGATGCGGCAGTTGCTTCAAACTCAATGAACCAATCGTTCTTAAATGTTACGAGGAATTCTCATATGTCTCGATGAAAGAAGACCCGTTTCTGCCATTTCTGACCGTATAATATCGTATTGATAACGAGAATGGGTTCATATTAATTAGTGTTTGAGCAAAAACCAACGGAAGGCTGATAATACAAGGAAAGGAAGACGATGGCGGATTGGACAAAAATGTTGAATATTTGAAGTAAGGAGAGGAAAGCTTGTGACGAAAAATGAGAGCTTTGCTATTAGAAAGGCGGGGAAAGGGCAAAGAATCGAGAGAAGAGGAAAAAGAGCTTTGGTCGTCAATGCAAGTTTAACATCAAACCCATTTCGGCGGTACATCAGTCAATCTTCTGATTTGGTCAAGGATGACAATGATATACAAGGGATTCTAAGAGATATTTTTCGTTTAAATCTTGAGCCTGGACATTGCAGGCATATGCTGAAAATAATAGAGATGTGCATTGCACGAACAGTCCGATGAGCCAAACCCTTTCACTGGCACTGATGCTTCTTTCATACGCTCGATTTTATGACTCAAGATGCACTCTTTCTTTTTTTCTCCGGCATAGGTATGAACAGAAATTACCCGTCCGTATTGCAAGAGATAATCGATGTGCCAGCGGACCTTTTTTTCTTGCTGCAAGTGTCGCTTTATTCGGTGTTGCAGGTTATTTTG
>JAJTYX010000076.1:0-55204 GCA_021462865.1 Gammaproteobacteria bacterium | reverse complement strand
GTGTACGTCGAAGCGCTCGGCAAGCTCAGCCAGGGTCTGTTCACCCCGGACAGCGGCCAGAGCCACCTTCGCCTTGAACACCGGTGAATGGTTTCGACGAGGTCGTCGCATCTTGCTGCTCCTTTAATCCAGCGATATCTTCGCTGACAGAGCAGGACTTTTCACTTGTCCGGCTGTCTCGATTAGCGGGGCCACCTCTGAGGGCAATGAGAACCGCACCAATAAACAGTACGACTGAGCCACAAGCGTACACAGCGAGATATGGCTTCCAATGCGATCGCCACTATAGGGCTCTTCGGAGTATCTGAGTTAGGCTATCCTCGAAGTGGGAGTTCCGTACGAGTTGCCAAAGAGCAAGGCGTTCTGAACAGGAGTAAGGGAAGGGGTCGACCATGTTCCGATTTCATCGCGGAATCGCCGCTTTATTTGTCCCGTGTGCTATTGGAATCGTTTCTTGCGCTGCACCGAGCACACAACGTATCGAAGTTGATCCAGAAGCCGCAGCGCGAGAAGCGCGAATCCAGAAAGAAGCGTACGTGCGGCGGCAGAGTCGGGATCAGGCGCGCGTGCAGAACCTTGCTTATCCTCTTCTCACTAAGGCAACGTCAGTTTGCGGCGAGGATTTGCGACCCTATGTTGGTATGGTCGCAGCGAATATCCACCAGTGGCCGAAGGACTATCACGACGCTGCTCAAGCCGCATTCAATCTTGGCGATCCGATCCAAGTTCTTCACGTTGTGCCCGAGGGACCGGCAGCGATTGCCGGAGTGAAGGTCGGAGACGTGCTGTTGGAGGTGGCTGGCAAGACAGTTCCAACTGGCAAGAAGGCCACAGAAAAGACAGCACAACTCCTGACGGAAACGCTAGTCGTCGGGCAGGAGTCGTCACTCAGGGTCCGTCGCGAAGGCCAAGACACGAACCTCCGCATGGTTCCCATCGCGGCTTGCAATTACGGAGTTGCTCTCACCGGGGGCGATGAGATCAACGCGTATGCAGACGGCACAAATATCTACATCACAAGCGGCATGCTGCGATTCGCTGAGTCCGATACCGAGGTCTCAACTGTCTTAAGCCACGAACTCGCTCACAACGCGATGGGGCATATCGGTAAGAAGACGACTAACTACCTGCTGGGATCTATTTTCGATGTTGTCGCTGCTGCCTATGGCGTCAACACTCAAGGAGCGTTTGGCAAGATGGGAGCGAATACGTTCTCACAGGATTTTGAGGCGGAAGCGGACTACGTTGGGCTATACGTCATGACCGTAGCGGGACAGGATCTCAGTGAAGCCCCCGGCTTTTGGCGCAGGATGGGTGCGGAGAATCCCGGCAGCATAACCACTCAATACGGCAGCACACACCCCGGCACCGCCGAGCGCTATCTGGCGCTCGACAAAACCGTTGAGGAGATCCGCGCAAAACAAGCCGCCGGTGAAGAGATTCGACCCAATCTTAAGAAGGATACGAAATCCTCGAAATAGGGTAACGGGGAAAGCGTATCGGCGGTCGGCGGACGGCCTCGCAACCCGGCGGTCACATTCCACCCTGCGGAGCGGGCAGCCCGACAGGTGGAATAAGAAGCGTGAACTGTGAGTACACTGTCCGCCGGCCGGTTACGAAGAGCCCGCATGAGCCCATCACTGCCTCCCGGAGTACAGGACCGGCGTTCGACCATCCTGGGATGGGCGCTCGCGGTGCTGTTCACGGTGCTGTTGCTGAACATCGTCACGCTGCCGCGGACCCCGATCGACCAGCGTGAGACCTTGCGGCTCGTACACGACAGCCTCGGGCTGATCGTCGGCGTGCTCGCGGGAGTGCGGCTGTGGTGGTTCGCCCGGGATCCCGCGCCCGAACCGCCACGGGGACTGCCCGCGGCGTCTTTCGCCTTCAACCGCACCATCCTCGTATTCCTCTGCCTCGTGTTTGCGATCACCAGCGTGATCGGGTTTTTCTATGCCTGGGGCGAGGGCCGCGACGTGGTGCTATTCGGGGTGACGCTGCCGCGGCTGGTCGCGAAGAGCGAGCAGCTGCGCATTCCGCTGGGCTACCTGCACAGCACGCTCGCGTTCTACTACCTCATGCTGTTCGGCATCTGGCTCGCCTTCGGCGGGTACCAGCATCTGCGTTATCGCGTCGGGTTGCGCCGCCTTTTCCCCGGCAGGCTCGTGTAGGCCGGGGCGCTCGGGAGTCTATCGATGAGTGTTTCCGCAGGAACCCGTGTGCTGCACTCGGCGGTGCTGCTCGCCTTCCTCGCCCTGGCAATGTACTTCCCCTACTGGTGGTTCGGTGTCGTGCCGATCGGCTCGGATGAGGTCGTGCCGCAGGCGGAGATCGACCGGCTCCTCGCCGGCAGGAAGCTCCCCGACTTCTATGCCGGGCCGCTGCCGGCGATCAGCGACGAGGAACTTGCCGCGCAGAAGGCCGCATTCACCTGGTGCCGCTTCTGCCACACGCTGGAGGAAGGCGGCGAGAACCGCGTCGGTCCGAACCTGCGCCGCATCTTCGGCAAGCCGGCTGGGGGGGTCAGTCGCTTCACTTATTCGGAAGCCTTCATCGAGGCGCGGGAGAACGGCCTGGTCTGGACGCCGGAGACCATGGCCGCGTTCATCGAAGACCCCGCCGCCATGGTGCCCGGTAACCGCATGCGTTACCCGCCGATGATCGGCTACGAGGCCAGCCCGGAGCGCAACCGACTGATCCTCGAATACCTGCTGCGCACGACGCGTTAGCCCGGCGCCGGCCGGCAGCGGCGATGACCAGCGGCAGCTTCCTCGAATCCGTCAAGGCGCAGTACGAAGAGCTGCCGTATCCGCCGCGCGATCCCGCGCTCGAGACACAGCGGCTCATCCACAAGATCGGCGACAACCTTGTCGTGCTCAACCACCACTGCTTCGGCGGTGACCGCGACTTCAGCCGCGGCTTTCGCGCGCTGGTCGCAGGCGGCGGCACGGGCGACAGCACGATTTATCTCGCCGAGCAACTGCGCGGTCTGGGTGGCGAGGTCGTGTATATCGACCTGTCCGCCCCCTCGCTCGCGCTCGCCCGGGAGCGGGCACACCGCCGCGGCCTGGAGAACATCCGCTGGTTGCAGGGTTCCATCCTCGACATCCCCTCCCTCGACCTCGGCCGTTTCGACTACATCAACTGCACCGGCGTACTGCACCACCTCGAGTCTCCCGAAGCGGGACTGAACGCGCTGCGGAGCGTGTTGCAGGCCGACGGGGTCATCCTGCTGATGCTCTACGGCCAGTACGGTCGCCGCGCCGTGTACGACATGCAGGCCCTGCTGCGGGAGTATCTGCCGCCCCAGCTCGCCACGGCCGAGAGGATCAGGCAGACGCGCCAACTGCTGGCGGCACTGCCCGCGACGAACAGCTTCATGCGCGATCCCGATGCCTGGCGCCTGGAGATCGCGCCGGAAGGCTTCGGTGACTCCGGCCTGTACGACCTGTTGCTGCACAGCCAGGACCGCTGCTTCGACGTGCCCGCCCTCTATCGCCTCGCCGGCTCCGCGGGAATGGACATACTCGCATTCGTCGATCGGGCACGCGCCTACGATCCAGCGAACCTGCTGCCGCCCGAGCTCGTGCCCGCACACGCCGGATCCCCCGAGAGTCGCCAGGCGCTCGCCGAACTGGTGGTCGGCGATCTCGCCGCGCATGAGTTTTATCTCGGGCAACGATCGGTGCACCGCGCAGCCCGCCTGGATGACGAGGACAACGCGCTGGTGCTGCTCGGGCGGATGCACGGACAGCACGCAGCCATCGCCGGTGGCCTGCATCCCGGACGAACGATCACCTTCGAGGGCCGCAGCGGCAGCCTCACCGTCACCGGCACACCGATCAACCGGCTGCTGTTCGCGCACATGGACGGCCGCACGCCGCTCGATGAGATCTTCGGGACGATCCTGAACACGCTGCCGGGCGTCAGCCGTGCCGACATCCGGGACGAACTGCTGCCGCTGTACGCGCAGCTGCACAGCCATGGCCACCTGTTCCTGCTGAAGCGCGGCAGCTACGGCCGGAAGGTGCCCGACTACTCGCGCCTGCAGCCGTTCTGAGCGGTCGCCCGGACAGCCGCCCGCGGTATCGGCGACGCCTCCGCCCGCCTCAGGAGAAACTCGGCCCGTGCACCCACGAAACCAGGGTGAAGCGCTGGCCGCGGGTGACCGGCTCGACCTTGTGCATGAGGTAAGAGGGAAAAATCCCCGTCGTGCCCTGCGCCAGCCGTAGCGGCGGCTCGCCGTCCATGAATTGCAACCCGCCGCCTTCGTAGTGCTCCGGTGGCGTCAGGAACGTGACCATGCTCAGCTTGCGGGCCGCGAAGTCTCCGGTGCCGAGGTCGAGGTGCCAGTCGAAGTATCCGTCAGGGGAGTATTCGAGGACCGTCACGGTCATGAAATCCTCCAGCCGGAACTGGTAGGCCCTGCGGTTGGCCTCGCCCGCCACCGTCGCCAGGCGCTGGAAGATCCAGAGGTATTCCGGGTCGGGCGGCACCGGTCTTTCACGGGTCCGCCGGAGCTGGTAATCGACGTGGCCCTCGCTGTTGTCCCGGGCCTGCACGCCCGCTGCCACCGCCGGCAGCGGCAATTCGATCAGCCGCTGGCACTCCGCGGGTGTAAACACCGCGGGGAACTGCCCGACCGCTTTGAGGAACTGGTTGTACATAAGCCCTGCGATCGCGCGCGCCGCCGTGCCATGGCAAAGCGACAGCCTATCCTACTGGCGGGGCGTACGGATGCCGTACGGCCGCGACGTAACCCGGGGCGCACCGCTCGCGACGGCCGCGCAAGACGCTGCCGTATACTCCACCGCCACTGTCACGCGAAACCGCTGCCCCGATGTTCGGCAACCTGCGCCTGGTGCACACCGAGAAGTTCAACGAGTACCGGGTCAATACCGAGCTCTTCCTGCGTCTCGGCAATGATTCCTTCGGCGCCTCGATGCGTGCCGGGCTGCCGCCACCGGCGGCAAACCCCTACAAGACACCCTGGCTGCTCTATCACGCCTGGCGCCAGGGACGGGTGCAGATCGACGAACGGAGCGCGGCCCTGGTGAGCGAACTCATGGCCGGTGCGGAGATTCGCGCCTCGCACCAGCCGATCGTGGACCAGCTGCAACAGCTGGGCTGGTGCGACGATCATCTGCCGGTGGATCTCGGCGAACTGGTGAACCGCACGAAGGATTCCATCATCGCCATCCAGAACGACTACGAGCTCGGCGTGTTCCTCGCCCGCGTGCGGGACCTCGCGCCGCAGGTCGTGGTGGAGATCGGCACCGCGCGCGGCGGCATGCTGTTCTGCTTCAGCCAGCTCGCGGCGCGTGACGCGACGCTGGTCAGCATCGACCTGCCCGGCGCGCCGAACTGCGGCGGCCAGACGCCGGGCGAGCGGGAGGTCTTCGCCAGCTTCGGCCCGCTGACCCAGCAGTTTCACTTCATTCCCGAGGACTCCCACCTGGCGACGACCCGCGAGCACCTGCTCGCGATCCTCGGCGGACGCGGCATCGACCTGCTGTTCATCGACGGCGATCACTCCTACGAGGGCTGCCTGGCCGATTTCGAGATGTACAGTTCACTGGTGAGCCCGCAGGGCATCATCGCCTTTCATGACATCTGCCTGTTTCCCGGCGAGTGGCCCGGCACCGGAGTCGGCCTCGCCTGGCAGGAAGTGAAGGCGCGCTACGGCGGTGAGGAGATCATCGATCCTGAAGGCGTCACGACGCCCGAACTCCAGCCCGGCCAGCGCTGGCGCTGGGGCATCGGCGTGGTGGAGGCCGGGCGTCTCGCAGGCCGATGAACGCCGGCTTCCTGAATCCGACGCTGTCGGCAGAGGCCTTCTTCGCCGTGCCGTTCGAAGGCGACAGCCGCAGGACCCGATTCAATCTGGCCGATTACCCCGACATCGCGGCCTGGCTGCTGAGTTTCCTCGACTTCATCGAGCACAAACAGGCGCAGTTACCGGGCGAGCGGCCGATCGCGATGCCGCCGGGCGGCGACACCGGACGACGGCTGCTCGAGGGGCACATCGTGCTGGCGACGCAGCGACCCGACGGCGGGCTCGCGTTGCAACTGAACTCCGGGATCGACGTGCGCCTGGTGGTGTACGCGCGTCGCCGCGGCCAGTGCGCGACGAACCTGATGCTCGGTCTGGCCGAGGACCCCGCCCTCACCCGCTGGCTGCTGACCCATTACCGGAACCGTTGCCCGGTGCCGGACCTGTCGCAATGCGACGACGCCCTGCGGGCCAGCCTGGAGCGGCACGGCGTGCTCGTGCAGGAGCTACCTCCGGACGCCGCTTTTTTCCCCGACCCCGACCTCGAGCCGGACACGACGGCCGAACTCGCGTGCGCCGCGCGCGTCATCCCCCAGGCGGTGGGCGAGCCCATGCCCGCCGAAATCCGCGTAGCGCTCGGCCGGCACACGCCGGCACTGCCCCCGGCACGAGCGTTGCTCTGGGGTCGCGACGCCGGCACCGGCATGGTCTATCCGACGCTCTGGCACGAGCCGGGCAGCAGCGCAGACGCCGGGCGCAGCGCCGGCAGCGCGGCCGCGCGGCGGCTGGCGTCCTGGCAGCAGCAACGGCAGGTGGCGCGCCAGTCGCTGCGAACACGCCGGTACGCGGAATTGCGCGAGATCGTTCCGCCGGCGCAGCAGGCGAGGCTGCGCCAGCACGCGCGCCTGCTGGTGGAGCGCGGCTATTTTCCGGCGCTCGATGACGGCCAGGTGAAACGGCGCGCAGGCCTCCACAACCCGCCGACCCTCGCGGCGCTGCACCAGGGGCTCGCCGATCTCGTCAACGACATCGCCGACGAACCCGTGATCGCCTCGTACTGCTACCTCGGCTGCTACGAAGAGGGGGCGGTCCTCGAGCGGCACCGCGACCGGCCACAATGCGTGTACAACCTGTCGCTGGTCCTCGACATGCAAGGCCCGCGCGGTGAGCCCGAGCCCTGGCCGATCTACCTCGAACTCGACGGCCGGCCCGTTGCAGTACGGTTACAGGTCGGCGACGGCCTGGTGTATTCGGGCACGGAGATCTGGCATTGGCGCGAGGCATTGCCCGCAGGACAGCGCGCCATCGTCTGCTTCTATCACTTTGTGCCGCACGGCTTTACGGGATCGCTCGACTGAGCGTGCCTGCGCTCCGCGGTCGAGGCTCGCGGCCGGGTTCACCTCCCACGCCCATCGGCCGCGGGTGCGCGATGAACGCTGCGGCCAGAACCCAGGTTCTGGTCGCCCGGTTTCAGGACGGTTTCGGCTGCTGCCGCCGGATCGGCGGCCAGTCGAAAGCCCGCGTTGTTGGTGCGCGTCGCCACGCGGCCCGGCCCGCGGATGGCGAACCGCACCGTGCGTGCCGGGTACTTCCATGAACCACCGCGCAGCACGCGCTGCCCGCACTCACCGCTGGTGAGCGCCGAACCATCCACGGGCGCGCCTTCGTAGCTCGGCGCATAGCAGTCCGCAACCCATTCCCAGGCGTTGCCGAGCATGTCGTGCAATCCGAATGCGTTGGCTGCAAATCGACCGACGGGCGAGGTGTACGCGAAGCCGTCGTCACAATCGAAAATGATGCCTTCCCGCTGCGGGAGCTGCTGGGCCCTGGCGGCTGCCTGGTCGGCGCCGTTGGCGTACCGGCAGGCCTGCCGGTCGTCGTCCCAGTTGTGCAGGCCCTCGTGCCCGGCGCGTGCCGCGTATTCCCATTCCGCCTCGGTGGGCAGGCGGTAAGAGCGGCCGGTGCGCGCGTTCAGCCACCCGATGTAGTCACTCGCATCCACCCACGACACGCAGACCACCGGGTCGTCGTCGGTCTGCTCGAAGCCCGGATTACGCCAGTCGAACTCCGGGTGCACGACCCAGCCGCCGTTCTCCCAGTTGCCGCAACCGGCCATGTCGCGGCCGGTCGCCGTCACGAAGCGCGCAAACTCGGCGCGCGTGACTTCGTGGGGCGCGAGCCGGAAGCCGGCTGCAATCGTGACCGCATGCTGCGGGCGCTCGTTGCTGACCCGGGCTGCGTCCGCGCCCTGGTCCACGGTCTCCGTGCCGCTGGAGCCCATCATGAACCTGCCGTCCGCAATGGCGGCCAGTGCCGGGCAGTCGCCGCAGTCACGGCCCGCCGTTGCCGCATCCTCGCGAGCCGACACACCCCCGCCGGGCGGACCGAGCAGCAACCCGACGATGAGGAGTCGTATGCAGAAACGTCCGGTCATGGATCAAGCTCCGGCTGACAGGTCAGCCAAGAGTACAACAGGACGGCGGCCGCCCCCGGGGCAAGCGCGCCCGGCGAGAACCGCCGGCGCCGTGGCCGCGGTCAGGGCCGCACCGAGCGGGCGAGCCGGACCAGCGCCGCGCGCAGCCGTCCATGCGCGTCAAACGCGGCGACGAACGCACTCTCCCTGCGGCCACCCTTGGCTTTCATGACCGCGACCAATGCGCGTTTCTCCGGTGCACTCCAGCGCGCCACGCCCGGCAGCTGCACGACCAGCGGCGCCCAGCGCGCGAAGGCCAGCCGCTCACCCGGCGTCCAGCCCCGGCCGGGGCCCGCGCCGAGCAGGCGTGCCGCCTCTTGTCCGCAGCGCGCGGCGCCGCGATCCGCGTCACCCCCACCGTGGCGCGCGAGAAGGTCGGTGACCGCCAGACCGACATTGGCGAGCGGCAGCACGCCCATCACGTCGTCGCGGCGCCCGGCCTCGTGCCGGAACATGTTGTGCTCGCCGAGCCGCTTCAGGGTGGCGATGCTCGATCGGTGCTCCGGGTCACGCAGCATCCGCCGCTCCTCGCGCCGCATCAGTTGCCGCGCCTCCCGGTGCCGGGGAGCGAACCCGAGTTTGCGGTAGAACCACCACGCCCCGCTCTGCAGGCCTTCGTCGTTGCCGGCGCCGCCGAGCTGATACGGATAGACGGTGAACGCGTCGACATGGAACAGATGGCGGATCATCGCCAGCGCCCGGCAGTAAATCTCGCTCGCTTCAGCACCGCGAAACGTTTCGAAGACGTTGTAGGCAACCTCCGCCGAGCCATAGAGCGCGCTCGACAGCAGGTAGCCGGTCGGCACGCCGTTTTTCAGCGTCAGGAAACCGTAGACGGATTCCAGCAGCAACCGACGCTCGGGCACGGCCCCGATGGCGGCGAACTGCAGGCCATCGCCGCAGTCCACGAGGCGTACGTCACACGGGTCGGCGTAGGAGAACACGTCGAGGTCGCGTTCGTGGGTGATCATGGCGCCGACCGCGAGATCGATCATGCGCTGCGCCGCGCGCAGCGGCAGGGGGCGCACGGCGCGCGGCCGCTGCGCGAGGATCGCGGCAAGGTCCGGCCGACCGCGCCGCAGGGGCTCCGTCTGCCAGGCAACACGAGTCACCGGCCAGGCCGCCCTCGTGCGCGTGGGCGTGTCGCGACCAGGTTCGAGTGCCATCGGCGCATCCATGCCGTCGGCGATTTTCTCGAATACGAACGGGTCCGGCACGCGCCCGTCCAGCCGGCGCAGCACGAACGCGGCATCGCCCATGCGGGCGGGCTTCATGCGGGCGAGCCAGCCGCGCAGGCCCAGGTCCCACTCGTCCAGGCCCGGCGTTTCAGCATGGGCTGCCAGCAGCGGCAGGAGTTCGGCCAGGCGCGCGGGGTCGTCCCAGGCGGGCCAGTCGAAGACGAGTTGCCCGGGCCAGCGCCGCGCCAGCCGGAGGGCGGTCGCGGCAAAGAAGCGAAAGCGCATCGTGGTCCCGGCGATGCCACTGTCGCGCAGGGCACGGTGGTGCCGGCGCAGATCGGCGCGCTGATCGAAACGCGCGAGCATGCGCCGCACCAGACGGCGCAACCCGGGATCGTCCGGGTACGCATTGGCGAAACACAGCAGTTCGTGCAGTCGCAGGAGCTGCGACGCGCTGTCGAGGCGGGCGTGTTCCAGCCTGCGCAGCAACCCGCGGCGCTCGCGGGCAGTAGCCGTCGAGAACTCCTGGCGGATGGCCTGCAGGCGCGCGAGGGCGCGACTGCTGCTGCGGGTACCAGACTTCATGGTGCGAATACCACGGGAACGGACCCTTTCGACTCTCCGGAACCGAGGTGCCGACGCCCGGGGCGCAGTATAGACTGCCGGCCCCATGCCAACCCCCGCCCGCATTGCCAGCCCGAGCGTTTGCGCTGCGCGGCCCGATGACCAGCACGTTCGCGCCGCTGCCGCGGCCGCAACCCGGCCGGCCAGCAATCCGGCTTGAAGACCAGCGATCTCCTGCGTTTCGTGGCGCTCGCCGCATTGTTCGGCGGCTCGTTCCTGTTCATGCGCATCGCCGCGCCGCATTTTGGCGCCATCGTCACGGCCGAACTGCGCGTCGGCATCGGTGGTGCCGTCCTGGCCGCCGTCACGCTGCTCAGCGGACGGCGCATGCCGGCGCGGGAGCGCTGGCGGGACTTCATGGTGGTCGGCGCGTTCAACGCCGCGGTGCCCTATGCGTTGTTCTCATACGCGGCCATCCATATCCCCGCCGGATACTCCGCCATCCTGAATTCGCTGATGCCGATCTCGGCGGCGTTCTTCGCGGCCGGCATGCTGGGGGAACGGCTGACCTGGCGGCTGTTCGCGGGCGTCGCCTTCGGCGTCGGCGGCGTCACCCTGCTGGTGCAACTCAGCCCGGTCGGAGCCACGCCCGAGCGGATGCTGGCGGCGGGCGCCTGCGTGCTTGCCACCGTGTGCTACGGCTACGCCGGCGCCTACACGAAGAAGCACCTCGCCGGACTGCCGGCCCATGGAGCCGCGGCGAGCACGATGCTGTCGGCGGCAGCGCTGCTCGCTCCGCTGGCGCTCGTCAATCTGCCGGCGCAGGCGCCGCCAGCCGCCGCCTGGGGGGCGGTGACCGGGCTCGGACTCCTCTGTACTGCGCTCGCCTTCCTCATCTATTACCAGCTCATCGCCCGCATCGGCGTCACGCAGATATCGGCCATCAACTTCCTCCTGCCGGCGTTCGGCATCCTCTGGGCATGGTTGTTCCTGGACGAGCCGGTGACGCTCGGGATGGTTGCGGGCTTCGCGTTGGTCGTGATCGCCGCCGCCCTTGTCCTCGGCATCGGCCCGTTCCGGCCGCGCCCCTGACGGCTGCCGCGAGACGCCAGAACCCAGGTTCTAGGGACGCGCGACGGCCGCGATCAACTCCGGATCATCGCGCGCCGGATTGTTGACCGCGCGGCTGACCTCGCGAACGGCGAGCAGGTCCTCGGGCGCCGGCTGCAGCAGCTGTTCCAGCGCCTCGGGCGCTTGTCGCGGGTCCAGCCACACCCGCAGCGCGTCGGGCGGCAGGATCACCGGCATGCGGTCGTGGATGTCGCGCAGGTGGCGATTTGCTGTCGTGGTGATGATGGTGCAGGTCTCGAGCGGGGTTTCGCCCTTGTCCCACCGTTCCCACAATCCCGCGAACCCGATCGGTTGCTGATCGGGCCGCGCGATGAAATAGGGCGTCTTGCCTGCGGGCTTGCTCGCACCGGGTCGCGACTCCAAAGGCGCGGCGCCCGCCCGCCATTCGAAAAACCCGCTGGCGAGGATGACGCAGCGGCGCTTGCGCCAGGCATTGCGGAATGCGGGTTTCTCGGACAGGGTCTCGGCCCGCGCATTGATCATGCGGTTGCCGATGGCGCTGTCCTTCGCCCAGAACGGCACCAGGCCCCAGCGCAGCGGCACGACCGCCGGGTTCCCGTCCGTATCGGCGCGGATGGCGGCAACGAGTTGCGTGGGCGCGATGTTGTAGCGCGGTTCCGGTTCGAACGGGCACTCGACACCGAACACCGCCAGCACAGCCTCCCGGGGCGAGTAGAAGGCAAATCGTCCGCACATCGCCGCAATGGTACCTGCCGCCGGGCGGCCCTGGTGAGCGGCCCGGCAGCGCCCTGCCCGGCCGTCAGGTCCGGATGCCGGTGCCGCGCCGGAGCATGATCATGCACGCCACGAACAACACGACGGCGAAGCCGACGATGATCGCGTAGGCCAGACCGAGGCCTATGTCGGAGACCCCGAGCATGCCGTAGCGGAAGGCGTTGACCATATAAAGGATCGGGTTCAGCAGCGACAGCCGCCGCGCGAAATCCGGCAGCAGCTCGACCGAATAGAACACTCCGCCCAGGTAGCTCAATGGCGCCAGCACGAATGCGGGAATGATCGAGACGTCATCGAAATTCTTCGCGAGGATCGCGTTGATGAGCCCGCCGAGCGAAAAGACGAAGGCGGTCAGGATGATCACCGAGAAGGTCACCAGCACGTGGACGACGTGCAGCCGGGTGAAGAACAGTGCGACTGCGGTCACCGCTGCGGCCACGGCCAGCCCCCGCACCACGCCACCGATCGTATGACCGAGCACGATCGCCCAGGTGGCCATGGGCGCAACCAGCATCTCCTCCAGGTGCCGCTGCATTTTCGCGGCGAAGAACGAGGAGACGACGTTGCCGTATGAATTGGTGATCACCTGCATCATGATCAGCCCGGGCGCGATGAACTGTACGTAGTCGTGGCCGCCCATCTGCCCGACCCGCCGGCCGATGATGTTGCCGAAGATAAGGAAATACAGCGCCGTGGTGATGGCCGGAGGGAGAATCGTCTGCAGCCAGATGCGAAACACCCGGTGGCACTCCTTGCGCACCAGGGTGTACAGGGCGACGAGCTGCGTGCGGGCGCTCACGGCGCCGCCACCTCACCACGCTCCCGGGTCGTGAGCCGCATGAACAGCTCCTCCAGCCGATTGGCCTTGTTGCGCATGCTGATGACCTGCAGCCCGGCGGCCGTCAGTGCGGCGAACACGCCGTTGAGGTCGCGGTCCTTCGTCACCACGACCTCGATGTCGTGGTCGTTGACGAGACTCACCTCGTAACCGGGCAGCACCGGCGGCGCGGACAGCGTCTCGCGCAGGCTCAGGATGAACATCTCGGCCTGCAGCTTGCGCAGGACGTTGCTCATGCGGTCGCGCTCCACGATGCGGCCGTGATCGATGATCGCCACCTGCCGGCACAGGTTCTCGGCTTCCTCGAGGTAGTGGGTGGTGAGGATGATGGTCGTGCCGCTGCGGTTGATCTCGCGCAGGAACTGCCACATGGAGCGGCGGATCTCGATGTCCACGCCGGCGGTGGGTTCGTCGAGTATCAGCAGCCGCGGCTCGTGCATCAGTGCGCGCGCAATCATCAGGCGCCGCTTCATGCCGCCCGAAAGATTCCGCCCGCTGTCCTTGCGCCGGTCCCAGAGCTGCAACTGGCGCAGGCACACCTCGGCCCGCGCTGCCGCCCGCCGCGGCGTCATGCCATAGAAGCCCGCCTGGATGGTCACGATGTTCTCGACCGAGTCCCAGTAGTTGATGTTCAACTCCTGCGGCACCACCCCGATGCTCGCCTTCACCGCGGCGAGTTCCGTGTCGAGGCTGTGGCCGAAGACACGCACCTCGCCCGACGTCTTGTTGACGAGCGAGGTGATGATGCCGATCAGGGTGGTCTTGCCGGCGCCGTTCGGGCCGAGCAGCGCGAAGAAATCGCCATCCGGAACGTCGAGGTCGATGCCGCGCAGCGCCTGCACGCCGTTGGGATAGGTCTTGACGAGGTTGCGGACGGCGAGCGCTGACATGGCGCGCCATTGTGCCTAGCGCCCCGCACCGGCGCCATAACGGCCGGTGCCTCGGCTATCGCCTCCTGACAGATACCCCGAATGAGGCCTGCCGACGCCAAAGACCTGGAAAAAGGCATCATGGAACCTCCTGGCGTCCGCGTCCTCCCTGAACACATCTGCCCACTCCCCGGAGAACTCAGGCGCGCGATCCCGGAGTTCGTTCAACGACAAGGGCGGGCGTTTTGCACCCAGTAGCCGGCTCATTGTGGCGTTCGAAGCCACCACTCACATATCCCGAGCATCGCATCGGAAACGCCGGCTCAGCCGCCACTCGAAGCGGTGCTAGACTGCCGTTCGGTCGCGGAATGTCCGCGCCACGGCTTTTGTGAGGAGAGCGCCCGTCATCATGCCTAAGCCTGACCGCCGGGACTTGCCAGCTTACAGCCCCGCCGAGGCGGCGCATTACCTCGGCATTCCTTTGTCCACCATTCGGTATTGGGCGGCTGGTCGAACGGGTGGCTCCCACGGCCTGATTCAGCCGGCACAGCGATTGCCACTGGGCCTGTCGTTTCGCAATCTGGTCGAACTGCACGTGCTCGGAGCCATTCGGCGCAGGTTTGAGGTTTCGATGCCGAAAGTACGGTCGGCCATCACCCTCGTGCGCAAGCGGTTCAAAGTTGATCGGCCGCTGATTTCTGAGCAATTCGCAACCAATGGCGTTGATCTGTTTGTCGAGCGCTACGGCAAACTGCTCAACGTCAACCGCGATGGACAAGTGGAGATGCGCGAGCTGTTAGCCGCGTCTCTGAAACGCATCGAACGTGACGATCATGGCATCCCGATTCGTCTATTTCCGTTCACCCGCAATGCCATCGATGATGCGCCGCGCTTGATCGTCATCGACCCCGATATGGGATTCGGCCGCCCGGTGATCGCCGGCACCGGCCTTGTGACCGAGGAGATCGCTGCGCGTTACAAGGCCGGTGAGTCGGTTGCCGAACTTGCGCACGATTATGGTCGGCCAGTCGAAGAAATCGACGAAGCGCTCCGCTGCGAGCTTCAGGCCGCCTGAGGTCACGCTCTTTCTGGACCGCTCCCTCGGCCGACTGACCGTGGCGGAAGTCTTGCGTGCCGCCGGGGCGACCGTTGCGGTTCACGACGATCACTTCCCCCAGGACGCCCCGGATGGCCTGTGGCTTGCGGAAGCTGGACGACAGGGATGGATTGTGCTGACGAAGGATCGGCGAATCCGTTATCGGCGCAACGAACTGATGGCCGCGCAGGAAGCCGGGGTCCGCTTGTTTGTGCTGACGGCCGGCCAGTTGACTGGAGCAGAGGTTGGTACAGCGTTTGCGGGCGCGCTTGAGTCCATATACCGCCTCGCCGCTGAGGAACCGGCGCCGTTCGTTGCGCGAGTGAACCGGAATGGGGTTGTCAGTCTCTACTGACTGAAACTGGCAGCGATCCTCCACCTACCCCCGCCGCACGCCGCCTATTGAAGCGCGCCGCGCCCGTTATCACGGAGGCCGGTGCGCGCACCGTAACAGTCCCGCCGGTCGAGTTCGCCGATCGCCAGCTGGATCGCCGTGAGGCGCGCGAGATCCAGCCGTGCGTCATGCCCGTCGCGTGCTGCGCTGACCAGGTCAGGCCAGAAGCGGCTGCGACCATGGAAACGCGCCTCCATTTTCTGCAGCGCCTGTTCGCCCGCTCCGCGCATCTCGCGAAAACTCATCTGCCCGGCGAGCGTCGAGGCCACCGGACCGGCACAGAGCGCCGCCCGCAACGGGTCGCGACGCGCCATCTGCCAGGCGTACCCGAGCACACCGGCGGCGAACAGGCGCGCTGCCGTAACCCATTGCGCATGGCGCTCAGGCAGCGGCTCGGCGACGCCCAGCGCAACCCGCCCGGCATTGCCGGCGCGAAAGCCCGCGAGCAGGCAGGGTGTCGCCGCAATGGCCTCGCGTTGTGCGCCGGCAAGCCGGCGGATAGCGTCGAGCACCGCGCTGTCGAGCCCGAATACGGAAGCCTCTCCCCGATCCCGCGCCTGCACCAGCAACTCGAGAAACTCCAGGTTCAACTCGCGGAGCTCCGCGAAGAACTGCGTATCCGGACCTTCGCATTGCATTTCGTTGTCCTCCCCGCCCTACGCCTGCGGTTTAGTATAATTGCCATATATGGGCTTTTTTTCCCATATATGGCATGAGAATGTCCATAAACCACATAAAAAGCCATTAAATTGGCGTTTTGGAGGGATTTGCGATGCGCGTAACCGACCACCGCTATGCCGCCGAACTCGACAAATTCAACCTGGCCGTGCGGATGATCCGCCACGAGGCGCGGACCGGGACCATCCGTGCCTGCACCGGCTTCAGTGAAGACCGGATCCGCAAGATCTACAACGCCTATTTCAGGTCGACATCGGGCGCCGTGATACGACGGCACCGCGGCAAGTCGCCCACCCGCATCCGGCTGTTCGTCAACTCCACGCCCCGGCAGCTCGAGGCCTCGCTGCTCGCCGGGCTGTTCCTGCTGTGCGACGCCGCGCAGCTCGCCGGCAACGGCCGGGCGGAGCGCAGCGGGGGCGCCAGCCGCGTCGCGCTCGGCGAGCGCATCTGCCAGGCCTTTGAAGCCTATCGCGGCGTGCATCCCGAGCCGCGACTGTCGTTCGAGTGGGCCTGGAATCTGTACCATTCCCTCGTGGAGAGTCACGAGCTGTATTTCGCGGAATGCGGCACCTGCGGCGGCGCCTATGTGCAGGACGCGTATGCGCTCGATTACCGGCGCTGCCCGTTCTGCGAACTCAAGGACCATCGCGCCCGTGCCGAGGCGAGATCCGCCACGAACGCTCCTGCCGGGCAGCGGGGCCAAGCGCCGGTCACGGATGCCTGAGTCCGCCGTTTTCTTCTCCGGCGATTTCATCGCGCGCAATACCGCGATGCGCCACGACGCTGCTGCGCTCGCGCAGGCCTGGGCCGACGCAACCACGCGCTTCCTGCCGGTATGGGAGGCGCAGCCCCTGATCCGTGATGGGCGCGCGGCGCGGCTCAGCCGCGCGGAGCTCGGCCAACGGCTGCCGCCGCTCGCCGGCGCCATCTACCTCGGAATGGAAACCGGCGGTCACCTGTTCGCCATCGCGCTCGAGGAGCGCGAAGCGCCGCGTGGCCTCGGCGAGTTCGGCGGCCTGCGCGATCTCGTCAACAGCGTGAGCGCGGCCGATGCCGGCCTGCTGGCCTACGCACGCGCCATGATCAACTGGCATCGGCACCACCGCCATTGCGGGGTCTGCGGCGCCGCCACGCTGGCGGCCGAAGGCGGCTTCGTGCTCGCCTGCAGCAGCGCGGGCTGCGGCCACCGGAGCTTCCCGCGCCTCGATCCGGCGATCATCGTCCTGGTGCACCGCGACCAGCACTGCCTGCTGGGCCGCCAGCCGAGCTGGCCCACGGATCGTTTCTCGACCATCGCCGGGTTCGCGGAACCGGGCGAGGCGCTGGAGGACGCGGTGCGGCGCGAGGTCATGGAGGAGACCGACGTGCGGATCACGCATTGCTGCTATCGGGCATCGCAGCCATGGCCTTTTCCCGCATCGCTCATGATCGGCTTTCACGCCATGGCGACGAGCAGCGACATCCGGCTGAACGACGGTGAACTGGCCGAGGCGCGCTGGTTCAGCCGCGAGGAACTGGCCGCCGGCGCGGTGGTGCTGCCGCCGCGCGCTTCCGTGGCATGGCGCCTGATCGAGGACTGGTTCGACTCGGTGCCCGGCCCGGGCCTTGCGAACCTGCACCGCGACGGTGAGTTTCTGCGCCGCCCGGACCAGCCGCCGGAGGCGCGTTGATGTGCCTGGTCGCCATCGCCTGGCGCGCGTCCCCGCTCTACCCGCTCGTGGTCGCCGGCAATCGCGACGAGTTCCACGATCGTCCCGCCGTCGCGGCGGGCTGGTGGGAAGATGCCGGGCACGTGCTGGGCGGCCGTGACCTCGTCGCCGGCGGCAGCTGGCTTGCGGTGAGCCGGGGCGGGCGCTTCGCCGTGATCGTCAACGACCCGCGCCGCCCGCCTGGCGCCGGCCGCACGCGAAGTCGCGGCGCGCTGGTGCGGGAGTTCGTCACGGGCGAGACACCGAGCGGGCGTTTCCTCGATGCCGTTGCGGTGACCGAGGGACACTACGCGGGGTTCAGCCTGGTGGTGGGCACCCGCGTGCAGTTGCGCGGTTTCCTCACCCCGGGCAGCGGCTCACCGCATCGCTGGACCTTGCCCGCCGGCATATCGGTGCTGACCAACGCGCCGCCGCAACGACCACCGTCGAAAGCCGGCTTCCTCGAGGCCGGCCTGCATGCAGCGTTGGGCGCGACCGTACTCGACCGCGAAACGGTGTTCGGGCTGCTCGGCCGGCGCGAACCGGTCGGTGGCAGCCCCGGGGACGAGCAACCCGCAGCCCGCGCACCGTTCGTGCTAGGCGACCGCTACGGCACCCGCGCCAGCACGCTGCTGCTGATGGATGCCGAAGGCCGGTGCTCTTTCGAGGAACGCCGCTTCGACGCAGGCGGCGCGCCGACGGGCAGTTCACGCGAGGAATTTCTCCTCCGCTGATGCGCCGTTTGCCACGCAGCGCCCTCAGTGCGGCGGCGGTGCGCTGGCGCCGGCCGGTGCCGGCTCCACGCGCGGCGCGGCCGTGCCGGGCAGTGTCGCATGCAGCTCCGCGCGGGCCGCATGGAAGTCGTTGCGAAACGCTTCGCTCGCAAAAAGCGCCGTGGCGACGGCTACCGCAGCGATGCGCCCGGCCTCGACGTCGGACGGATAATGCACGCCGCCGACGACACGGTTCATGCCGTAGCGCATGCCGCGCTGGAGCATGATGCTGCGCTGCTCGGGCAGCATTTCACCGAGCAGGATGGCCCACAGGTAGCCGCAGGCGGAGTGCCCACTCGGGTATGACGCATTCGCGGGCCGGCGCAGGACGGGCGCGACCGCCTCGCTCGCGACGAAGGGGCGCGGGCGGTCCCAGTGGCGCTTGGCGGCCGCCGTCAGCGCGCCGGACTCGCGGCAGGCGCGTCGCGCCAGCACGGCAGTCAGCGGCAGCCGCCGGGCCGTGAACTCAGGCCCCATTACGTCGGCAAAGCGGAACACGGATACCTCCTGGTCCGCTTGCGCCTCGGCCACGTCCGCCGGGGTGCGGGTGCGCTGGAGTTCGAGCACGCCCTGCAGGTCGCGTACTCCTTCTGCCGATCCGGGCGAGGGCGGCGGCGGCAGGTACCGCTCGAGGGTGACGGCGCCCGGCGGGATATAAGCCAGCTCACCCGCTACGGCCGCGGTCGTGGCTGCCAGCGCCAGAATCAGCATCATCACCGGACTGCACGCCCGGCGCACCGCCCCTCTTGCAGACATATCGTTCCCTCACCGTCGACGCCGCTGCCCAGATTACCCGCAGAGCGCCATCCGCACGACCGCCTGGACCAGGCTCCAGCGGAGGTCGCTGAATAACAGACCCGTCGCCGCCTGCGGGGGTGGCTGCGAAACCGCGGCGTCGATCCTGCGCGGTGACTGCAGGCGCGGACGCAGCGCCGGTACGCACGGCGCAGGCGCGGGCTGTGGATCCGGACGGCCTGCGCCGGGAATGCTCACGCGGAGGCGTTTCGTTCATCGCCGTGGGCGGCAGTACCCTGTAGGAGGCACTTCAGTGCCGACCGTATTTCCGGACGTCGCGGTGGTCGGGACTAAAGTCCCTCCTACAGGGCTCGAGTCCGACGGTGCGTCTGGGTCAGCGGCAGCAAACCCGCCGCTGAGCGCAATGCGGCGGTGGCCCCGGTGCCCGGCGAGAGCACGTGTGGAGCCGGCTGCCAGGAGGGCAGCAGCCGGCGCAACCCGTAGCGACGAGCACAGGGACGTGCGAGGAGCGGCGCTCGGCGGGCACCGGGCCACCCCATTACCCGCACCTTCCGGACGAGGGTACGGGCAGCTTCGCCAGCCGCTCCCGCGCGCGGCATCGACGCAGCAACTCTGCAGCACTCCTGCAGAGCGACGATGAACCGGAAAAATTGCCGAACGCACTATTGACTTCCCCCAGCGCATGAATATTATGCGCATCCGCTTAGCGTTATGTGCATGAGACGGGAATGCCGATTGCAACCGAAGCGATGCAGAAGCGACAGCGCGCGATTCTCGCCATCGTGCGCAACCGCCGTGTTGCGCGCCAGGCGGAACTCGTCCGCCTGCTGCGTGAGCGTGGCATCCGGGCGACGCAGTCGAGTGTCAGTCGCGACCTGCAGCAGCTCGGCATTACCAAGCTCGATACCGGCTACGAGCAGCTCGAGCAGCCGGACCCGGAAACCGACCGCGATGCGGCGCTGCTCGCCGAGTTCGTGCGTGACGTGCGCACGGCCGGGGGCAACCTGACGGTCGTAAAGACCGCCGAGGGGGCAGCGCAGCGGGTGGCCGTGTATCTGGACCGCAGCGGCTGGTCGGAGATCGTCGGGACGGTATCCGGCGATGACACGATTTTCGTCGCGACCCGTGGCGGCGGCGATCAACGGCGGCTGGTGGCGCGACTGCGCGTCCTGTTCTCCGGCCCCGCCGGCTGAGCCGCGGGCAGCAATCTCCCGAGAGTGAATCTCGCCACGGGCTTCGGCCCCTTACCCAGGATTCCAGGACGATGAACGCACCGGACCGCTCTTCACCGATCATCCTCGGCTTTTCCGGAGGACTCGACACCTCCTTCTGTGTCCCGTGGATGAAGGAGCACTACGGCCGCCCGGTCGTCACGGTGACCATCAACACCGGCGGGATCGACGCCGCCGCCGCCAGGGACCTGGAGGAGCGCGCACGCACGCTCGGCGCAGTCGAGCACGTGCTGGTGGAAGCACGCGAGATCTTTTTCGACCGGGTGCTGAAGTTCCTCATCTTCGGCAACGTGCGGCGTGGGCACCTGTACCCGCTGTGCGTCGGCGCCGAGCGCGGCGTGCAGGCCACGCTGCTCGCCGAACTCGCCCGCGAGCGGGGCAGCACCACGGTGGCGCACGGCTGCACGGCGGCCGGCAACGACCAGGTACGTTTCGAGGTCGCGCTGCGCACGATCAGCCCGGGGCTCGAAGTGCTGGCGCCGGTCCGCGACCAGGCGTTCGTGCGCACTGAGCAGCAGAGTTACCTGGAGCAGCGCGGCCTGCCCGTGCCGACCCGTGGCTCCGCCTACTCGATCAACCGGGGTCTCTGGGGCGTGACCATCGGCGGGCGCGAGACGCTCGACTCGCGCGAGTCGATTCCCGAGAGCGCCTGGGTGCTCTCCGCCAATGCCTTCGAGAAGAACCTGAAGGCGAGCCGCCACACCATCGGCTTCACGGCCGGCGTGCCAACCTCCCTCGACGGCGAGGCCATGAAACCGGTGGCGCTGATCGAGGCGCTGGAACGACTGGCCGGCCCCTACGGCATCGGCCGCGGCATCCATGTCGGCGACACGGTGCTCGGCACCAAGGGCCGGGTGGCGTTCGAGGCGCCGGCCGCCGAGATCCTGCTGGTTGCGCACCGGGAACTCGAGAAGCTCACGCTCTCGGGCCCGCAGCAGCGGGTCAAGGATCAGGTCGCCACGCAGTACGGGGATTTCGTCCACGAAGGCCGCCAGCTCGACCCGGTCTGCCGCGACATCGAGGCCCTGCTCAGCTCCTCGCAGCAGCGGGTCACGGGCGAGGTGCGCCTGGTGCTGCGCCCGGGCAACCTGTTCGTCGAGGGCGTCATTTCGCCGCATTCACTGCTGGCAGCCACCAAGGGCGTGTATGGCGAGAAGGCGGGTGAGTGGACACCGGCCGATGCGCTCGGCTACTCGCGCATCCTCTCGCTGCCCGGCATCCTGCAGACGCGGGCCGCCGGCGGCACCGGCGGGGTTTCGCGGTGAAGACCGTCATCGCCGACAAGATCGGCTCCGTTGCGCAGCACGCGCACATCACGCGGGAGCTGCGCGTAGGCGCGGACATTCCCTGCGAGGAGGGGGTGCTGATCGCCGCGGAGATCCTCAACAACAAGGGCACCTACAACACGCTGGAGCTGACCAGCGGACGGCAGGCGCAGGTCAAGCGCGGCGATGTCATCGTCGGCGCGCTCGGCCATCGCAAGGCGCTGTTCGGCTACTCCGGGCACCTGCCCGAGAAGGTCGCGCCGGGCGACGTGCTGCAGGTTCTCAACATGGGCGGCGTGATCGGCGTGTGCGACTCCATCAACGCGAGCTTCGGCGCGCCGTTCGAGGCGCGCGTGCTTGGCGCGGTGCTCGACTTCCCCTATCTCGGCGAGCGCATTGGCGTGCCGGCGCGCGCCGGTGCCGAAAAGCTCGACCCCGCAGCGCCGCTGGACGTCCGCGGCGTGCCGGTCGTGGCGCTGGCCGGCACCTGCATGAATGCCGGCAAGACCGCAGCAGCCTGCGCGATCGTCAGCCGGCTGCGCCACTTCGATTACACGGTGGACGCCTTCAAGTCCACCGGCGTCGCCCTGCGTCGTGACATTCTCGCCATGGAGGATGCCGGCGCCCGCAACACCATGATCTTCACCGACTTCGGCGTCGTGTGCACGACGGCGGCTACCGGCCCGTCCGTCACCCGGACCATGATGACGCGGCTCGCCGCGGGACGACCCGATGTCATCGTGTTCGAACTCGGGGATGGCATCCTCGGCGCCTACGGCGTGGAAGCGATACTGCGCGCGGAGGATATCCGTGCCGCGCTCAGCTGCGTGGTGCTGTCGGCGAACGATCCGGTGGCGGCCTGGGGCGGTGTCGAACTGCTGCGCCGTGAGTTCGGTATCGAGCCGGCCGTGGTGACCGGGCCGTCGACCGACAACCAGGTCGGGCGCGACATCATCCGCGAGCGCACCGGAGTGACGGCGATCAACGCCGTAACCGACGCGGCCGAACTCGGCGATGCGGTCGTGCGCGCGCTCGGGCTCGTTCAATCGGGACAGGCGTCGTGAGCAGCGCCGTTCCCACCGTGATCGTCGGCGGCAGCGGCTACGTCGCGGGCGAGTTGCTGCGCCTCGTGCTCGACCACCCGCGGCTCGAGCTGGCCGGCATCCTCTCGGAAAGCCAGGCAGGCAATCCGGCCGCCGCGGCGTTTCCGCACCTGCGCGCACGCGTCGGCGAACTCCGGTTCCAGTCCCGCGAATCGCTCCTGGAGCTGTTCGGCCCGGGACGGCTCGCGCTGCTCTCCGCCGCGCCGCACGGGGCGAGCGCCGCACTGCTCGCCGGCTTCATCGCCTGGGCACGGCAGCGGGGCACGGAACTCACCGTCGTGGACTGCTCGGCGGACTTCCGCTTCGCCAGCGCCGGCGCCTACGAGGCGGTCTACCGGCATGCGCACGGCGCGCCGGAGCTGCTCTCATCGTTTGCCTGCGCGCTGCCGGAGCACCTCCCGACGACGGATCGTCCGCACATCGCGCACCCGGGCTGCTTCGCCACCTCGATGCTGCTCGCGGCAGTGCCGCTGCTCGAACTCGGCCTCAGCGAGCCCGAGTTCTTCGCGACCGGCATTACCGGCAGCACCGGGGCCGGCCGCACGCCGATCGCCACCACGCATCATCCGGAACGCCACGCCAACCTGTTCGCCTACCAGCCGCTCGGCCACCGGCACGCACCCGAGGTCGCCGCCATCTGCGAGCAACTGACCGGCACGCGCCCGCAGTTACATTTCGTTCCGCAGTCCGGGCCCTTCGCACGCGGCATCCACATGACGGTCCAGGCGCGGCTGCGCCGGACGCTCGGGGCCGATGCGCTGCGCGACGCATTGCGCGCGTTCTATGCCGCCAGCGAGTTCGTCACGGTGGTGGATGGCATGCCACGCCTGAAGGACGTGGTCGGCAGCAACTACAGCGAGATCGGCGTTGCCGTGGACGGCGCCAGCGCCGCACTCATGGTGGTCGAGGACAACCTGTTGAAAGGTGCCGCCGGCGGTGCGCTGCAATGGCTCAATCGCAAGCTCGGCTTCGCGGAGAACACCGGCCTCACGGCTACCGCGGCCGGCTGGATGTAGCACCATGACCTCCGACAACGTCACCACGAGTCACCTGCTCGACGTCTATCCCTACCTGCCGTTCCGGCCGGTCTCCGGCGAGGGCGTCTATCTCAGCGATGGCAGGCGGCGCGTCATCGACTTCTACGGCGGGCACGCCGTGGCCGGCCTCGGCTACGGCCACCCGGCGATCCTGCGCGCCCTCGAGCAGCAGGCACGGCAGCTGTTCTTCCAGAGCAACGCCGTCGCGCTCGAAGTGCGCGAGGAGGCGGCACGCAGACTCTGCGCCTTCGCACCGCCCGGACTCGATCACGTCTTTTTCGGCAACAGCGGTGCCGAAGCGAACGAGAATGCCCTGCGGATTGCCTGCCGGCTCACCGGCCGCTCCAGGATCCTCGCGGTCGAGCACGGCTTCCACGGACGCACGGCGGCCGCCGCCGCGGTGACCTGGTCGGCCGCCGGCAAATGGTACGGCTTCCCGCAAATGCCCTTCGACGTCGGCTTCATACCGCGCGGGAACGCAGAGGCGGCCGCGCGCATGATCGACGATACCGTGGCCGCAGTGATTCTCGAGCCTGTCCAGGGCCAGGCGGGCGCCGTGGCACTCGACCCGCAGTTCATCCAGGCCATCCATGCGGGCTGCCAAGCGCACGGCGCCCTGCTGATCGTCGACGAAATCCAGAGCGGCATGGGGCGCTGCGGGACGCCTTTCGCCATCGAGCTCGCCGGCAGCGAGGTGAAGCCCGACCTGCTCACCGTGGCGAAGTCGCTCGGCGCGGGCTTCCCCTGTGCGGCGCTGCTGATGCGCCAGCCGGTCGCCGCACAACTGAAACACGGCGATCTCGGCACCACGTTCGGCGGCGGCCCGCTCGCGAGCGCGCTGATCGCCACGGTCATCGAGGTGATCGAGCGCGACCGGCTGATCGAGAACGTGCGCGCGCTGTCGCAGGAGATCATCGCGGCCATGCCGCTCGGCCCGGTCGAAAGCGTACAGGGCGCGGGCTTCCTGCTCGGACTGCGCTGCCGGCGCACGGCGCGGGAGATGCTCGGCGCACTGCTCGACCGCGGGATACTGGTCGGGACCAGCGCGGATCCGAACGTCGTGCGGCTGCTGCCACCGCTGATCCTCGAGCGAGGTCACGTGCACGAACTGCTCAACGCGCTCGCGGACATCGGATGAGGCGCGCCGGGCCGGCAATGAGTCACAACAAAGGAAACACTCCATGGCATTGAAGGAATTCAACGACCTCGCCGATTTCGAGGTGGCGCAGATCGAGGCGCTGCTCGCGCTCGCCACGCGCCTGCAGAAGAAGCCCGAGCCCCATGCGCTCGCCGGGAAGGTACTGGCGCTGCTCTTTCTGAGCCCGTCGCTGCGCACGCTGTCGTCGTTCCAGGCGGCCATGGTGCGCCTTGGCGGCGGTTCCTTCGTGATCTCGCCGGACATGTCCATCCACGGGCTGGAGACCCGCTCCGGAATCGTCATGGACGGGGTAGCCGCCGAGCATCTGCGCGAGGCGATCCCGGTGATTTCCTCCTACGGCGACGCACTCGGCATCCGCGCCTTCGCCAACCGGGCGCGGCTCGAGGACGATCTCGCCGACCGCGAGTACCACGCCATGCGCGAGCTCGTGCGGATTCCGCTGATCAACATGGAGTCGGCGATCCAGCATCCCTGCCAGAGTCTTGCCGACTGGAAGACCCTCGACGAGCTCGGCGTGCCGAAGCACGGCGGCAAGTTCGTGCTCTCCTGGGCCTGGCACCCGAAGGCGCTGCCGCTGGCGGTACCCTCCGCCACGCTGCACATGGCGGCCATGCGAGGCATGGACGTCACCGTCGTGCGCCCCGATGGATTCGAACTGCCGCAACTGATCATGGACAAGGCCCGCAAGGCGGCGGCCACCTCGGGCGGCTCCGTGCGCGAGACCAACGACCGGCGCGACGCCCTGCAGGGAGCCCACGTGATCTACGCCAAGGAATGGTCCTCCACGCGGCATTACGGCGATCGCGTCGCCGACGCGAAGCTGCGCGAGGATCTGCAGGACTGGCGGGTGGACGACCCCTGGTTCGCCACCACGCAGCCGGATTGCCGGTTCATGCACTGCCTGCCGGTGCGCCGCGGTGTGGCGGTCACGGACCGGGTGCTCGACGGGCCGCGCAGCGTCGTCGTGCACGAGGCGCAGAACCGCATGTGGGCCCAGATGGCGGTGCTCTTCCAGATGCTCGGATCGGGAGCCTAGAACATGCCGCAGAACCCCCAGAATCGCGACATCATCGTGGCGGCGCTGCGCCATGCCGCGCCCTATGTACGCCTGTACCGGCGCAAGACCTTCGTCATCAAGGCCGGCGGAGAAGTGTTCGCCGATCCGGCGAGCACGCGCGCGCTGATCGAACAGCTGGCGATCCTGCACCAGGTCGGTATCCGGACCGTGCTGGTGCACGGCGGCGGCCCGCAGAGCACGCGGCTGGCCGAGGCGCTCGGCGTGGAAACCCGCATGGTCGAGGGCCGGCGGGTCACCGACGAGCGCACGCTCGAGGTCGCCACCATGGTGCTCAACGGCCAGATCAATACCCAGATCGTGGCGGCCTGTCGGCAGCTCGAACTGCCGGCGATCGGAGTCAGCGGTGTGGACGTCGGTCTCATACGCGCCCGCCGGCGCGCGCCGGTGCGCGTGGCCGGGCAGGCGCAGCCCGTGGACTACGGCTACGTCGGCGACATCGAACGGGTGGACACCGCGGTGCTCACCACCCAGCTCGAGAACGGCCTGCTGCCGGTGGTAAGCCCGCTGTCCGCCGACGCCGGCGGCACGCTGCTCAACATCAACGCCGACACGGTGGCGGCCGCTATCGCCTCCGCACTCGGCGCCGCCAAGCTGGTGCTGGCGACCGGCGCTCCGGGAATCCTCGAGAACCGCAACGACCCCGGCTCGCTCATTTCCTACGTGGATCTCGCCGGCCTGGAGAAGCTGGAGAAATCCGGGGCGCTGGCCGACGGCATGCTGCCGAAGGCGCGCGCCATCGAGGCCGCGATCCGCGGCGGCGTCCCGCGCGTGCACGTCATCTCCTACAAAGTACCGGACAGCCTGTTGCTGGAGATCTTCACCAACGAAGGCACCGGTACGCTGGTCGTGGAGAATATCGCCACGCTGTCGAAAGCGGAGCAATCCCTGGCGCAGTAACGGCGGCGCGGGCTGCGACGAGATCGCGTACAGGAGCATTCCGATGAGCAGACTCTGGGAGAAAGGCGAGGCACTCGACGCGCGCGTCCTGCGCTACACCGCGGGCGAGGATCATCTCCTCGACGAGCGCCTGGTCCCGTACGACGTACGCGGCTCCATCGCACACGCGACCATGCTGCACCAGCAGAAGCTGCTCGGCGCAGCAGACTTCGACGCAATCTGCGCCGGCCTCCAGGCGCTCGCGGTCAGCCACACCGCCGGCGAATGGCAGATCACGCTCGATGACGAGGATGTGCATACCGCACTCGAACGCCGCCTGATCGAGGCCATCGGCGAGGCGGGACGGCGCATCCACCTCGGCCGCTCGCGCAACGACCAGTTGCTGACGGCCCTGCGGCTGTACCTGCTCGACGCCGGGCGCGATCTCGAGCGCGCGGCGCTTGCAGTCGCCGAGGCACTCACCGCGCTGGGCCAGCGCGAAGCCGACACTGCCCTGCCCGGATACACCCACATGCAGCAGGCGATGCCGAGCTCGGTGCACCTGTGGGCCGACGGCTTCGCGGCGGAGATCCGCGACGACGCCGCGGGCATTGCCGCCACCAGGCGCCGGGCGGCGAAGAACCCGCTCGGCAGCGCCGCCGGTTACGGCGCGCCGGGACTGCCGATAGACCGTGAGTCCACGCGCAAGCAACTCGGCTTCGACGCGGTCCACGAGCCCGTGACGGCGGTGCAGATCTCGCGCGGCAAGGCCGAGGCGACGCTGGTGTTCGAGCTGACGCTGCTCATGCAGGATCTCGGCCGGCTGGCCGCCGACCTGCTCCTGTTCTATTCGCAGGAATTCGCGTTCGTGAAGCTGCCGGCGAACATGACCACCGGCTCGTCCATCATGCCGCAGAAACGAAACCCCGACGTGCTGGAACTGGTGCGCGCCGCGGGTGCGACGCTGCAGGCGGCACTCAGCGAGATCCTGGCGCTGCCGGCGAAACTGCCCTCGGGCTATCAGCGTGACCTGCAGCGCATGAAAGCGCCGCTGTTTCGCGCCATCGACGTCACGCGCGAGAGTTGCCTGATCATGAAGGCGCTGGTCGACGGTGTCGGATTCCGCCCCGAGAACATCGAGCTCGACCCCGGCATCTACGCTGCCGGACGCGCCAACCGGCTCGTGCTGGAGGAAGGCATCAGCTTCCGCGAGGCGTACCAGCGGATCGCGAAGGAACTGAAGGACGGCCGCTAACAGGTTGAGGCAAAACTGCCAGCCGCCGCTCAGCCGGACTCGATCAACTCCTGCACCGCCGCGAGCAACTGCTCCGCGTCGACCGGCTTGCTCATCAGCCGCAACCGCGGGTCGCGGCCGATCTCCTGCATGGCGGTAGAGGTATCGCCCGTGATCAGGAGGGCGGCAGTCTCACGCCCGAATGAGTGGCGCAGCGCAGCGATCGCGTCGGTACCGGTCACGCCTGAGCCCAGGTGGTAATCGGAGATCAGCAGCCGCGGCGCCGTGCGCGCGGTTGCGGCCAGTTGCAGCGCTTCGTCGAGGGAGCCGGCCGCCGTGACCTGGTACCCCTCGGCCTGCAGCAGCAGGCGCGTGGCGTTGCGCACGGCCGCGTCGTCTTCGATGAGCAGCACCGTGGCATTTGCGCCAGCGGCAGGATCGCCCATCGCCTGGCTGCCGGCGCCGGCGCCCCGCGGTGCCGCGCTGGCGGCTGGCAGGGACAGCGAGAAACGCGAGCCGCGGCCCGGCTTCGAATCCACCTCGAGCCGCAGGTCGAGCAACCGCACGAGGCGCTCGACGATGCTCAGGCCGAGTCCACAACCGTCGCGCACCGTGTTGGCCGGCACGTCGACCTGGTAGAACTCCTCGAAGATCTGCCCGAGCGCTTCCGGCGCGATCCCGATTCCGGTATCCAGCACCTCGATGCGGATCAACGCGCGCTCGTGCAGGCAACGCAGTTGCACCCAGCCCTCCCGCGTGTACTTGATGGCGTTCGCCACCAGGTTCTGCAGGATCTGCCCCACCAGCGAACGATCGCTGTGGGCACAATCCACGCAGGCATCGACCCGCAGTTCCAGCCCCTTGCTCGCGGCGAGCGCGGTGAACTCCGCACGCAACTCGTCAAATAAAGTCGCGACCTCGAAGTCGGTCACCTCGGGCTTGATTGCACCGGACTCCAGCTTGCTGATGTCGAGCAGGGAATTGAGCAGCCGGGACATCGTGCCGATGGCCAGTGCCTGGTGCTCGAGTGCGTCAGCCGGGGCCGATGCCTTGACCGCCCGACGCAGCGCGCCGTTCAGCATGGACAAGGTCTGCAGCGGCTGGCGCAGATCGTGGCTCGCCGCCGCGAGAAAGCGGCTCTTGGCACGATTGGCGGCATCGGCAGCCTCCCGCGCCGCCACCAGTTCCGCCTCGATGCGCTTGCGCTCGGTCACATCGCGGATCGCCGCCGCGATCAACGATTCGCCGGCACCCTCGATCGGCGCGAGGCTGATCTCGGCGGGAAACTCGCTGCCATCGCGCCGCGTGGCGTACAGGTCGAGGCCGCTGCCCATCGGCCGGACGCGCATCTCGGCTCCAAAGCGTTCACGGTGCGCAACATGCCTGCCGCGAAAGCGCGCCGGCAGGAGCATCTCGACCGACTGGCCGACCAGCTCGCGGTTGCCGTAACCGAACAACACCGACACCTGGCGGTTGGCGAAGCGAATCGTGCCGCCGGAATCGACGATCACCATCGCATCGGGCGTGGACTCGAAAATGCTCCGGCTGAGCTGGTCCGACGGCATCGATTCAGTTCCGCTGGCGCGGGCGGCAGGGCGACGATCCCGACCTCGGGCACGATCGGCGCACGGGACACGGCCGGAACCGATCGGTCACCGACCGTCCCCGCAAGGCGTCGGGAATGCTCCCGTCTGCGCCGGATGCTCTCAACGCTCCCCCGTCCCGTCCTTACTTGTTCGTCAGCAGGCTGCTTTGTTCCTGCCGCGGCCGTCCACCGGGCAGGGGCGCCTACTATAAGCTCGCCGACGGCCGGTCGCACACCCGGCCGGCCGAGGCCAGCGGCGAGCGCGGGGCACCAGCGCTGCAGCCGCGGCCATGCCTATAATCAACCCATGCGCCTTGCGACCTGGATCCTGATGGCGATCGCACTGGGGGGCTGCGGCCTGAAGGGCGATCTGTACCTGCCCGAGCCGCCCGCGCCAAAACCGGGCACCACGGCCGCACCGCAGCCGGCCGGCGAAGCCGAGCCCGAACAGGACGAGGAAACGACGCCGGACCCGGCCAAAGCGCCCTGACCAATCCCGCCGAGTGGAGCGCCCCATGAATCCTCCCCGTCGCATCATCGTTGGCACCGCACTGCTGACACTGGCCATTACCGCCCACGCAGACCCGGCCGGCGAGCATGCCGGACACGCGGGTCACGCCGGGCACCAGATGAGCGCCGGGCAGCTCGCCGTGCTGCGCCAGAAGGTGCCGCTGTACGCGCAGCTCACCGACGAGCAGATCAACCAGAACATGAGCCGGATGACGCCCGACAGCAGCGAGTATCTCAGCGCCGCGGCCGTGCGCGGCGAAGTCGGAGTACTCGGACTCGGCCACGGCTACGCAGGCGACGGCAACGCGCAGTTCATGGCGGGCTACGCGAAGGTTGCGAAGACGAAGCCGACGGCCGTCGGCCTCGGCATGTCCATGATGGACTCCGCGCATGTGCAGTCAGCCGTGGACCAACTCGTGGCAGCCGGCGCCCGGACGATCGTAGTCCTGCCAAGCGAAACCAGCGAGACGAGCTCGCTGGTGCGACAGTGGCAGTACATGTTCGGCCTGCGCGACGACTCCGCCTACCTCGACGTGCCACGCATCCGCACCGACGCGCGCATCATCATGATGTCCTCCCCGACCCGCAGCCCGATCATCGGGCGGATCCTCGGCGAGAACCTGCGCTCCGCGAGTGTCGAGCCCGGCCGCGAAGCCGGCCTGCTGATCATGCACGGGCCTGAAAACAAGGAAGAAAACGAGGCAGAGCTGCGCAATCTCGCCCGTCTGGCGGCAATCGCCCGCGACGTGTCCGGCCTCTCGGAAGTCTTTTACGGTTCACTGCAGGACGACGCGCCGCCGGCAGTCAGGGCCGCCAACGTGCAGGCCATGCGCGACTGGATCACACGCACCACCGCCTCCGGCAGGACCGTGATCGTGACACCGGTGCTGCTGACGGCCAGCGGGCGCGTGTCCCAGAAGATCGCCCGGGACCTGCAGGGCCTGAGCTACCAGTTCGTGGACAAAGGCATGATCGGCAACCCGCTGTTCGCCGAGTGGGTCGAGCAGACCGTGGCCGCGGGAGTCGCCAGGGCGGGCGGCTGACGACCGGATTGCCCGTCAGCAGCGGCGCCGGCTCAGCGGTCGGCCGGCAGTGAGAACGAGGCGGGCGACTGTCCGCTGCGATAGCGTTCCCACATGGTGCGATAGGCGTTCTCGAGTTGCCGTGTGAAGCCCTCGGTATCGAACAGCGGATAACGCTCGCGGTTCGCCCACAACCGGCGCCGGATCTCCCCGGCAGCCTCCGGGTGCGTGCCGAAATGCACCGCCCGCTCGATGTACTGCGCCGTCGTGACGCAGGCCAGCTCCCCGAGGCCGACCGCACGCAGGAAGCTGGTGCAGTTGCGGGCGCAGAAATGCCGGCCGGTGCGGGTGAGAATCGGCAGCCCCGCCCACAGCGCATCGAGCGCCACGGTGGAAGCATTGACCGTGAAGGTGTCGAGCGCGAGATCGGCGAGCCGATGGCGCCCGAGGTGAACCCGCTTGTCCGGCAGGCGATCCGCGAACACCAGCCGCCGCTCGTCGATCCCCCGCTCTGCGGCCGCGCGGCGCAGGTTGCGCTCGACTTCGGGATTGCGCCCCTGCGCCAGCCACAGCTGACTGCCCGGCACGCCGTGAAGAATCTGCATCCAGGCGCCGAACACCTCGGGATCGATCTTGGTCGGCACGCCGAATGACGCGAACACGAATGCATCGTCACGCAGGCCGCAATCCCGACGGCTCAACGCATCGAAGTCGATCTCGTGCCGGTCGACGGAGTGGAACGTGTGGGGCAGGCGGGCGATCTTCTCCACATACAGCCGGTCTTCCTCCGGCGGCGTCACGGTGGCATCGCCGATGACATAGTCGTACCAGGACAACCCCAGCGCGCCGGCGTGGCCCAGCCAGTACACCTGCACGGGCGCCGGCCGGCGGGCGAAGATCTCGACGATCTTGCTGATCACCATGTAGCCGTTGAGATCCACCAGGATGTCGATCTGGTCTTCCACGATCCGCGCATGGGCCGCGCGCACATCCATGTTGCTGATATCGATGAACCTGTCGCAGGACTCGCGTATGACGGTCTTGTAGTCCGAGGTGTCGAACGGTCGCGAGTACACCGAGTAGAGATACACCTCGAAGTGCCGGCGATCATGACTCCGGTACAGCGATTTCGTGACGTGCCCGATCGGGTGGTCGCCAAAATTCGGCGACACGTACCCGATGCGAAGCCGCGCCCGGCCCGACCCGGCTGCCGGGGCGGTCCAGTTCGTGCGACCGGCTGGCTGACCGATCGCGGCCTCGATGGCAGCCCAGATCTCGCGCTCCAGCTCGTAGTCGATGTCCAGGAACGGCACGAGGTAGGCAGCCCTGATCAGGTTCACCAGCTTCGGCTTCAAGCCGACGAGATGGCGGATCCGGCTCGCGAGCAGGCGTCGGTCGCCCATCTGTGCCGTGGCCAGGTCGCCGGATACCGACAGGACCAGTGCCTCCTCGCAGTTCGGGTCGAGCGCCAGGGCTCTCGCGACGGCATCACGGCTCTCTGCCACGTGCTGCGTGGAGCGCAGGCACAGGCCGAGCGCGACCAGCGCCTTGAGATGCTGCGGATCACGCTGCAGAGCGAAGCGATAGCTCTCGGCTGCCTGTTCGGGCTGACCGAGGTATTCGAGCGCAGTCCCGACCAGGATCCAGAACTCAGGGCTTTTCTCGTGCCGCGGATACGTTCCTTTCAGGTTTTCCAGCGCGACCCCGGGTGCGCCCGACGCCAGGAGTTCCTGTGTCCGGCGCGACAGACTCGCCAGATCGGTGTTCTCATTCATGGCCCGGGCCTGCAGGTGGCAGCCCGGGCGGGCTCGGTGGTGTACATCGTGAACGTAGGGTTGCAGCGCCGGGAAACACCCGAAGAGTATGCTGACCCGTAGCCGGATTGCCACCCGGCAGCGCGCGGCGTATCCGGCGCGCGCCTCCCGTGATACGAATCCGGTGACATCGGGGAGGTACGAGCCTGGAGACGGACCATGCTGATATATGACGCGATAAGCCCTGCACCGCGCTGCCTGCGCATGTTCCTGCTGGAAAAAAAGCTGCAGTTACCGGCCGTCACGGTCGATGTCTTCTGCGGAGAGAACCGCGAGCCGGCGTTTCTCGCCGTCAACCCGGCGGGCCAGACACCGGCCCTGCGCTGTGACGACGGCAGCACACTCGCCGAAGCGGCGGCCATCATGGAGTACCTGGAGGAGCTTCATCCGGCGCCGTCCCTGATCGGCGATACGCCGGAGCAGAGGGCGCAGACCCGGCAGTGGTGGCGCCGGGCGGAACTCAATATCACCGAGTTCATACACAACGCCTATCACTATGCCGAGGGCCGGTCGCGGTTCGAGTCGCGTATCCCGGTGCTGCCGGAGGCAGCCGCCGGGTTGAAAGCAGTGGCGCAGGATCGCCTGCGCTGGCTCGACGGCATGTTCGGCAATGGGCCATTTCTCTGCGGCGAGCGCTTCAGCGCCGCCGACATCTGGCTTTACGTCTGGCTCGATTTCGGCCTGACGGTCAGCCAGCCCTTCGATCGCAGCCTGCCGCGGATCGGGCCCTGGTTCGAGCGCGTGGCGGCGCGGCCGAGTGCCGCGCGCAGTCGGGACCTGCTGGCGCCGACGGCCGGCAGGACCGCCAGCCCCTGATCGCAGCTAACGCCGGCCGGTGCGACGACTCAGCCAGCGCAGGCCCAGGAACAGCAGGAGCCAGACGCTTGTGCGAAACGTCATCGCCCCCAGGCTTTGCAACGCCACCGCGCCGCCGGACAGGTAGACGATGCCGATGGCGACCAGCACGAACAGGTTGAGCAGGAAGATCACCGCCGCACCGGTCCTGCCGTGCTCGGGATGGCGCCAGATCGTGGCGCCGACTCCGACGTACACGAAGCCCATGATCGTGTTGTAGACGAGCAGCGGCCGAAAGACGATGTATCCGGGATCGGCACCGCGGAGCACCCGCGTGCCGGCAAAAATCGTCAGCAGGCCGAACAATATCGCGATACCGGCCAATACCTTCCGGCCGGCGCCAGCAGGGACTGATCGGAGCGATTCAGCCATGTCGTACTGGTGACGCCTGATCGCCCGCCGGGATCAGCGAGCCCCGGGCATCAGAGGTCGAGTTCCTTCTCGAGGTCGTCCTGTTCCTTCTTGAACTGCTCCTGCCGTTTCTGCTCGACAGCCTCTGCGCCCGCTTCGCGCTGCGCGCGCAGCTCCGCGGCGCGTTCGTGGTCGCCGGCGATCTCGTAGAGTTCTGCCGCCGCCGCCCAGTCGTTGCCGCCGGCGAGCTTGTCCGCAAGCGTGCGGGCCCTGGCCTGCACCGCAGGCTGGCGGTCCTTGCGGCCGGCGAATTCGAAATAGGCGAGCGCCTGCTGCAGGGCGAACGCGTAGTCGAGCTTCGCGTACTGCTCGCCACGTTCCACAGCCCGGGCGACGACGGGCGCCGCCGCGTCGTCACCGGCCAGCCGCAGCCAGTCACGTGCCTCATCCAGCAGTTCGCGCTGCGGTGTGCGCACGGCATGCGTCTTCGCCTCCTCGGCGAGCAGCCGGTCCGCCTGGCCTCGCGCATGATCCTGCACCGCCCGGGCTCCATCCGCGAACTCATGCTTCCGCATGAATCCGAGCAGATTGTCGGCGAGTTTCCGGTCGGAGGGCTGCGCCGCGAGCTGCTTCAGGCCGACTCGCTTCGCATCGTCGTACAGGCCGGCGTTACTGAAGTAGTCGAACGCGGCGGCGAGCTTGCCGTCCGCCTCGGCAGCGGATCCGAGTTGCCGCGATACGCGCGTCACGATGGTCTTGCCCAGCTCCCGGTCGCCACAGCCTTGCAACCCGTAGGTCGTCGCCAGGCGCAGGGCGCCGGTAAGGTTGCCCGCTTTCTCGGCGGCTTGCGCCTGCGCCAGTCCGTCATCCCCCATGCGACGCTCCTGCGGCGAACATCCGCCGTCCGCCCGCGCCAGGCCCGTGACGAGGATACCGGTGAAGAACAGCAGTGCGATGGCCGTAATGCGCATGGAAACGTCTCCTTGAAATCAGCGAACCTTGTCGAGAGCGTCCTTCAGGGTGCCAAGACCAAAGCCCTTTTTCCTGGGCGGCGGCTCGGCCTGTTCGGTTGCAGCCGGCTCCTGCTCCGCGGATTCCCCGGAAGGCAGGCCGAGCAGCCCCTTGCCGACGCCCACGCCCAACCCGGCCGCCATGCTGTTGTAGCCGGGTGGAATCTCGAAGAGCTCCGGTGCCTGCGGCCCGATCTCGAGATTGCTCAGCTCGCGCTTCAGGCGCATCTTGCTGCCGCCATCCTTGGCGATCATGTCCATCTTGATCGGGATGCCGTCGGCCGTCGTCCACCAGAACCCGCCCATCTTGGTGCCGTCAGCGCCCGTCATGACGACCTTCTGCTTGATCGTATCGACGCCCGCGAGGTTCTCGGGGCCAACGACGGTCATCTCGGACTGGAAGTCATCCGGGTCAACGGGGCTCTGGCCCGACGGGCTGGGATCGCCGATGTTCATTTCCATGTACATGCGCTCGGCCGGCATCAGCATCCAGATCTTCTTCAGGTCATCCCGACGGATCGTGACCATGGTCGAGCCGTCCGGTGTCACGCTCTCGCGCCGCTCCTTGCCCGGGGTCGAGAAGATCTTGCCGCGATCGGCGCCCTCGGCCGTCTCCATGATGTAATCGGCCGAATACGCCACGCTCGCGTCCTCGGCACAGGCGACGCCGTTTGCGGCCATCGCAACCACCAACACGACCACCGTCTGGACCAGTGCACGCATGGCATCACTCCCCGCAGATCAGTAAATTCCGGCTGGCAGTCACCGGCCGGGACTGCAGCCAGTATAAGACGTCAGGTGCCCACACACGCCCGGGCAGTGCAATAACTCGCGGACCACACATGGCCAGGGGCGCGTTCTTCTGGTTCAGCACTGATTGGCGGGGACGTCTGCGACGATGCCTGGCAGGCGTGAACGGGGGTGGCCCGGGGTCCGGCGAGAGCACGTGTGGAGCCGGCCGGCCTTGAGGGCAGCAGCCGGCGTAACCCGTAGCGACGAGCACAGGGACGTGCGAGGAGCGGCGCTCGGCGGACACCGGGCCACCACATCACTCGCACTTGCCGGATCAGGGTGCGGGCGGGCCGCGCGGTCAGGCCACAGTGGCCCGCCGGCGGCCGACCAACCCCATCAGGCCCAATGCCGTAGCGACCAGCCAGCCGACTGCCGGCACGGGCACGATGGCGAAGTTCATCTGCAGACCGGCGGTGCCACCGGCCGCGGTCCACTCCGGTGACTCCAGTGCCAGGTGCACGCCATCCCAGCTTGCGACCAGCAGGTTGTAGTCCAGGATGGTCTGGGGATTGCCGGCAATGACGTCATCGCCGCCCATGCTGCGGGTCCAGTCCAGCCCCGAGTAAGTGATGGAGCTGTCGTCCACGGCGTTGTCGCCGAAGAGATAGTTGCCGCACATGTTGGCGCTCACCATGTCGCCGAAACCGCCGCTGATGCACTCATAGGCGGTGGATCCGGCGGCGCTGCCGCCCACGATGTTCAGATCGGTGATCAGGCGGTCGAAGTGGCGACTGAACTCGCCGGGACCGGTGGATATGCGCAGGTGAGTGACGCCCGAACTCGACAACTCACCCGTATCGGTGTCGTACCAGTAGATGGGCACCGGAATATTGCCGAAATCCCCCACGAACGAAGGCGCGGGATTGATCTTCGACGATGAAGGCGGCCCATTGCGCCCGAAGTAGTGCGACTCCAGGGTGACCTCCACGACGCTGGCGTTGGCGCCAGCGGCAGCGGTGAGCAGCACCAAGGCCAGGAGGCTGTTTTTCATAATATTTTCTCCCAGTTGTCGGATGATCCGGATAGTAGCAGCCGAACGCGCGCCTGCAACTCCCGGGGAGCTTTCTCGTGCACTGCGCAGCCAGGCTTTGCTGGCACACGGGCAGTCGCGTACAGCGCGCAGCTCCCGTGGCGCAATTCGATGCGTGCGTTCAGCCCGATATCTCGCCGGCTCCAGACTCGCGCTGCTCCCTGCCGCCGGTTCCCTTGACAGACATAATCACGATCGCTAGAAGCAGTCACAACGCGCCGCATCCCTTCCTGCCGGGAATTCCATACCGAGCAGGCGCAGTGGCGCGCCGACAAGGAGCATCAGCCGTGGACCACCCGGTGTACCCGGAGCCGACGACCGCGCTAGCGAAGAAGCGCCGGGAGCTTGCGCCCGAGACTCTCAACGCCTTCCGCGCATTCAGCCAGCAGGTGTTCGCCGAGGGCGCGCTCCCCGCGAAGACGAAGCAGCTCATCGCAGTGGCAGTCGCGCACGTGACCCAGTGCCCGTATTGCATCCGCGGCCATACCGACGAGGCCTTGAAGGCCGGCGCGACGGAACAGGAGCTGATGGAGGCCATCTGGGTCGCCGCCGAGATGCGCGCGGGCGGCGCCTATGCGCATTCCGCCCTCGCCCTGGATACGATGAATCGGGTAGCAAACCGGGCCGGCGGTTGAGGACCGGAGTGGGCGCTGGTTGCCCGGGTTACTTTGTGAGGTGTAGTGATGGCTCTAACGCATACCGCCCCAGGTGAAATCGTCGAAGTCCGCGCTCCCACCGGAGCCGGTCGGACAGCCGATTCGAAAACGCTGATCCGGATCGATCATCTGGAGGTATTCCGGTACGCACTGCCCGCCGGCAAAGTCGTGGACATGCACACGGCCGCCGGCGTGATGCTGCTCCAGTGCCTCGAAGGAGAAATCGAGTTCACGGCGCTCGGCAGGACGCAAACGCTCCGTCCCGGGGCCCTGGTCTATCTGCCGGACCGGGAACCCCACGCCCTGAAGGCGCTGAGTGACACACAGCTCCTGGTCACGATCCTGCTGCACCGGAAATAGACCGCCGCCAGCGCCCCGCACCGGCAGAATCCTGAGCCTGGTGTCTGCCGCCGGGAGTGAGCAAGGCTACCCCGCCACCGATACCTTCGGCGCGGCCGACCCGTTACGCTGATCGCGCGGGTGACCGCGGAAAGGAACAAGCCGTGAACGAATCGGGCCTCGGAACACTGCTGGGGATGGGATTCTTCCTGTTGATCCTCTGGTTTGCCGTCAGCGGCCTCATCACCGGCGCGCTGGCGCGCCTGCTGCTCCCCGGGCCGGACCCGATGAGCTGGCTGGCGACCATCGGTTACGGAATCGGTGGTGCCATCGTCGGTGGGATCTTCTCGCGCCTGATCGGCATCCCGTCCGGCTGGAGTTTCGTCACGGCCGTGGCCGCGGCTGCCTTCCTGATCTGGTTCTTTCGCCGGCGCAACGTCGGCGGCTGAACCGGGCGTCATGGATCCGCTGGGGCAGGTCGCGCTGGCGGGCGGTCTCGCCTGGGCCAGCGGCATACGCCTCTACGCCGTGCTGTTCCTCGCCGGCGCACTCGCCCGCATCGGCTACCTCGACCTGCCGGCGCATCTCGAGGTGCTGCAGGAACCGCTGGTGATGACCGTCGCCGCGACGCTGCTCGTCGCCGAGTTCGTCGCCGACAAGGTGCCCGCGTTCGACAGCGTGTGGGACGGCATCCACACCTTCATCCGCGTGCCGGCGGGGGCGGTGCTCGCGGCCGCGGCGCTCGGCAACATGGATCCCGTCTGGGTTGCGGTTGCCGCGATCCTCGGTGGGACGGTCGCTTCCGCCGCTCACGCCACCAAGGCCGGCAGCCGCGCCCTCATCAACACCTCGCCGGAACCCTTCTCCAACTGGACGGCGTCATTCGCCGAAGACCTGGCGGTGCCGGTCGGCTTCTGGCTCGCGATCCAGTACCCGATCCTCTTTCTCGGCCTGCTCATCGCGTTCATCGCGTTCGCTGCCTGGCTGCTGCCGAAGCTCTGGGTTGGGCTGCGCTCCGTGCTCGACCGGCTGCGACGGGCATTCGCCTGAGCGGGCCCGCAAGGCGCAACGGCTCCCGGCGACGTCGCGCCCTGCGCCTGCAGCGCGCGCAGCCGCACCCGCAGGTATCACTACTCTGGCAATTGGCCGGAATCGGCGCACACATCCCGGCGTAACGGGATCGGAAGTATCACCAGGCTCAGGCGAGCACGTCGCGCTCGAGGCGCAGCGCTTCGGCAACCGACCAGGCCTGGAACGGAGCGCCGCAGGGTGCGTGCGGCGGGTCGCCGTCGGCGATCTCGGCCAGGTGACCGAGGCCCATGAGTTCGACGCGCGCGAGCAGCGGCTCGAGGAAACGCCGACGCGCCTGTGCCCTGGCAGCCGGCGTGCCGCCCCGGACGCGGACCCAGGCTTCCACGAAAGGCCCGTCAAGCCAGGTCCATGCCGTGCCCTGGTGATAGGCGGCGTCGCGTTCGCCAGGGCCGCCGCGATACACCCCGGTGTAACCGGTCTCGTCCGGCGCGAGCGAGCGCAGCCCCGCCGGCGTCCACAACCGCGCCTCACAGGCATCGACAACCGCACGCGCACGCTCGCCCTCGAGCAGCGGCAAAGGCAGGCCGCCGACGGCGAGGATCTGGTTGGGCCGACAGCGCGGATCGCAGCGGCCGGCCTGGTGATCGACGTCCACCACGTCGAGCAGCATGCGTCGTCCGGCGTCCCAGAAGCGGGCATCGAAGGCCGCCCGGGCGCGAGCGAGAAGTTCGCCCCAGCGGGGCGCGCGACGCGCGGCGACCGCGAGCGCGTTGATCCAGAGCGCCTGCACTTCGACCGGCTTGCCGACGCGCGGCGTGACAGCGCGGCCATTCGAGCGCGCGTCCATCCAGGTGAGTTGCGTGCCGGGCTCGCCGGCGCGCAGCAGGCCGTCGCCGTCGGCACCGATCCCGTAGCGAGTGCCGGCGGCGTAACCCGCCACGATGAGCTCGGTGGCGTCCTCGAGCGCACGCCGGTCGCCCGCGGCACAGGACGCCTTGCTTCGCAGGAGCGCATCGGCGGCGACGATGAACCAGAGCGACGCATCCACCGAGTTGTACTCCGGCACGCCGCCTGCGGCGGTGAAGCGGTTCGGAAGCATCCCCCGTGACAGCCTGCCCGACCACGCGAGCAGGATCGACCTCGCGTCATCGTGACGGCCCGTCGCAAGGCACAGGCCGCGCAGGGCAATGAAGGTGTCGCGCCCCCAGTCCGCAAACCATGGATATCCGGCGATGACGCTCCTGCCGCCGGCGCCCTCGACGAGGTAGGCATCGGCAGCACGTTCGAGCACCGAACCCCCGCGCCGCGTCGACTCGGTCGCGAAGCGTGCCTGCGCGAAGCCGGCGGCCTCACGCTCGTCCGGCACGTCCCCGCCTGAAAGCACCAGCACCGCCGGTCCGTCCGGGAACTCGAAGGTAAACTCTCCCGGGCTCGCGAGATCCTCCACGCAGTCCAGCCCGCGAGCCTCTTCCCCGGTGTAATGGAAGTTCCGGTACCACTCGGGTGCGTGCCGGTAATGGCCGTTGCTCAGTACGCTGACGGCGGGCACGCCCGGATACGGGCACCAGGTGAGTGCCCCACGGCGCATTTCCGGATCGAAATGAAAGCCCGGGTTCTCGTGATGAAGGGCGTGATGATCGCGCCCGCTCATCAGCGGGCGCACGATCAGGGTGCCGGCGGCTTCGCACCGCCAGCGCACGATGAGGCAGGGCTCATTGCGCGCAAGCAGCACCTCCTGCACCACGCGCGTGCCATCCTCCAGCACAAACTCCCAGCGTGGCCAGGGCGCGTGCGTGAACGCCGCGATCCGCGCAGCGCCGTCGGGATACACGACGCCGCCCCGGTAGCGCTGCGACGAGAGCGCGAGTCGGCGGCCGTCCGGCAGGGAAACGAATATCTCGAGCCCGTTGACGAGCACCATGCGTGCGCGCGGTGGCGAGGCCGCGACGCACCACAGCGCATGGTAGCGCCGGGTACGTATGCCGCACACGGTGCCCATTGCATAGCCACCGTGCCCATCCGTCTCGAGCCATTCACGCGCATCGCGGTTCATTGCGCGCGCGCCCAGGCGACGCGCTCGATGATATTGGCGGCCAGCGCCGTCCAGCCGGTCTGGTGACTGGCGCCGAGCCCGCGACCGTCGTCGCCGTGGAAGAACTCGTGAAAGAGCACCAGGTCGCGAAAGTGCGGATCGTCGCGATAACGGGCGCTGCCGCCATGGCAGGGCCGCCGGCCGCTGGCATCCGGGAGGAACAGCCGGGCGAGCCGAGCCTCGATTTCCTCGGCCACCTCGCGCAGGTTGCACATGCGGCCCGAGCCCCTGGGGCACTCGACCCGGAGCGTATCCCGGTAGAAGTGGTGGTAGCGCTTGAGTGCCTCGACCAGGAGGTAGTTGACCGGAAACCAGACCGGCCCGCGCCAGTTGGAGTTGCCACCGAACATGACGGTGTCGGAAACACCCGGCGTGTAGCGGACCATGTCGCGTCCGCCGGGGTGTTCGAACACGAACGGGTGTTCGAGGTGCCCCCGCGAGAGCGAGCGCACGCCGTAGGGCGAGAGCAGTTCGTTCTCATCCAGCAGGTAGCCGAGGATCCTCTCGAGGCGGGGCCGCGGCGGAATGGCCAGCAACCGGTGCTCCGCCGCGGAATCCGGGTGCATGCAGGCGATGGTCGCAGCCAGATCCCTGTTCTGCGCGAGAAAGCTCTCCAGCCGGTCGCGAAAGCGCGGCAGCCGGCTGAAATCCTCCTCCTGCAGCGTCTCGACCGCGAACAGCGGGATCAGCCCGACCATCGAGCGGATCCCGAGCGGGATCGAGTTGCCGTTCACCCGCACCTGGTCGTAATAGAAACCGTCGCCCTCGTGCCAGAGGCCGCTGCCGCCCAGTTCGTTCATCGCACGCGCGATGGCGAGAAAGTGCTCGAAGAACTTGGAGGCGATGTCGGCGTAGGCGCGATTCTCGCGCGAGAGTTCGAGCGCCATCGCGAGCATCGTCGTGCAGTAGAACGCCATCCAGGCGGTGGCGTCGGCCTGTTCGAGTGTGCCGCCGCCGGGCAGCGGCCTGGAACGGTCGAACACCCCGATGTTGTCGAGGCCGAGGAAGCCGCCGGTGAACAGGTTGTCCTCGTCGGTGTCCTTGCGGTTCACCCACCAGGTGAAATTCACGAGGCATTTGTGGAAGGCACGCTCGAGGAAACCCCGGTCCTTGCCGTAGCCGCGCTCGGCGGCGAGCTGGTAGACCCGCCATGCCGCCCAGGCGTGCACGGGGGGGTTCGCGTCGTCGAACGCAAACTCATAGGCCGGCATCTGTCCATTCGGGTGCATGTAGCGCTCGAGGCCGAGCAGGAGGATCTGCTCCTTGGCGAACAGTGGGTCGATCCGCGCCATCGCCACGCAGTGAAAGGCGCTGTCCCAGGCCGCAAACCACGGATACTCCCACTTGTCGGGCATGGCGAGCAGGTCTCGTGCCTGCAGCGTGCGCCAGCCGGCGTTCCTGCCGCGAAGGCGCTGCGCGGGCGGTGTGGGTTGCGCCGGGTCGCCGTCGAGCCACTCCGCCACCGCGTACCCGTAGTATTGCTTCGATGCCATCAGGCCGGCGTCGGCCTGGCGCACCACGCTTCGTTCCTCGTCGGTGAGCGGCGCATCGCGGTGCGCGCGGTGATACGCGTCGGCCTCGATACGCCGCGTTTCCAACACGGCGTCGAACGACGATTCGATGACCGCTTTCGTGCCGAGTCGCAGGCGAACCACGGCGCTCTCTCCCGCCGCGATCTTCAGCCGATACCAGGCGGCCGCCTTGGTCCCCTCGCCCGCCGGATTCACCGACCCGGTGTCGCCCGCGATGACCCGCCGATGGAACGCGTCCTTGACGAAGGGGCTGGCGGCGGGCGCGCCGAAGAGCAGCTCGTCGTTCGTCTCGTTGTCGGTGAACAGCCACTCGGGCGAATCTGCCGGCGCGCAGGCGAGTTCGAAGCGGCCGAGCGAGGGGTGCTCGATCGCGAGCGCTTGCGGCGTAGCGCGCGCGATGCGGCCGCGCGGCCAGTAGCCCTCGCCCGTCCGTCCCCAGCTCCAGGTATTGCGCAGCCAGACCTGCGGCAGGAGGTGCAGGGATGCCGCATCGGGACCGCGGTTCGAACAGGTGAGCCGGATCAGGATGTCGTCAGGGCCGGCCTTGGCGAACTCGGCGTGCACGTCGAAGTAGCGCGACTCGTCGAACACGCCGGTGTCCTCGATCTCGAACTCCGGATCGGACCGGCTGCGACGGCCGCTTTCGTGCACCAGGAGATCGTAGGGGTACTCGCCCTGCGGATACTTGTACAGCATCGCGAAGTACGAGAACGTCGGGGTCGCATCCAGGTAGTAATAGAGCTCCTTGACGTCCTCGCCATGGTTGCCCTGCGGCCCGGTCAAACCGAAGAGGCGTTCCTTGAGGATCGGGTCGCGGCCGTTCCACAGCGCGACGCTGAAGCAGAGCCGGCACTCGCGATCGGTAAAGCCGAGCAGGCCATCCTCGCCCCAGCGGTAGACGCGGCTGCGTGCATGGTCGTGCGGAAAGTAGTCCCAGCAGGTGCCGGCGGCGGAGTAGTCTTCGCGCACCGTGCCCCACTGCCGCTCCGCCAGGTACGGGCCGAACCGCCGCCAGTCGCGCTCCTGCCGCGCGTCCTCGTCGATGCGCCGGCGCTCGGCGTCGCTCATGAGCCGCCTTCGAGGCCGCTTTTTCGCCGGCATCGGGTGAACGTCGATGACCTGAAGGCCGTTTCAGCCGGAAATACCGCTAGTGCCCGCATGGATCGTTACTTTCGCTCCGGAGTATAGGCAATTCCACTCCGCAGCAGCGGCGCATACCGCCGCCCGTCGGCACGCCGGCAGGCAGCCAGGTTCTTCGCGCGGGGTCCGGTCAGCCGTTGAAATCCCGTCCCGTCCTGACCTCCCGCACGATTCCGGCGCGGACGACGAAGTCACCGAAGGGCTCGCCGGCGAGCCGCTCCGCGGCGTAGCGGCGAAAGATCTCCGCCAGTGCGGCGAGGATCCGGTCCTCGCCCGCATTCTCGAGATACATCCGGTTCAACCGTTGGCCATGCGCGCCACCGCCGAGGTACATGTTGTACTTGCCGGGCGCCCGGCCGGTAAAGCCGATCTCCGCGATGTAGGGCCGCGAGCAGCCGTTGGGGCAGCCGCTCATGCGGATGGTCACCGGCTGATCCGCAACGCCGGCCTCACGCATGAGCGCCTCGATCCGGGCAATGAGATCCGGCAGGTATCGCTCACTCTCCGCCATGGCGAGCCCGCAGGTCGGCAGCGCCACGCAGGAGACGGCGTTGCGCTGCAGGAGACTCGTCTCCTGCACCACTCCATGCCCGGCGAGCAGCGCCCCGATCCGCTCACGGTCGGCCGCCGCAACACGCGCGATCACGACATTCTGGTTCGGCGTCAGGCGGAACTCGCCGGTGTGTGTCGCGGCAATGGCGCGCAACGCACTCATCAGGCGGACCGGCCCGAGGTCACGAATGCGGCCATTGCGGATGAACAGGGTGAAATGCCACGCACCATCGTCGCCCTGCACCCAGCCGAACTCATCCGTGTTGCGCTCGAAACGGTACGGGCGCACCGGTTGCAGGCTGAAGCCGGCGCGCTGCTGCAGCTCCGCCACGAACCATTCGAGACCGCGCGCATCCAGCGTGTACTTGAAACGCGCCTGGTGGCGATCGACGCGATCGCCGTAATCACGCTGGATGGTCATGGTGTGCTCGGCGACGGCGAGCACCTGCTCGGGCGTCACGAAGCCGATGACATCGCCGAGCCGCGGATAGGTATGCGGGGCGTTGTCGGTGCGACCCATGCCGCCGCCCACGGTGACGTTGAAGCCCGCCAGCTGCCCGGATTCGATGATGGCGATGAAGCCGAGATCCTGGGCATAAACGTCGATGTCGTTGGCCGGGGGGACCGCGAAGCCGATCTTGAACTTGCGCGGCAGGTAGGTCGGCCCATAGAGCGGCTCATGGTCGGGGCCCGTGGGTTTCTCGTCGTACCAGATCTCGCGGTAGGCGGACGTGCGCGGTCGCAGGTGCGCGCTCACCGCCGCGGCCAGCTCATGCACCTCGCGGTGAATGCGCGAGCGATGCGGCGCCGGGGCAGCCATCACGCCGCGGCTGTCGTCGCCGCAGGCTGCGATGGTGTCGAGCCCGACCTCGCGAAAGCCCTGGATGAGGGGCTTGAGCTTTGGCTTCACGACACCGTGGAACTGGAAGGTCTGGCGATCGGTGATGCGCAGCGCAGCGTTGCCGTGGCTGTGCGCGAGCGCATCGAGCTGCAGCCACTGCCGGGGCGTCACCAGGCCGCCCGGCAGGCGCAGGCGCACCATGAACTGCCAGGCGGGCTCGAGCTTCTGGCGGCGCCTCTCGTCGCGAAGATCACGGTCGTCCTGCAGGTAGATGCCGAAAAACTTCAGCAGCTTGTTATCGTTCTCGTCGATCGCCCAGGTGAGCGGATCGACGAGCCCCTGCGCAATGCTGCCGCGCAGGTAGTTGCTGCCGGCCTTCAGCCGCTCGATGTCATGCAGCCGCTCGACCGGCTGGCTGACGTCGCGGCTGCGGTTGGGGCGGCCCTGTGGCGGAGTGCTCATGGCGCGTCAGTACACGTCGCGCCGGTAGCGACGCCCGAGCGTGAGTTCGTTGAGGTACTCGCGAGCCGACTCGCGGTCGCGGCTGCCGTGAGTCGCGACGATGTCGATGAGCGCCGCGTGCACGTCGGGCGCCATGCTCCGGGCGTCGCCGCAGACGTAGATGCAGGCGCCTTCCTCCAGCCATGAGTACAGCTCCCGGCCGCGCTCACGCAACCGGTGCTGCACGTAAAGCTTGTCCGCCTGATCGCGGGAGAAGGCGACGTCCATGCGCGTGAGCAGGCCATCCTTCAGGTAGCGCTGCCACTCCGCCTGGTAGAGGAAATCACTGCGAAACCGCCGCCCGCCAAAGACGAGCCACGAGCGGCCTCCGGCACCCTGCAACTCGCGCTCCTGCATGAACGCACGGTAGGGCGCCACGCCCGTGCCGGCGCCGATCATGATGATGGGCACATCGGGACTCTCCGGCAGCCGGAACCCGGAGTTGGGCTGCACGTAGACCTGCAGCACGGCTTCGGACCCGGTGCGCCGGGTCAGGTGCCCCGAGGCAACGCCGAAGCGCTCACCGCAGGCACTGCGAAACGCCACCTGTGCCACCGTCACGTGGATTTCACCCGGGTGCGCGCTGGCACTCGATGCAATCGAGTACAGCCGTGGCTCCAGGCGGCGCAGCAGGCCGCTGACGGCCGCGGCACCAAGCCCGCGTACCGGATACTCGCGGACCACATCGGCAATCTGGCGGTCCTGCAGGTACTGGCGCAGGGCGGCCCGGTCCTTGCCGGTGCACAGTGCCGCCAGCGGCGCGACGCCGCCGGCGCGGGCATAAGCCTCGATGAATGCCGGCGTGAGCGCGGTGATCTCGTAGTCCTTGCGCAACGCGCCGGCGAGCGCCGTATCGCCACCGAGGCCGAGCGCGTCGAGCAGTTCGTCGGCCAGCGCCGGGGCGTTCTCGACCACGATACCGAGCGCGTCGCCGGGAAGGTGGCGCGCCGCGGCGCCATCGATGTCGAACTCGATGTGCCAGGTCGACCGGTCGGAATCGCGGCCACTGAGACGCAGGTGGTCGAGCACCACGGCAGGCAGCTCGGCGCTGCGTTCATCGGCCTGCGCCTCCCCGTCAGCGCTACCCACGACGCCGATCTGCGCCACCATGCCGGCAGCCGGACGCTGCCCGGCGGCGCGCAGCCGTGCCGCGCAGGCGGGCACGACGGCTGCGATCCATTCCGCCGCCGGCCCATCGAATGCGACATCGCAGTCACGCCGCTCCTGCAGGCGGGTTGCGCCGAGAGCCTCGAGCCGGGCATCGATATCGCGCGCCGTCTTGCAGAAATGCTCGTAGGAGGAGTCGCCGAGCCCCAGCACGGCAAACTGCAACTCATCGAGCCGCGGCGCCTTGCGGCCCATGAGAAACTCGCAGAAGCCCCGCGCCGGCTCCGGCGGATCGCCCTCGCCGTGCGTCGCGGTCACCACCAGCAGAAAGCGCTCGTCCTTCAGCTCGCGCGGCCGGTAATCGCCCATGCCGAGCACGCGGACCGGTACGCCGCTGTCACCGAGCAGCTTGCCGAGGCGCGCCGCGAGGCCGCGCGCATGACCCGTCTCCGAGCCGAACAGGACTGTCAGGCGCGCGCCGGTTGACGGCGCCCCGACGAGCGCGGGCAGCGCGCCCTGCCCGGCCAGGTATCCGCTGGCCCAGGCCCGCTGCAGCGGGCCGAGGTCACGGGCAAGGGCTTGCAGTCGTGCCAGTTGCTCGGGCGTGAGCAAACCGGTGCTGGCGGGGTTGGCGCTCATGGCCGCAGACCTTAGCCAAGTCCGGGCCGTCCCGTCAGAACGAGTGCGCCTAACCTCATTGCCGCGGGTACGGAGCCCCGTCGGGCCCGATGCCGCGGTGGTCTCAGCCCGGCTGGGACTTGACGATCTGCGTCGGCGTCGGCGCCGGCCAGCCGGCCTCCTGGCAGACCTGCACGATCGCCTCGTTCGTGTCGAAATACACCTGCCAGTAATGGCCGGTGTGCGTGTACGGGCGCACGGAAATCACCGGCCCGACCAGGTTCATGTCGAGCAGGTTCACTTCCGGCGCGGGCTTGGCCGCGACGTTCGGGATGCGTTCGACCGCAGCCCGAAGCCGCTTCACGGCATCCCGGGGATCCACGCCACCGGCGAGCTGCGCCGTGCGTTCGACACGCCGCACCGGCATCGCCGAGTAGTTCTGGATCACGTCGGAGAAAATCTTGCCGTTGCCGACCACCGTCAGCACGTTGTCCGCGGTAATGAGGGACGTGCCGAACAGGCCGAGCTCGTGCACCGTCCCGGTGATGCCTGCAACCGTCACGAGGTCGCCGATCTTGAACGGGCGCAGCACCAGCATGAACGCGCCTGCGGCGAAATTGCCCAGCATCCCGCTCCAGGCCGCGCCGATCGCCACGCCGGCGCCGGCGAGCAGTGCCGCGAACGAAGTCGTCTCGATGCCGAAGTAGCCGAGGATGCCGATGACCAGCACGATGTTCAGCACCACGCCGATCACCGACCCGAGATACTTCACCAGCATCGGATCGACCGAGGATCTGTTCATCGCCATCTGCGTCGCGGCCGTGATGCGGCCGATGAGCCAGCGGCCGACGATCCAGAACGCCAGTGCCGCCAGGATCTTGATGCCGAGCGTGGCGACGGTCGTCCTTACCAACGTGCTGATCGAATCAATGTCCATCACAACTCCCCCATGAACGGTCACGCCGGATGGCGCCGGCGCATCCGGACAACCGGCACACCGTCACCGCAGCGGTTGCGTATGGTACGGCGTGCCGGCTCCGGCTGGGAAGCGCCACACCTCGCGCTACGCCGCCGCGTTCCGGAGTGCCACCGGAACTTCGGCACGGCGCGTTCTCCCTGTAGACTCGGGTCGCCATGAGCGATACCGGACGCACTTTCCTCGGTCACCCGCGCGGCCTGGCCACGCTCTTCATGACCGAATTCTTCGAGCGTTTCACCTACTACGGGATGCGCGCGCTGCTCGTGCTGTTTCTGGTGGCGGCGACCAGCGGCGCGAACCCCGGCTTCGGCCTCGATGCGCAGACCGCCGGCGCCATCTATGGCCTCTACACCGGCGCGGTGTATCTGGGCTCGGTGCCCGGCGGCTGGATTGCCGACCGGCTCATCGGCCAGCGCCGGGCGGTGTTCTGGGGCGGCCTGATCATCGCGCTCGGCAACTTCATCCTGGCGATTCCGGCGACGCCGCCGACGTTCTACCTCGGCCTGGCCGTGATCGTGATCGGCGTCGGACTGCTGAAACCCAATATCTCGACCATCGTGGGAGCGCTCTACGAAGGCCAGTCGGGGGCGCGCCGCGACGCGGGCTTCTCGATCTTCTACATGGGCATCAACCTCGGCGCCCTCATCGCACCGCTGCTCGCCGGCACCGTGGGCGAGGCCTGGAACTGGCGTGGCGGCTTCTTCATCGCCGGCCTGGCGATGCTGCTCGGTGTCGCACAGTACAAGCTCACGGAGAAGCACCTCGGCGATGCCGGCCGCTCCCCGCATGCAGCGAGCGAGGCCGAGCGCCGCCGCGGCTGGCGGCTGGTGTGGGTCGGGCTCGCGCTGGTCGCCGCCCTGGCCCTGCTCATGTTCTACGGCGTGATCCCGATACGGGTGACCACGCTCGCCCAGGTCTTCGGCACGGCGATGATCGCGCTGGCCTTCTTCTTCTTCGCCTACGTGCTGCTGTTCGCGAATCTCGATGCCGCGGAACGCCGTCGCGTCGGCGTGATCGCGATCTTCTTTTTGTGCGCCGCGGTGTTCTGGGCCGGTTTTGAGCAGCAGGCCACCAGCTTCAATCTCTTCGCCCTCGAACTTACCGATCGCAGCTGGCTTGGTCACCTGTTCCCCGACGGCGTGCACCCGGCCTCGTGGTACCAGTCGGCGAACCCGGTCTTCATCATCGTCTTTGCGCCGTTCTTCGCCTGGCTCTGGACGGCGCTCGGTGCGCGCAACCTCGATCCCTCGTCGCCGGCGAAGTTCGGCTTCGGCCTGATCCTGCTCGGGCTCGGCTTTCTCGTGATGATGTTCGCGGCGCAGGTCATCGTCGCCACAGGCCGCGATGCGGCTCCGACCTGGCTGCTCGCCGCCTATCTCATCCACACTTTCGGCGAACTGTGCCTCTCGCCCGTCGGCCTGTCGAACATCACCAAACTCGCGCCCCAGCGCTTTGTCGGCCAGATGATGGGCACCTGGTTCCTGGGCTCCGCGGTCGGCAATCTGTTCGCCGGGCTGATCGGCGGCCACATCGCCTCGGCCGAGGCGGCGAGCCTGCCGACGATGTTCCTGCAGATGATGGCGATCGGCGTTGGCGCCGGAACCTTCATGCTGCTGCTGGCACGCCCGCTGCGCGGCTGGATCGGCGACGCCAGGTAGCAATGCAACGGCGGGGGGGAGGAGCAAGACGTGGACCGGATCCGCCCTGAAATACTCGCCGGGCTCGTTTGGGCCTGCGCTCTGGCCGGCTCCGCCAGCAGCGCCGCGCCGCCCGACACGCCGCCCGCGGTTGCGCCGGCACCGGCAGAATCGCCCGGCGAATTCGTCGCACGCGTCAATCGCGAGCTGGCGGACCTGGCGCGCGAGGGAAGCGCGGCAGGCTGGATGCTCGCCACCCACATCTCGCCCGACACAGAGCTCCTGAGCGCGCGATCCAACGCGCGCTATCTCGAATACTTCACGCGTGCCGTGGGGCAGTCGCGCCAATTCGACGCCACCGCCATGCCGGTGGAGGTTGCACGGGCAATACAGCTCCTGAAGCTCGGCGTGTCCGCGCCGGCGCCCGACGACGCCGCCAGGCGCAACGAGCTCACGCAACTCGCCGCGCGCCTGGAGGCGATGTACGGCGAGGGCTCCTACTGCCCGCAGCGGCACGGGAAGGACGCCGGGAAGTGCCCGGGAGTCGATGAACTCGGCGAGATCCTCGCAACGAGCCGCGACTTCGACGAGTTGCTCGATGTCTGGTCCGGCTGGCATCGGGTTGGCGCACCGATGCGCGAGCCCTATCGGCGTTTCGTCGAGCTGGCCAACGAAGGAGCGCGCGAGCTCGGCTTCGGCGATCTCGGCGTGATGTGGCGCTCCGGCTACGACATGGAGCCCGCGGAGTTCTCAGCCGAAGTTGCGCGCCTGTATGCGCAGGTCGAACCGCTGTACCAGGAGCTGCACTGTTACGCACGTGGGCGCCTCGCGAAGCTCTACGGCGAGGACAAGGTCCCGGCCGGCAAACCGATTCCCGCGCACCTCCTCGGCAACATGTGGGCGCAGCAGTGGAACCGCATCTACGACGACGTGCTCAAGCCCTACCCGCAGGCGAGCATCGAGTCCGCCGACCGGCTGCTGCAGGCGCAGGAGTGGGATGCGCTGCGGATGACGAAATCCGCCGAGAGTTTCTACACCTCGATCGGCTTCCCGGCGCTTCCCGGGACGTTCTGGGAGCGCTCCATGCTCACTCGTCCGCGTGACCGTGAGGTCGTCTGCCATGCGAGCGCCTGGGACATGGGCAACCCGGAACAGGCCGACGTGCGCATCAAGATGTGCATCCGCCCGACCGAGGAAGACCTGTTCACGCTCTACCATGAACTCGGACACGTCTATTACTCCATCGGGTACCGGGACCTGCCGTATCTCTTCCACGGTGGCGCGCACGACGGCTTCCACGAAGCCGTCGGCGACACCGTGAGCCTCTCGGTGACCCCTGCCTACCTCGCGAAACTCGGGCTCGTCAGCCCCGTGCGACCGAGCCGTGAAGCGGTGATCAACCAGCAGATGAAACAGGCGGCCGACAAGATCGCCTTCCTGCCCTTCGGACGGCTCATCGACGAGTGGCGCTGGCGCGTGTTCTCGGGCGAGATCACGCCCGAGAACTACAACGCCGCGTGGTGGCAGTTGCGCGAGCAGTATCAGGGGGTGGCGGCGCCCGTGGCAAGATCGGAGGCCGACTTCGACCCGGGCGCGAAGTACCACATCCCGGGCAATACGCCCTACATGCGCTACTTCCTCGCCTTCATCCTGCAGTTCCAGTTCCAGCAGGCGCTGTGTGACGCCGCCGGCTTCAAGGGGCCGCTGCACGAGTGCTCGATCGTCGGCAGCAAGGCGGCCGGCGAACGCTTCGGCGCGATGCTCGAGCGCGGTGCGAGCCAGCCCTGGCAGGACACGCTCGAAGCGCTTGCCGGCACCCGTCGCATGGATGCCGCCGCCCTCCTCGAGTACTTCCAGCCGCTCAGCACCTGGCTGCAGGAGCGCAACGCCGGTCAGGCTTGCGGATGGTAAGCGGCTGACTGGCCCATAGGCCGCCCGCGCCGGGGTCGGCGCCGGCCTGGCCCGGCGCGAACCGTCAGGGGCGCATTTCCGCGATAATCCACCCATGTCCAGCGCCCGCCGGCTCGTCCTCGTGGACGGCTCTTCCTACCTGTACCGCGCGTTCAACGCGCTGCCGCCGCTGAAGACGAGCCGCGGCGAGCCCACCGGCGCCGTGCTCGGCGTACTCAACATGCTCGCGAAACTCATGCGCGAGGAGTCGCCCGCGCTGGTCGCCGTGGTCATGGACGCCCCCGGCCGGACGTTCCGCGACGAACTCTTTGCCGAGTACAAGGCACACCGGCCGCCGATGCCCGAAGATCTCGCGGCCCAGGTCGAGCCCCTGATCGAAACCGTGCGCGCCCAGGGCATTCCATTGCTGCGCATCGGGGGCGTCGAAGCCGACGACGTGATCGGCACGCTCGCGCGCCGGGCCGAGGCGGCCGGCATCGACACGCTGATCTCCACCGGCGACAAGGACATGGCCCAGCTCGTAGGACCGCATATCACCGTGGTGGACACCATGGCGGGGCGCACCTACGACCGCGACGGCGTGATGGCGAAGTTCGCCGTAACTCCCGAGCAGATCGTCGCCTATCTGGCGCTGGTCGGCGACAGCTCGGACAACATCCCCGGGGTGCCGAAAGTCGGGCCGAAAACGGCCGCGAAGTGGCTGCAGGAGTACGGCAGCCTCGAGGAGATCGTCGCCAACGCGGATGCGATTCCCGGCAAGGTCGGCGAGAGCCTGCGCGGCAACCTCGCCGCTCTCGAGCTCTCCCGCCAGCTTGCCACCATCAACTGCGCGCTCGCGCTCGAAGTGGCGCCGGAAGACCTCGCGCCGCGCGCGCCGGACGTGGCGGCGCTGCGCACACTCTACGAGCGCCTGGAACTACGCAGCCTGCTGCGGCAACTGACCGGCGCCGGCGTGGCCGACGCAGCGCCGGCGCCCGTTGCCGCGCCGTCCCGCACCGCCTATGAAACGGTCCTGACCGAGGCTGCGCTCGCGCGCTGGCTGGAAAAAATCAGCCAGACGGAACTCACCGCGCTCGATACCGAGACCACCAGCCTCGACTACATGCAGGCCGAGATCGTCGGGCTGTCGCTCAGCACCACCGAAGGAGAGGCCGCCTACGTGCCGGTCGCGCACCGCTATGCGGGGGCACCGGACCAGCTCACCCGCGAGTGGGTGCTCGGCGAACTCAGGCCCTGGCTGGAGAGCGAGCGCCATGCCAAGGTCGGCCATCACCTGAAGTACGACGCCCACGTGCTGGCCAACCACGGCATCAGGCTGGGCGGCATGCGTTTCGACACCATGCTCGAGTCCTATGTGTGGAACAGCACGGCCATCCGCCACGACATGGACTCCGCGGCGCGGCACTACCTGCGCATCGAAACCATCCGCTACGAGGATGTCGCCGGCAAGGGCGCGAGCCAGATCGGCTTCGAGGAGGTCGCCATCGATCGCGCGACCGAATATGCGGCGGAGGATGCCGACATCACGCTGCGACTGCACCGGGCATTGTGGCCGCAGATCGCGTCACAACCGGCGCTGGCGGCATTGTACGAGCAGGTCGAGCAACCGCTGGTACCGGTGCTGACGCGCATGGAGGAGCACGGCGTATTGATCGACGCCGCACAGCTGCGGACGATGAGCGCGGAGTTCACGCAGCGCATGGCGGAAATCGAAGCCGAAGCGCACCGCGAAGCGGGGCATGAGTTCAACCTGGGATCGCCCAAGCAACTCACCGCCCTGCTGTTCGAGGAGAAGAAGCTGCCGGTCCTGCGCAAGACGCCGACCGGCCAGCCGTCCACGGCCGAGGATGTGCTCGAGGAACTGGCCGGCGACTACGCGCTGCCCCGCCTGATTCTCGAGTACCGCGGCATGGCCAAACTGAAGTCCACCTATACGGACAAGCTGCCGGCGCAGATTTCGCCCCGCACCGGGCGCATCCATACCTCGTATCACCAAGCCGTCGCCGCCACCGGGCGGCTTTCTTCCACGGATCCGAACCTGCAGAACATCCCGATCCGCACGGATGCCGGCCGACGCATCCGCCAGGCCTTCATTGCGCCGGCGGAACACCTGCTCGTTGCTGCCGACTACTCCCAGATCGAGCTGCGGATCATGGCGCATGTCTCCGGTGACGAAGGGCTGCTTGCGGCTTTCGAGCGGGACCAGGACGTTCACCGGGCTACGGCCGCCGAGGTGTTCGGTGTGGCGGCGGTCGAGGTGAGCGCCGATCAGCGCCGATCGGCCAAGGCAATCAACTTCGGGCTGATCTACGGCATGTCCGCGTTCGGGCTGGCCCGCCAGCTCGGCATCCCACGCGATGAGGCCCAGGGTTACGTCGAGCGTTATTTCACCCGCTACCCGAAAGTGAAGGACTACATGGAGCGCATCCGCCGCGAAGCGCGCGAACGCGGCTATGTGGAGACGGTCTTCGGGCGGCGCCTGTACCTGCAGGACATCAACGCACGCCAGGCGGCAGCCCGCCAGTACGCCGAGAGGAGTGCCATCAACGCGCCAATGCAGGGCACCGCAGCCGACATCATCAAGAAGGCGATGATCGCGGTGGACGCCTGGTTACGGGACGACAACGTGAGCGCGCGGCTGATCATGCAGGTCCACGATGAACTGGTGCTCGAAGTGCATCACAGCGCACGCGCAGCGGTCATGCGCGAACTGCCCCGCCTGATGGAGGGTGCGGCCGAACTGCTCGTGCCGCTGCGGGTGGACGTCGGCGCCGGCGCCAACTGGGACGAGGCGCATTGATCGCGCTCGCTGCCGTGCAACGTGCTGCGCCGCATTGACGGTCGTGCCTGACCCGGGCCGGAACTTACACCGCTCCGGCCCATCCAATTTGTCGGGCGTCGCTGAAGAACGCCCCCCGCTGCTTCCTCCCTAGGCGGGTATTCGCGGCCGGTTACCCCAAGCCGGTCGAATTTGCCCCGGGTGTTCCCCTGTACTCCGCGCCTGGGGCATTTTTTTTCTTCGCCGATCTGCGAGGACGCTTGCGAAGTCGATACGTCGGTTCCTCGCGGAATCCGCTGGCGGAGCTGCCTGTGTCCTCATCGGGCCGGTGCGAGTGACGTGGTGGTCCGGATTCACCGTCGGACTCGAGCCCTGTAGGAGGCACTTCAGTGCCGACCGCATTTACGAACATCGCGGTGGTCGGGACTGAAGTCCCTCCTACAGGGTGCTGCCGCCCGCGGCGATGAACGAAGCACCGCCGCCGCGTGAGGATTCAGCACATCGTCCGACCGCGGATCACGTCCGCGCAGCCGCAGCCGAACCCGAGCGAGCGCAGCACAGGACGTGCGTAGCGAGCGTCCCGGCGCAG
>JAJTYX010000075.1:0-2199 GCA_021462865.1 Gammaproteobacteria bacterium | reverse complement strand
CTGTCCGTCTGGCGCGATCTACAAGCGCGAGGAAGACGGCATCGTGCTGATCGACCAGGACAAGTGCCGCGGCTGGCGCATGTGCGTGTCCGGCTGTCCCTATAAGAAGATCTACTACAACTGGAAGTCGGGCAAGTCCGAGAAGTGCACGTTCTGCTACCCACGCATCGAGGTCGGCCAGCCAACCGTGTGCTCGGAGTCCTGCGTCGGGCGCATTCGCTATCTTGGCGTCATGCTCTATGACGCGGACCGCATCGAGGCGGTCGCGAATGTCGCCAACGAACAGGATCTCTACGAGGCGCAACTCGGCATCTTCCTCGATCCGCACGACCCAGCCGTGATCGCCGAGGCGCGCCGCGCCGGCATCCCGGAGGACTGGCTCGTCGCGGCACGCGCATCGCCCGTGTACAAGATGGCGATGCAGTGGAAAGTCGCGTTTCCGCTGCACCCGGAGTACCGCACGCTGCCGATGGTCTGGTACAGCCCGCCGCTGTCACCGATCCAGGCGGCGGCAGAGGCCGGGAAGATCGGTACGAACGGCGAGATACCGGATGTCGCGTCGCTGCGGATTCCCGTGCGCTACCTCGCGAACCTCCTCACCGCAGGGGAGGAGCAGCCAGTGGTGCTGGCGCTGGAGCGGATGCTCGCGATGCGGGCGTTCATGCGCTCCCGGCACGTCGACGGCGAGGACCGTCCCGCCATCCTCGAACGCGTCGGGCTCACCGTGGATATAGTCGAGGACATGTACCGCTACATGGCCATCGCGAACTACGAGGACCGCTTCGTCATCCCGACCAACAAACGCGAGTACGCACAGTCGCTGTACGACGGCTACAGCGAACGCGGCGGCTGTGGATTCAGCTTCGGCAGCGGCTGCGACTTCACCGGACAATCGTCCGCCGACGTGTTCGGGGGCAAGGCGAACAGCCGGCGCAAGTTCTTCCCCATCCGCGTCGAGAAAGCGAGCGACCGGCTCGGGGCGAAGGAACCGGAGCACACCCCGTGGCGGCGCTGATGAACGGCTGCCTCACGTTGCGCGTGCTGGCGCGCCTCATGGCCTATCCCGAGCAGCCGCTGCTCGACGCGGTGCCACGGATGATCGAGGTGCTGCGCAGCGAGGCGTGGTTCCCGAGCGATATCACCGCGAAACTGGCGGCGTTCATGCTCCGGCTCGCGTCCCGGCCGGTTACCGAACTGCAGGAAGAGTACGTCGCCCTGTTCGACCGCGGCCGCGCGCTGTCGCTGCACCTGTTCGAGCACGTGCACGGCGAGTCGCGCGACCGTGGCCAGGCGATGGTGGACCTGCTGGAGCACTATCGCACCGCCGGTCTGGTGCTCGATGCCCGTGAACTGCCGGATTACCTGCCGCTGATGCTCGAGTACCTGTCCACGCGGCCGCGCGCCGAGGCCGACGAACTGCTCGGCGACGCCATGGGCGTGGTCGTGCTGCTCGGGGCGCGCCTCGCCGAGCGCGGTTCGGAGTATGCGCTCCTGTTTGCCGCGCTCGAGGCCGCAGTCGGCAGCCCGGCTGAAGCCGCGAGCCTGAGGCGACGCGCCGCGACCGAGGGTCCGGATCCGACGATCCGGAAGATGGACGAGATCTGGCAGGAAGAGCAGGTTTCGTTCATGGGCAACCAGGATCCTGCAGGGTCCTGCGGTGCCGAACGCGTGCTGCCGCCCGACCCGATCACGGCGGCAGGCATCGCGGTGCGCGTCGAGACGACGGTGGATGGCCGGGCCGCAACCGGCGACCCGAGGTAGCGGGCGATGGACTATTTCATCAATCAGTTCGTGTTCAGCGTCTATCCGTACGTCGCCGGTACGGTGTTCATATTCGGCTCGCTCCTGCGTTTCGAGCGCGGCCAGTACACCTGGCGCGCGATGTCGAGCCAGATGCTGACGCCGCGTTCGGCCACGTTCCGGCACGCCAGTGTCGCCTTCCACGTCGGCGTCCTGCTGCTGTTTTTCGGGCACCTGGTCGGGCTCCTGACGCCGAGCTGGGTCTACGAGGGGCTCGGGCTCACCGCCTCCGCGAAGCAGATGGCCGCCATGGTCGCCGGTGGACTGTTCGGTCTCCTGTGTCTGTATGGCATCACGTACCTGCTGTGGCGCCGGCTGTTCGTGCCGGCCGTGCGGGTCAACAGCGCGGCGATGGACACCTTCATCATCTGCCTGATCTGGCTCCAGCTCGTGACCGGG
>JAJTYX010000074.1:0-3289 GCA_021462865.1 Gammaproteobacteria bacterium | reverse complement strand
GCATGAAATACTTACCGCCAAAGCGATGGATTGGACTCTTTGAGATAATAGTCATATGGAAGGTTCAACCTTCTTTGATTGCATCCAGTGAATTATCTCTGCCTTATTAAACCGCAAAAGCTTTCCAACTTTAAAGCATGGGATTGTCCGTTTCATAGACCAATGGTAAATTGTGTGCGATGAAACATTTAAAAATTGTGATAACTGGCCAACGGTTAAAAATTCAGCATCTTCTTTTTTGTGGATAACCTTTAAATCGCTGTTTGTCATAAGTTCCCCTTTGTAAATTAGTTAGAATAGTTTGATTTGTATTTCTGAATTAAATCACACCGGCCAAGCTCCCGCAAAGTGTCGCACACTCCTTGGCCGCCATCTTTCCAGTAATGATATTTCTTTGGCGAATCAAGGGGAATGACCAGGACGCCGAAGCCTGTAACATACGGTTCAGTCTGTTCAGGTTCTGTGTTTTCCCCCATAATCGCCATACGCTCAGCTAACTCATACCCTGACGGCAATTCTGCTGCTACCGGTAAAGGTTGAAGCTTGCCTGCATAGATTGCTAGTTTCCACCGGTTTCCATTTCCACGTGCTAAAGTTTCCATCGTTTGTTTTTCGGTTTCCACAGAGTTTCCTTTGCGGTTTCTCTGTAAAACCTTATTTGCTAAGGCTCCCAAGCTCATGGTTTCCACTAAGTTTCCCTCCTGATTTCCAGCTTCTTATAAAAGTTTCCCAGTTTCCACCCTATATAAGGAAACTTGGAAACTCTCTTATCTTTTCTTAAAGTAATTTACGATCTTTAGCTTTTTGTTTGTGCTTACTCACAGTCCCCTTGGAAATTTTTAATTCCTCTGCGATTTCGTTCTGCGACATGCCTTCACTCAGAAGTTTCACTACCTTTTCAGTTGTGCTTTCCTCTAAATCCTTAGTGACCCATCGTTGCTTCCCGTCAATTCCCGTAATAAGCATAGCCTCAAAGGGTTTCACATCATCGCCGTAGATACCTCTCGCTTTCTCAAAGTGGACATCAAACCGTGCGCCGTCATCGGGTTCGTAGTCGGCTGGCCTTTTAAGGCTTATAACTGTGTCCAAAACGTCCTCACGTCTGCTTGTACCACGCTGTTGCCCTGCCTTTCCAGCATGGTGTACAAATAAAACCGAAATGCCACGAGTCCGAAGCCTTAACGCCCACTCCTGGATTGGCAACCAGCTTTCGGCCTCATTTTCCCTACCACCTTTGCACAGTGTTGAAATATTGTCAACTATCACTAACGAGACACCCTCTAAGTGAGGCTCTAAGGCTTCCCGCCCTGTGTTGCAGGACAAATCAGGCATTCCAAGTTCTTGTAAATCAGGCGTAATTATCTTTAAAGGCGCTGTGGTTTCGAGGTCATTGCTGACAACAAACTGGCAATATCTTTCCTGAAGTGCTACGGCCGGCATTTCGCCGTCCAAGTGTAAAACACCGCAGGGTTTATTTGCCTTCCATTTCAGGAAACTTCCCCCGCTCGTCACGGCTACCGAAACACCTATTACAAAGAACGTTTTGCCGAGTCCCCTGATACCGTGAACCATCGCTAATCCCTGTGTATTCAGCCATGGCGCCAGGATGTTTTCCCTTGCTGGAAATTCCATAGACAAAAAATCACGAATACTTACCACACACAAAGGACTGCCTGCGCCGTCCGCTTTATCTTTTCCGACATATTCCTTCGGTGTCCATTCAGGAGTGTTTTTAATAATTTCAATTAACTTTGCCTTATTGTTGCCCTGTATCCTTGCCCAATTGATGATATCCCCTTTCTCCTGAAACCCCGAAAACTCAATAACCTTTGTCTCTTTAACTTTGCCGTGCAATGCGCTGGCTATCTTTGCCGCATGTTCCCGGCCTGGCTTATCATTGTCTGGAAGGATAACCACCTTTTCTTTACCCTCAAAAGTTTTGGTATATTTATCCTGCCAGGGTGAATTAGCCCCGCTGTCAAGGCATGTTGCTATCAACCCCCACAAATTCAGAAGGTCGGCTTTGGCCTCGCCCTCGACAACGAATATACAATCCGCCGTTGTAATTTGTGGCAGATTGTAAAGCACGGGTTCACAGCCTCTGCCCAAAACCCATTTGTCGCCTTCCAGGTGTTTGAAAACAAATTCCTTCGAACGTCCATTGCGTCCAGGTTCGATTCTTTCTTTGACGTAAAGGGTTTTACCCATAGAGTCTTTATATTCAAATTTTGCCACAACCTTTGGCTTTACCGATTCAACCCCAGCAATCCCCGCCATTTTTCCAATTTCCTGTAAAGCCGTCGGAAAGTTAACGCTTTTAATCCTTTGAAAAAAGGTAAAAACGTCCCCTTTGGCGTCACAGGAAAAACACCTGAAAAGACCTGTTTCCACATTTACCGACAAACTGGGGCTGCTATCGGTATGGAACGGACACAGCCCCACTGTTTCGGGTTTGCTGTTAGCTTTCAGGGAAGGCAAGAGAGACCTGTAAAAGCTTTCGATGTCAAGATTTTCAAGGATTTCCGCTTTATTCATTTCGCTGACACCTCAAATAAAACCTTCCTAATCCGCTCAAGGTCGGCTTGTCTGAAAACTTTGTGACCGTTGGGAAGCTTTGGAAATTCTTCGTCCTTCAACCGCCTGGAATCGAAAAGGTAGTTCAGCCGGTGCCTGGCGATATTCAGAATCTTCAGCACTTGCGACGTTGTGTACAATCGCTCCGCCATAATTGCCCCTCCGCTTTTAAGAAATGAATACGAAAAATAAAACCTTTACCCTATATTGCCAGAATTCCAGCGGAAAATTGATTTTCCGGCAGTATGGATTATATAGAAATAGCCTAAAAATGGCTTAAATGGTGGGTTTCAATGGAATGAAAAATATTCAAAAAATCTGAAAATAAAAAAAACCCCTGCCGAAAAATCGGTAACAAGGGTTTTCTCTGTCTGTCTCAATAAAATTCAGATTATCTTAATCGTCCTCGTCAAAACTATCACTATTCGAAAATGCACGAACAGAACGGCTTTGACTCTCGTACCCAGAAACCCTAAATTTAGGCCTGTATCCAGCTTCATCTAAAATAATAGGGTCTTCTTGTATTCCGAAATAGTCCTTTAACCTGCGGCGCAAATCACGGGCACCATCCTCAGCTTTTCCCCGGTCTCTATGTGTAACCGGCAAAGGTTTGTTTTCTTTAAAGAGTAAAAGTATATTCCACGATTTCACAGGCTTAATACCGCTTCGTTTGTCCTTGAATCCCAGCTGGGAATAATGCCTGCTTTCGGTCTTG
>JAJTYX010000073.1:0-106585 GCA_021462865.1 Gammaproteobacteria bacterium | reverse complement strand
TGCCGGACGAACTTTGTAAGCGAATAGATTCTCCAAAAGGTCGCGCTTTCCATACAAAATTCCGGAATGAGTTCCGAAAAATTTATATTACAGGACACAAATCACAAGACACGTTCAGCTTTACGGTTCGCTTGGTTATTGGAAAGACAAATAAGTGACCCTCGGAAAGCGAACGTCATAATGGGTGATGGGCTATTATAATCAACGCCTGTCACCTATTTCTTTTTCGGAGTACATCCAATGCCTCTCGATCTTTCCGCTATCCGTAGTCAGTTTCCTGGTCTAAATCGTCCTGATGTTTTCTTTGATAATCCTGGCGGTACCCAGATCGCCAAGCCATCTCTCGACCGAGTCACTCGATATTTGATTGAAAGTAATGCTAATCATGAAGGTGCATTTGCGACAAGTATTGCCTCCGATGCGGTTCTGGACGAAGCACACCGCGCAATGGCGGATTTTTATAACGCGGCATCTCCAGAAGAGATTGTTTTTGGCAACAATATGACGACGATAACTCTTCATATCAGCCGGTCCCTTTCACGTGAATGGAAGGAAGGTGATGAAATTGTCGTGACACGGTTGGATCATGATGCAAACGTGACCCCCTGGGTTTTAGCGGCACAAGACCGTGGCGTACTGGTGAATTGGGTGGATTTTGATGTGGAAGATGGAACCCTAAATCTGGATGATTTGCAAAAAGCGCTGGAGCGAAAACCTAAACTTTTAGCAGTGGGCTACGCTTCAAATTCACTGGGCACGATTAATCCAGTCAAGAAGATCATTGATATGGCTCATGCAGTTGGAACTTTGGTTTACATTGATGCCGTTCAATATGCTCCACACGGCACGATTGATGTTCAGAAACTGGACTGTGATTTCCTTATTTCCTCCGCCTATAAATTTTTCGGCACTCACTCCGGGATTTTGTATGGAAAACATGACCTTTTAGAGAAACTATTTGCTTATAAAGTTCGCCCTGCAACCAATAAACTTCCTGGAAAGTTCGAAACCGGTACCCAGAATCATGAAGGGATTGCCGGGGTATTGGGAGCAATTGAATATTTTGAATGGGTGGGCAAGGAGTTTGGTGGTGAGTTTACAAGCGGGCTGGCAGAAGAGAAATATCAAGGCAGACGCCTGGAACTCAAAAAAGGCATGACCGCCATCCATGCCTATGAATACGAGTTGTCACGTGGATTGTTATCAGCACTAGAGTCTGTACCGGGACTGCGGCTTTATGGTTTAACGGATGTTCGTCATCTGGATGACCGTGTTGCTACGTTCTCATTCCGACTGAAGGACATTCATCCGCGTGTGGTGGCTGAAAAATTGGCGCAAGAAGGAATTTATGTATGGGACGGACACTACTATGCTCTCAATGTATCCGAACGCCTAGGCGTGGAAGAACATGGTGGAATGGTACGAGTTGGCGCTGCTCATTACAACACGCTTGAGGAAGTCGCTAGGTTAAAGGATGCTTTGACCAAAATTGCAAACCAATAATGGTTGACTTTCAGCAGTAAAGAATTTATCCGTTCAAATCGGCAATGACTTGATTTACTTCATAAGTTGTTGCCGATTTTCTTTTATAAATTGAATTAGTTCCTTTTCTTCGATGATTTTACCCATCCCAGGCAGGTCTACCCCGTGTAACTTCTCCTTTTTCAGCCAAGCTGTAACAGTTCTTACTGTTACAGCACACATCTCTGCTACCTGGGTAATTGTGTAATACTTCCCCTGTGGAATCGAGGTGCCATTATCTGCCGGTGGTTTTTTGTCTTGTTTTATTTCCGGGGTAATTGATGCTTCCTTCGCCTTTCTTTCCCGTCGCCAGCTCAAAATAAGTGAATAAACCTTCCCTAATATTCTGCTACGTTCTTCGTTTTCTTTGGCAATGATTTCTTTCAATTTTGCATCATTTTGTTCCAAATATGATAGGAACTCCTTGGTCTGGCTTGGTGATAACTGGATAGTATTAGTTAAACACCAGTCATCTTTCTCCATTTTATTCTTTGTTGGATTTTCGGTAACTTTACCTTTCACCTTTTTATCAGCCGGCATAGTTATCCGATATGCAATTGTTCCGACAACCAGTCCCTTCTTTTTCCACGCCTTTGATTTCTGCGCATCTTCAAGAATACGTATTGTTTGACTGCCAAACATATGAGTAATGCGTTGTGTCTGGGCATCCCATACCACTACCCCCAATCTATTCCAATTTTGTTGGTCGAAGCGCTTTGCCCACTTAGGACATGGAGGGCATGATAAGGTGTAAATAGAATCGTTCATGTGATATCCCCATGCCGGCTCAGAGATAACGGTGTTCATTGGTAATTCCTCCTGAGTATACTTTTGTATGCTGCTATTTCAATGATACCCAAAAATGATTGAGATAATCTGCCGTTATGGTTGGTCCAAACTCCAGCATGTTATGCCCAAAAAACCATCGCATTTCACCTTGAATTTAGCCCTGAAATTGTAGAGAAAGTCAGGTATGATCGGTTAACGTTGTATAGTCTTGAGAATCTTGTATATGCAGATAAGGCTCTTGGACGGAAAAAATAGATTCAGTTGGTTACTGGAACATCCCGGGTTGTGATTACATTCAAACAGAAGGCAGGTTTTGTGTGGGATATTTCTTTCTCCATACGCCATCCCAAGGCTGTAATCAAGTCTATTACGGGGTCACTATCTTCATCTGTTTATGCACTGTTTATGCAGGTGTGACTCTGAAAAAATTCGTGAGGCGGACTCATCTAATATGCTTACACCTGACTACAGACGGCAATCATTAATTCCCCAATGCTGCCCCAACCATTTGCAATGATAATGTCAGAGATGTGGTTGTAGCGACACTTCGAAACTACCCTTACTGTGTCTCCGGTATATTTGAATGGTAGGTTCTAATTTCTTCGGTATCAAGGATATCGGAATGTCTCGAGGAGTAGTAATCTATATTCGTACTTCTTCTGAAACCCTAGGTGAAAGTTCAAGCCCGGTTGAACAAGAATCGGATTGCCGGCGTTTGGCAGAAGAAAAGGGATTGCAAATAGTTCACATCTACCGGGATGTCGAAAAATATCAGGTGAGGAACAGGCTAGTCGAACCATCGGGGAGTCGCTCAGATCGCCCTGCCTTGCAGTCCATTCTCAAAGCCGCCGCCAGGGACAAATTCGATGTGGTTATTACCTGGCGCGAAGACAAACTGTATCATGGAATACGAGCTATATTGGCAAGCGAGACATTCAGGTGGAGCTTCACACCAAGATTTGGCGGTGAGATAGCAATTACTTGATTTTCCGAATAATAGCGAAATTATAGTTTAGCTATAATGAACAGCCATTAATGAAAAAGATAACACCTCGGCAATCCCGCTAAAGGGGAAGAATTGTCAAGGCGCTTCTCTTTTAAGTACGCACTCCTGAATGAAAAGTGCAGCAATCGTCTAGGGAGCAGGGTGTGGCATGTATTATTTGTAGTTCAATGTGGACCGAAACTTATACCCATATACATGATATATGCCACTCTGGACAGATCCGATTGCGGTTGAATTGACTGTTTTGACTTCACATCCAATTTTAGTAGGATTGTTACCCTAGTGTCGCTGCCCTGTCGTCAAGGATGGAGCCGTTCGAGATAGGGTAGCGACTGCCTCCTTGTTGACAGGGTGTACTCTGGAACATTCATTAACATTCCCCTACCTGAGGAATATAATCCCCTTCCACCCATTCCTCGCCTTTGGGTCCCACTTCTTTTTTCCAGACAGGCACAATTTCTTTGAGGCGGTCAATCCCATAACGCGCTGCCTCGAATACGCCTGTGTCTCGATGGGCTGCCGTGCATGCAATTAGAACCGTAGGTGTGCCGGGATACAGTTTGCCGATTCTCTGCACAATAGCAATCCCTTCGATGGCGCTCCAGCGTTCGCGGATTTCGTCCGCCACCTGCCTCATTTTCAACTCTGCCATCGGCTTATAGGATTCGTATTCGAGATAGGTGGTCTCGTGCGGGTCGCTGCGCGCTGTGATTCCCCGTACCATGCCCGTGAAAATTGCCGCCGCACCTGTGGAATCAAGCGTGATTTTGGCAAGCAGGTCGTCCAGGTCAATCTTACTTTCGGTGATCGAAAAAATCGTTGGGTAATTCATCTACTATCCGCCAATCTGACTCATGCCGCGTTGTGAACCAGCAGGCACAGAGACAAGCATATCGTGATGTTCAGGTTTTTGGGCAAGGGCTTGACGAAAAAAATCTTCGAGCGGTTTTCCATGCCGCACCGCGTCGCGCAAGGATACTTCAGCGGGAATTACAAGACAGGAACGCAACTTGCCATCCGATGTCAATCGCAGGCGATTGCAATTTTGACAAAAATGCTCGCCAAGCGGGGAGATAAATCCAACTGTGCCAAGTGCGCCTGGGATGCGATAAGTGCGTGCGGGACCATTGCCTATCGGTGCGGTCACGGGTTGAAGGTCAAAAGTCGAAAGGGCAGCACGCATCTCCTGAACTGAAACATATCTTTCATCGGGAGCGGAGAAGCCTTCGCCCCAATCTTGCGCGTTGCCGATGGGCATGACTTCGATAAAGCGCACATGCCAATCATTCTCAATCGTCAGTTGCGCGAGCGCGGGCAATTCGTCAGCGTTGAGTCCGCGCACGATTACAGTATTCAGTTTGAGCGGCGCGAGATGCGCGCGTTCGGCGGCGGCGATTCCCTTCCAGACGCGGTCAATCTTTCCCCCGCGTGTGATGCGTCTGAACTTGTCGGCATCCAATGAATCCAAACTTATGTTAACGCGTTTGAGTCCCGCGTCGGCGAGAGGCTGCGCGAGTTGAGCGAGCAACATGGCGTTGGTCGTCAGGCTGACTTCATCGATTCCTTTGATGGACGCGATGCCGCGCACGATTTCGACCACATGTGGATGAACCAACGGTTCGCCCCCGGTAAGACGGACACGCGTCACGCCTTCGCTCGCGGCGGCTTCGACCACCCGAACAATTTCCCCCACTGATAGTTGTTCTTCGCGCGGCTGCCATTGCAGTCCCTTGCGCGGCATACAGTAAACGCAGCGCAGGTTGCAGCGATCGGTGAGCGAGATGCGGAAATAGGTGATGGCGCGGCCGAACGGATCAATGAGCATGGCTGGCTTCCCAGTTTTGAATGGTTGTGAGAACGCTTTCGGCGATGCGGGCGGGACGCGGGGGAATTCCCGAAATTTGCGCATGTTCAAGACGCGGATCCACTTCGATGATCTTGGTCTTGATTTCAACAGGAACGCCATCATGGGTCAGTCCACGCAAGATGCCACAAATGGGCGCATGGAGAATCGTTCCGCCAATGCGGGCGATTTCCTGTCCTTCGGTTACGACATCGCCAATTTGATGTGATGTTGAAAATTTTCCAGCCACAGGCGCATAGACGTAGCGATCACGGGAATGCCCTTCTATGGAGATGGGTTCGCCCTCTAGCGGACATGTGCTGCCGTGGGTGAGCACCTGCCCCAATCGTTCGCCCCAGGCGGTTTCGATGGCGGTATGAACGGTGCGCCCTGCTGTGAAATTGGGTCCCAACCCAATGGTGAGCGGAGCAAGATGGATCTGCCTTTCGGGTTGGCTGTGTTTTTTCATACGTGCGTCCACCAGGATGTGTGGACGCAGTTTTGACAGGAGGCGATTGAAATCGCCGACAAGTACAGGAATGAATGTGGGTTGGATCAATATGCCTCTCAGGATGGAAAGGTTATTTACTCTGCTGGCTTGCACGGCTTCGAGCGTTGTGTTTCCATCAAAAATAGCGTCAGCGAAGGACATCTTGCGACGGGCGACCATGGGGAGAGGAGAATCGTGAAGTGCAACGGCATAACCCGACTTGTACAATTGGTGTGCGACCGCTGAACCGATGTCGCCGCTGCCTCTTACAAGAATGCGCCACGCAGAATGCACTTCATCTCCAGAATGTCAACCAGAAATTGGATACAGCGAAAGACATGATCGCGCCCAGGGTGCGACGCAGGTTGAGACCGTTGATCCGCACCGCTCCCAAATAACTGCCTGCCAACGCGCCGAGCAGACCAAACGGAATCAACGACAACCCGAAAGAGGTGATGATCAATGTGCCGCCCGCCACGCGCCCAAGTAATCCACTGATGGAATTGAGAGCAATAAAAGCCGCGGCGACGGCGGAGGCGTGTTTGGATGTCCCCCAGCGCGCAAAAATGATGATGGGGGATAGAAAAATCCCACCGCCGATTCCGACCATACCAGAGAGGAGTCCGATGAGGAGACCAATGATGAGAGCGAGGAGGTAATTGGTCGAGGGTAATTGGCGATTAAGATTCGTTTCAGTTTCCACGTCGCGTCGTGTAGAGAAAAATAAAAGACGAACGGCTACGAAGGTGAGAACGATATAAAGAATGATCGAATAGGTCTCGTCAGTGATTTTGAAGTAGCCGCCAAGGAATGCGGCAGGAACCGACGTAACAAGGAAGGGGAGAAGCAGGTCGCGGCGCAGATGTCCCGCGCGGTAGAAAGATGAAAAGGATATGCTGGAGACCAGGATATTCAAAACCAGCGCGGTGGATGCCATTTCCTGCGGCGGGATACCGAAAAAACTCATCGCAGCCAGATAGCCTGTCGCGCCGCCAAAGCCTACGCTGGCGTAGAAGAAAGCAATCAGGGGAACAAGCAAATACAGGAGGGACGTCATCATCAGCCTCCACTGACGGGAGGGAAGATCGCGATATCATCGTTCGGACCAAGGATTTGTTCGGAAAAGGCGAATTCGTGGTTGACCGCGACGAGGATCGATTTCATCGACGAGGCAAGCGAAGGTTTTTGCACGATGATTTGAGATAGTAAATCTTGCACGGTCGGTTGCTCCTGTTCGATGTCCAGCACGAGTTGGCTGGCTTGCGCTTTGTCTTTGAGAGTGGCGAAGAGGTTGACTGTGAGGTTCATAGCGCGGCTTCCTGTTGGAGGGGGTAGGACAAAATGGAATTTTGTCCTACATAATATCCGCCGTGCGCACAAAGACGGCAAAGGGTGAGACCGTTCTGTCTGACTTCGCGCTCGTTCATGATTTCTTCGCCGCACACATCGCAGTCCACGCGGATGCCTGGGCGCGAGACGATGGCTTCGATGGACATGACCAGTTGTACTTCGGTGACGGTGAACATCTCTTCATCGGGCATGATTTGATACGCCGCCATTTGCGCGAAGTAGTGACGCGGCTCATCGGGAGAATAGGCATACGCCTTTTGGCGTATGTCCGTTGCGGGCGCAATGCGGAAGGCGCGTCCCGTTTGTGTATCCACGAAAGTTGCGGCGGTTTTGCCATAGTCTTCCACGCGCAAGGTGCGATGCCCCACCGTGCAGTTGGTGGCGGCGGTCACTCCGTCTACAAAACAGCCATCTGCTTCGGCAATGACAAGCAGACGCTTGCCTGCAGGCGGCGTGTCGAAACCGAGAGCCGCCATCCCTGTCAGTCCAAGGCGCACGCCGAGAATCTGGCGCGGGCAAAGATGGGAATGGTCGCGGGAGGATTTTTCGAGCAGTGGTTGAATGTCCATGAGGTTTCTCCTAAACAAAAAGGCTGTCTCGCAGAAAGGAGACAGCCTTAATGCAGGCTGGAGTCTCCTTTCCAAGGAAATCCAAAATAGGATTTCGGGAGGCTTTCGCGTTTCCTTGAAAGCCCTGCCGCCTCGGGTGAAGCGGATGTCCGCGCGACCATTGCGTAAGCCGTAGGTCAGGCGGATCGGAGGGTTGGTAGTCTACGAAGCGTAGGTATTTCGGCGCCTCATCCACCAATATAAACCGACAAAGGGCAAAACGAGAACCAATAAAGTCATTAAAGAATAGGTGACAAACGTAACCACTTGCGCCGCGCCGATGCCCGCCAGCGCCAGGCGGTTGCGAATCTGTGCGGAAAGACTCGGCTGCCATTGAGGGGAAAGAGGGGATTCGGTTGTGGGGTGAAGCGCCTGTGTGACAATGGGGTCATAATCCACCGCTTGAATGGATTCCCCCGCTTCAATGCGGACCATTTGACCTGCTTCCAATTCGATGGGCATTTTCCCACCCGAAGGCTGGATGCGCGCCTCGCCGTCAAGCAAATAGAACCAGGTCTCTTGCGCGGGGAGGCGTTCGAGCGCAAACGACCCCGACGAGAGAGTGATTTGAGCGCCATCCACTTGCAGGATCAGCGGTTCTGCGTCTCCGCCCTGACCCCACAGCCAGCCCTGCTCAAATGCAATCTCCAGCCCATTCACATTGGCAACGGACTCTGGCGGCAGGGTGATGGTTCCCGAACCCCAGGGCAAGAATCGGGTCTCGGGTTGGGGCACCAACTCAAAGTCGAGAGAAGAAGCGTTCGCAATCTGCGCCTGACTATAATAGCCAGGCGCGGTGACGATTACAGTGGGCGGGTCGGCGGGTAATCCAAAAAGCGAGTACGGGCCTGCGTTGGGTAAAGTCTGTTGTGTCTGCATCCCGGCGCTGACCCAAGCAAAGGGCAGCGCCGTGTTTGTTTCATCAGTCACTCGTCCAGGAAGCGTCTCACCTTCGAGTGGCTGCAGCGTGAGTTCGATTTCCGATGAGGGTGACTGGCTCAAATCAACAATTTGTGGCTCCATCGTCAAGCCAGACGCTGCCAGAGCCTGCAAGTCGGCTGTTAAAAGATACTTGCCGACTCGCAGGTTGGCAAAGGAGAATGTGCCGTCACTCGAAGTAGTGACGCGCTGAACGGCTCCATTGGGCATCTCAATTGCCCAAAGTTGGAGCGGCTCTTTGAAGTTGGTAATGCGCCCGTTGATTTGCCCCAAACGCGCTCGCACTTGAATAGTGACGGCGGGCGCGGAGTCTGCGGCCGGAGGCAGGATTACCTCCACTGACTCAATGCTTTCATAAAGAACGCCGTCCACTACTGTGGGCGGAACGGAGATTTGATAGGTGGTGGGAATTTGCGCGAGAGATTCCACTTGCAGGGTGGCATTTCCATTCGAGTCGCTGAACGATTGAAACGCGCGTTCACGCCATTGATAAAGTTTGGTCACAGCCTGAATGGCGACGCCATGAACAGGTTGTCCATTCTCCAAGGCTATATCCGCAGGAAGGGTAGCGACACCACTTTTATTGATAAAAATGAGTCTTCGGTCTACTGCATGTTTTCCTTCTGGTGTGGAGGCGGTAACTTTCAAAAGAATTTCACCCTCCGTTAAAACGCCATTCGGCGACCTGTGATGACATTCGAGGCATTTATATTCTTGCGGGGCGTCTGTGTTAGGTGGGTTTCCCAAGTCTGTCAGGTTGAAGGAAAATGAAAATTGACCGGCGGAGCTAGGTTGGGATAAGACAAATGTTATTTGTTCCGTTCCTGACCACGCTTCCAATCTAACTGAAACCTGTTCAAGCGGCGTTGTGGACGAAAACACTTTTCCGTTGATTTGGAATGTGTTAAAGGTTTCACCTTTGGAATAAAAATGCTCACCATTGCCGGGTTGAAATATGATAACGCTGATCTCGTTGTTGTCTGTTGGAACATCCAGCGCGTTTTGCCAGCCCGGTAATGACATCGAGAGACGCATCGGTTCTGATGAGCGGGGCAGGAAAGGACACCAATTGAGGGCGAGCGCGCCGTTTTGATGGCAGACAATGCAACCAGTCTCGATGACGCGCGGCGGACCCTGCTTGCCGCGCGGGTGGTGGCAGGCGGCGCAATTGGACGGTGCTGAAACCTGTTCCAATGCGGATGGGTTGGATGAATCGGGCACACTCCAGAGTCGGGCGGTGTTGTCTACGGAAGCGGAAACGAGAGTCTTGCCATCGGGTGAAAACGCCACACCAAAAACGAAGTCGTCATGTCCGCGCAGGAGGGCGTAGGGTTCAGCGTTGGGGATGCTCCACATGCGCACGGTCGTGTCCACCGAGGCGGAAGCCAGCAGGTTACCGTCGGGCGAGAAGGCTACACTCAAGACGCTGGCGTTGTGTTCTTCGCGGGTGGCGAGCAATTCGCCATCCATTACGCGCCACAGGCGCAGGGTGGCGTCGAATGCGCCCGAAGCCAGAAATTCACCATTTGGGGAGAATGCCAGGGCGCGCACCCAGTCGGTATGACCCGTTAATTCGCGGACGAGAGTTCCATCTCCTACCCGCCACAAGCGGATGACTTTGTCGTATCCGCCCGTCGCCAGCAGCGTTCCATCGGGCGAGAAGGTGACGGCGCGCGCACCCGCTTCGGGCAGGATGTGGATAACGTTTCCATCGGCAAGCCGCCAGAGACGCACGGTGTTGTCGTCCGAGGCGGTTGCCAGATAGTTGCCATCGGGCGAGAACGCCAGCCCGCGCACCCAGGCAGTATGTCCGTTCAGTTCTTTTGTCAGCGTACCGTCTTTTACGTTCCACAAACGGACGGTGGGGTCGTACGATCCGCTCGCCAGCCAGCGCCCGTCGGGAGAAAATGCCAGGGCGCGCACCCAAGTGTCGGTGGGTATGAAGCGGGTTTGTTCCAATGAGGATGAGTCGAAAAAATAAATGCCTAGCGATGTGCCTACGGCTACTGTCCCCCCGTCTGGTGAATAAGCGATTGCATGTCCGCGCCCCTGCCCCGTGGCTGAAAGCGGGAGGATTTGCGGTCCCGCCTCTTGCGCTGAAACATCCCATGCCAGAATCAGGCTTGCCAGAGCGGTCAGCAAGATAATCCGGAGTAATGAAAAATTGTATATCTTTTTTGGCATGGGGGATTTGAGGGTGGGGAGGCGCAGCCTCCCCACCCATGAATTTAGCTAGATGCCAATGCGAACGTGTGCTGCGTAGAACATGAAGCGTCCCAGAACTTCCGCTGCAAGGACCATCACAAAGGCGGCGTAGGCGAGGGTACTTAATATTTTCTCTTCGCCCGCGCTCAAGGCATAGCGATAGAGGAACATGGCAAAGACGCCAGCCCCGATCACCAAAAACGCCACGCGCAACCCCAGATACCAGCCAAAGGAGCCAGCCAGCAGCTGAACGGTTGCCAGCCCGGCTTTGCTTCCGGCGGCAAGCGTGACCATGTAAAGCGGCAGGGCGATCAGGTGAATGCCAAGCAGGACGATGGCAGCGATGGAAATCCACCGCAAGGTTGCGCGCAATATTTCCAACTGGTTTGAGGTCTTTCCAGTATTTTTGCGTTTTTCATAGACGAAATTGGCAACCAAGGCGGCACCCATTGCCATCACGCCCAACAGGAAAGTGGTAGTGAAGAAGGATATTGGCGTATTCCATGAATTCCATGCTGGTTGCGAAGGCAACATGTAGACCATGGACATGCTGAGAACCAGGACCAGCCCTGCCAGGGCAGACAGCCAGGCGACGACGTTGCGCAGTCCGAATGAACCGAGCTTGCGCCATTGCATGAAGGCGAAGACCACTGCCAGCCCGGCAAAGACCACGCCGAAGAAAATCTCGCGGCTCAACCAGGAGTTGGTGATGTTCGTCACGGCGCGCGGCGCGTTGAACGGATCGCCTAGGTGAAGCAGAGACGCCAGAAAGCCCAGAGCGATGACCGGCACAATGGCAAGCAAGGCGCGGTCGCTCATGCGGTCTGCCTCTTCCATGCCGTACTTACGGGCGGAGAAGAAGTGAACCGTGCCCAGTACCCACATACTGCCAACGGACATTTGCACCAGGATGGTGAATGTTATTAGCGCCCAATCATGTACGTTCATATCACACCTCCTCTTCTAGGTTGAGGATTCTGCCGGTGCCTGCGCCGCTTTTTTGCGAGTGCTTGTGCGGGGTAATCACAAGCGACGGGTGGGTGATCTCGTTGGTCGGCAGGGGTTCGATTTCGTTGAGGTCGCCGTATTTGGCGCGTAGTTCATCCAGCTCGCCATAATCCAGACAGCGCATGACGCAGGCGTCCACGCAGGCGGGGTTCAGTCCCTGTGCCTGCAGGTCGTAGCAGAAGTGGCACTTGGTCATGGCTTTGGTTTCTTCATTGAACTGCGGCGCGCCATAGGGGCACGCCCATTCACAGTAGCGGCAGCCAATGCACTTTTCGCTGTCCAGGATGACAATGCCGTCGTCCCGTTTGGTGATGGCTTGTACTGGGCAGACATCGCGACAGACCGGACTCTCGCAGTGCTGACAGGCGGTGGAGAGGTAACTGGAGAAAAGAGAACTTGGAACCTTGACTCCATTTTGCTCTACCCAACTTCCTCCACCATACTCAAATACCCTGCGCCAGCGTACGCCAAGTGGAAGATCATGCTTATCTTTGCAGGCGATTTGACAGGCTTTACAGCCAATGCAGGCGCTTGCATCAAAGTAAAAAGCTTTTTGCTTAGCCATGGTTATGCCTCCTCTCCAAAGATGATGCGTTGAGGCTGTTTATAATCCGCTCCAATTGGTTTCCCAGTCCATATTTCGACTTGGGCATTGGTAGTATTCCACCCTTGAACACCCTGCCCTGTTGGAACAGGACCGCACAGACTATTGGTTGCACCAGCCATGTCAATTCCTGTATTATCGTCACGGTCGGCCCAGGCGCCTTCGCCGGTTGCGATCGTGCCGGGCATGATACCGGCATCCACCTTGACGTGGCGTAATGCGGTGCCGTGCTTTGTCGTGATTTTAATGGTGTCGCCCTGTTCGATGCCGCGCGCTTTGGCGTCCATGGGGTTCATCCAGACTTCCTGCGGGAAAGCTTCACGCAGCCAGGTAACATTGTCGAAGACCGAGTGGCTGCGACGCAAATAATGCGGTGTCCACAACTGTAACGGATATTTGCCGTCTAGCGTTCCTTCGTATCCTTCCACGGGCGGCTCATACTTTGCAATTGGCGCGATCTCATCCCACCCAAACGCGGCGATATGACCGGCGAGGTTGGCGCTGTGAATTTGCAACTTTCCGCTGGGAGTGCCAACCGGGTTAGCGACTGGGTCATCCCGGAAAGCCTTTAGTTGAATGTGGGTGAATCTGTCACCGGGTTTGCGTTCGACCTGGTAAACACCCTGCTCCTGGAACTCTTTGAGCGCGATGCGCCCTTTTTGGGGTTCGCCTTCCACACCCCATTCCTTAATGTCATCGGTGGTAATGGTGACTAGCTTTTCAAAACCTGAGCCGTCAGGTTTGATGACTTCAGCCCCAGCGACCTGGTTAAATATAACCTGTTCAAAGGGAATCATTTCAATATCAATTCCCATTTTCTCAGCCAGAGCAAGCGCAATGTCAAGGTCACTCTTCGCCTCGAACAACGGCTGGCTGGCTTGCTGCCACCAGAAGATGGACTCGCGATTGGCGGATATTAAGTCTCCAACGCGCTCCCAGTAGGTCGTTACTGGGAAGACCAGATCAGCGTACTTGGAGTTGGTGGTAAGAAACTGCGACGCTGACACGACAAACTCTACTTTGCGATGTGCTTCAATGCCTTTGTTTAAACTTGGCGATTGATTGAGCATGGCGCTGTGACCGTGGTAGATCATGCGGATGTCAATGGGCTGTTTCCCGCGCACGCCTGCAGTGTATTCTCCGTTCAGGATGGCGTCCCATTGTTCGGACCAGTTGAGCCCCGTCCAAGTCTCATCCGCCGGATCAGGGAACGGGAACAGGTATTTTGATGGAAATAAGGGATTGTCTATATAACTTGTTCCACGAGGTCCAAGTTTGACCAGTGGCGGTCCGCCTGGCAGTGGATCCCAGGTTACCACGCCGCCCGGAATGCCGACATTGCCGGTCATCCAACCAACTGTGAAAAATGCCTGGGCATATTGCTCGCCGCGGTTCGTTCGCGCAGGCGCATAGGAGCTGATAAATGCCGCAGGTTTGGTGGTTGCTATTTGCTGAGCCAGCGAGCGAATCACGCTGGGATGGGTACCGCAAATTTCCGAAGCCCATTCAGGAGACTTGGGTGTGCCATCATACTTACCGAGCACATAGTCCTTAAAATTCTCCTTGGGGTCTGCGCCCTCCGGCATGTGATCGCGATCAAAACCAATCGCGTAGGTGTCAAGGAAAGCCTGATCCTGCAGGTTGTTTTCGATCATGTGGTAAGCAATAGCCAACAGCAGAGCGGTATCCGTGCCAGGGCGGCAGGGAATCCATTCGTCCGCCAGTGTCTTTGCCGTGGCAGAGTACATCGGATCCACACAGATAATCCTTGCTCCAGCCCGCTTCGCTTCCATGTAGAACGAAGTCGTGTTTCCCTGACGGCTCCAGGCAGGATTGGCTCCCCAAAGCACAATTAGCTTAGAATTTTGAAGGTCTAGGCGATCGTTGGTATTGGGGAATCCACCCATCATGTGGATGCTTGGCGCAGGCCATGCTCCCCAAGAGACCGTTCCCCAGGCGCCGACATTACCGCCCAAAACGCTGAAGATGCGCGACATGGGGTCGTAATACAGAGCGCCAAACGCGTCTCCATACGAGCTGGCATAGATGGATTTGTTCCCGTGTTCATCTAAGATTCGTTTGGTTTCGGTCGCAAATATATCCAGCGCTTCATCCCACGAAATGCGCACCCATTCATCCTTGCCGCGCAGTTCCTTCTTGCCGCCACCAGGCGCCCAGTTCTTTCGCTTCATGGGGTATTTCAATCGGTCTGCGCCAAAGACCTGCATACGCTGGGAACGTCCGCGTACGCACGCGCGCTGAACCGGGAAATTGGGGCTGTCGGGGTGAGTGTCGTCAGACTTAACCCGGGTCACCACACCATCAACCACATGGGCTTTGAGCAGACAGCGTCCGCCGCAGTTATGCCAGCAGGCTACCGTCACCCATTTTCCGTCTGTCTCTGCGGCGTTTTGCACAGCCGCCTCGACTGTTTTCAAGCCGAGGTTCATGCCGCCTGCCAACGCGGCGGTTCCGCCCAGCGCCGCGCTCCATTTTAGGAAACTGCGCCGGGTGAGGACCGTGTTGGTCAGGGCTTTTTGAATCATGCTTTCTTCATTCATTTTCTTCCTCCAGAATTGTTTCTGCGGAATGGACAATTTGCTCCACCAGGAGCGGGACAAAACAGTTGATCGGTTTCGTTTTTTTGCTCAAATGCATTCTCCAAAAATCGAAGTGGACAAGGGAAGCCCTTGTGGTTTTCTACACCATCAGTGTAACTATTTGCTCTCCAGCGGTCATCACTCTACGGTGGAATTCCGCCCTCACCCAGTCGGGTGATTTTTGGGGGCGAAAAAAAACTCCGTCAACAGGGACGGAGTTTTGGTCGGGGGACCTGCTTCAAGGTCAGGAACGAGGCGGGGGTTTCAGGTGGATTTTCCCAATGTTTTATCCACCTCACGTTTGACGTCACGCAATTCGTCCAGCATGTCGAGTTCAGTTTTCAATTCGCCGCTCAGTGAACTGAAGTAGGCTTTGGCGTTGCGGATGAATTTTCCCGCTTCACGCCCCACGCGGGCAAGCCGCTCAGGTCCCAGGATGATGCCCGCCACGAGCAGGATGACCAGCAGTTCCGCGCCGCCAATTCCAAAGATGTCCATATTTACCTCCCGGCGATCCACGCCAGAACAATGCTGACGATATACAAGCCCATCAGCGGAAGCGTCACCAGCCCCATGTTGACCGGATCCACGGTGGGGGTGATCGCCGCCGCCACGATGGTGATGGCAACCACCGCGTAGCGCCAGCCGCTTGCCAGTTGTTTGGCGGTGACAAATTTCAGCCGCGCCAACAGCGTGAAGACGATGGGCATTTCAAAACTCAAGCCAATCCAAAACATCAGGTTGGTGATGAAGTCAAAGTAACTGGCGGGACGCACCTGCGTGGTGATGCCGATGAAACTGGTCAGGAACGGCACAGCGGTGGGAATCATCACGAACCAGGTGAATGCCACGCCCCCCACAAAGAGCAGGCTGGCAAAGGGAATGCCCAGAATGAGCCAGAGTTTCTCGCGTCCTTGCAAGCCGGGCAGGATGAATCGCATGGTTTGATAGAGGATGACCGGCATCCCCAGAATCACCCCGCCGAGCAGGGCGACGCGCATATAGACCGCGATGTTTTCGGTGACTTCGATGGAGACCAGCGCCTCGCTCCCGCCGATGGGAGAAGCCAGGTAGTTGATCGCCTGCTCGGTGAAGGCGAAACTAACTCCTACGCCAACGATGACCGCCGCAAACGCCTTGAAGACGCGCTTGCGCAGTTCATCCAGGTGACGCAAGAGCGGCATGGAAGTTTCCATCTGCGCGCTAGCTTTGCGATGGGCGCGCCCGAAAGCGCGGAAGTACCCCGCCCAGCCACGGCGGGGCTTGGAAATTAGGTCAGGTTTAGCGGTCACGGCGGTTTATGATTTGACCTCCTGTTCCTGTTTTGTAGCCTTGTTTTCTTCATCCTTGTTCAAGCCGTCGCGGAAGGCGCGAATACCGCCGCCCAGTTCGCCGGCAATTTTACCGATGCGCCCAACGCCGAAGAGCAGCAGGACAATGACCAGGATGATGATCAGTTCAGTGGTTCCCAAATGAAACATGGTGTTTTCTCCTTATCGCAAATAACTGAGTTAGATATCCATCTCCAGATCGAAAAGTCTGGGGGTGGTGAATTCCATTTTGAGTTCGCGCGTCAGCGTTTCGCCACCGCGCTGTTCCAGGATGCTGGTAGCGATGCCGATTTCCACGTCCAAGCCCTGCAGGGCGCGGATGTCGCGGACGTGAAACTCCAGGCAATCGAATTGTTTCTGGTAGTTGTATATGGCTTTTTTCCTCTTTTCCAAAACTTTTTTCACGCGGGGAACATCCTCGCCGAAGACTTTGGCGGTCTTAAAGAAAAAATCCTTTTTCGACGCCAACGCCATCTCTGGCGCAAACTCGCTGTGATTCTGCTGATAGACCTGCCCGGTGTGCTTGTTCTCCAGTGAGCAGTAATGGACGCCCATCTTGAAACCGTTGTCCAATGCAAATTCGAGCAGTTCCAGCGAGTCCAGTTCGCTTTGCGCCACAGGCAGTCCGCCCGCGTACCAGTAGTTGTACGTAACGCGATAGGGCGGCGTCTTGACCGCGTAACCGCGCTGGTTGTATTCCTCGGCGTTGAAGAGTGGGAAGCAAAACTCCAGCAGGTTGATGCTGAAAATGCCGATGCGCTCCAACTCGCGCAGGAGGTCTTTCATCTCGTCCAGTTTGCCAGGCAGGACGGGCATTTCGACCATCACAAACGGGATGTACTCTTTCGCTTCTTCGATTCTTCCCAGCGTGTGACGGATCGCCTGCGGGCTGTCCTCCACGCGGATGCTGAAGCGAATCTCCTGCAAGCCCGCCTCTTTCAACGCCGTCAGCGTGGCGGTATCGGCGTGGTCGCCGCTGGTGTAGAGGCGCGTGTAAACGCCAGGGAACAGCCGCTGCGCTTCACGGAAAAATTCCAGCGTTTCTTCCTTGTATAAAAGCGGCTCGCCGCCCGTCAGCGCCAAATGCTTCATACACGCGTCGCGGCGCTTGAACTCTTGCAGGTCGGCGCTCAGGTCGCGGGTCTGCGCCGAGAAGCCCTCGTAATTTTCTTGATTCGGGTTGAAGCAAAAGAAACACTGCCGATGACATTTCAAGGAAACGAACAGCGTGGCGCTGCCCACGCCCGTCTGGCAGGCAAGGCAGGCGGGCGAGATGTTATTGATATACACGCTGCGCTCATCGTTGCGGACATGCGCGCCTTTTTCGCGCAATCGCTCCAAACGGGTTTTCATCTCCTGCCCGTCCTCCGCTTTGAGCGGCACGCCAAACTTGCCAATCTGTTCAATAAAGTCTTCGCTAATGTCAACGTAGCGCGAAGCGTAAGCGCGGAAGGCGGGGTTGCGGATATCCCCCAACGCGGCGCGGTCAATTTCGGTAATCATCGTTTCATTCCTCCAGGCAGGACCATGCCTGCTGGCAGGCGCGAGCCAAACGGATTTTTTCTGCGATATTCGCAGGTGGGACAAAGGTGGTTTTCCTCGCGGGCGGCGAACAGCGCACTGCAATGCTCACAGCGCGAGAGTTCCCCACTTTGAAGAAGAACCGCCTCTTTCGGACCCCAAACCTGTTCCGCCGTAGGAGCCGAATCCACGCCGACGGCTTTTTCCATGCAGACGTGCAGGCAGGCTTCACAGTTGATGCACTCTTTGGGCGAAAAGCGCAGGGCGTAACGATGGGCTTCTTCATCCAACTCAATAGTCAGCGCGGCGGTGGGACAGATGCGGGCACACGAGCCACATGCCGAGCAGGAGTCGTTGACCGTCAGCATAGCAAAGTCCATGCCCGCCAGCGATACGCCGCTGTCCTGTAAGTCTCCAAATTGCGCGGCGGCATGGATCATGCGCGTCCGATTCCGCCCAATGCTTTTGCCCGCTTTAGCGGGCTGGTTCTCGATAGCGCGCGCCAGGGCAATCTGTCCCTGACGGGAAACCAGTAAGAACATATCACGCCGCGAGAGAGGTGGATTTTTCGCGTCCCACAATGGGCGTTCGACGGGTTCGGTCAGCGCGTCGGTCAGGCGTAGAGTCTCCGCCCTGCCCCAAGCAGACAACAATTGCTTCGCTTCATTGAATTGCCTCTCCACCTGTCCGCGCAGGGAAACCCAGAGACATTCGCCGCAGGCGTCCAGCCGCAGCGTGATTTGCTCCACGCCCAGCGCCGCCAGCGCGAGGTACGTTCCGCCGCCCAGTCCCGCCAGACAGCCGCGCAGTCGGATTCCCGTCGCTTCGGCGGAGAGACCCGTTTCAGCGCGGGGGTGCGCCTGACAGACCAATTCCACGGCGCGGCTTTCGACGCGCGCCGCGCAGTTCAGCAGATCGGCGACGGAATCATCAGCGGAGAAAGCGCCTGATGGACAGAGCGGTAAACAGGTCAGGCAGGAGGTGCAGGCGGTGGAGTCGAGGAGCGGCGGTTTATCCGCTTGAATCGCATCTGCAGGGCAGACGTTCAGGCAGGCTTCGCAAGTGGAGAATTTATCGTGGGAATGCAAACAACGCGCCGCGTCCAGCGTGATTTCGGAGCGGTCAATCGCTGCCAGTCGTTCTGCCGCAGTAAAGAGATTCACAGGCTATTATCTCCCGTTGGGAAGGATTTCCGCCAGTTCGATCAATGCGCCACGCGTCAGCAGCGCCAGTCCTTTGTAGAAGGGCGTGCGGGCGTGTTCGAGGACACCTTCGCAGAATGTGGTAGCCCACTGGTTGGGATGCTGGTCGAAAAATTCGCGCTGGGCGCGCAGGAGTTGGTTGAATTCGTCCTGTTCGCCCCGCTCCAGCGCGGAGATGCCGCGCTGCGCCAGAAGGGCGAGGAACGCCAGTTCGAGACCGATGTGGTCGTCGGGTTCGTGGTAGATGCGTTCCGCCTGCAAGCCGAAGCGGCGATACCAGCCGCGCACGCCTAGGGTTTGTTCCTGAAAGGTGAGGCGTTCCTTGCTGAAATATACCGATTCCCACAGGGCGACTCGCACCTTGTCAGGACCGATGAAGGTGTGGGTGTAGTCGCTCTGCAGGTCTTCACAAGCGGAGTCGCTCAAACCTGCGCGGCTCCATTCCTGCAAAAGCCGCAAGCCTTCGATCACGTCAGGCTGTGAGGCGGCGAAGGGCGCTTCCTCAAACATCTCTTCGTCTACGAGTGTTTGCAGCCAGGGACGTTCTTCGGCGGCGGGGTAGTTTTGGAATGCGTGCCCCAGCAAGCCGAATAAGAGCATTTCGCCTGTCAGAGTTTCTGTCCAATCGAGGGTGGTGGGTGTGGTCACTTGAGTCTCCTTAATCAGTCTGTGAAATAAATCCGTTTTGCGCTGCGTACGCCGCGACCTGGGTGCGGTTTTCCAATTGCAGTTTCGCCAGGATGTTTTTCAGATGAGTCTTGACGGTGTTGACCGTGATGCACAGCGTTTCGGCGATGTGCGGGTTGCTCTCGCCCTGTGCCACCAGTCTCAACACTTCGACTTCGCGCTCGGTCAGCGTTTCAAGATGCGGACGCGATTTTTCGGGCATGTAGAGAGTCTGTTTGAGCAGGCGGGCTGCCATGGCGCGGGTGATGACGGGTTCGCCGCTGGTCACGCCCGCCAGCAGGTCGAACAACTCGTTGGCGTTGAGGTCTTTTAGCAGGTAGCCCGCTGCGCCCAGCCGAAATGCCTCACGCAGATGTTCGTCCTGCTCGGAAGAGGTCAGGATGACGATGGCGGTTTCGGGTGAGATTTTGCGAATCTCGCGCGCGGTGTGAAGCCCGTCCCCTTCGGGCATGTAAATATCGAGCAGCGCCAGGTCAGGGCGCATTTTGGCGGCGAGTTGCACCGCCTGCGCTCCACTGGAGGCTTCGCCAATGACTTGCACCAGATCGGGGCGGGTCTTCATCAGGCTGATGAGTCCCTGCCGAAAGAGGGCATGATCATCTACGATCAGGGTTTTGAGGGGATTCATTCATACTCCTTTATCTATTTCAGCACAGGCAACCAGGTTTCGACGCTGGTGCCTGTACCTGGCTGCGAGGTGACAATCAATCCGCCGCCTGCGGATTCCGCGCGCTCGCGCATGGTGACCAGTCCGTAATGCCCAGGCTTGGAAGCGCACTCGAAGCCGATGCCGTCGTCGCTGACGATAACGCGCAGGGAACCGTTGCGCTGGGCAATCTGCACTTGGGCGTGTTCGGCGCGGGCGTGTTTGCGGACGTTCGTGAGGGCTTCCTGAATGATGCGCGTCAGCTGGGCCTCCGCCAGCGGAGATAGGGCGGGGTCGCTGGTCAGCCCACATTGGAATTGCATTTGGATGCCCGTTTGCACACCAAACTCTTCGATGTATTCGCGCAAAGCGGGGAGCAAGCCCTTTTCGTTGGACAGAGTGGTACGCAGGCTGAGGATGTTTTCGCGCACGTCCGCTTGGGCGAGTTGGACGCTGCGCTGTGCCTGCTGGAGTTCGGACAGAACCGCTTCTTGATTCTGGGCATGCGTCAGGGCTTCGATGGTTTGGAGTTCCATACCGACATAGCCCAGTACCTGCGCCAGCCCATCGTGCATTTCGCGGGCAATGCGTCCGCGTTCTTCCATCGTTGCCAGGGATTGCAGGCGGGAGGTCATCATGGCGTGTTCGAGAGCGATGACGGTCTGGGCGGCGAGACGCTCCAGCCCCAGCAGGTTGCCTGTGGAGAAGATGGAGCCTGCTTCCCTACCGACCCAGAAAACGCCGATGGGTTGGGCATCCAGGCGAAGCGGCACAAAGGCGGCGGCGCGGATTTCCCGTTCGAGGGCGGGACAATCCCAAAAGTTTAGAGAAGAAGCGAAGTTCTGCGGGAAGAGGCTGGGGTCGGCTTTTCGGGCGGCGGTCAATAGGTGGGGCGTTTCAACCCTGCCGAAATTCCTGGGCGGCGCGCCTTCGGGCAGGGCGGCACAGCGAATCTCCAGCGCGGTCAGATCTTCGTTCCATAATGCCAGGGCGGCAATATCCGCTTGCAGCAGGCAGCGGGCGCTGTGTGTGATAACGCGAAGAATTGAGTCTACATCCTCGAGATTGGCGATGCGGCGGCTAATGTCCACCAGCGAGTCGGTCCAGGCTTCGGATGTTTGGAGCGCTTGAGTTTGGGCGGAGAGAGTGGCGCGTTGGGCCTCTTCTTTTTGGTTTTCGAGTTCCGTCACCTTGCGGCTGCGCTCGAACTCGAAAATTCGCAGCACGCCCACGAACAACAGGGCAATGGCAACCGCCATGACAGCCCGCCAGATTTGAACAGGATGTCCGGCAAGGGTGAGGAAACTTTCTTCGTTGATTAGGGCGGGCAGTCCCCCCGTTCCAGCGGGAGGAATCAACCCCGCTGCGACGGCGTTGATAAAGAAGGCGGTGGATATGAATTTGAGAAAACGCGAAGCCTGTACAGGATATGAATCTCGAATGTGGCGCGACTGCCTGAGAAAGCCAAACCCCGCCAACAGGTTGCCAGGGAAATAAAGGAGATAGCGCGACCAAATTTCCGCCATCAGCAGTGTGGAATTTGAACTGAGGATGACGATGAGGGCAAAGCCGAGTAACAGACCCAGCGGCACGATCAGGACGACGGGAGCGAGGGTCATCCAATCGGGCAGGGGACCTGCTTCATTAATCAGACCAATGCCGAAGCGAACCAGGAACAGGCTGGAGAGCGGCAAGAGCGCGGCATGGGCGATATCCAGCGCGGCATGCGGAGTGTGTAGGGGCTGGAGCATGACAAACATCTCCAGCCACTCCACCAGACTGTGAGTAAATGCAAATGCCGCCAGCCAGGGAAGTTGGTGCGCCAGCGGCAGGTCACTGGCGTGGCGCTTCTCCACCCAGATGACCATGCCGAGGCTGAAAAATGCGAGACCGTAGATGAAGTAAATGGCAGGCATGTTAACTCAAAGAGGAATATCCAGGTCCGTATTCCAGTTTCGTCCAGCGGAAGGCGAACGCGGATAATGCTGTATAAAAGGATGGCAATGCCCTTTCCTCCACGCGCTGACAAAATTCGGGCAGCCAGCGTCCCAAGTGGTCGGCGAGGAAGGCGCGTTCCTGACGGCGCAGTTCGCGGGCGGTTTGGGAAGTCCCCGCCTGCCAGGCTTGGGTCTCCAACTGACAGAGATAGGCGATAAATTCCAGTTGAACGGACAAGCTGTCTTCCGCGCCTGTTTGCGGTTTAAGTCCGTATTGCCTGTAGATGTTGATGAGGGCGCGGTCCAACTCTCCCGCTGCGTCCGCAGGGTGCGTGACCGAGCGCCACAAATAGGCGGATTCGCGGGCGGCAATGCGCGAGACGTTCTTGCCGAAGAGCGCTTCGTAGGCAGCCTGCAATTCAGGCAGGCTGGCGTTAGCATAGGCGTTCACTTCATTTAAACAATCCGACAGTGGACGCTGATCCATGCCGAGCCAGTAGGTTGCCTGAGTCAATTCCTGTTTCAGCAACCCTTCCCGCAGTGACCGAACCAATTCTTCATCGGGCGCGTAAAACCCAAGCGCCAGCCAGCGATAGACGCAGCCGCGATCCCTGGCAACCTGTGTGAGGATGCCAAAGGCGTTTTGGAAAGGGTCAGAAACGGAGACAGGGTTCAGCATGGTTCAGGTCAGGTAAAAGGTGGAGGGGTCGGCGCCTTTTTCCACCAGCAGTTGAAAATGCGGACGTTCGCGCAACAGTTTGGAAACTTCGCTGTTTGGGTCGCCCAAATCGCCGAAGGTACGCGCCACCATCGGGCAGGAATCCACGCAGGCGGGGAGTAGTCCGCGCTTGAGGCGGTGGGCGCAGAAATTGCACTTCTCCACCGTGAATGGACGATGAATCATTGGGTTGTCGCCCGTCGGGAAGGGCAGAGAGTAGCGCAGGGTTTCGCCCGCGAAGACTCGCACACCCGTGTAGGGACAGACCAGCATACAGTAGCGGCAGCCGCCGCATTGGGTGGGGTCTTGAATGACCAGCCCGTCTTCGGTTTGTGCCGTTGCGCCCGACGGGCAGACTTCCACACAGGGCGCGTTGACGCAGTGCTGGCAGCCCAGCGGCAGATAATCCATGAACAAATTCGGGTATTCGCCCGCAGGCGAATCATTGCCGTTGTCGCCCAGCGTGACCACCTGAGTCCACCACACGCCGTCGGGTAGGTTATTCTCCTGTTTGCACGCCACCGAGCAGGTGTTGCATCCCGTGCAGGCTTGCAGGTCAATGACCATCACCAGGCGCTTTGTCATGGCAGGCTCTCCCCTGTTTTCTCCATCTCCACCAACACGTCGGAGAAGGAACTGTTTTCGCCGAAAGCGTTGGCGGCGTTGCCACGCGCGTGCGTGAGCGATTGGGCATGCCCATTCTGAAAATCCACAGATTGCCAGCCCTGGCTGAGATAAACTGTTCCAGGCGGCACGGCTTGACTTAGGTGGACGCGCAGGGTGACGTGCCCGCGCCCGTTGTAGATGCGAACCCAATCGCGCTCGACGATGCCGCGCCGTTCCGCTTCGAGCGGATGGACAGCGGCGCGGGGTTCGGTTTCGATTTCGCGCAACCAGGGCGCATTGCTAAAGGTGGAATGGACGCGGTAACGGCTGTGTTCCGTCAGGCAGACCAGCGGGTAACGCGGCGAAAGTTCGTTCCCTAGAAAGGCTTCCAGCGGCGGTTCGTACTTGGGCAGGGCGCGTCCGAAAGGCAGCAGCCGCTCGACGTAAAATTCCACACGCCCGCTGGGGGTGTGGAAATGCAAATCGCGGTGCATCACTTCCCAGTCCAGAGGCAGGCGGCGTTTCATCACGCCTTGCGCGATTAACTCATCCAGCGCAATGGCACGGGTATCTTCGTTGCGAGCCAGAACCTCCACCAGATATTCGCGCGGCGGCTTTTCGAAAGCGTCCCCGCAGCCCAGCCGCTTCGCCAACTCCGCCGCAATCTCGAAATCGGAGCGGCATTCGCCGCGCGGCGCGACGATGGCGGGCTGGTATTGGATGTAGGGTCCAGGTCCCTTCACCATGTCTTCCCGCTCAAAGAAAGTCGCGGCGGGCAAAACGTAGTCGGCGAAACGCGCTGTCTCGGTCATAAAATGATCCGCCACCACCAGTAATTCCAGTTTGGGCAGGGCTTCGTGCAATAAGCGGTTCTGGTCGGGCAGTTGGTTGATCCAGTTGCCGAACGCCACGAAGACGGACTTGATGGGATGCGGCTGTTCGGAAATAATCTGTTCGGGGAGCAGCAGCGGGTTGATAGGGCGATGACTCTTCCCGTTGGGCGTGGGGAAATCACTGGCGGGGAGGGGCGCTTCGCGCGAGCCGTCCACGCCCACGCCGCCGCCGTGAACCCCCAAATTGCCTGTAAACGCCGCCAGCGTGACAATTAGCCGCCCGAAGGTCGCGCCGTGATTCCAGCGGTCAATGCCGTACAAGGTCATGATGCGGGCAGGCTTGACGGTGGCATATTCGCGCGTCAGCTGTAAAATCTGCACCGCGTCCAGCCCCGTCTTTTCGGCGGCAAATTCGGGCGTGTAAGGCGCGAGCATTTCGCGCAGGAAATCGAAAGCCGTGCGGCACGGGATTCCAGCGACGACATGTCGTCCGCTTAATGCTGGGGATGACGACTGCGCGGCGGGAAGTGCGCGCCCCGCTTCCGCATCCCAAACCAGACTTTGGGGTTGGTCGCCGTTTCGAGAGGCATTTTCCAGCCTGAGAAATTCCCCGTTATCTTCGCGCACCAACAGCGGCGCGACGGTGTGACGCAGGACGAATTCCCTGTCCATCCAGTCGTTTTCGATAATCAGCCTGAGCATGGCAAGCGCCAGATGTAAATCCGTGCCAGCGCGGATGGGAAGCCACTCGTCGCTTTTGCTGGCGGTCAGGCTGAAGCGCGGGTCAATCGTCACCAGCCGCGCACCCGCCCGTTTGGCGTCCATGAAGAAACTCCACCAGTTCATGCGGCTTTGGGCGGGGTTGCCGCCCCAGATCAGAATCAGCCGCGAGTTGGGCAGATCCGAAAAGTCATTTGCCAAATAGCCTGACCCCGCTCCGAGCGTGTCTTCGATTCCGCTCGGGACGGCGCTGTCAATTCCGTATTCGCGCAGGCTCGTGCCAGACGCGCCCAGCGCCGCCGCCAGCCGCAGGTAGACTCCATTGAATCCGTTCAGCACGCTGAGTTGCCCCGAGTACGGCAGAAAAACAAGGCTTTCCGCCCCAAAGTCATCCCGCAGGCGGCGCATTTTTTTGGCGATTTCATCCAATGCCTGCTCCCAGGAAATTGACTCCCACTCTCCTTGTCCGCGCTGTCCATTGCGTTTGAGCGGGGTGAGCAGACGTTCTGGATGCGCCTGCATTTGCACGTGGCTAATGCCTTTCATGCACAAACGGCGGTAGCGCGGGTCGGGAAAATCCGCCGCTTCGATCTTGACGATCTCCCCGCCACGCACGGTCGCGTTCAATCCGCAGAAATGCGAGCCGCAGTTCAGATTGCAGGCGGTGCGGACGACGCGCTCGGTATCGGGCGAAATCGGCGCGGCGACGGAAAAGGTCAGCCCGCGCAGGAAGGTGGATTGGGATATCGGGGGGAGGCTGTAGTTTTCGGGGATGGATCTTTTTTGGGCAAGCCGCTCAATTTTGATGCGGCTGCGCTCGGTCAGGCTGGGGTCAAAGGCTGGCGCGCCAGCGGGGGCGCTGAGGCTGGCGGCGTTTTCGATATACTTCGATACGCCCGTAATCAGCCGTTTCCGCCCCAAGAGGCGTTCCATGACGGGCAGCAGCTCGGTGGCGGTCTCGCTCCATGCGAGCGTGTAGTTGGCTCCCATTTGCACCGCCGCGTCACGGTACTCGGGCGTATCGGCGGGGAGCAGGGCAATCAGGGGCGCGGCTCCCAAACGACAGCGCAACGCCTTGTAATACGCGATGGTATCGCCCTGTTCCAGCGCAAACGGGTCAGCAAGGATTAAGTCCAGTTTGGATTCCAACGCCTGTGCCACGTCAGCGGGCGTGGCGGCGCTCGTCCAGCGCAGCGCGGAGCCGAATCCGCTTAAGACCTGCGCCAGTGAATCGCTCAGACTGGGCTGGCGGACGATGAAAAGGATTTGAAGGGGAGATTGTGGCTGCATGGCAAAAGCTGGAAACTCGGCTTGCGACCTTTATGATATTCCAGTCAATTGCCTTTGTCTGTCCAAAAAGATGCGCGATTGCGTAGTGGTTTTCACCACAAGGAAAAACAACGTCCCGAAGGTGTTGAAGCCTTCGGGACGTAATTCTTCAAAGCAGGAATCAATCTCAATCCAGCAGGTGATTTTTTACTGCATACTCCACCAGTTGATGACGGTGTTCCAACCCCAGTTTTTGCATGATGCGAGCGCGGTAGGTATCCACCGTGCGCGGGCTGATGTTCAACTGTTCGCCAATCTCGGAACTGGTGAATCCGCGCACCACGCGTACCAGCACGTCCCGCTCGCGCTCCGAAAGGGACGCCAGAGCCTCTTGCGCGTCCGCCGATTTCCTGCCATGTTTCAACAAATCCTGCACGCTTTGGGTATCGAGAATCGTCTGTCCCTGCACAACCTTTTGGATGGCGTCCAGCACATCGCGGTCGGCGGCAGATTTGCGGATGTAACCCGCTCCGCCCGCTTCAAGAAACGGCGAAAGGTACACCTCTTCGGCGTGCATGGTCAGCGCTACAACTCGCGCCTGCGCCCATTCCGCCGTGATACGTCGCGTCGCTTCTACCCCGTCCATGCCAGGCAGGGTGATATCCATCAGGATCACATCGGGTTTGAGCGCCTGCGCCTGAGCGATGGCTTCTTCTCCCGTTGCGGCTTCTCCCACGATGCGCGCCCCATAAGACTCAAGCAGCATACCCAGACTGCTGCGCATGATGGCATGGTCGTCCACGAGCAGGATGCGGATATTTTCAAGCATGGGCGGGATTTGCCTCCGTCAGCGGAATCTCCACCCACAGCCGCGCCCCGCTACCGCGCTGTGATTCGATTCCACATTTACCTTTGAGTAGAGTCACGCGCTCACGGATGCCCACAAGCCCCAAACCGCGATGCAATCCGTCCGCGTCAAAGCCCTGCCCGTCGTCGCTGACGCTCAACCAGACGAAGAGCGGCGTATGCTCCAGTTTTACTTCGATGTGTTTCGCCTGGCTGTGACGGATGGCGTTATTCAGTCCCTCCTGCGCGACACGGTATAGCACAATTTCCACTTCGGGCGGCAGACGTTCCATGCGTTCGGGTGCGGTGAATTGAATCTCGATCTGGTTCTGCTCCATACTTTGCCCGATGTGCCAGCGCAAGGCGGGGAGAATGCCCAAGTTGTCCAGCGCGGCAGGTCGCAGGTCCATGGAGAGGCGGCGCATTTCTTCGATGGTCTGCGATGCAAGGTAACGGATGCCGTCAAGGCGGTCGGTCATCACGTCCAGGTCGGTTATGTTTTGGAGACTCTTGAGGCGGATCAAAATGGACGTGAGGGCTTGCCCGATTTCATCATGCAGTTCGCGGGCGATACGTTTGCGCTCCTCTTCCTGCACATCCACCGCGCGGCGCAGGGCAAACCGCAATTCGGTTTCTTTGTCCCGCAATTCCCCGATCAGGCGTTTGTTCTCGGCATCGAGCGATTCCAGTTCGCGCTGATTCTTCATCAAGTCATCGCGCGATTGCTGCAGACCGCTGACCATTGTGTTGAAGGCGGCTTGCACCTGTCCGATTTCATCCTGCGACCAGACGGGCGAGCGCGCCGTCAGGTCGTCCGCTTCGACTCGCCCCATCGTTTTGACCAATCCGCTGAGCTGGCGGATCAGAACCCAGGTCAGCGTGACGGAGGCGCCGATCCCGATCAACGCGCCCAAGCCAAGCCAGAGAAACGCCCGCCACGAAAGATCGAACAAGGTTTGGGCGTTTAGCGTAATATCAGGACTCGCGCGCAAGGGTCTGAATATGTAAAATTCCGCGTACAGCCACGCGGAAATAATAATCGTCGCTACTGGCAGGACTGCCAGCCCCACAAGTTTGAGAGCGGCAGGTGCTGAGATAATGCGCATCCAAAAAGAGTGGACAAAGGTTGGAAGAGCGGCGCGATTCCTTTTCATGCCGCTATTATAGCGTCAATGACATCCCTGTCGTTGAAGAAGTCCTTGCTTCTTAGGCGATCAATTTTCCAAATACTCAACAATGATTTTAGAGAATAAGCGATAGACCGCTACCATATCCACTTTCTTGGGATCAAGCAGCCATTGGATTTGCAGTCCATCCATGACCGCCAGAATTAATATGGTCAGTTCATTCAGGTCCACATCCGGGCGGATTTTGTCCTTGATTTCCCCAAAAAATTGGTTGACATAGCCCTCCCTGACGCGGCGGTAACGCTCGATAAAATAATCGTGGGCGGGGTGATCGCTGCGGATGCTTTCACTGACCAGCACCGTGAAGAGTTGAATCAACCCGGGGATTTTCTCGTTTTCAGCAACCAGGTCTTCCAACAGGCTGAACAAGTCCGGGATATTTTTCTTCTCTGCCTGAAGCATGGAAAGATATCTTTCGGCATTTTTTTGTTCGTGATATTCCAACACGCCTTGCAATAAATGGATTTTGCTGGGGAAGTAATGCAGAACGCCCGGCTCGGTCAATTGGACTGCTTCGGCAAGGAGCGAGAAGGTCGTGCCTTGATACCCATGTTCGCTAAAAAGGCGTGTGGCGGTTTCCAGTATTTCTTCGGTACGATCCCGCCGCACTCGTTTTTTCTTGGTTGTACTATTGTATTTGTTCATGCCATGTATTATAACTCTTTCTCATTACTTACCTAGCGCAAGTTAGGTAACGGTGTTACAATGCGATTCTCGATTCAGCGTCCTATTTCACTCATTCGGAGGAACAATGGCAGCGCAAGCAGGTAATCCCCCCATCGCTTTTCAAACTTCAAAAGCAGAACGTACCGCCTATGGTTTTTATTTCTTCGGGCAGAATGTTTTTTACATTCTTGTATTGAACTTTCTTCAAATCTTCCTGACCGATCAGGGAATTACCGCCGCCGCAGTAGCGACCATCTTCCTGGTCGCTAAAGTCTGGGATGCAGTCAACGACCCGCTCTTTGGCGTAATCATTGACCGTTCCAAGCCCAAGAGTGGAAAATTCCTGCCCTGGGTGCGCGGCTCTGTGCTGCCAATTGCAATCACAACTGTTATGATTTTTGCCATGCCCGCCTCGATGTCCCTGGGGGCAAAAATCGCGTGGACGGTTATTGCCTACCTGCTTTGGGATCTGGCATACACCTTATGTGACGCGCCTGTCTTTGCCCTGACCACAGCGATGACCGAAAACATCCAGGAGCGCACCGTCCTGATTTCCATTGGGCGTTTGGGCGGAATGCTCGGCGCGATGATTATCGCGCTTGGCGTGCCTATGCTATATCCCAACCTCGGCTGGCTTCCCACCGCGATTGGACTGGCAATCGTGGGGGTGGCGACCATGTTTCCCATTACCGGGCTGGCGAAGGAACGCATTCTCAGCCGCAAAGAAGAAGCGCCATCGCTGGATGCGATTTGGAAATATCTCAAAGGCAACAAGTACCTTTTCATTTTTTACGCTTCGATGGTGATCTACTTTTTGACCAATTCCGCTTTTACCATCACGCCATTTTTTGCGGTCAACAATCTCGGCGGCGCTGAAGCGGCGACTGCGCTTCTTGGAATTACCATCCTCCCAATGGTTCTGCTGGCGGGATTTGTCCCTGCGCTTTCCAAACGTTTTGGCAAATTCAACCTGTATGTCTTCTCCATCATCTGGTATATCGTTTTCAGCCTGATCATCTATTTTGCCGGATACGAGAATTACCCCCTCTTTATGGTTCTCCTGCTCCTGCGCAGTATTGGTGCGGCGCTGACAGGCATCATGATGTTCATGTTTACCCCGGATTGCGTCGAATATGGAACCTTCAAGACTGGCGAGCGCGCCGAAGGTATCACCTTCTCGCTGCAAACCTTTGCCACCAAGTTGATGAACGGACTTTCGGCGAGCATTGCGATGGCTGGACTGGCTTACTTCGGGTTTATGGAAGGCACGGGCGCGGTTCAATCAGCGGAGACGCTGAACGGCATCTGGTTCATGTATTCCATCTTCCCCATTTTTGGCGCGTTGCTTTCCCTGCCGTTGCTGAGAATGTTCAAACTGCGCGATAACCATGTGCAGGTCATGGCGCAAGCCAATAACGGCGAAATTACACGCGAAGAAGCCTTCAAACTTCTGCCTGAAGAATTCCATTTCAAATAATTATCAGGGAGCATCATCGGTATATCACAAAACAGCCATTGCAACTTATTTGCTCTGGCTGTTTTTGTAACACTTACCCAAACCCCAAAGGAGAAATCGCATGAAAAACAAGGCACTCTGGATTTCGGTTACTGTATTTGTACTGCTGGCAGTCATCTTTGCTTTCACCGACTGGCAAATCTCACAAGCGCTCTATGACCCCGAATCGGGCTGGGCGCATTTTCTCGAAGGTTACGGACAACTACCTGGTTCATTTCTCGGCTTTTTGTCTGGCAGCATTCTCCTACGCACTTATCGTGTTGAGAAAAACACCAAAAGCATCCTCGGCGTGATCGGGCTTTTCCTTCTGACCGCCTTCGCCGGGCTGGGCTTTTTCGGGGATGCCTTCGGCTTGCAAACTGGGGCAGAAGTCAATTTCGCTGTGGTCATTGGTGTTGCAATCCTCACGCTGATTCTAGGGCAAGTTATCCTGCGCCGCTTCCCACTGGAAACCGTCAGCCAGTACAAAAACGCCGCCAAAGTCGGTTTGACGCTCATGTTTGTTGCAGGCTTCGTGACGGTCTGGGCGATCAAGATTCCCTGGGGACGCTGGACATACCGCGATATTCTTGACGCCGGGAATACCGCCTTGTTCACACCCTGGTACCTGCCGCAAGGCAATAACGGACATCACTCCTTCATCTCCGGGCATACCGCGCTTTCGTTTGTAGTGATAGGATTTATCCTCTTCTTGAAAAAAGGAAGTAACGCCCGTAATATCCTGCTTCCTGTGCTTTTGCTGTGGGGCATCGTCGGCGCGCTCAGCCGCGTGGTGATTGGCGCGCACTTCGCCTCTGACACCCTGTTCGGCGCGGGTCAGACCTTGCTCTGGTTCTGGTTCCTGAAAAACAAGTTTGTACAATAGACCGAAGACCGTGGACGATGGGCAACGGTCTATTATCCACGGTCATTTGACAAGGAATTTTTATGCAAGACCCCAAAACTCTCCTCTCCCAACTTAAGCTTGAAGAAAAAGCAGCGCTCGTCGCCGGGCTGAACATGTGGCAGACCCAAGCCATCGAACGGCTGGGCATTCCTTCCATTTTGATGACCAATGGACCGCACGGCGTGCAGAAGCAGGCAGGCGAAGCAACCGACTTCGCCGGGATGAGTAACAGCATCCCAGCCACCTGTTTCCCGCCTGCCGTCATCCAGGCAGCGACCTGGAACCGCGAACTCATCCACGAGATGGGAGTCGCCCTCGGCGAAGAATGCCGTCAGGAAAAAGTCAGCATCCTGCTCGGACCTGGCATCAACATCAAGCGTTCCCCGCTTGGCGGACGCAACTACGACTACTACTCCGAAGACCCCTATTTCGCGGGAGAAATGGCGAAGCAACTCATCATGGGCATTGAGAGTCAGGGGATCGGCGCATCGCTGAAGCACTTTGCAGTTGGCAATCAGGAATACCGCCGCATGACCATCAACGCCGTAGTGGATGAACGCGCCCTGCGAGAAATCTACCTGGCGGGCTTCGAGACCATCGTCAAAGATGCCCAGCCCTGGACGGTGATGAACGCGTACACGCTCGTCAATGGTACATACTGCTCCGAAAATCCGTTTCTTATCCGCGACATCTTGAAAAAGGAGTGGGGCTTTCAAGGAGTTGTGCTTTCCGACTGGGGTTCGGTTAATGACCGCATCGCCGGGTTGAAAGCGGAAATTGACCTCGAAATGCCAGGTCCTGCAACGGATAACCAGCGTGCCATCCTCGCGGCGGTCAGGGCGGGGGATTTGCCTGAAGCCACCCTCGACCGCGCCGTGGAGCTGATGCTCGCGCTCATCTTCAAAGCGCAAGAAACGTTCGCCAAAGGCGATTTCACTTACGACAAGCAGGCGCATCACGATCTCGCCCGCCGCATCGCCGAAGAAGGCACGGTCTTGCTCAAAAACGAAAACCAGATTCTACCTATTCCCGAATCAGCCAAAGTAGCCCTGCTCGGGCACTTTGCCAAAAAGCCGCGCTTCCAGGGCACGGGCAGTTCGCTGACCAACCCCACGATGGTGGACAACCTGTATGATGAAATGGTCAAACGCATCGGCGAAGCCAATGTGCTTTACGCGCCCGGCTTCCCCGAAAAAGACAAAGCCCTCGTGGATGAAGCCCTTCTCGCTGAAGCCCTTGAAGTTGCCGCCAAAGCCGATTATGTCGTTGTCATGGTTGGTGTGGCGGTCGCCGAAGGCGGCGACCAGCCGAGCATGAAACTTCACGCTTCGCACACCGCGCTCATCGAAAAAGTCGCTGCCGCGCATAAGAAAGTCATTGTCCTGCTCAGCAACGGCAATCCTCTCGAAATGCCCTGGCTTGCCAACGTCCCTGCCGTTCTCGAAGGCTATCTCGCAGGCCAGGCGGGCGCCGCTGCCCAAGCCGACATCCTGCTTGGGCGCGTCAACCCCAGCGGCAAAATCGGCGAGACCTTCCCCATCAAACTGGAAGACAATCCATCTCACCCTTATTTCCCCGGCGGTCCCTCTGCCGTCGAATATCGTGAAAGCATTTACGTTGGCTATCGCTATTACGACACCGCCAATGCACCCGTCCTGTTCCCCTTCGGGCATGGGTTGAGTTACACCACCTTTGAATACCGCGAGCTGTCTGTTCAGGCGCGTAACGATTCAGCCTCGGTCACATTCAAGATACGGAACACAGGCAACAAGTCAGGAAAAGAAGCGGTGCAGGTCTATGTTCGGGATGTCGAATCCAGCCACTTTCGCCCGTTCAAAGAACTCAAGGGCTTTGCCAAAGTCCATATCCAGCCCAAAGAAGAAAAGTCTGTGACAATCGAACTCGACCGCCGCGCCTTTTCCTTTTACGATGTCGGAAAAAAGGATTGGATTCTGGAAACGGGCGACTTCGAGATTTTGGTGGGCGCATCCTCCCAGGACATTCGCCTCAAAACGACCCTTCGGCTGGATTCTGACCAGCAGGCTTCCTCCTACGCTGACAGAGCCACCCTCGCCCCCTACTTTTCCCCGACCCCTGCCCTCATCTCCCGCGACACTTTTGCTGCGCTCTATGGAAAACCCCTGCCCGAAAATACGACGCCGCAAAAGGGCAGTTACACCCTCAACACGCCCTTCGGCGACATGAGCGATTCGTGGCTTGCCCGTCAACTGCTCAACCTGATGAATGGACAGGTCAAAAAGATGGTCGGCGGGGATGACCCCGATAATCCCCTGCTGGCGATGGTCGAGAACATGCTCAAGGAAATGCCCCTGCGCGCCATGCTGATGATGACTAATGGCGCGCTCAAGCGCGGAACCCTGGAAGCGCTGTTGATGATGATCAATGGCAGGGGCTTGCGCGGCTTTGGCGCATTGGTTAAGTCGCTGGTAAGAAAATAGAAAGTTAATTCTGTGTAAAAAAGATAATCCATGAAAAACGTCAACTCCATCATTTCGCAAATAACTCTTGAAGAAAAGGCATCCCTGTGTTCAGGATTGAACTTCTGGTACTTGAAGGGAATTGAACGTCTCAAAGTCCCTTCCATTATGGTCACAGACGGTCCACATGGTTTGCGAAAACAGGCTGGGGAAGCAGACCATGTAGGCTTGAATGAAAGCGTTCCCGCTACCTGTTTTCCCACCGCATCCGCGCTTGCCGCCACATGGAACCGAGACCTGATCTTTGAAGTCGGGAAAGCATTGGGACAAGAATGTCGTCAGGAAAAAGTCGGCGTGATTTTGGGACCCGGCGTCAATATCAAACGCTCTCCATTATGCGGGCGTAACTTCGAATATTTTTCCGAAGACCCTTATCTCACAGGCGAAATCGCCAAGAGTCATATCAACGGCGTGCAGAGTCAGGGCGTGGGGACTTCCATGAAACATTACGCCCTCAACAATCAGGAACACCGCCGCATGACAACCGACTCTGTCGTGGATGAACGCGCAATGCGTGAAATCTATCTGGCGGGTTATGAGATTGCCGTCAAGGAAGCCCAACCCTGGACGGTGATGTGTTCCTACAACCGCATCAACGGGACCTACGCCTGCGAAAACAAATATCTGATGACCGACATTCTCAAGGAAGAGTGGGGGCATCAAGGATTGGTTGTCACCGACTGGGGCGCGATGAACGAGCGCGTGGATGCTCTTAACGCAGGCGTGGAACTCGAAATGCCTGGTACGCCAAACGGAAACGATGAACGCATCATCGCGGCTGTCAAATCTGGCGAGTTGGATGTCACTGTTCTCGACCGCGCGGTGGAACGCATTTTGACATTGATTTTCAAAGCCGATGAAACCCTCTCAAAGGATTTCACCTACGACAAACAGGCGCATCACGAACTGGCACGCCGCGCCGCCGCCGAAGGTGCGGTATTGCTCAAAAACGATGGGCAACTCCTGCCCTTTCCCGCCAATACCAAAATCGCCCTGATTGGGCGCTTTGCGAAAACGCCTCGTTACCAGGGCGCGGGCAGTTCGTTGATGAACCCCACCCAATTGGAAAATCTCTACGATGAACTGGTCAAACTCGTCGGCGCGGAGAACGTCCTTTACGCGGCAGGCTACACCGAACAAGGCGCCGCCGCCGATGACGCCCTGTTTCAGGAAGCCATTGAAACAGCAGGCAAAGCGGATGTCGCCGTCATCTACGCGGGGCTGCCCGATATGTACGAAGCCGAAGGCCTTGACCGCGCCCACATGCAAATGCCGTCTGGTCACAATGCGCTCATTCAGCGTCTTGCCGCCGCGCATAGAAAAGTTGTCGTCGTCTTGAGCAACGGCGCGCCCGTTGAAATGCCTTGGGTCAATGATGTGCCTGCCATTTTGGAAGGCTACCTGGGCGGACAGGCAGGCGCGGGCGCGCTTGCCGACATTCTCACGGGCAAAATCAACCCCAGCGGAAAACTCGCTGAGACCTTCCCCCTGCAATTTTCCGACACCCCCGCCCAGCCTTACCCCGGCGGTCCCGTCGTCGTCGAATACCGCGAAAGCATTTACGTCGGCTATCGCTATTACGATACAGTTAATCAAGATGTGCTCTTTCCCTTTGGGCATGGCTTGAGTTACACCGCGTTCGAGTACCGCGACCTGTCTGTGAAAGCGGAAAAGGATTCAGCGAAGATAACGTTCAAGGTCAAGAACACAGGCAATAGGTTAGGAAAAGAAGCGGCGCAGGTCTATGTGCGGGATGTCGAATCCACCGCGTTCCGTCCGCAAAAAGAACTCAAGGGATTCGTCAAAGTCGAACTCCAGCCTGGCGAAGAAAAAGAAGTGAGCATCGAGTTGAACCGCCGCGCCTTCGCGTTTTATGATGTGACTCAGCGCGAATGGATTGTGGAGGCGGGCGACTTTGAGATTCTCCTTGGCGCTTCCTCGCGCGACATCCGCCTCACTGCGACCATTCGGCTTGATTCTAACCAGCAGGCTTCTTTCCCCGCTGACAGGGAGCGACTCGCCGCCTATTACAACTTCCCCAAAGGCGCGTCCGTCAGTCAAAAGGATTTTGAAGCCCTGCTTGGGAAACCCGTCCCTGCTAATGCGCCAACCCCCAAAGGGATGTACACGCTCAATACGCCCATCAGTGAAATGGGAGGCTCGTTCATTGGCAGGCAACTGTTCCAAATGATGAAAGACCAGATCGGCAAGATGATCAAAGACAAGGAAGATACGCCAACGGGCGCGATGATGGCACACATGGTTCAGGAAATGCCCTTGCGCAGTATGTTGATGATGGGCGGCGCCTTTAACCGCGCAAAACTGGAAGCGCTGCTGACGATAATCAATAGGCGCTTTTTTAGAGGCTTGTTTGCCTTAATCCGCGCAAGCATGGTGACGAAAAAGTAACTGCGTGAGACTTCCTTCGGGACGTTCTGCGTAAAAATAATTGAAAGGAGCATCCTATGGCAAAATGGTCGGATGGTCAGGTGGTCATCAATCATGGCGCAGGCGATGATGGTCTGTGCTGGACGCATGTCGTCAAGGAGTTGGAGCGCGATTACGATGTCATCCTGCCCGACGCGCGCGGGCATGGAAAGTCAGCGTCTGGCAAGGGAGATTATGCAACACAACAGCGCGTGGCGGATTTGGCGGGATTAATCGAAGCCCTGAAACTGGAGCGCCCTGTGGTGGGTGGTCACTCGATGGGCGCGGATACGTCCATGCACCTGGCGGCAGAATATCCACACCTGACGCGCGGCGTGTTTCTCGAAGACCCGCCCATCGTGTTGCCTGGCGAGCAATTGGGCGGCGGGGAGCAGGTGATGGATCCGAAGGAACTTGGCAAGATGATGGCGAAGTACATGCGCATGTTCAAACTGATGCCGCGCTTCATTGGATTAAAGATGGCACGCAAGGGGATGGCTGCCTATCCCGATGATGAAATCCAGCCCTGGCTGGACTCGAAAAAGCGATTGAGTTTCAACTTCCTGGGGTCAATGGCGACCATGCCGATGGACCTCTCCGCTCCGTTCGATATCATCCGCAAAATCCAGTCGCCCATTCTTTTGATCATCGGTGATAAGGAAAAGATGTCCATTGTCTCGCCCAAAGCGGCGAAAAAAGCAGCTGAAGCCAACGCAAAGTTGAAGTTCGTTCAACTCGAAGGGGCAAGTCATGATATTCGCCGCACTCGCTTCGATGGATACATGCCTGCGCTCAAAGAGTTCCTGGCGGAAGTTACTGACCCAGCGTGAGGCTGTAACTTGCCCTGCGCGGTAACTCCCGAAGGTTTGGCTGATTCAGCTAAGTCTTGCGAGAAAACCTTTGAGATGGTGCGTATAATGCCCGCGGGTATAACATAAACCAATAAAAGAAATTCCAAATCCTCCCGATACTTGGAGAATACCCAAGTCCTCGGGAGGATTTTTTGTGGGGAAGGGGGTGTTTCCCATTTGAGCATTTTTTCACTTGACAGATTGGCTTATGGGGGATAATATCCGCCTATATTTTGGTTATTTTGGAAATTTTGGTTATTTAGGATTCCTATGAAACTTACAAAGAGACAAAAGACATTTATTGAAAAAATGCTTGATATTTATAAGGAAATCCAGGGACCCATCCACTATTCAACCGTAGCAGAGCAATTGAATCTCAGCAAATACACTGCTTATGACATGCTTCGATTGTTGGAGGAAAAAGGCTACGTTGAATCGGTATATGAAACCCATAGCGAGGGTCCCGGGCGGGCTTCTGTTTCATTTAAACCTACCAAAAAGGCTGAGGAAACCTTCAGAAAGTTGGCAGGGGCTGAAGCGGCTTCTTGGGAGGAAGCCAAAGACCGTGTGATTAAGAAGATCGCGGCAGGGGAATTTGAAGACGCAAAACTTGCCGAAGATATCCTCCTTCAGGTGGATGGCGGGCTGGACGATGTTTTGTATTGCTCAAACCTGGTTGGCGATCTGGTTACAAGGCTGCGGGCCAGGGGACGGCATCGCATGATGGATTATTACGCTTCCGTGATACTGGCATTAATTGAGAAAAAAAATGCGGGGGATCTCTACCTGCTTCCGGGATTCATGCTAGGACTGGCATCAAGTGAAGATGATGCGGTGGAACTCACAGATGGTTTTCTCAAGAAAATTCGCAAATATGAAATCCTGCTCGAACGCATGGATAAGGAAGCCCGTAGTCATTTAGGAGACATGCTCTCAAAAATAATCGCGCCCTTGAGAAATGAATAATCATTGGGCATAGTAATTACCCTACAGGAGAAGTAAATGGAAGGAATTGTAATAGCGCAGCAACTCACAAAATACTACTCAAAAGGAAGGGATGCGGAACCTGCCCTGACAGAGATTGACCTTTCAGTAAATAAAGGTGAACTCTATGGGGTGGTTGGACCCGATGGAGCGGGGAAAACCACGCTGCTGAGAATCCTTTCCACTGTCATGGAAGCCACCTCAGGGTCGGCGCATCTGGCGAGTTTTGACGTTCACAAACAACCGGAGGAAATCCGCGCTCTGCTTGGGTATATGCCGCAAGCCTTTAGTTTGTACCCCGATTTAAGCGTGATGGAAAACCTGCGTTTCTTTGCGGATATGAATGGTGTGCCGCGCAACGTGCAAAAAAGACGAATTGACGAATTGCTGGAATTTGCGCGCCTAACGGATTTCACCACCCGCCGCAGCGAGAACCTTTCGGGCGGGATGCGCAAAAAACTGGCGCTGGCGTGCGCCTTGATTCACGAGCCGCAAATCCTGTTGCTGGATGAACCCACAACAGGCGTGGACCCGGTCTCGCGCCGCGAGTTATGGCAGTTATTAGCCAAAGTCATTCAGCGCGGCGTGACGGTGATGGTCAGTACGCCGTACATGGATGAAGCCGAACGTTGCAACCGCGTGGGCGTGCTTTATCACGGGCAGATGCTGATTACGGGCGCGCCAGCGGAATTGGAAGAGCAGATGCCGTTCCGCATTGTGGAAGTCAAAGCCCAGCCGCGCAAAACGTTACGCGCCGTCGCCGACCAGACGAAGGGCGTGCTTGGCTGGAGAGCCGTCGGCGACCGCCTGCGCCTCTCGGTCAGCAACCCGGCTGAGGTCATGCCGAGAATCGAAAAATCCCTGAAGAAAGAAGGCGCGGAAGTCAGCATCCTGCGCGAGGCAAAAGTTTCGATGGAAGACGTCTTTATCCATCTTGCGGAAACACAGGAGGCGAAAGTATGAGCGTTGAAAAAGCGGTAGAAGCCCAGGAATTGGTCTGCCAGTTTGGTGATTTCATTGCAGTAGACCATGTCACGTTTGATATTCCGCGCGGCGAGGTTTTCGGTTTGCTTGGTCCCAACGGGGCTGGAAAAACAACCACGATGCGCATGTTATGCGGCATCATCCGCCCTACAGCGGGAAGCGCGCTCGTGATGGGCTACAACGTGGCAAGTCAATCGGAAGAGGTCAAGCAGCGCATTGGCTATATGTCTCAAAAGTTCTCGCTATACAACGACCTGACCGTTTCCGAAAACCTGGATTTTTATGCCAACCTCTACGGCGTGCCGCAGAACAAGGTCAAAAGCCGACTGGGCGAATTGATTGACATGGCGGGGCTGCGCGGGCGCGAGAAACAATTGACCAGCGACCTTTCGGGCGCATGGCGGCAAAGGCTGGCGCTGGCGTGCGCCATTGTGCATGAACCTCCCATGCTTTTTCTCGACGAACCCACAGCCGGCGTAGACCCGGTTTCGCGACGCGAATTTTGGGAGATGATCTATCGTCTGGCTGGCGAGGGCGTGAGCGTGTTGGCAACTACCCATTACATGGATGAAGCCGAGTTCTGCAACGTGATTGGGATGATGTACCGCTCACGCCTGATTGCCCTGAGCGACCCCGATGCATTGCGCGAAAGCATGAAAGGCACGCTCTTTGAAGTGGATTGCGACGACCCCGGACGCGCCGAACAGATTTTGAAAGACCTGCCCATCGTGCATGATGCCGCCGCGCATGGCGTGTTGATTCATGTTCAAGTCGATTCTGAGAAACAAAAGCCGGCGTTGGAGAAGGCATTGAGGTCCAATCACATCGCCGTAGAGCGTATCGAAAGAGTCCTGCCTTCGCTGGAGGATGTGTTCGTTTCGCTCGTAGATCAAGAAAATCGCCTGCAAGCGCGGGCAGAAATTAAATAGGAGGTTTTTATGGGACAAGGGTTTCGCCGTATGGCGACGATTGTTCGCAAGGAGTGGCTGCATATCATCCGTGACCCGCGCACTCTGATGCTGGTGATTGTCATGCCGGTTATGATGTTGGTTCTGATGGGATACGCGGTTGCCAATGACGTGGAAGACATTCCATTGGTGGTCGCCGACCTTTCGAATACAGATAGTAGCCGATGGCTCGTCGATAAATTTACTGTAAGCGGGTTTTACATGGTTACACACACCGCCCATAGTGAAGACGAAATATTGGACATGCTGGATGCTGGGACAGTCAAAGCAGGGTTATATATCCCAGAAAGTTTTGGACGCGAAATTACAACGGGAGGTACCGGGACTATCCAGTTCTATATTGATGGTTCAAACCCCACCGTGGCGCAAACCGCACAGTTGGCGGCTGAAACCATCAGCCAGTCCACATCGCAGGAAATTCTAATTCAACGGCTGGAGCGCAGCGGCACAGGTTTGGCAATCAGCCTGCCGGTGGATGCCCGCGTGCGCTACCTGTACAATCCCAACTTGAAAAAGATGAACTTCATGATTCCGGGTTTGGTGGCGATCATCCTGCAAATTCAAACCCTGCTATTGACCGCTTTTGCCATCGTGCGCGAGCGCGAGCAGGGCACATTGGAACAGTTGATAGTGACGCCGATCCATTCCTGGGAATTAATGCTGGGCAAGATTTTGCCCTTCGTCCTGGTTGCCTTTGTCAATGTTGCCATGACAGTTGCCGTAGGAGCGATCTGGTTTGGCGTGGAAGTGGCTGGCAGCATCACGCTGTTGAGCGTCCTGAGTTTGATTTTCCTGCTTGGTTCCCTGGGCTTGGGCGTTTTGATTTCCAACATTTCCCAAACGCAAATGCAGGCGATGTATATGGCGTCCTTCATTATGATGCCATCGTTCATCCTTGCCGGGCTGCTCTATCCGCGTGAAAACATGCCGTGGATCGCCTACTACGCCGGTTACTTGCTGCCCGTCACTTACTTTCTTGAAATTGTGCGCGGCATCATGCTGAAGGGTGTGGGCTTTGTCACCTTGTGGAGTTGGGTCTGGCCCATGACAGTCTTCAGTATCGTAGTATTTTTCGCCAGCGTGTTCATGTTCAGAAAACGTCTGTAATATCCATTATCTCGGAGTAAAAAAATGAAAAAGCAAAAAAGTTCCATAATCGTTGCGCTGGTTGTGTCCAGCCTGCTCTTGGGCGCTTGCGCCGGAGTCAATGGCTCGGATACCTCCAATCTATCTGCATCCGGCACGATTGCCTCACGTGAAGTGCGAATTGCCCCGCAGGTTGGCGGGCAGGTCGTTTCCATCAACGTGGAGGAAGGTCAGCAGGTGACAGCGGGAGACGAACTCTTCCGCCTCGATGACAGCCTGCTCAAGGCGCAGCAACAGCAGGCGCAAGCGTCAGTGCAGTTGGCGGAAGCCGCAGTCGCCACAGCCAAAGCCCAGTATGATGTGGCTTTGAACGCTGTTCGTTTGCAAGACCAGCAGGCGCGTACCAGCGCATGGAACGCCACGCAGCTGGATCAATTTGAACTGCCGGTATGGTATTTTGATAAGGAGGAAAAAATTGCCTCCGCTGCCTCGGAAGCGGAAGCCTCCCAGTCCAATCTTGATAAAGAGAAGGCAAATCTTGAAAAAGTATTGGGCGATTTAACTTCGCAGGATTTTCTGGAGGCTGAAAAACGAGTCGCGGACGCGCAAGCGGCTTTTCTCATCGCCGACCTTGTCCTGACGCAGGCGCAAGCCGCCCAGGACAAGGAATATATGGAGGATTATGCCCAGTCGCTTTTTGACGCCGCCGAAAGCGAACTAAAATCGGCTCAAACTGACTATGACCGCCTGCTGACCACCAAAGCCGCCGAAGATGTTCTCGAGGCTCGCGCCCGCCTGAAGGTCGCGCAGGAACGCTTTGACCGCGCCCTGGATTACCACAACTCCCTGCTTACTGGCGACCAGTCCATGCAGTTGAAAGCCGCCGAAGCTGGTGTCCAACAAGCGGAAGCAGCTCTCGCGCAAGCGCAGGCGGCTCTAGCGGCGATTGACGTTCAACTCGAAAAGACGATAGTCACTGCGCCGGTGGATGGAGTTGTTTTAACTCGCGGGATCGAAGTCGGCGAGACGCTCGCCCCGGGCGGTGTGGTCATCACCATCGGGCAACTCCAGGAAGTAGAACTTGTGGTGTATATCCCCGAAACTGAATATGGCAAGGTCAATCTCGGCGATCAGGTTTCCATTGCAGTGGATTCTTTCCCCGGACAGACCTTTACCGGCAGTGTGACCTACATTTCCGACAAGGCGGAATTTACCCCGCGCAACGTTCAGACCGTGGAAGGACGCCAGGCCACCGTTTATGCCATTAAGTTAAGTGTGCCAAACCCCGAACTGAAACTCAAGCCCGGTATGCCAGCTGATGTAACCTTCATGACCCCATAAAAACAACGAGACAAAATAAAGACCGCCAGGGTAAGCATATCCTGGCGGTCTTTGTTTTTTGCGTCTGGCTTATTTTGCTTCTGCCAGCGAAGAATAGCCTGAACTACCAATGGGACTGAGGAGACGCGTCTTGCTGTCATGATGAGCACAAAGCAAGCCTGAGTGTTCTTTATCCCTCATATCAGAAATCTAGATGATGATTAAGACTCAGGATTCCTGTTTGACAATTCCTTTAGCAGGGAATATAATTAGAAATCAAAACTATTAGAAAAGGAAATGAAATGATAGATACGGTTCGGGGTACCGCTGAGCGGATTATTGATGTCGTTCCACTCGTGATGCGCAGCATCCGTGCCAAGCTTCATGAGCTGCGCGCCGCCGACATTAATGTCCACCAATTCCGTGCGATGCTATATATCAATCGCAATCATGGCACTTCCCTTTCAGACGTTGCTGCTCATGTTGGAGTGTCACTGCCAACGATGTCCGTGTTAATTGACAAGCTGGTGGATCGCAAGTTGGTGAGCCGCGATGCTCGTGGTGGAGAGGAAGACCGACGCAAAATGTGCCTTTTTCTGACTCTGCAGGGGCAAGAGGAACTGAATGTTGCCTATGATTTCGCGCAGAAATTTCTAATGGTCAAAATGTCCCGCCTGTCAAAAGAGGAACTGAAGACAATCTCTCAGGCAATGCAAATCCTTCAAGACCTGTTCGTAATCAGCCCGGAAAAGTAACCGGTCATGCAAGCCGAAAAATGAAAATGGTTATCGCTGCCCAGGAATTAATCCACGAAAATGGCAGTGCAGAAAAAATCAACAGTGTTTCACATTGTTTTGCAGATCAACTTCATTGGAAAATGCCGAATAGAACGATCATGCGCGATGTCTGCAAATAGATTCGAGAAATCCCCCTAAAAGGAAGTATAAGTTTAAGAATATGTCACGAAAGCGTATCATTATCGTCACGCTGGGCATCATGCTCAGCCTGTTCATGGCTTCGATGGAATCCACCGTCATTGCCACCGCCATGCCCACCATCATCGGGCAGTTGGGCGGGCTGGAACATTATTCGTGGGTCTTTTCGGCGTTCATGCTGGCCTCGACCGCCACCGTCCCCCTCTATGGCAAGTTGTCCGATCTGTTCGGGCGCCGCCGCCTCTATATCTTCGCCATGGGACTGTTCTTGATCGGTTCGGCATTGAGCGGACAGGCGAGCAACATGACCCAGCTCATCATTTTCAGAGCCATTCAAGGACTGGGCGCGGGCGGTGTCCAGCCTCTGGCATTCATTATGATCGGCGAAATGTTCTCACTCCAGCAACGTGCCCGAATGCAGGGATTGTTCTCCGGCGTGTGGGGAGTGTCATCCATTGTGGGGCCGCTTCTGGGTGGTTTCCTGGTGGATCAGCTCTCCTGGCGCTGGGTCTTTTATGTCAACGTCATCCCCGGTTTGCTGGCCGCCGCACTGGTGGCGTTCGCCTGGCGAGACCAGGTGCATCATCACGAAATGCCTGTCGTAGATTACGCTGGCGCAGGTCTTTTAACGGCCTGCGTGGTCGCGCTTCTCTTCGGGCTGATGGAGTTGGGGACGCCTGCCGGTTGGGCGCTGATCAGCCTGGCAGCGATTCTCTTCGCCGTTCTTCTATGGGCGGAACGCCGCGCTGTGGACCCCATTCTGCCGCTGAATCTCTTTCACGACCGACTGTTCTCGGTCGCCGTGGGGCATGGTATGCTGGCAGGCTGGGCGATGTTCGGAAGCACATCCTTCGTCCCATTGTTTGTACAATCCGTACTGGGAACCAGCGCCACACAGGCGGGCATCACGATCACCCCTATGCTGCTTGGCTGGGTGACTGCCAGCATTATCGGCGCGCGCCTGATGTTGATCGTCGGTTACCGGACGCTGGGATTGATCGGCATGACATCGTTGAGCCTGGGCACCTTCCTCATGTCGCAAGCCAGCCTCAACACTAGCCAGACCCTGTTGATGGTCTTCGTCGCCCTGATGGGCGTTGGTATGGGGCTTTCGATCCCGTCCCTCCTGATTGCCGTACAGTCCAGCGTGGAACGCCGTCATCTTGGTGCAGCCACCTCCACCGTTCAGTTTAGCCGCTCCATTGGCGGGACTCTCGGCGTGAGCGTGATGGGCGCCGCATTGACCCTGCACCTGACCTCCGGACTGCAAGCGGCGGGGCAAGATGTGAGTATCATCCAACAGCTGCTCAACCCCACGCCCGGCTCACAAGTGGTGATTGCCGAAAATGCGCGCCTGGCAATGGCAAATTCGATCAACTTGGTCTTCATGATTGCCTTCACTGCTGCTCTGTTGGGGCTGGCAGCGATCTTCCTCGCCCCGCGCCGCACACTGACCGACGCCGCACGCCACAGCACTGCCTCCAAAGGAGACCGCGAGTCTTCCTCCCAGCAATCGAACCTTGAGGAATCGATTGACGCCGCCAGTGCGGATTAACGGTCAAGCCGCTACCGTACAGAAGATTTTAGTGGTGTTGAAATAGTACTGGACGCGCCCCTGAGTGGCGCTGATTCGATAAAAGAAACCGCCCGGTCAACTCTTGCCCGGGCGGTTTGATTCAGATCTGGTTCAACTGCAAATTCGCCTCCGCCAGCGGCAGAACTTGCTCCACGAATTTGTTTAATGGCTTACGGTCTTTCTCATCATTCCAATATTGCGCCAGCCCGTAGATCGCCCAGCTTGCAGCGGTCGACGAGATCTCCGGCGAAACATTGGAATCGACTTGATCCAGCCAGGTCATTAATAGGTCTTTTATTTGCGCTTTGACCTGGGCCTCCATGAGCGGCTCAAACTGGCCGCGAGGCGATTTACATTGACCATTCGCCTCTCGAATGAATTCGCATACCGCGAGAATGAGCGCGCGCAGATTGTCCTGACTGTAGTGGCAGGCGTTCAGCGTGCGCTTTTCGATTTCTGCTCGAAATTCCTGGCGGATTTTGTAATCGAGCAGGGCGTATTTGTCGGGGAAGTGGGCGTAAAACGTGGCGCGGTTGATTCCAGCGCGTTCGGTAATATCCTGAATCGTGATGGATTGAAAATCTTTTTCATGGATCAGGGTGGAAAATGCCTCTTCCAAAAATTGAAGAGTGCGCCTGATACGCGGATCCACTCTCTCTTCGGCAAGCGAATTATCCAACATTTTTACTCCTTTGTCGTTTATCCAACAAATATTGGATTTTGGTGATTGACGAAACCATGTAAAAGGGATTTAATAAACATCATCTGTTGTATAAGCGACAAGAGTATCCTATCACACACAGCCGTTCAAGTCAATGTCAAACAATTCAAAAGATAAAAGGGATCGTCTCCAATGACCGACCAGTCTCTCCGCCCTGCGCTGAAAATTGTCCCCATCGAAAACGCTGTCGGCGGCTACTGTGACCCGCTAACCGGCGAATGTTATCCCGCGTTCGAAAAGGACGTTCCAACTCAAAAGGAGAATCTCATGACCACTGCAATTGACCCCGTTTGCAAGATGGAAGTTGAAATCGAAACCGCGCAATACAAGAGCGAGCACGCTGGCGAAATGTACTACTTTTGTTCCCCCGGCTGCCAGAGATCCTTCGAGAAGGACCCGCATAAATATCTGCCGCAAAACCATCATGGAAACAGTGGGCACGACCACGACCATGAAGGTCACGAACACTAAACGCCTGCCTTGCCCTGGACCTCATACATTTTTCATGTGAGATCCGTCCCCATGCTAAAAATGACCAATACATCCGTAGTTAGCCAAACCGCCCTGCCAATAGACGACTTACGCTGGGATCAGGGACTTACTCTGCCCGAGTTCGTCGCCCAGATGAGTGTAGATCAAGAGGCGATGACGCGCCGCCTTGAGACCGTCCAACTGAGCGAAGAGGAACATGCTGCCGCCGCCGCGCTCCAACGCCCCATCCGCGTCCTTGTGATGACCGAGGACTGGTGCGTCGATTGCCTGATGAACCTGCCCATCCTGGCGCGCCTGACCGAAGCAGCCCCCGATATGGAAGTGCGCGTATTCCTCCGCTCACGCTGGCCGGACTTGCAAGCCTGGTTCGCCGCAAGCGACATCACCAGCATCCCCGTCTTTGCCTTTTTGGACAAACCCTTTCGTTTGATCGGTACATGGGTCGAACGTTCCAAAGCCGCCCACGCGCGTCTGGCTCTTTGGAATGAAGAACATCCCGAAGTGTCCGCCATCCGTAGGGACGAGAGCCTGAGCAGGGAAGAACGCAAAGCCCGCCTCGATCCCATCTTCGAGCGTCTCAAAGCTGACATGGAAACCTGGTACGCCGAAGGATTGCAAGCCGCTACCGTGCGCGAAATCATGGAGATTCTGCAATGACTGCCGAACCGTCCACCGAGACCCTCACCCTGCCCCGCCCGCAAGGCGGAACGCTGGACGCTTACCTTGCGAAGCCTGCAGGCGCGGGTCCTTTCCCCGGCGTGGTCGTCATCCACGAAATCTTCGGGCTGAACGAAAACATCCGCGATATTGCCCGCCGTTTCGCCGGCGCGGGGTACGTTGCTCTGGCAGTGGATTTGTTCAGCGCAGGCAATCGCATCGCCTGCATGACGCGCATCTTTCACGGCATCCTCGTCCGCCCGTTGAGCAACGGCGTAGTCGGCGAATTACGCGCCGCGTTGGATGTTTTGCGAAACCTCCCTGAAGTCGAAGCGGGGCGCGTGGGCGCCATTGGTTTCTGCATGGGCGGAAGTTATGCCCTGCAACTGGCTTGCGTGGATGAAGACTTACGCGCCGCCTCCGTTTTCTATGGACAGAACCCGCGTCCGCTCGACGCTGTGGTGGACTCCTGTCCGATTGTCGGCAGTTACCCCGAAAAGGATTTCACCGCCTCCGCCGCCCGCCAGTTGGAAACGCGGCTGGAAGCCCATCAGGTGGCGCACGATTTCAAAATCTACCCGGACGCGCGTCACTCGTTCTTCAACGACACGGGTCCCACGCACAACGCCGAAGCCGCCGACGACGCATGGAAGCGCACGCTGGCGTTTTTCGAGAAACACCTACAAACGGCTTGATATCACAAAACAGGAGAAAAAAATGGATCAACTCAAACTAACCATCTATTCCGATTACGTCTGACCCTGGTGCTATGTCGGCCAGGGTGTGGTCGCAACGTTAATTGAAAAGCACAACGCGCAAGTCGAATGGCGTCCGTTTTACCTGCGCCCCGACACACCGCCCGAAGGAATGGACCTGCCCGATTATGTCAAATCGCGCATGGCGCAGACCAATGCCCGTTTGAAACAAATGGCAGACGCCGCCGGGCTGGAGATGGTCTTTGCCACGCGCATCCCCAATACGCGCCTTGCCCACGAAGCCACCGAATACGCCACGCAAAAGGGTAAACACTTTGAGTTTCACCGCGTCGTCTTCGACAAATTCTACGGGCGCGGCGAAGACATCAGCAAATGGGACGTTCTGCGCGACGCCGCTGTACAGGTTGGGCTGGACGCGGACGAGATGCAGCGCGAAGTGGAAGCGGGCAGGCACACCGTTGCCGTCAATAACGCGGTGCAGGAAGCCCAGCAAATCGGCGTGACGGGCGTGCCGACCTATGTTCTGAATGACCGCTACGCCATCGTCGGCGCGCAGCCTTATGAAGCCTTTTTGCAAGCGCTGGAACAGATTGCGAAAGACCAAAAATAAACCAGAAAGGATGTGATGCCTTCCGCTTCAATGCCGCAGATTTTTACATCTATCTTTACAGAGCGCGAATTTTTTTGCAAGTTCAAACCAACCATTCACTAAAGGAGAGAGTAGAGTATGGACATCGTATTTCTTATCGGACGTATCATCGTGGGCGTGTACTGGATTTTTGGCGGCTACGCCCACTTCGCCCAAGCGCAAGCCATGATCCCCTGGACGCAATCCAAAGGCGTGCCTTTCCCCGCCCTAGCTGTGTACGGCAGCGGTGCGATGATTATTCTGGGGGGCTTGAGCATTCTGCTCGGCTTATACCCGCTGATCGGCGTTGCCCTGATCGTTTTGTTCATCATTCCGGTCGCGTCCATCATGCACAACTTCTGGACGGTTCAAGACCCCATGGCGCGCCAGACCGACATGCTCATGTTTATGAAGGATTTCTGCATGTTGGGCTGCACGCTGATGTTCGTGGCGATTCCCCAACCCTGGGCGCTCAGCCTTTCGTTCTAGTGAATGATGGGAAGCAAGGCTAACTTTGCCTCCCATTCAACTATAAGGATAAGCGATGGCTGACTTAACGGTACTTCCCAAACGAAAACGACCCCGCCCACAAACCCACAAATGGATGCCGCACACTCAGATCGGGATCAAGCCCGTTCCTGATGTGAACGCGGAACTGTATCGCCGCGCCTACGCCCTGCCCGATGTCCGCAACGAACCGACGCAGATTTCGGTGCCGGGAGCGCGCGCCTTGTGGCTTAGAGAAGACCTGCCTCTTGTGCGCGGGGAATTGATTCTAGTTGGGCGTGAGTTTGCCCACATTCACCCCGATGGCAGCCTGCACATCACGCTTTCGCCCGAACGCGCCCGCGAAGCGATTGCATCAGGCTGGGCGGAGATGCATCCCATCGCCGAGCAAATCGGTAACGAAGGCATGGTTCTCGTTTACACCCCAATGGACATGGAAGAACTGGATGTCGTCTTCCAACTCATCGTCGATTCATATAATTTTGTCACCGGACGTTCCATTGAACCCGCGTCTATCGAGGGAAAACCAGCGTAAAGGAAAAGTATGATAACACCCTCCCCAATGAAACCTCACGCCATCGCCGCTGACCGCATCCACCCTGAAAGCCTGCCGGGCTATATCCATATCAAAGTCGCCAATCTCGAAAATCAAATTCTTTTCTACAAAACAGCGATTGGCTTGGAGTTGAACTGGCGCAAAGACCAGATTGCCGCAATGGGCATGGGCGGGCGCGATCTCGTCCGTATGACCCAGATCCAAAATGGCAAGCGCTATCGCGGCGTGACGGGCATGTATCACTTTGCCATCCTCTTCCCCAACCGCCGCGAACTGGCACGCGTCATCGCCCGCCTCTTTGCCATGAAATATACCAATTACCCCACCGACCACATCATGACGAAGACCACCTATCTCGACGACCCTGAAGGCAACAACATCGAGTTGTACTGCGAATCGCCCGAAGACGGCGTGAATGAAATCAGCAACGGCAACTTTTTCGTCCGCCGCGCCGATGGCTCCACCAGCGACGGGCGCGAAGCGATGGACTTGGACGCGCTCTTCTCCAACCTGACCGAAGATGACCGCCTCGACCTGTCCGCTCCGCCCGAAACCCGCATGGGACATTTCCACCTCTACACCGCCAATCTCAACGACACCCTGCGTTTCTACCACGACGTTCTCGGCTTTGACGACATGGGAACGGCGCGCGGCTTCCGCATGGGCATGGTCTCGGCTGGAGCGTATCACCACCACATCGGCTACAACACCTGGCAGGGAGAAGGCGCGCCGCCTCCTCCTGACGACGCCCTGGGCTTGCTCTATTACACCTTCAACCTGCCCAACGCCGACGAATTGGAGCGCATGGACGGTCTGCTTGAACAAAAAGGAATCGCCTTCGAGCGCCGTCCCGACGGTCTCTTTTTGCGCGACCCATCCCAAAACGCTTTACTTTTGACCACTGCCGAACTGGCGGAATCAACCAAGTGACCGAATCATGAGCGCTGAGTTGACAGTGGGTTCACGAGCCCCCGATTTTAGGCTGCCCTCCAGCACAGGCGGCGAAGCGGGAATCGCCGATTATCGCGGCAAGTCGCGTCTTGTGCTTTTCTTCGTGCGCGAATACAACTGAATGCAGTGCCGAGCGCACGTCGCCCAGTTGGGGCGCATGGTTGAAGATTTCCAAAACGCTGGCGCGGACATTCTCGTCATTTTGGGAGACACACGAGAACGCGCCATCAAGTATGCGGAAGGACTCAAAGTCCCATTCCCCGTGCTTGCCGACCCTGACCGCGTGGTGTATCAGGCATTTGGATTGGATAAAGTTGCCTTTGTCATCCAGCGCACTGCCTCGGTGGTTTTGGACCGAGAGGGCGTAATTCGGTACATAAAACGCACTGCCAACCCGATGACCTGGCTTCAGGAAAGCCGCGAACTGCTGGAATTTGTCGAAGGAATGGAAAATAAACCATGACCGTCTCATCCCAACCCGCAGACTGCAAGCAGGAGCCGGGCGTTTTCATGCCTGTCGTCAACCGCGAAAAATGCGAAGGCAAAGCCGAGTGCGCCGCCGTCTGCCCATACAATGTTTTCGATATTGGCATCCTGCCTGCGGACGAGCGCGCCGCGCTGAGTTTCATCGGGCGATTGAAAGGCGCGGCGCACGACTGGAAGCAGGCTTTCCCCGTCCGCGCCGAAGCCTGCCACGCCTGCGCCGAATGCGTCGCCGCCTGCCCCGAAAAAGCCATCACCTTGCGGCGCGTGGCGGCTGCGTAGCCAGACAATTTATCTTCATTGGAGTTTTTGTGTCGGAAATTAACAAACCTTTTGAAATCGGACTCTACACCTTCGTCGAATGGGAAACCAACCCCCAGACGGGCGGAAAGGTGGACGCGCAGACGCGCATGAAACACCTGCTCGAAACCATCGAACTGGCGGATCAGGTCGGCTTGGACGTGTTCGGCATCGGCGAACATCACCGTCCCGATTTTCTTTCCTCCGCCCCGGCGGTGATTCTGGGAGCCGCCGCGTCGCGCACCAAAACCATCCGCCTCAGCACGGCGGTGACGGTTCTCTCCTCCGACGACCCCGTGCGCGTCTTTCAGGATTTTGCCACTCTGGATTTGCTCTCGGAAGGACGCGCCGAAATCATGGCGGGACGCGGCGCCTTCATCGAATCCTTTCCACTCTTCGGCTACGACCTGAATGATTACGATTCGCTCTTCGCCGAAAAATTGGAACTGCTCTTGAAGATTCGCGCCGCCGAAGTCGTTTCGTGGCACGGCAGGCATCGTCCGCCCATGGACCGTCAAGGGATTTACCCGCGCGCGCTCCAGCGCGAGATTCCAATTTGGGTTGCGGTGGGCGGCACGCCCGAATCCGCCACGCGCGCCGGGGCGTTGGGTTTGCCCATGGCGCTGGGCATCATCGGCGGAATGCCCGAACGTTTCTCTCCGCTGGCGGAGTTGCATCAGCAAGCCTGGCAGCAGGCTGGACACGACCCCGCCCAATGGCAGTTGAGCGTCAACTCGCGCGGCTTCATCGGTGACGATTCCAAGCAGGCGGTGGACGATTACTTCCCCTTCTTGAAAGCGATGATGGACAAACTGGGACGCGAGCGCGGCTTTCGCGGCTTGAACCGCGCCGAGTACGAATCCGCCCGCAGCCTGCGCGGCTCCGATTATGTCGGAACGCCCGATGAAGTCATCGAGAAGATTCTCTTCCAGCAGAACATTTTGCATTACGACCGTCTGCTGCTGCAAATGGACATCGGCGCGGTGACGCACAAGGAATTAATGCGCTCGATTGAACTGCTTGGCACAAAAGTCGCGCCGGTCGTCCGCAAGGAAATTCAAGTCCGCGCGGGCGCGTAAATGAAATATCTCGTCATTGCGAGAAGGGCGTTAGCCCGATGAAGCAATCCATCGTTTGCAAGCGAGATCGCTTTGAATTGTCCCCTCACTGTGACGACAGTGGCTGATATAAAAAACTTTAGGAGTTCCCATGAATCAAATCCCCGTCGAAGAAAAAACAGACCTTTCGATTTATCACCTTTTGCAAATGCCCGCAGGTTACAACCCCGCTGACAAAGAGACTCGCTACCCCGCCATCTTTGCCCTGCACGGACACGGCAGCAACGAACGCGACCTGATCGGTCTCGCGCCGCACTTGCAGGATAACCTGCTGTGGGTCAGCGGGCGCGGACCCGTGGACTTTGCCCCCGGCGCGTATGACTGGTATCCCGTCACTGAGTTTGGGAAACCCGACCCCATTCAACTCGAAGCGGCGCTGGAACGGATTGACAACTTCATCAGCGAGTTGCTGCAAGCCTATCCGATTGACCCGCAAAAACTCTTCCTGATGGGTTTCAGCCAGGGCAGCATGATGTCCATGTCGTTTCTGCTCACCCGTCCGCAGCGCATCAAGGGAGTCATTGCCCAGTCGGGCTATGTTCCCATACAGTCGGGGCTGCAAGTGGATGAGGCTGGCGTAAAAGGCAAACCTGTCGTGATGACGCACGGCTACGAAGATTCGAGTATGCCGCTCGAATGGTCGCACCAGTCGCGCGATTTTCTATTGAAATACGGCGTGGACGTGGACTATCACAACCTTCACATGGGTCACACCATCACCGCCGAGTCGCTCTCAATTGTGAGGACATGGCTGGACCGGCAGTTGTAGGGGTGGGGGAGAGGAGATTACGCGCTGACATTACACTCCCATACCCTTTCCCATGTGGGAAGGGTATGGGATAACTTGCGAAGATCTGTAGCTACGCATCTCCCCAAATCTGGCGCGTTAGGCTCAGGATTTCCGCATGTTGTTCAGGGGTCATTTTAGTGCGCGGCGAATTTGCGCGCGAAGTATTTCGATTTTCTACAATTAATAATTTCGCATTTTCACTGAGTGCGTGGGCATGCCAGGCGCGGCGGCAAACGTTGTACAGTTTGAACGGCTCCAGATCAAGCGCAAAGACCTGCGTGACGGCGTCTTCGCCTTCCCCAAGAAAAAGGATGCAGCGTCCGCTTAATAACACGAATACTTCGTCGGTTTCGTTGTGACGCTGAAACTCAGAAAGACGTTGAGGGGTCAGTGCAGGTTCAAAGTTCAAAAGGGCAACGCGCCAATCATCAGAATCCACCAACGGCTTGAAACCTGGTAGATGGGATTCATGAATTTCGAGAAGGGTGGCAGGAATTTGGTAAGTCATGATTTTCCTTGACAGAGTGAAAAAATGATGATATTTAATGACAACGTTGTCAGTAAACGTTGTCATTATGTATTTTACCTACAATAAAAGGATGTGCCAATGGCGACAATCAAAGATGTAGCCCAACTTTCAGGTGTTTCCATCAAGACCGTATCGAGAGTCGTTAACAACATGGCAGAAGTTTCCTCGGAGACCCGCCAAAAAGTCCAGCAGGCAATCCTGGAACTGGGGTATCAGCCGAATAACATGGCACGTAGCCTGGTTAACGGAAGAACAAACACCATTGGTGTGATCATCCCCCATTCTGCGGATTACATTTTCACTCACCCGTTTTTCACGGAAGTATTGCGGGGTATTGCTGAAGTTCTAAGTGCAAACAATGTTAATTTGCTTCTCCAACTTGCACATGGCAGGATACCATATGCAAATTTATATACTCAACGGCAGGTAGACGGTTTGATCTTGATGAGCATTCCGCTTGGCGATCCCAATCTGGAAGGTTTGGCAGAAAGCGGCGTTCCCTGCATTGGAACCTGTCGTATTGCTGAGAACGACAATTCGACCCACTGGGTGGATGCTGATTTTGCGGGTGGCGTAGAACAGGCAATGGAATATTTAGTCTCCCTGGGTCATCGCCATATTGCGCTATTAACGGGACCCAAGAGTCTTGTATCCGTACGTCTGCGCGAACAGGGGTATCGCAATTCCTTGATAAAAAATGATCTGCCTCTCGTGGAGAAATACATTCTGGAAGGTAGTTTTACCTCTGAATCGGGACATGCGCTGGCAATCCAGGCGATGAAGCTTCCTGATCCTCCCAGCGCCCTAATTTGCGGCGACGACATGATGGCGTTTGGCGCGGTGCAGGCGTTGAAGGAATTGGACCTTCGCGTGCCTGAAGACGTATCTGTGGTTGGTTTCGACGATGTCAGCCTTGCCCGATTTTCCAGCCCGCCTCTCACCACCATTCGGCAGGATACCTACCAAAAAGGGCGTATCGCCGCTGAGACTCTGTTGTCATTCATTCGCGGCAGCCATGATTCTGTTCCAGCCCAAATTATGTTGGATACATCTCTCGTTATCAGAAACTCAACCGCGCCCGCTGTGCGCCAATGAGATGTATGGTTTGAAAGGAGGCATTTCTAAAACACTTGTAAAGACATAGGTTGTTCTTCAATCAACACTTTGAACCCAAAAGGAGAGAAACAATGAATCTACACTTTATGAAAAAGACGCAACGCGGTCTTTTCCTCAGCCTCAGCCTGCTGGTCGTCTTTTCGTTCCTGCTTGCCGCGTGCGGTCCCGCTGCCGCAACGACCGAAGCGCCCGCCCCGACTGAAGTTCCCACCGAAGCGGCTGCCACCGAGGCTGTTCCCACCACCACTGAAGAACCCAAGCCCCTGCCTCCCATCACCATCCTCATCAATGAATCCCCGTGGCTGGCTGGTTTCGAGGCGCTGGTCAACAAGTATGTGGAAGAGACCGGCAACCAGGTCACGTTGAACCGCACTCCGTTCAACGGCATGTTGGAAAAATCCCGAAACGCCGTGCAAGCCTCTGAAAGCGAATTTGACATCCTGACGCTGAACGAGCAGTGGTACATGCAGTTCTATGCCGACGGACTGGTGACGCCCATCAAGGACATTGACCCGAACTTTGAACTCGACCCGCAGATCATCGAATACGAATGGGCGACTCGTTGGGACTCCGAATTGGGCTACTCGTCTGAAAAGGGCGAGTTGTACGGCTTGCCGATCAATGGCAACATCATGCTCTACTTCTACCGCAAGGATCTGTTCGAGGCGCAAGGACTGGCTGCTCCCCAGACCTGGGCGGATGTAGAAGCCGCCGCGCAAGCGCTCAAAAGTGGAGATATGTCCGGCTATGTGGTGCGCGCCAACCCGCCCAACTGGGAATTCCAGGCTTTCCTTGCCAGTTATGGCGGCAACGTCATCAAACTGGACGAGCAGACTGGCGAATGGGAAGTAACCCTCAACAGCCCCGAAGGCTTGGAAGCCCTGAACACATGGCTCAAACTCGGAACCGAGTACGGTCCTGCCAACTTCGCGGATAACGGTCAGGCGGAAATGATTGCGCTCATGGCGAGCGGAAAAGTCCCCCAGATGGTATTGGTGGGAGCCGCAGCGCCCGACTTTGACAACCCCGAAAAATCCACTGTGATCGGGAACGTGGCGGCTGTGCCGGTTCCTGGCTCGGCGGCGGGCATGAACGCCACCATGTCCGGCATCTGGGTGATGGGCGTACCCCACAACCTGCCCGATGAGCGCAAGCAAGCCGCGCTCGCCTTTCTAAATTGGGCGTTGAGCAAGGATGCGCAGCTATTCTACGCCCAATCTGGCGCGATCCCCGTCCGCCAGGATGTGTACGAAGAAATGGCAAACGACCCCAAGCTGGGTTGGTGGATGAAAGCCATGGCAGATAGCACGCCGTTCATTCATGCCCAGCCGCGCCTGGCGGAAACGCCTCAAATCATTGAGGTCTTGGATCGCCGCTTGAAGCAGGCGTTGATTTCTGAAATTACGCCCGAACAGGCGCTTTTGGAAGGCGCGAAAGAGATTCACAAAATCTTGACCGACGCCGGTTATAAAGTCAAGCCGCTGGCTGAGTAAGTCGTATCAGGGGAGGTGAACGAAATATTCGCCTCCCCTTTTCTTTAACTCAACTATCCATTGCGAGTCGCCGTGAACCCTTCCAAACTTTCTCCCACACCCAACCAGGTTGGAATTTCCAGCCGCCTAGGTAAATTTATAGATCGCACCTTCCAATATTGGACGGTCGCTCCGCTGGTCATCACCCTGCTCCTGCTGGTAGCGTACCCCAGTTATCAATTAATCCGCATGAGCGTATCGGAAGTAGATATTGTCAAAGGAGAAACCGTCTGGGAGTTTGTCGGCTTGAAGCACCTCGAAACGGCGCGGCAAGACCCGGTTGTGCCGACCGCTCTGAAAAATACCCTTGTTTTTGTGATAGCCGTCGTCATCATCGAGACGATTCTCGCTCTAGTCATCTCCCTTCTGGTCAGCCGCAGCAACCATTTTGTGGGCTTATACCGCACGGTATTGCTGATTCCCCTGCTGGTTCCGCCCATCGCCATCGGCACCATGTGGCGGTTGATGTACGACTACAACTACGGTTTTATTAATCAAGCGCTGGCGGTGTTTGGCATTCCCGGTCCTACCTGGACGGCGGACCCCCAGCTGGCAATGCCATCCGTCATTCTGGTGGACTTGTGGCACTGGACCAGCTTCATGTTTCTGATCATCCTGGCGGGGTTGGAATCCCTGCCGCAGGAAGTGAACGAAGCCGCCCGCGTGGACGGGGCGTCTGAATCCCAAATCCTGCGCTATATCACCCTGCCCCTTCTGCGCCCCACGTTGCTCACCGCCGTCATGCTTCGCACCATTTTTGCCTTCAAAGTCTTTGATGAAATTTTCCTCCTGACCGGCGGCGGTCCCGGCACCGCCACTGAAGTCATCAGTTTGTATATTTATGACGTATTCTCCGGGCAGTTCCGTCTGGGGTACGCTTCTTTCCTCGCGCTCGGGCTGGCGCTCATAATTTCCATCTTCGTCATCTTTTACCGTCGGGTTGGGCAACGCGCCCAGGCATAGCAGGAGAATCGCCATGAAGAAATTTTCCATTGAACCCGTTTTTCGGCACGGCTTTCTGATGTTTGTGGTGGTTTTTACGCTGGTTCCCATTTTTTTCACGCTGATGACCTCCCTTAAACTCTTCCGCGACATTATTTCCGGCAGCCTGGCATTTACGCCCACACTGGTCAATTACGAAAGACTCTTTGACCCCAGTCAGAGCAACTTTTTACGGCTTACATTTAACAGTCTTGTGGTTGCCGCTGGCACAATGGTGATCGTGCTGGTAATTGCCAGTTTGGCGGCATACAGCCTCAGCCGTTTTCGCTGGCGTCCCCTGTGGAGCGGCTTACTGCTGGGAATGATTTTATTCATTCATATGCTTCCGCCTGTCACATTTTTGGGACCTTTCTACCTGATTGCCCGCTCGCTCAACATCTACGACACAGTGTTGGCGGTCATCATGGGTCACATCGTTTTGAACCTGCCCACCGCCACTTGGATTTTGCTGGACTTCTTTGCAGACGTTCCCAAGGAACTGGAAGAAGCCGCCATGGTGGACGGCGCGAACCGCTTCCAATCCCTGACCCAGGTTCTGCTCCCGATGATTCAGCCGGGCATCGCCGCTGCGGGTGCGCTGGCGTTCATCTTCTCATGGCGCGACTTCCTCTTCTCCCTCTCGCTGACCAGCACGCCGCGCGGCATGACCATCCCGGTCGGTATCTCCAGTTTTGTGCAGGAATACAGTATCCGTTACGGCGAAATGGCGGCGGGCGCATTCTTTGCCATGATCCCCGCCCTGCTGATGGTTGCCTTCGCCCAACGCTATATTATTAAGGGATTGACACTGGGCGCCCTGAAAGGATAAGGATTGCAATGACTGAAGAAAGACCCGCTTCCGGCGCCGACGAATCGGTCTGGTCGTATCGCGGCTACCACCTGCGCCCCTCTGAATTTACCACAGCGATGGTGCATTATTACCGCGCCGAAATCCAGCGTTCCAACACTTGGCGCATGAGATTGGATAATACAACGAATTGGGCGGTTGTCACCACCAGCGCGGCAATTTCTTTTGCCCTTTCATCCCCCAACAATCACCACGGCGTCCTGCTGATTAATACTCTCTTGATCGCCATTTTTCTGTGGATAGAAGCGAGACGTTACCGTTATTACGAATTATGGGCATACCGCGCCCGCCTGATGGAGACCGACTTCTTCGCCGCCATGCTTGCGCCCCCGTTTGCGCCCCACCCCGAATGGGCGGAGAACCTTGCGGAAACGCTGCTTACGCCCGAATTTCCCATCAGCATTTGGGAAGCCTTCGGACGTCGCTTTCGCCGCAACTACTTTTGGATTTTTCTTCTAGTGGGAATGGTCTGGGCGCTCAAAGTATATCTGCACCCCGTTCCCGCCGCTGCCTGGGCGGAATTTGTGACACGCTCAGCGCTTGGTCCCATCTCTGGCACGACCATGTTGATTTTAGGTTTGATATTCAACGGAGCGCTGGTTTTGGTGGGAATTTTAACCGCCGGGCTGACGCAAGCCAGCGGCGAAGTGCTGCCAAAGTTCGATGGTATGCCAATGATGAATTCGCTTTGGCGCGCGATGAGGGTGAAACCAGATTTCGAACCATTAAAAAAAGAACGCGTTTCCCGCCGCCGCCGCCGCATCCTGGCGCTGGTTGTGACCAAAGACCCGCAGGCGGTCTCGGAAAAAATCATCAAAGAGATGAAGCGCAGCGGCACACTCCTTTCCGGGCAGGGTATCTACTCGCATCAGGATCGCCCGGTTTTGATGGTGGCGCTCACGGTAACGGAAGTGGCGCATCTGAAATCCATTGTTAGCGCCCAAGACCCGCAAGCCTTTGTGGTGGTCATGCCCACGCAGGAAATATTAGGCGGCGGTTTTCAACCTTTAGAGGAAAAATAAAAATGAATCAATTTCTTACCATGCCCGGCGCGGAGCCGTTCCTTTTTCCCGGCAGCCACACGGGCGTTTTGTTGATTCACGGCTTCACCGGCTCGCCCGCCGCCATGCGCGGACTGGGGAAATATCTGAATGAAACGCAAGGCTACACCGCGCTGGGCATCCGCCTGCCCGGACACGGCACGCATGTGGACGATTTGCGCCGTCCCGCCTGGCGCGATTGGATTACCGCCGTGGAAGACGGCTTGAATCTTTTGAAAGACATGAGCGACCACATTTATGTGGCGGGACTCTCCATGGGCGGAATCCTGACTCTGATCACGGCAAACCGTTATCAGGTCAGCGGTGTGGCGGCGTTATCCGCGCCCTATGGGCTGACGAATGATTGGCGCGTCCCCTTGATGCGCCCGCTCAGTTTATTTGTCCCCAAATTCAAAAAGCCGGGCGCGGTGGGAATTGCCGCCGAAACATCGTATCGTTATTTTGTGCCTCATGCCATCGCGGAAGCGGCTGGGCTGGCGAAACTGATGCAGGCAGGTCTGCCGAAGATCAATGTGCCTGTCCTGCTCATTCAATCGCGCGGCGACAAAGTGGTCGAGCCGAATGCGCTGGACTTGTTGAGCGAGCGCCTGACCACGCCCCACAAAGAGACGCTTTGGCTCGAAAAAAGCGGACACGTCATCACGCTGGACGTGGAGCATGAAATCGTGTATCAGCGTGTCGCGCAGTTTTTTTCGCAGTTGGAAAAATAATCTCTCACCCTCATCCCCAGCCCTTCCCCCGAATGGGGAAGGGGATTCCCTCTCCCTTTGGGAGAGGGCAGGGTGAGGGTCATATTAAAAGGAGTTCCCATGACTGCTGTTTCCGAAACGCTTCCCGCCACCGAAGCCACGCCCATCAAGGGACGCTGGCGCAATGTGGTAACGCTGGCTTTCGCCGGCATTGTGGACGCGGGCGAAGACCAGGCGATGTCTTCCATGTTCCCCGCCATCCGCGCTTCGCTCAATATGACCACCGCCCATCTTGGCACAATCACCAGTTTGGGCAAAGTGATGGAAATGATTTTTGGTCCCATCTGGGGAATGCTCGCAGACCGCTTCAGCCGCAAGCGCATTCTGATTATCGGCACGGGGCTGTGGGGCTTGTGGACGTTGTTGATCGGTTTCTCCGCCAGTTACGAGATGCTGCTTTCCCTGCGCATCATCGCCGCCATTGGGCTGGTGGCGCTCGGCTCGCCGATGAACTCCATGCTCACCGACCTGTTTCCGCAAAAGGAGCGCGGCAAGGTCTTCGGCATTATGCGCATGATTTCCTCGCTGGCAGTCATCGTCAGCATCCTGTTCTTTGGGCGCATGGCGGAAATTCCCGAAACCGGCTGGCGCATCGGTTTTGTCACCTTCGGCGCGCTGAGCATGTTGAGCGGTCTGCTCTTTGCCTTCTTCCTTAAAGAACCGCCGCGCGGCGGCGCGGAAGCCGTCATTGCCGATGTGGCGCAGAAGTCTGAAAAAAAATACACGTTTTCGTGGCAGAGCGTGGCGGCCATCTTCCGCGTGCCGACCAACCTGCTGTTGATTTTTGAAAAGATTTTCGGCGTGCCTGTTCAACTGACCATCCTGACCTTTGCCGTTACCTGGCTGGTGGATGAGCGCGGCTTCCGCCCCGGTCAAGCCACCACCGTGCTGACAGGCATCGTCATCGGCTCGGCATTAAGCACGCTGATTGGCGGTCTGCTGGGCGACTGGGCGGAACGCAAAAACCCGCGTTATGGACGGCTGTTCATCGCGCAGGGTTCGCGCGCCATGATGGCAGTTTTGGGCTACTTCTTCTTCCAGCAGGTGACGGGCAATATGATGACCTTCTTTGCCTTCGCCCTGCTGTTTGGCTTGTTCATGGACATGGCATTTCCCGCCGCAATCGCCCCGATGATCGCCGCCGTCAACCTGCCCGAACAGCGCAGCACCGCCTACGCTGCCAACCGTCTGGCAAACGGATTGGTTCAAGCCGCCATCGCCGCGCTGGTTGGTATTATCGGCAACCAAATTACGCTCACCAATCTGTTCTTCTGGTCGGTGACCGTCTCGCTCGCTTTCAGTGTTCTCTCGTGGTTTGCCTTCTACCCCTACTATCACCGTGACCGCATGGCGCTGGATGACACGCTGGCAAAACGCCGCGCCGAACTGGCATAGAGAGAGACATGGAGACAAATAACGTAACGTCCCTGAAAGCGCAAACAGGCAGCCCTGCTGTCGCTTTTCAAACGTCAAAGCCAGAGCGCACTGCTTATGGTGTCTATTTCTTTGGGCAGAGCATCATCTACATGCTGCTCTTGAACTTCCACCAAATCTTCCTCACCGATCAGGGCATCACCGCCGCCGCCGTAGCGACCATCTTTCTGGTCGCAAAGATTTGGGACGCCGTCAATGACCCAATTTTTGGGGTCATCATTGACCGCTCCAAACCCAAACGCGGAAAATTCCTGCCCTGGATTCGCTGGTCTATCATCCCCATTGCCATCACCACCGTCCTGATTTTTGCCATGCCCGCTTCCATCTCGCTGGAGATGAAAATTGTCTGGGCGATGATCGCCTACCTGTTATGGGATTTAACCTACACCCTCACCGACGCGCCCATCTTCGCCTTGACCACCGCCATGACCGAAAACATTCAGGAGCGAACCGTTATCATTTCCATCGGGCGCGTGGGCGGAATGATTGGCACAATCACCATCGCGCTTGGCGTCCCCCTGCTTTATCCAAAAATCGGCTGGCTTGCCACCGCCCTTGCGATTTCCGTGATTGGCGTCATCGCCAAGTACCCTGTTACCAATCTGGCGCAGGAGCGCGTCCTAAGCAGGAAGGAAAACGCCCCCTCGCTGGGCGACATCTGGAAATACCTCAAAGGCAACAAATACCTGCTGATTTTTTACGCCTCGATGGTGGTCTATTCGCTGACCAACACCGTGCTGACGCTCACTCCCTATTTTGCGGTAAACAACCTCGGCAACCCACAGGCGGCAACCACCCTGCTGGGAATCACCATCCTGCCCATGTTATTACTCGCCGCATTCACGCCCGCGCTCACCAAACGCTTTGGCAAATTTAACCTGTATGTGTTCTCCATCATCTTCTTTATCGTTTTCAGCGTGGTCATCTACTTTGTCGGATACGAAAATTACCCGCTTTTCATGCTCATCCTGGTTCTTCGCAACCTCGGCGCGGCGCTGACGGGCATCCTCACGTTTATGTTTACGCCCGATTGCGTTGAATATGGCACATTCAAAACGGGCGAGCGCGCCGAAGGCATCACCTTCTCCCTGCAAACCTTCGCCACCAAGTTGATGAACGGTCTCTCCGCCGCCATTGCCCTGGCGGGTCTGGCGTACTTTGGGTTTGTGGAAGGCGCGGGCGCGATTCAAACGCCTGAAACTCTCAAGGGCATCTGGATGATGTATTCCATCTTTCCCGTCATCGGCGCCCTGCTTGCGCTGCCGCTGTTGCGCATGTTCAAATTGCGCGACGACAACGTTCAGGTGATGGCGCAAGCCAACAACGGCGAAATCACGCGGGAAGAAGCCTTCCAACTTCTGCCCGAAGAGTTTCATTTCAAACAGATTTAATGCCGCAGCGCGATAAACACACCGCTTCAGCCCTGACTTGGGGCTGGTCTCTGCCCTCAACCCCGCCTCCAAAAACAGTGAATCCATGCCCAACCATCTCATCATCGTAGAACTCGCTTAACCGCCATGTCGTTTCAGATTGCTGACCCGGCGGGCTTGGGCGGCGGACGGCTCGACCCGCGCTTGAAGCTCTTGTCCCGGCTTACACCCAAACCCTCCTCCCAGGAACTTTCTCCTGAAGAAGAGCGGGCGCGGGAACAAAGGGCGCTCAACGGGCTGATGCGCTTTCTCATCCGTCGCGATCAGGTGAAGCGCATCGAAGACCGCTTCATTCCCGCGCAAGGCAGGGACATCCCCGTGCGCGTCTACAAGCCCGATGCGCCCTCGCCGTTGCCTGTGTTGGTCTTTCTGCACGGCGGCGGTTGGGTATTAGGCGGATTGAGTCAAGCCGACGCGGTTTGCCGCCGCCTGGCAAAGCGTGGAAAGTGCATTGTAATTTCTGTGGATTACCGCCTGGCGCCTGAGCACAAATTTCCCGCCGCGTTGGAAGATACGCTTGCGGCGCTGGATTGGGCTTTTGAGAACGCCATAAAATTCGGCGGAGATTCTGCCCGTTTGGGCGTGGCAGGCGGCAGCGCGGGCGGAACGCTGGCGGCGGCTGCCTGTCTGACGGCGCGTCAGCGCGGCGCGCCGCCCATCCGCTTTCAAATTTTATTTAATCCTGTCACGAACCTTGCCCAAATGGATACCGACTCGCACCGCCAATTTGGAACGCAGGGCTATGGCATCACCACGTCCATGCTGGAAAAGCGGCGGGATCAATATCTCAGCGCGCAGGCGGAACGGCTCGACCCGCGCGTTTCGCCGCTTCTCGCGCAAGATTTGGGCAACCTGCCCCCCGCTTTGATTCTCACTGCCGAGTTCGACCCTCTGCGCGATGAAGCCGAACGCTATGCGGCGCGGCTGGAAGAAGCGGGCGTTGAGGCGCGCTGCGTGCGGTATCAGGGCGCGATTCACGGCTTCTTTAACTTTGTTGGATTCCTTCCGCAAGCCAACGCGGCGCTCAATGAAGCGGCTTCTTTTCTTCGCCATGTCAATCGGTAAATTTTTTTGAAAGAAGACAATTCCATGTCCAACCCTCCCAACATTGTCATCATCATCGCCGACGACCTGCGCGCGGACGCGCTGGAGAATCCGATCGTCCGCGTGCCGCATCTTTCCGCGCTGGCAGCGGACGGCGTGACCTTTGCCCAAAACTACGCCGTCAATCCCGTCTGCGCCCCGTCGCGTATGGCAAACTTCACGGGCTTGTACCCGCAGGTCAACGGGCATCGCTCGCTGTACCAGTTGCTGCGCCCGCACGAAGAGAATCTCTTCAAACTGCTGAAAGACAACGGCTACCAGACCGTCATGGCGGGCAAAAACGATTTGATGACCGCGCCCAGTCTGCGCGCCAGTTTCAGCCGCCGCCTGGCGGGACCGCAAAACGCCCTGCTGGGAATTTTGCGCCAGCGTTTGCGCCGCCTGCCTTTCGGGCGTAAAGTGAAATTACTGCGGCTGGTCTTCCGCTTGTTTGTGGTGGAACGCAAATCGTTCAGCGCATTATTCGGCGATGAACGCCTGCAAGAATTTGCGGACGTTCTGCCGATGGCGCACACGCCCTACCCGCGCGGACACCGCCTGCATCATTCCTTCTACTTTGGCAAAGCCGAAGCCGATTCTCCCGCCGCGCAAACCGAAGGGCTGATCTTTGATTCCGCCGTGCAGTGGCTGAAAGACGCGCCGTCCCAGCCGTTCTGCCTGTACATCGCCGCCAGCCTGCCGCACACGCCGTATCATGTCGAAGAACCGTATTTCTCGATGTACGACCGCGCCGCCGTCCCCGACCCCATCCCCGCTCAACTGGACGACAAGCCGCACTTCATGCGCGAACTGTTCTCCCGCTACGAGATGGCGGGCGTCACCCCCGAAGACTGGCGCGAAATCCGCGCCGTGTATTACGGCATGGTCACAAAACTGGATGAGCAGGTGGGGCGCGTGATGGACGCGCTCAAAGCGCGCGGACTGTACGACGATGCGCTCATCCTGTTCCTCAGCGACCACGGCGATTACGTCGGCGATTACGGCTTGCCCGAAAAATGGCCCACAGGTTTTCAGGATGTTTTGGCGCGCGCGCCGCTGATCGTCAAGTATCCCAAAAATATGTACGCCGGGCGCCGCGTGGACGGCTTCACCCAATCGCTCGACCTGTTTCCCACCGTATTGGAGCAGGCGGGGGTTCAGACGCCGTACACCCACTTCGGTCAGTCGCTCACTTCTTTGATGGAAGGCGCGGCGGAACGGGACGCCGTTTATGCGGCGGGCGGATATGACCCGCGCGAGCCGCAAGCCTTTGAAGCGGGCATCACCTCTGCCGACGATCCCTTGATGGGACACTACTTCGAGAAACTCAAACTCCAGCAGGACGACCCAACCACGGTGGCGCGCGCCGCCATGATTCGCACGCGCGAGTGGAAACTGGTCATCCGCAGCGCGGGCAGGGAAGAACTGTACGACTTGACAAACGACCCGCAGGAACTGGTCAACCGCGCCAACGACCCCGCCCTCAGCCAGATTCGTGACGATTTACGGGAACGTCTGTTATATTGGTATCTTCGCGCAAGCGATAATCCACACTGGGAACATGAAAGAAGTATTTGAAAAGAAGAAATGACTGCCATTCCCCTGCCTCCCGCCTTTCATGTGATGACCAAGCCGCGCGGCGCGATTTGCAATCTCGACTGCGACTATTGTTTTTATCTCCGCAAGGAAGATTTGTACCCTGGCGCGTCCTTCCGCATGTCGGACGAGACGCTGGAAACGTACACCCGTCAGTACATTCAGAGTCAGCGCGCGCCTGAAGTCAACTTTGCGTGGCAGGGCGGCGAACCGACCCTGATGGGCTTGGACTTTTTCCGCAACGCGGTGACGTACCAGAAGAAGTACGCCCGCCCTGGCATGAGAATCGAAAACGCCCTGCAAACCAACGGCACGCTGCTGGACGATGAGTGGTGTAAGTTCTTCGCTGAGAATCGCTTCCTAATCGGAATCAGCCTCGACGGTCCGCGTGAAGCGCATGATTTGTATCGCCGCGACAAGGGCAGGAGTCCCACCTTCGAGCGCGTCCTGCGTTCCATCGCATTGCTCAAAAAACATAAAGTGGATTTCAACATCCTGACCTGCGTCAGCGCCGCCAACGTGCATCAGCCGTTGGAAGTGTACCGCTTCCTGCGCGACGAAATCGGCGCGGAGTTCATCCAGTTTATTCCCATCGTCGAGCGCGAGAACGAGACGGGCTTTCAAGAGGGGCTGGCGCTCACGCCGCGTTCCATCACGGGCGGGCAGTACGGCGATTTTCTGATCGCCGTTTTCGACGAATGGGTGCGCCGCGACGTGGGCAAAGTCTTCGTGCAGATGTTCGACACCGCGCTCGGACGCTGGCTGGGCGCGCCTGGCGGTTTGTGCGTTTTTCAGGAAACCTGCGGGCTGGCGCTGGCGATGGAGCATAACGGCGACCTGTATTCCTGCGACCATTTCGTCGAGCCGCGTTACCGTTTGGGAAATATTTTTGAAACGCCCATGAACGAACTGGTGGGCAGTGAGCGGCAGCGCGCTTTTGGATTGGACAAAAAATCGTCCCTGCCGCGCTACTGCCGCGAATGTCCCGTCCTGTTTGCCTGCAACGGCGGCTGTCCCAAAGACCGCACCGACTTCACGCCCGACGGCGAAGCGGGGCTGAATCATTTGTGCGCGGGCTTCAAAGCCTTCTTCACGCACGTTGACCAGCCCATGCGCCAGATGGCGGACCTGCTCCGTCAGCGCCGACCACCGTCGGAGATTATGAAAAAACTTTGAACCGCGAAGGGTCACGAAGGAAAGCCTATTTCTTAATCCTTTGTGTATTTTGTGCCCTTCGTGGTTAAGAATCTTGTAATGAACTAGAGGATCACCCATGAACACCATCTTCATCCTGATAGATACCCTGCGGCGCGACCATCTCGGCTGTTACGGCAACGAGTGGATTCAAACCCCCAACCTCGATGCGCTGGCGAAAAAAAGCGTCGTCTTTGACAACGCCTACCTCGGCTCGTACCCGTGTATGCCCGCCCGCCGCGATATGTGGACGGGACGCTTCGAGTTCCCCTGGCGCGGCTGGGGTCCGCTCGAAACCTCCGACCCCGACCTCGCCAAAATCGTCACCCAAAACGGGCATACCAGCATGGTCATCAGCGACCACTATCACATGTGGGAGCGCGGCTCTGGCAATTACTTCTTCAACTTTTCTGGCGCGGAGTTCATTCGTGGACAGGAAAACGACCTGTGGATCACCGACCCCGACATCCCCGTCGAATACCCTGGCGAAGCGGAGCGCATGGCGCGTCACGCCCTCCGCCCTGGCTCCTTTGCCCGCTACAAACGCAACACTGCCCACTTCCGCGTGGAAGAAGACTACTTTGCCCCGCAGGTCTTCCGCAAAGCCTCCGACTGGGTGGAGCGCAACCGCAACTTAAAAGACTTCTTCCTCCTGCTCGAAGTTTTCGACCCGCACGAACCCTTCGACCCGCCCTTCCCCTACGACGAGATGTACAACCCTGGCTTCAAAGGTCAGCGATTCATCTGGCCCACCTACGGCAAATCCGACCTGTACAGCGAAGAAGAACTCAAGGAAATCCGCGCCCTGTACGCGGGCGAAGTGACGATGGTGGATCGCTGGCTCGGACACCTGCTTGATAAAGTGGAACATCTCGGCTTGATGGACGACACCATGATTATTGTCGTCACCGATCACGGGCATCTCTTCGGCGAACACGGCATGATCGGCAAACCCTGGAGCGACCTCGGCGACTCGAATATGTATCAGGAACTCGCCCACGTCCCGCTCCTCATCTACCATCCCAAAGGGATGGGGGGACGCCGCGTGCCACACCTCGTTCAACCTGTGGATTTATTCGCCACCGTATTGGATGGATTCAACATCCCGCTTCCTGCCGGGACGCATGGGCGGAGTTTGCTCCCATACATTCTCCACGCTGAAAGCGATTCGCCCATCCGCGAGACTGCCGTCTATGGGCGCTACGGCGAAGCCATGAACATCACCGACGGCGAATGGACTCTCTACCTCTGGCCCCCCAGTGACAAAAACGAACCGCTCTACTGGTACTCGCCCCTGCCGCCCCAATTTGGCGACGTGCGCGTGAACGACGACTTTGATGGCAAACGCTACTCCGCCCGCGTCACACGCGGACCGATGTCCAGCGCCCTCTACAACGTCAAGGACGACCCGCAGCAGCAGCAAAACTTATACGCCGAACATCCCGAAGTCGTCGAGCGGCTGAAAGCCAGCCTGCGCGAGTTCCTCACCTCCATCAACGCGCCGCATGAGCAGTTTACCCGTCTGGGGCTATGAATTGCACTATATTGCCCAAAGGGATGAGATACATTCAATCGGTATATTAGACGTTATCGGTAATAAGGATTTTGGCATAAAAAAGCCGATTTTCAAGGGCATTTTATAGTCCTGTTGGTTATTTCCGATAACGTCTATTGCGTAGACGAAGCCGGAACCTGCAAGATGGCGTGGATGTGGACTATCACAACTTCCACATGGGTCATACCATCACCACCGAATCGCTGGCGGCAGTAAGAACATGGCTGAAAAGGTGTTAAAAAGATGACGAGTAACAATTAATTTTCTTGTCATGCCATCCATTTTATGGAGAGGTATTTCCTCAAAAAAGGTACAATGGCACAGTTCATTCATTAGAACTAGGTTTCTACTCAACCTGCTGTATCATCTCTGTCAACTCATGGATCGACAACAAGATCTGCCCGCTTTTCTCGTTGTCAATTAGCAAGGCTAAGTCATCCAGCCAGTGAAATCGGGTGGCGATCATGTCATCCACAAGTTTCTTTCCATGTTCCCCCAGTTCTATCTGGCGGACCCGCCTGTCGTCAGTTCCTTCATATCTCCGTACCAGATGTTCCAGTTCCAGTTTCCTGATAAGTTGACTGGCTGCTGCGTTGGTCGTCCCCAATTTTTCGGCAATATCAGAAACATTGCTTTTTCCTTTGTAATAAAGATGCATAAGTATTGAAATCTGGGAAAAAGAAATATTCCGGTCGCGCGTAAAAGCCAGCAGGCCCTTCATGCTTTGGCGCATGGTTTCCTCCATGAATTTCCGAAGTTCGTTTGATAGGGTGGCGGCTTTTGTCACAACGCGCTCCTTGCGTTACGGTGATAGTGTAACATTATTTCATCTTCATGGATTGGGATTACTTCATCAGGGAGCATGATATAATATTTTCGGAATTTTCGGAAGATGTCTATAAAACTTACCCGACGCCAACAAGAGGTATTAAGCAAGCTTCTGGATCTCTACCATGAAGGCGGAGAGCCCATTCATTACACTACGCTTGCAAAACACCTTCGAATTAGCCCGGTCAGCGCCTATGAAATGCTGCGCCTTCTCGAAGCGCATGGGATGGTTGAAGCGGAACACCAACGTCCTGATCAGCCTGGCGGACCTGGACGGCCAACCATTGCATTTCGTCCCACGCTTGCCGCCGTCCGAAGACTGCGAACATTAGCTGGAAGCGATATACGTAACGAGGAAGAATGGCAGCAAGTAAAAAAACGTATCCTGCAACAAATTGAGAATTACCGGGACAAAGACCTCGAAAGCCTCCTGGATAACTTGCTCGAACACATCCCAAGTGAAAACGTATCGCTCCCGAATCTGGCGAACATTACAACCGCCATTTTGCTCAATTTGAATTTAATGGATGAACATGAGGATGTAACCAATATGCGAAAGGCTTTTTTGAACCAGGAACTCTCGGTAGCCGCCAGCATAAGCGCCTTGATCGGGCTTGGATTTAGCCTTGCCATCTCGAAACGGCTTTATTTTCGTTTAGGAAGCCTGTTGCTGAGCAGAGCAGGCCAGATTCTCTCGGCAGTTTCCACATTGAACGCGGAGAGGTTGAACCGCCTGGCTGATTTGCTGCGGGAAGTTGTGCGTGCATAGCAAGTCTACTTTGGTAACTTTTTTTATTTTATTTTTTCGGTTTATTCGGAAATTCACCTATCCTATAACAAAAAGGATTGAAACACTTAATGAAGAAATTACCCTCTCATGGCTCTTGTTTCGTATGCGGCTCGGAAGATTCGCCAAGCATGGGCGTGACCTGGTACGCCCAGGACGATAACTCGATTTTTGCTGAAGTGACCTTGACCCTCGCTCAACAAGGTCCGCCTGGCATGGCGCATGGCGGCGCATCCGCCGCATTGCTGGATGAAGCCATGGGCGCGGCGGTCTGGCTGGCGGGACATCGCGTCGCCTCGGTGAACATCAATATCAATTACCTCAAACCCGTTCCGCTTGGTCAGATGTTCACGATCAGTGCATGGGTGCTGAATGTCAATGGGAAGAAGGTGACTGCTGCAGGAGCAATCCGATTGGTGGGCGGAGAAGTAGCTGTCAGCGGTGAGGGGATCTTTGTGCAGGCTTCTCATTTATTTGAAGGCTTGGGAACGGGAGCAGGCACAACGTTGGGGAATGAAGCGAAGGAAAGTCTGGGAGCAGGGAATTGAACGGAAAGACAAAATCCCTTTTATGGATCGGGCTGTTCGCCGTCGCTATGGCGTATCTCGAATCGGCTGTGGTTGTCTATCTAAGAAGACTGTATGGCATTAATGATCCCATCCAAGCTGTGCCGCCATTTAACCCGCAAATTGGAGCCATCGAATTTGGCAGGGAGGCAGCAACACTGGTCATGCTGCTATCTGTAGGCTGGATTGCAGGAAAGAAGTTTACATCCCGATTGGGGTTTGCCGTCTTCGCTTTTGGTATCTGGGATATCTTTTATTACATCTGGCTGCGAGTGTTTATCGGGTGGCCGCAAACTCTACTTGATCCCGACCTCCTCTTCCTGATTCCACTCCCCAGGTGGGGACCGGTTCTTTTGCCTGTGTTGGTTTCCTTGCTGATGGTTTTCGGCGGCGCGATCCTAGTTCTGAGTGAAGAGCACAAGGTTGCCATACGTCCCACATTCGCGGATTGGGGGCGCTGGCTGGCGGCATCCTGCTCATGCTGTATGCCTTCATGCCAGACGCGCTTTCTGCCCTGCCTGCCGACGCGCAAACGTTGAACCAATTGAAGCTATCGGTATTCAACTAGCCCGTATTTTTGATCGGCTTTGCGATGGTAGTTTTATTCGTATGGTGTATTGAAAAACCTTTTTTATAAAAAAAACACTATGGAGGCTGAATTGAAAGTTCGTTATCTTGGTCATTCCTGCGTCGAAATCAAAGGCAGGCATCACATTTTAATAGACCCAGACTTCACGCGCGAACCGGACCCGGGCGTGGAATATATCTGTGTCACTCATGCCCATAAAGACCACATCGGGCGCGTGGCAGAAGTGCCGACGGGAATTGTGCTGGCTTCGCCGGATGTTTGCGAGATTGCTGCGCAACTGGGCGTTCCGCGCGAGCGCCTGCGCCCCGTCAAGGCAGGGGATGAGGTTGCGGGCATCGAAATCCTGCCGGGATACAGTGCGATTGGTGGATTCTTATATACGTTTTTTTACGTATTGTTTCGCTGGCGATTCCCAGACCCAGGCGGTACTCCGCTTTCCTTCCTTGTGAAGGATGAGATTACACTACTGCATATTGGCGACGCGCATGAGGCGCCTCTGCCCCAACGCCCCGATCTGCTCTGCTTGCCCTGGCGCACGCCTCCCTTTCAGCCTGCCCGCTATAAAAACGCGCTGATGGGAATGTCCAACCGATTCGAGCCGCACTATATCCTGCCCATCCACTATGACCTGAATCACACCATCGCCGATCCGCACGAGATCAACGGGCGCACAAATGCGACCGTGCTGGATGGGCATGGCTGGTATGGGTTTGAGCATAAGAAACGGACGGATTAAACGCATGCCCGTTATTGTTCTTGTGATCTCTTACTTGCTTGGCTCCATTCCGTTTGGTCTGCTGCTGGTTCGCTGGAAAACCGGGCAGGATGTGCGCCTGATTGGGAGCGGACGCACCGGCACGACCAATGCCTTGCGCGCTGCGGGTCCTGCCATTGCCATACTAACATTGCTCTTGGATGTTTTCAAAGGAGCCAGCGCCGTATGGCTGGCACGTTGGCTGACGCCTGATAATGCCTGGTTGGAAATTCTTGCCCCCTTGGCAGCCATCCTGGGTCACAATTATTCCATTTTCCTTACCGAGCGTGACGAAGCTGGGTTGCTGCGCTTACGCGGAGGGGCTGGGGGTGCGCCGGCTTTAGGCGGGGCTTTAGGTTTATGGCCGACGAGTTTCCTGATCTTAATTCCAATTAGCATATTGATCTATTTTGGTGTGGGGTACGCATCGGTAACAACGATGACCGTCCCTCTCATAGCTATCATCCTTTTTGCGGTACGTGCCTGGCAAGGTTACTCCCCGTGGGTCTATGTTTTGTATTGCCTAATTGTAGAAGCGCTTTTGCTTTGGGCATTGCGTCCGAATATCCGTAATCTACTTGATGGCACAGAACGCGGCGTTGGCTGGCGCGCCAAGAGGAAAGGAGCAGGATCCGAAAAGGAGAGTAAACGCTCAGGATAATGTTGTCCACTTCCAATCGCCTCAAACTATTCTATTGATCAACCAAAGGAGATTATTATGTCGACAAAGAAAAAAGTTGCAGTTGTTACAGATGGAGCCTGTTCCTTGACCCCTGCACAAGGTCTGCAATATGGGGTGCATGTTGTCCCTGTCCATTTAAACTTTGGGGATAAAAACTTTCAAGTGGGTGTTAATTTGGATGCAAAAGAATTCTATACTCTGTTACGCGCCAGCAAAAAACTGCCCACCACCGCCCAGCCTACGGCGCAGGATTTCATCGATGTCTACAGCAAACTGGCGCAGGAGGCGGAGGAAATTGTTACAGTGACCATTTCCGATAAGATGAGCGCCACACTGCAATCGGCATTAATGGCGAATGAGCAGTTTAAAGATGTGCCTGTTCATGTTGTCAATTCAGAGAATGTTTCGCTTGGGTTTGGAATGATGGCGATTGCCGCGAGGGCTGCGGCAGAGAATGGAAAGAGCGCCAAAGAGGTGGTTGAACTATTGGAGCGCATCAAGCAAAATATGAACCTGTTTTTCACCGTGGAAACACTTGAATACCTCCACAAAGGAGGGCGCATTGGAGGGGCAACTGCCTTTCTTGGGTCGGCGCTAGCCATTAAACCAATTCTTTACGTTAAGGAAGGGCGAATCGAGCCCTTGGAACGCGCCCGTACCCGTAAGCGCGCGGTTGCGCGCCTATTTGAATTGGTGGAGGAAAAGATTGGTGCAAAGGAAACTCACTTTGCCGTGCTGCATTGCGAAGCAGAATCTGAAGCGCGAGAATTTGGAGAACAATTGAGGGCTAAATTTAATTGCGCGGACTTGATGATTGCAGAAGCTGGCCCCGTAATTGGCACCCATGCAGGACCTGGTACCCTAGGTGTTGCTTTTTACACATTAGCATGATATTTATATCAGCAGACTTTCATTCAATGAAAGTCTGTATTTATTTTGATTCGAGTAACTACTCAGCATGATCAGATGCCTGAATATACTGTGATAATAAACGAGTTTTGGTAAAATTGAAATGTCTCAACTTGATGCCTCTAACGAAATTCTTCAAGCCGCCTCTCTGATGGCAAAAAACAAACGAGTCATAGCATTCACAGGCGCGGGGATGTCCACCCGTTCAGGCATCCCTGACTTTCGCAGTCCAGGAACGGGACTGTGGGCGCGGGCAGAAGTTTTGCAGGAAGGGGAACAATCAAGGGGGTCTCTGCAAGGCTTCTGCCGCGACCCTCAGGGATTTTATGAGCAAATCACTCCTCTCATCAAAACAGTACTTGCCGCACAACCAAATGCGGCACATCTGGCTCTCGCTGAGATGGAGGAAATGGGGTATTTACAGGCAATCATTACTCAAAATGGCGATATGTTGCACCAGAAGGCCGGAAACAGGGAAGTGATTGAATTACATGGAACATTGGGCGAAGTTGTCTGTATATCCTGCTACAAAATTTATCCATCGCAAGGAATATTGGAACAATTTCTTCGGGATGGTCTAGTTCCTCGATGCAAAACCTGTCATGGTATTCTCAAACCTAATGTGATTCTGACCGGCGAGCAACTTCCAGCCAAGGCGTTAATTGCCGCCCAAAGAACTATCCGGCAAAGCGATCTGATTCTTATCGCAGGAACATCTTTGTCTGGAGGTCCGGCATCGGCAATGATTGATAATGCCTATCTGCAGGGATCATCCCTGATTATTATCAATCAGACGGTTACCATATTGGATCAAGTTGCAAATGTAGTCATTCATGAAGATGTAACTACAGCCTTGCCAATAATAAAAAAAACCTTGCAAATTCTATCCGGGGGGCATCATGTATAGGCTATATTCAGATAAAACGATGTCCATCTTGAAAAGTTTAAGTTGCATGCCCAAAAGCAGGGATCAGATATCTGGGGAATTATTCTCCCGTCTTGCTCAGAATTGGTCTGTGGAAATGGCAGCCGCCAGTTTGACCCCTGAAATTGGAATTCTTGTACGCTGGGATTTGATCCAATGGGCACGTCAGAAGGGAGATCGGCAACGGTACTATCATATTACGGTAAGAGGGCGCAGATTTTTAAGGGATTATTGTTTGATCGAAAGTTTTGGTTTATTTGAGAGGTTTCCTGGAGGCGTTTCATTTTCAGAAATTTGGAATTCGCTGGATCAAAGAAAGCGAAAGCAATATGCCAGTAGTCGTCTGGCATTGATAAATAATATGATCGACAAACTAAGAAAGTCGCAAGCCACCTTGAAGAACGAACCTGCCCGCGCGCTTTTGCTTCATTACAATCTCCATCACTTAATAGGCGAACTAAAATGGCTGCAGGAGGTTAGTGGTTTAAGAGGAACAACCAATGAGTAAAAATAAAACCGGCAAAAAAGGTTCTCCAACTATTCTTCCACTGACAATGCAATCAGAAAATATTGAATATAATGCTGCCCAAGTCCGCCCAAAGACCTTCAAACAATATTGCGATAAGTGTAAAAAAATAACGGATTGGACATTTGCCTGGGGATACTTCACCAATCCGAATGCGATTTTTTCGAGTAACGCCCTGCTGGAAAGTTGGGCGAATTTCAGTTTTCAGCAATACGGAATATGCCGGGAATGTGAACGGAGAGTTCCCTGCCCGGGAACGTGGCTTTTTGGGGTTGAATCATGAAAATCTTGATCTTCATTCTGGTCGGTTTATTTGCGTTTGTGTACGCGCTGTACTACTGGCTGGAAATTAAACCGGAAGTCGTTGCCCGGCAAAACCTATCTTTGCTTGGCGAAGAGGCAGGACTCCTACAGGTTGATGGTCACAAATTTCGGGATCTAAATAAAAACGGCCGTTTGGATGTTTACGAAGATCCGCGCCGACCCTTGGAAGAACGAGTGGAAGATCTTCTTGGGCAAATGACCCTGGAAGAAAAAGCGGGACTGATGTTCCATGCCACAATAGGCATGAACGAAGATGGGACATTGAGAGAGAAAAGCGCGCTCATTTCCCTGCCTCCATCCTCTGATCTGATCGCCAGGCGGCTCATGAATCACTTCAAAGTAACACGGATTGCCGCCCCGCGCCAAATGGCAGAATGGGCGAATCATGTTCAGAAATTAGCGGAACGGACCCGATTGGGAATTCCTATTACGATTTCATCCAATTCGCTTCACTCCTTCATGCAAAACCCGGTAGCCGGTATGGCAGAGGAAATCTTTTCGCGGTTTCCCGAACAAGCGGGACTCGCGGCAACACGCGACCCGGAATTAGTTCAACAATTTGCCAATATAGCCCGTCAGGAATATGTTGCAGTGGGCATTCGATTGGCGTTGCACCCGATGGCAGATTTAGCGACCGAACCCCGATGGAGTCGGGCAGTTGGTACCTTTGGCGAAGATGCCAACCTTGCCTCAGAGATGATCGCTGCTTATATCCTCGGTTTTCAAGGCAACCCTTTAGGTTCTCAAAGCGTTGCCTGCATGACCAAACATTTTCCCGGGGCGGGTCCGCAGAGAAATGGCGAAGATGCCCACTTCCCATATGGGAAGGAACAAGTTTATCCAGGCGGCTTGTTTGAATACCACCTAAAACCATTTGAGGCTGCCTTCCAGGCTGGCACAGCACAAATCATGCTCTATTACAGCATTCCAGTCGGCATACCATTCGAAAAGGTCGGCTTTGGATTTAACAAGGACATTGTGACAGGGCTGCTGCGTAAACGGTATGGATTTGAAGGAGTGATTTGCACAGACCAGATGCTTATCCATCCGATCAAGTATATGGGGCGTGAATTGATTCCCGCCAAAGCTTGGGGGGTGGAGCATCTTTCGGCTGCCGGACGAATTCAAAAGGCGATTGAAGCGGGTGTGGATCAGTTTGGCGGAGAGGCGTGCCCTGAAATCGTTGTGGAACTGGTTCACAGCGGTAGAATCACGGAGGAACGCATCAACCAATCCGTTCGCCGCCTGCTTCGCGACAAATTTCGCCTGGGATTGTTCGATAATCCATTTGTGGATCCTGTTCTGGCTGAGCGAATTGTGGGCAACCCGGAATTTCGTAAAGCCGGGGAAATTGCCCAGCGAAAATCCATTGTGTTATTGAAAAATAAAGATAACCTTCTTCCGCTGGGGAAAGGAATGAAGATATTTGTGGAGAACATTGATTCGGAAATCGCCAGCCAATATGGCAGGGTGGTGTCAAATTTGGAGGATGCAGATATCGCCATTCTGCGCTTGCATGCACCTTTTGAAAAGCGCAAAGGGTTTTTGGAAAATTATTTTCATGCTGGAGACTTGGATTTCAAGGACAACGATAGCAAGCACATTCTGGACGTAATGAGGCGGGTTCCAACCATCATTGACATGTTTCTAGAGCGCCCAGCCGTGATACCTGAGATTACCGAATATTCCACCGGCTTGATTGCAAACTTTGGCGCCAGCGACTCAGCCGTTTTGGATGTGATTTTTGGACTCTTTTCGCCATCAGGACGTTTACCTTTTGAATTGCCTTCATCGATGGAGGCAGTCAGGGCGCAAAAAGAGGATGCGCCCCATGACTCCGAAAACCCGCTTTTCCCATTTGGATTCGGTCTATCGTTCAAAAAGTAGGCAGGCATCAATTGCCCAAAATATAAATCCATAAACTATTGATCGTGCTCCAACTTTGTCCAGTTAAAGCAGTCCATACCAACCCCAATTCCAGATCAAAAAGATGTCCGCTATTCAATGGGGACAATTCATGGATATTCACACTCTTGGGTAGGTGTAGCAAGGGATTTTGCCCTGCAAATTTGGATAAACGGCTTTGCCTGCTGCTCTTGATTCGGCGAATATCCACTGGTGAGAGAGGTGAAAAAATGACCTTAAGATCGCCATCACCTGATGCGCAGATCAAGGATTGCGGTTCCTCAACTACTTCCAAAACCTGCAATTTCAAATCATAAGCACAAACTCTTGATGCAGTCTTGTTTAGCCAATCCAAAGGATCAGGAACCTGGACTGCCTGAACAAGGTGCTCACGCTTGATTTTCAAATCCTGTATCGCCCAGAGCACCACCTGTTCCCTCAACCCATCAATTGCCTTCCTTTGACGTTCGTTCCCCATGCTGATCAACGCCCCAAAGAAGATCACGGCGGATGCCACAACTATTGCAAGAAGTATTTCCATGTTTGTATATCCTTTTCTTTTCTTTTATATTTTGTTATCAAACGAATTGTCTTTTGCCTGAGCAGACATGACTTTGAACGTTTCGCCCAACCGTTTCAACGCCTTGGGACGTGGATCGACCACACTGGCAGAGGCGATCACCATGAATAGACCCAGCAAGCCAATGATCTGCCAAAGCGGCAGGGAGGACTGAGCCGGCACGGGGATATCTTCTGGTATGGGTGTGTTCATTACCAAAGTCGGCGCTGGAGCTATTTGTGTTGCAGTGGGTGTCGCCAAAGGCATCACAGTGCTGGTTGCCGTTGGGGATGGTGATATTGTGGCAGTCGAGGTCGCCATCTCCGGGATCACGATCCAGCCCTCGTCCTGTCCGCATAATCCATTCAGGTCACATGCCACCGCCCAAACCGGGTATTCCCCTGGGGGAGCCAGTGTTCCATCTGCAAAACGCCGATCCCATTTCACGGTATAGGAATTCCTGCCGGGGTCAAAATCCAACACCACTTCCTTCCAACGCTTTTGTGGATCGCGGATCGTCACCTGGATGGTTGCAATTGGGAAATGATTGGAGAGGACCTTCAATGTTCCGGTCTCCCAAATCCACCAACGTTCGGTGATGGAGACCGCCGGCGGGGCATTGTCCACGGTCAAAGAAATCGTCGAAGCAGCACTATCATTACCTGCCCGATCCAACCCGCGCATCTGGATGATGTACTCTCCGTTGGGAACTTCTCCGGATCGCCAAACGAATGACCAGGCATCTACATGCAGCGAAACAGGGAACCAGGTGCGGCCACCATCCACAGAAATCTCGCCTCCCTCTGGTCCAGAGGTCATATCTTCCAAACTTCCAGATAAGTGCACATCACCCTGCACCACATCACCATTGGTGGGAGATGTAATTTGCACAACCGGCGAAACGGTATCCACACGGATCCTTCTCTCCACGGTGACCTCATTCCCAGCCACATCCCTGGCATGGATCAGCGCCAGGTGATCGCCGTCCATAAACTGCACTGGAAAGGAGATCCAGGTCGTGCCACCATCCAGGCTTCCATTCAAGACGGAGAGTCCTGAGATCGCATCGTTGGCAATGGCGGACAGATCCACCTCCGAGACATACCAGCCATTCCTGCCATCCACAGGTGGGAGGCTGACTGCAAGATCTGGTGGCGTCCCATCCCGCTGCCAGGTGGATAAACCACTCGCAGTTCGCCCACTGGTGGAGGTCACGGTGTAGTTGGCAGTCCCTGTTCCCTCCGGCAAGGGCAGGTCACAGGAATTTCCACAAGTAAATGGCTCGCCATTTAAATCACCAGCAATGGTCAGGTCAAACCCTTGTGGATCACTGGCGGTCAGTTCCAGAGTCTCATTCCCTCTACACCAACCGGCATCGCCCCAGAGATCACAAACCACCACACCTGTAATTTGCGGCGGCAATGGAGTGGGTGTGGGTGATGGGGTATTGGTAAACGTCGCCGTGGGTGTAAATGTCATTGTAGGCGTGAAGGTCAAGGTCGGCGTCAGGCTAGGCGTAAAGGTTGCCGTCGGCGTGAGTGTGATCGTGGGTGTAAAGGTGGGCGTTCGGGATGGGGTGGGAGTCGCCGTGTTGGGCGGTCCGCTGTATTCCACATCGATGGAGCGAAAATCCACATAACCGCCGGAAGCAGATAGAGACCAGGAGCGGCACCCCGCAGGAACCGCCAGGATCATGCTGACATACCCAGGCAAAGTCGTGGATCCGTTGTACAAATACCAGGACATACTTGATGAGCAGGCGCGCAGAGTGGCAGTGCCAACACTGCCGTCCCGCGTAAATTCGACCATTGCCTCAAAATAGGATACATCCCGGTCAAAGGAGCCACTGGCAGTTCCACCATTCCCCAAACGGGTTACCCATTCGGAGCAGCTGACACCGCAGGATGCGCCACCTTCCTCTGGAGGTAGTGAAGTGCCATCGCGATGGGTGATGTACACATATTGAACGGGACCACTCCAATCGATGTAGCCCAGGTTGTGTGCCTGGTCATAGGTGCGTCCCTCTGGCAATGAATACGCCGCCAGTGGCGCAGCATGCGTGGAGGCGGATGTCCACCATAAAAGAATCGCAAGGATCGGAAAGATCCACATCAAACGAGAACGCTGCATAACACTCCTAATATTCCTGGAAATCCCGGACGCCGAGATGGAACAGGAAGAACAATAGAACCAGCAAGCCTGCCAAAACCAGACAGATGATCATGAAGATCTGGAGAGGGATCACAAGACCCAGTAGATACCCAACGAAGATGCCGACGCCTACACCGGCGAGGGACCACATCATTTATGGCTCCTCTTCCGTTTTTATGATCAGCTTCCATCGAGAAGGATCAAGATCGCGCCACCACCCAATCTCTCCAGTGATGGTTTGGTATTCCCAAAGCAAACCCTGCGCCGGCAGGGACTGCAGCCAGGTCTTAAGTGCTGATCGGAAGCGTTCCTGAATGTCAGTATCTTTTAGACCGGTATCAAAGGTTCCAAGGGAAACCTTCATTTCGATACTGTGCTCCATCAACCAATTCAGGAACAGCCGCAGACGACGGTCTTCCAATTGGAACGTTTGCGTGGAAATCTCTGTAACCATCTGCTCGATCAAAACATTCATGTCACTCATCGATCCCATCCGTTTCCCCTGCGGGACAAACGCCAGGCAGAATACAAAATGCCAATACAGGTCAGGGTGCAGGCAAGCGGTCCACCACAGACCACCAACAGAATACGCAAAGTTGTTGCGGTCATCAAAATCCCAAACGCCTTTCATCCTCAACTGGTGCGGGCTGGCGGATCTGGGTATTGCGCTGCTCCTCGATGCGTACTGCCAGGAATTCATCCAGCAGTTTGGATAATGCTGCCGGCAGCATATCCTCCAGAACTTTGGAAGCTTTCTCCTGCCAGCCATCGGCTGGCAGATAATCGTTGGGATGAGCTGCAATGACATCCTCGATCAGCGCGCGGACTCTCGCAGCATCTGCTCTTGGTAGGGGCTTGATCTGCGTCAGGGTCGGCGGCTGCCATCTCCCGCCAATACGCGCCCGCAGCCAGCACTGTAATGAAGGCAAGTCGAGTGTCATGTCCCCGTAGCGCACGGTCGAGTTCAACGTGGCGCGGATCAGATCCGCATCCTCCGGATCGGGCGAGAAGAACATCTGGGTGGAGGTATTGGCAAGCATGGCTTGTACAACCGGTTCCATGCCTTCCACCTTGCGCATCATGGAAAGTGACTGTGCCAGCACGAACATGCGCGCGCCGAACTTGGCACCTTCTGCCAGCATCGACTCCAGACGCATCCCCGATCCGATTTCCTGCGCTTCATCGACGATGAAATAAAAGGGTGTTGGCTTCTCCAACGTCGCCTTACGATACGCGGCATCGAAGACGTTATATAGAACGCCGGCAGTCAGCCTTGCACCTTCGCGCCCCATCTCACCGGATGGCAAACGCAATACGATCCAGGCGCGTTCGTCGATCCATTGATTCAGATCCACAAAGCGTTCCTGATGCATGGCGGAGAACAACCAGGGCGATAACTCCAATGCCATGACCTTCGAGAGTACCGGGCTGATCACTTCCGTGACCCAGCCCTGACTCCACTTGTCTCCCTCACCGGTTTGTCCAAGCAAGGCGTCCAGTGCCAAAGCGCCCATGCGTTCACCGGGAGGTAACAACGCCATCGCCTTATGCCGCCAGGGTTTGTTGAACGCCATGAAGACCACGTGCAATAAACCCAGTCCGGCTTCGGGGTGATGCTGGTTCCAGACATGCGCCAGGCGAAATAATCCAAGCAGCGCCGCCTGCATACGTGGACCCCAGTAGTCATCCCAGATGCGCCGTCCGACCTGAACGATGGCATTGCCTGCCCAGGTAAAGTCGGGAACGGCAAGTAGGTTCAAGGGAATGACCTGCGGTTGATCTGGAGTTATGACACGTAATCTCTTGATTGCTTTTTGCTTTTGTTCCTCTGGCAATTGAGCAATCGCATCGAGAAAGGCATCTGCAAGCGACACATGTGGATCGACCAAAAATATTCCAGGGGCATCATCGCCTTTGGCGGTCAGTTGTTCCAGCATGGAATAAACAAATGATGATTTGCCTGAACGACTGCCACCGGTTGCGAGACCATGTCCATCCGGATCGACTCCGACCTGTTCGCCGGTTGCAACACTCTGCCCGATCTTGAAACCTGCCTCAAGCAACGGTTGCGATGGCGGCGGCGCCGGCACTTCCTGCCAGACGGCACGATCCAACAACCCCGAGCCTTCACCTAATTGAAGTGGTGCGATCAATCCGGCGAGTTCACCGGCAGGTAATGGAAAGCCGTGTTTTTGGATGGCGGGCCAGGTGGATTCAATCGGTTGCCACGATTGCTCCCCAGCCAGCAATGGAAGTTGGATCGGTTCAGAGATGGAGAAGGCGACCTTCAACAGCGGCTCCTGTATCCGTCTCTCCACAACTTCCTTGGGGATCGATCTCCACGCGAGCCAATCCCGAATACCTAAAGCCGAAGCAATACAGATCGTGATACCAGCGATCACAAACATGGAGACCGCAAACGGATTGAACCAACCCGCAAATAGAATCCCGCCACTGATGCCCGCCATGATCATCCCGAAGAAAAGTCCGGCACGTAGAAAATCCAACTGCATGCCCCACGAGTTGGGTGTGTCATTGCCGACGCCGCCTTCGGTGCCATACGAGTAGGAAGACAGGCTGCGTAACTTCTCCTGCAGTTGATCTTCGTTTCCAAGCAGCCAAAGACGTAGACTGGCATCATGCCCTTCGCGAGCGGCACTAATCAGCCGGCTGCCAATGGCAAGCAGAGGGTCGCTATCTTTTGCTGATGCAATGAGCGACGGTAAGCGATTGCTGGTATGCAGGGCATATCCATCGGATTGGATTTTCACAATGCCCAAACTGCGCCACCTGGAATGCTGTCCGGTCATGGCTGACCAGGAATTCACCACTCCTTCTGCTACATGCGGAGGCAGATACAACCGCACACGCAATCCCTTTGAGGATGCGATCCATTCCATCATGGTAGGGAACGGCAATTGAGCAATCCAACCCATGACCTGTGCGCGCAGATCATCCAGCGCGTGCGGGGCAAAAAGCAATTCCCATCCCTGCCATTCGCCATTACAGAGGGGACACTGATCTGGAGCACTGGCATGTTCGTATCCACAATGAATACATACATACCCGCCATGCGGGTGCTTGTACCCGCTCTTTGGGTGGATCATCGCTGCACTCCCATTGCCCCAAGCTGTTTCCAAAATTGGATCCAGGTGGGCGGGATGGAAACCAACACCGGGAACAATGCGCCTCGACCAGCAGAGGGTGCTGCCAGAAAGACTCTGGGTGGCAATCTTGAAGTGGTCTCGGCATTCTTGCGTGCTTCACTTTCCGGCACACCCAAGGAACGATAGAAGGCAAAGGCTTCATCTGGTCCAAGCCGACCAATGAAAGCCGTAGATGCCAAACTGAGTGAGGTGGGATTCTTCATGAGGTCAGCCGGCAGATGTGTGATGAGCGTCACGCCGACGCCGCGTTTGCGGGCACGGCGTCCTAATTCATCCAATAGATCCGTGAACGGACCACTGCGCAACAAGCGCCAGCCCTCATCGATGAAGATGTCCATCGGTTGTTTGCCGACCGTCACGGCATGATACAAAAACCAAGCCAGCACCGAATGCACAATGGCACGGTTCTCTTCACGCAGGGAGGAGAGATCAAAGTTCCACCATTGTCCAGCAGGGAAGTGCGGGGACAACAAAGCCTTGGGTCTATCGAAGAAACCCTCAAAGAGTCCACCGCGCATAAAAGGGCGTAACAATGCAAGCGGCATGGCGGACTCGGGGACACTGATCGTTCCCAGGGTCTCCACGAATTCCGCGATGGTCATCGCTCCGGGTCGGCGATCCCAACGCCGCTTCACGGCTTCATGCAGGGCGGCTTGCACGCCAGGAGATAAAACCGATTCACCAGCAAGCGAGGCGATCAGGAAACGGACAGCCAGCAACAACTCTGCCGGGTTCTCACCCTGCAGGGGGTGAATGAGGCAGGTCTCCTTATCGTCCGGAATACCCGCCGGCACGACTCTTCCGCCCACCGCTTCACAGAGTTTGTTGTTCTCGCCTTCGGGGTCAATCGAGATGACAGTTCTGCCTTGTAGCAATCGCTGCAACATGATCCAACGCAAGAGGCTGGTCTTGCCGGCACCAGGTTCACCGAGAATGAGTGTGGTGGCATGGGGTGGCGGCGGAACGGCGGGATCGAGTCCTTTGGTGAAGGAGAAGTGGATATCCCGTCCATCTCTTGCATGCGTGCCGATCCAAACAGAATCTTCGACAGGCATGACCTGCCTGGAAGGTGCAGGCATGAGAGGCAAGGTCTCTTCAAGGAATAAGGTCGGCTCATCCAGTCCGGGAAATAACTTTCCTCCGGGTTGGAAATGATGCAGGGCACGTTCTGCGATGTAGAAGAGTCTTTGAGCTGTGAGCCCACGAGCACGCAAATTGGATTCGATCACCCTGCGCGCTGCCTCTGCTTCTTCAAAACGATTACGCTCGACAAACAGTGCCGACATCAAGGCGATCTTGAACGCTGGCTTTCCAAAGGTCAGTTCTGACTCAGCCGCATCCATCGCATGATCGGCGGAACGTTCCGCCATCGAGGGACGCCGACCGGTCTTCTCCGCCAGCGCCATCATGAAACCTTCAAACAGAGTACGACGCGCACGTAATGATCCGCGTAGGACATCCGGCGGTTCGCGATGCATGGCAAGCGAGTACATGACCGGCAGGTTGGGATAGAAGACATCCGAGGTCAAACGCGACCAGGGGCGGTCTGTCATTCCCGGCACCCCCGTGCCACGCGCAGACAGCGGCAGGAGATAACCGCCCGGAAAGAGCAGATGATCTTCCAATATTTCCACGGCTTCGGAGGCGATGGAGGCGGCAAAGTGTTCTTGAGGTTCAGACATGGACCGTATGATAAAAAAAGACACGGACGGGTATTCCGTCCGTGTCGCTAAATATCATTCCAAGTCTTGTTATTTCTTCTTTTTGGTCTTTGGCTTGGCTTTACTGATGATTTGAATTTCCACAAGGTTGTTTTCAACAATGTGTCCAGTCACAACTTGGGGGTTTATGATCGGCAAAACAACATCATCACTGCCTGTTCGCCTGAACTGGTTTGTTGCAAATTCCCTTGCATACGGCCACAAAATGGTGACAGTATACATTTTTACAAAATTAGCAAGATTTTCAGGCGTCATTTCCTGTTGCACACTAAAGGTTCCCATCAGAACAAATGCCAGATTAAACCCCACAACTTGTCCTGGGTGTCCAGTCACCTTATGACGCGCAATCACTTCAAGGTAACTATATGCCTTATTCTCTTCCACAATAGCCCGAACACGAAATGCAACATGATCTGATTTATCAGCTTCTGCCTTATCCAGAATAGGTGCCAGAGAGGAAGAGATCAGGCGAATATTATCGCACTGAACCATATAATGCGTTTCTTCCCTGCTAACATCAACAATTGGATTTTCGTTCTTGGTGGTCTTTTGTTTTTTTGCCATTATGCAAATTCACGTATCTTTTTGGTTTTGCCAAGCGGTCTCAATGCCGGCTTGCCGGAAATGCCAGACATGGAACTAAAAGCACTTGCATCAATCCAGTTTATGCTTGGTTCGAGGGGCTGTTCCTGGTGATAATAAATAATCCCATTCACCGCGTCCTGTTCTTTTTCCGAATCAGGCTGCGGAGTTTCCGCCTCTTTTGATCTTATATCTTCAAGTGGCATAAGACGAACATCAACCGCAGCTCCAAGTGCATCCGCAATTTTTATGATGGTTTCCATAGAAGGCATAACAGTAGCATTTTCCAAACGGGAGATTACTGCCTGGGTGGTGCCGGCTTTTTCAGCCAGCTCCTGTTGGGTCATTTTGCGTTTTTTTCTTAGTAATAACAATTCATCTGCCAAACGGAAAAATGCATTGATGCCGTGGAATTGCTGCTCAAAATCCTTGTCCTGGAATTTCTCGGCAAGAAGAGTCTTTATATCTTTCATTTCATTTTCCATTTCTTTACACAGATGATGTTTCGTTTTACAAAAGGAGTGAAGTCTATTCCATTAGAAATCTTCGTATGGAATCTCGAAAACTTCGCAGTTACCTGTCCTTAGGTAATCCCGCCAATTGTCTTGTGCTTCTTGAATATTTTCAGGTGGAGTCTTTTGGGTTTCCTTCAAAAAAGCGGAAAGCAATACAAATCTTGTATTGTTCTTGTCCTCGGCGTAAAAGATACGATGGCGGTCTTTGCGTAATTCAAAGATTGGTCCTTCAATATGCTTTGACATTTCAGTATCCACCAAGGCAGTTCCGACACGACTAAGACGCTGAATTACGGCGATCATCACCACAAAATCTTTCTCATTCTTGTCGTCGAACATATATTCCACAACAGGACGCCGATTATTCCTATCGATGTAACATGCAATTTGCCATCGCTTACGCATGTTGACAGTCCTGAAATATATCATAAAAGATATATTTTTGCAAGAAAAGCATCATTTCCAACCACCTTTCCCCCTCTTAATAGGGAGATCAAACCCGACTATTAGGCATAATTATAATCTCATTCTTCAAGTCACCCCTGCAACAAAATTATTTAATAATTCGCAAACATACATAAAACGAATGCCTCAAATGAATTTGCGAATAAGGGAACGTTTACAATTGTACTGATGTACGTTCACCTTACGACCCACTCCGCCTTTTCTGTGCAGGAAGGCTTAATGACCCCGGCTGATTTGGTTCAGGCGGCAAAAGCCTGTGGCATGTCCGCCTTGGGTTTGATCGATCATCATTTACTCACTGGAACCGTCGAATTCGCCAAAGCCTGCAAGGAAGCCGGCATTCAACCAGTGATTGGGTTGGAGATCGATCTGGAACAGGGTCCACTTCAGTTGTTGGCAACCAGCACCGAAGGCTGGTCCAACCTGTGCCGGCTGAGCAGCGCTCTTGCCTTACGGGATAATCCGGATCTGCCTTGTTCGTTGGGGATGCTTTTTACTTATTCCAAAGGCTTGATTGCCCTGAGTGACAATCCAGATGGATTGCAGGAGGGTTTTGAGGGTTGTTTGTATGTTGCCCTGCGGAATATTTCCGATGCAGGTTCGTTATCTACGCAAGCACGCAAACTCGGATTGCCGACCGTGGTCGTGCATCCGGTCTATTACCAGACCCCCGAACAAGCCCGATTACAAAAAACACTGGCTGCCATTCGTTTGAATCAAACGGTCACCACCATTTCCCAGACTGCCCTTGCCCCCGCAGATGCCTGGTTCATGTCCCCGCAACTCATCGAGGAACGCTTCAAGGAATTTCCCGAGGCGTTGCGAGCCACAACAGAGATCGCCGAACGTTGCCGCTTTGATCTGCCGCTTGGCAAATCCCAAATGCCCGTCCTTCCATTACCAGAAGGTGTGACTGCCACACAGCATTTACGGGATAAAGCCACAACTGGTGCGAGGGAACTCTATGGTGAGATCACACCGCAGATCAAAACCCGTCTCGATCATGAGCTGGGGGTGATCGCACGCATGGGCTTCGAGCCGATCTTCCTGATCGTCGAGGACATCCTGAACTTTGCGCGCGAAACGGGCGTGCCGTATTCCTCCCGTGGGTCGGCAGCCTCCTCGCTAGTGGCGCATTGTTTAGGGATAACTAGCCCTGACCCATTACGCTTGAATTTATATTTCGAACGTTTTCTCAATCCAGCCAGAGTGACACCACCGGATATTGATACCGACCTATGTTCACGCCGCAGAGATTCGGTCATCCAGCATGTCTTCGATACCTATGGTGCCGACAAGGTGGCGATGGTGGGAACGATCAACCGTTATCGTCCACGCTCGGCACTGGGGGATGTCGCCAAGGCATATGGACTGGAACCTATAAAGGTCCGCGAACTTGCCAATCAATTGCCGCATGCCTGGTGGGCGCGCTTCGAAGACTCCGAGGATGGCGAAGATGCCCCCTCGCCATTTGCCGAGTTGCGAACTTCTTATCCCTCTTATCAATCCATCTTCGACGATGCCGAAGCCATCCTGAAACTACCGCGCCATCTTTCCATGCATCCTGGAGGCGTGATTGTCGCGCCGGGAGCGCTGACCGATCTTGTGCCGGTCATGAACTCGGGCGGCAAAGGTGTGGTCATCACCCAACTTGATCTGGACTCCGTTGAAGCCTTGGGCTTGGTGAAGATCGATCTTCTTGGAATTCGCGGATTGACTGTCGTTGGCGACGTGGCGGAGTTCGTGCAGCAAAGTAAACCTGAACAATACTCAACGCCATTATCTGTTCTGGACTCCACTCCCTCTACCGATGAAGCTACGTCAATTCGTATTGAGAAGGGCGAGACCATAGGCTGCTTCCAAATTGAAAGTCCGGGGATGCGGGCCACCCTGCGTGAGATACATGCCCGCACGGAAGATGACATCATGGCGGCATTGGCGTTATATCGTCCGGGTCCACTTACTGGTGGACTCAAGGATGCCTTCGTAAGGCGTTTCAAAGGCGAAGAACAAGTCCGCCATCTTCATCCAGCACTTGCACCCTTATTAGATGAGACCTTCGGGGTCATCTTGTATCAGGAACAGGTCCTGCGCATCGCCAATGAACTGGCAGGCTTTAGTCTCGCCGAAGCCGACCTGCTCAGGCGGGCGATGAGTCATTTCGATCCGGGTAAGAAGATGCAGGAGTTGGAAAGAAAATTCGTCAATGAAGTACAAGCCAGAAGCGGTATTCCCATCGAGACCGGCGAACGCATTTGGGAAATGATGGCAGCCTTCGCCGGCTACGGGTTTCCCAAAGCGCATGCCGCTTCGTATGCCAGGATCGGCTGGCGCTCCGCCTGGTGCAAAGAATATTTCCCGGCGGAGTTCATGGCGGCTGTGCTTGCCAATTGGGGCGGGTATTACAGCCAACGCGTGTACCTGAGTGAAGCCAGACGTCTGGGATTGAAAGTCCGTCCGCCACATGTGAATTATTCCAGACATCAATTCTCGGTGCAGAGATTGATCAACTCGGATGAGCGCGCTCTCTTTATGGGACTCGGTCAGGTCAAGGAATTGACCCAACGCAGTATTGGAAGGATTATCCAACATGCACCCTTCACTTCCCTGGATGATTTCCTTTCGCGTGTGGACCCTCGCATGCAGGAAGCGGAACACCTGGCGAAGATCGGGGCATTGGATGGCTTTGGAAAAATCCCTGCACTCCTGAGCCGACTACAAGCTGGCGGTTGGCAGCGCGACCAGATGAGTCTCTTTGCCTGGTCGGATACCAGCGATGAAGATTGGACCCTGCAACAAAAGGTGGATGCCCAATTGGACATCCTTGGCGCCAGCCTGGAAGCGCATCCGCTGGAACTGGTGCAGGATAAGGTCACCGGAGCGATTGCCAGCATCGATGCCGTGGAAAAGATCGGGCGACGGGTGACCGTCGCTGGCGTGCGTCAAACCTCACGCCGCAGTCGCACTGCAAAAGGGGATGCGATGCTCTTCCTGACCATTGAAGACCTGCAGGGGACACTGGATGTGATTCTGTTTCCGGATGTGTATCGGATCGCAAAATCCTTTCTTGATTCAAATCCCCCCCTGTTGATCACAGGGGTGATGGAGATGGACAAGGAACGCGGGGAACCGTATTTACGGGCGGAAAAAGTGATAGCCGTTCGATAATCTCAGACTACCGATTGATATTCCAAATTTGGATTGAGCACCCAGCGGGTCAGAGCTTCAATTGCATTCTGATCCAGATACCGAATCCGCAACCCAAAGCCGGCACACAATCCACTCAGCCCCTCCCACCAGGCTATCCCTTCATCGCCTGGTAACACAAATTCCAATACTGTGCGACGGACAAACGGCAGTGGATATTCCTGCACGGCAAGGGACAAACCCTGATGCAGAATATCAAGTCCCTCTGAAACAGGAGTTTCCCATTGGCTAACCTGCTTCTGGAATTCCAACCTCGGTTCCGGGTCAGGCCAGAACAATTGCAATAGCCGCAGCGTCCAGCCCGGTTGGATGGAAGACAGGATCGCCTGGTATGCCTCCTGTGGTCGCACATCTGGACGATCCGGGTCGGCGTACACTTCAGCGAACAGGTGCCGTGTATCATCTTCCCCGATCAAGGCTGTATGTGAGCCAACCTGAGTAAAGCCCTTCGCCAATACAAATGTGCGTGTTGATCCAACCTGTGAATAATCCATTATTTACAGACCCAGGTAACCATAAGAACAGCATGGGAATACAGCACGGCCGAAGGAACCCAATTGCAGAGGAACTCCGTTTTCTCAAAAACATCGAGCCAGTTCAGATTGTTCGGATGCCAGGCACAAGCTAATGACATCAACTCACCACTGGGGTTGCCAGCGACCAAAATGTACAGGTTGAAAATCCCTCTGTCATCCACGAAGGGAACAGGTTCTGGCACACCGCCCTCATGCTCATAAAGGACATGATGCCAGAGATGTGTGTTCGCTTCCAGTTCCCTTCGGATCTGTTTAATATTCAGTGTGGAATAGATCTCGCCATTCACATCTTTCAAATAATCATTGCTCATTGTTCCTCACGTTAATTTGAAAATACTTTCAGATATGTTCAAGTCCGTGGCACGGAACCCCGGTCGCATCGGACGATTGCCGGTCGGAACTAAACCCTTGCCAGGTTCAAACTTAAACAACGGGGAAAAGGATGGGCGCGCGGCTGTGCGTTCCACAATCGTGGACACCTCCACGATCTCACGCACGATCTGCCCATGTTGGGGATTGCGCTCGATGTATACCGCCGCGGTCACAGCTTCGGCAAAAGACTGCGCTATTTGAATTTCCGACATTCTTGCTGCATCGGGATGCGCCTGCACTACCTGCAGGAAACGCGGCCAGACATGCTCAGCGCTGGTGGCATGGATGGTAAACGCGCTGTGCCCATGCCCGGTTGCTGCGGCACGGATCAATTCCCATGCCTCGGCGCCACGCGCTTCCCCGATCACAACTCCATGAGGACGTGAACGTAGTGCCGAACGGATCAGGTCGTACATGGTGACCGGTGGCGGACCGCCACGGATCTCAGGACGGGTCACGGTGTAGATGATATTGCCCGTATCCGTTTTGCCATCGCCATTCCAGCCATTCAGGATGATCTCGTTGCTATCCTCCACAATAAACAAACGAATAGCACCGCGTGGGTAGTAGTCCAACATCTCCTGCAGGATGCGCTGCCCTACATACGTTTTGCCCGAACCGGTTGTGCCGGCAATAACCAACGTGCCGCCATGTACCATCAAGCTCAACAAATAATTTGCCGCTTCCGGGGTGAGAATGCCATTACCGCGCGGAAAATCCTTTGGATCGAATTTCGGTCTTGGAACGGGCGGGAGTCTGTTCTGGCAAAGTAAAGCTAGGCTGCCCTGAGTCAGGTCGGAGGCGGTGCGGTAATTGGAGACACGCAAGGTGATCGTGTCTCCATAGGGCGATGCCGGCGGCATGACGTAGTTGATACGCACACCTTTTCTCCGCACTGTTCCATCCACCAGCGGGACCATGACCTGCAACATTGCATCGGCAACCGGGTAATCAGGGGTTGGCGCGCGTTGCCCGGCGCGGTCGATCATGACTCTCAGCGCATCCCCAATCCCATCCGGCGCGGGACCCACATGTTCCCAGCCATTGCTGGTGGTGTACACATAGATGTGCCCGAGGTTGATGGCGATGTCTTCGATGTCCGAACGCGCGATCAGTTCCAACAACGGACCCATGCCGGAGAGTTCACCGATCAGGCGCAGGATGTATTCCTTGGGAAGAGAAACTCCTGCGTCGACTGCGCGAGCACTCACTTCCTCAAAGACCTGACGAGCCAACGCTTCGATCTCGGTAGAAGTCATACTTTTCTGCAGGGACTCACTCGCCTTCTTTGCACGTCCCTCCTCAGCAAGGATGGTCCACCAGCGTTCCATCTCATCCGAGGAACGCACTTCTGAGACGGGCTTCATCGTTTTGCCGGCAATATCAAACATGGTTAGCCCTTCCCAAACCAGCCGCGCTTCTTCGGGGCATTCGGCAACAATCCAATTCGTGATGCACCTTCGCGCACAGCAGGAACAAAGTGGGAGGCAAATCCCAACAAGGAATCTGCGAAGGGACCCAGTTCCTCCAACTTCTCTTTCTTATAGCGCCAGATCAGAATATCATCGCGGCGGTCCGAGTTCACAGCTTGCGCTGCCAGGCACGGATCCACGATGGGGATGATGCCATTTGGGATCAAGGCGAGTTCGATCTTGTCTTCACTTAACGCCTGTTGCAGCATCTTGTGCGCCGCTTTGAAGCCATCGCCTACCACCTGGTTGTAGCAAAGCTTGACGCGACTGCCGACGAATTCATGCGCGCTGCCCTTGCCAACCACACTCGCCAGGGAGTTGATCATACGGGCAATCCATCTGCGAGTCTCTGCCAGATCAGGAATCTCCGGCTTGATCACAATCGCAATGCCTTCGGCAGCTTTCAAGGCAGCACGATGCACGACATGCGCCGGGTTGATGCCCACATCCATGATCACCACACCGCCTGCCGCCACGCCGGCTTCATACAAACCTTGAATGACCTCCGCGACTTTCGCTTCCTGTTGCAAGACTTCATCGCCCAAGTCATCGGTAACGAGCCCCAGCAGGACTCGCAAGGTTGGCAGGTTTTCCAAGGGAGTAAATGCATTGAGATAGGCTGCCCCCGATGCCACATCACTCATCACACCCTTACCCGCTTTGGCGATCTCACGGCGTAACAAGCCAATCATGGTTGTATTCACGCGCTCCATGCGCATGTGGTATTGCAGTGCGCCGGCATTGCCGTCCGCATCCACCAAGTATGTTGTGATGCCCGATAATGCAAGTGCAACTGCGAGATTAACCGCCACAGTGGTCTTGCCCGTGCCACCCTTCGGTGACGTGATCGCGATCTTTCGTACTGCCATCCCGGATTGAATACGAGCCGACATATCACTGCCCAGCACCGCCCGGCGATACTGATCATCTGCCGCCATGTTGCCCGCATCCGCACGGCGCAGCTCTTCATATAACTTATTGATGTCCACATCCGAGGGCGGGTATGCAATCGAAGGCACACCAACCCCATTCGCCCAGGATGCCATGCCATCGCCGACGCCAGCGATCACGAAGATCAACTTGCCGCGTTCGGCAGCCTTGACCAGACTCTCCGGGGATACCGATGACTCCGGTGAAACCACCACCAAGGCACGGAAATCGAATAGGTCAATGTGCTGCGGGGTAAAGGCTGCGATCTGGGCAATCACAGAATGACCTTGTTCTGCCAGCTGCATGTTGAGACGCGAGGTGACAGTCCCTGCGCCAAGTAACAGAACTTGCATTACTGTCCTCCTCCCAAGACTTCCTCGCGATCCTGCTTGAAGAGGTCCTCGAAATCCCAATAGGTGAATCCAGCGGATGGAGTTTCATCACCGCGTGCCATGAGCGAAACCACCAAACGATCTCCCTGCTGCAAGGCAAGCGACAACACTTCGCGACTTTGATTGGGGACGAGCAAGATCAACATCTTCGGCTGAGTATCCAAGTTGAATGAGCCACTGTCTTCAGATGACTCTGTTTGTTGCGGCAAGCCCTGCACGGCAATCACACGCACGCCCATCGGGAAAAGGTCCTTGGCAAGCGGCGGGAAGGAACGATTGATGGCATCCGCCTGTTCCAGTTCAAGCGGGGATGGCTGGGCGGTGGGTTCCACATATCCCGGATCGATCACCAACTCAGGCATGGGAGTCGGCGTGCTCATCTGTTGCGGTCGTGTGCTGATCACGACCGTCACGCCGATCAGATCGCCAGGCAAAAAGGCTTCGGCATTGGGCGATACCAAATTCATGGCATCCAAGGGCAGCGGGAATAAACTGTGACCAGGAAATTGCGCCAGCACTGCCGAGAGTCTTGTGCCCTCAGCGGCTTGTGCCAATATTGCTGACCGAAAGATGGGTTGTCCACTAAAGATGGGTTGTGCCACAACCCCGCCGACCACACCGGTCACTTCCTCATCGGGGATATACAGGTTGGCATTGTCATCCTGAAAGACAATCTTGACCTCCAGATCATTGGCTGTGATGACATCGCCGATGTTCAAGTTGCGGGTCGCGGATAACACGGAAATGGTGGGCGGTTTCTGCGCCGCACCGAGCGCGTTCAGGGCGATGAACGCCACCAGAAATATTCCAACCGATACCCCCAGCACTACCAGGTTCACGCCGGTCGAGGCAATTCGTTTCAACATGTTTCTTCTTTTCTCCATTCGTTGGTTTGTTCAAAAGCCTGCCGCAGGGCAGGGGTTTCTTCGATGATCTCTTCAAGCTGTTCGAGTGTTTGGCGTATCAATCCATACAGGGTCAGCATGACGAAATCCGTTTTGATGTGACTGGACCTGAATATCTGTTGATTGGTCTCTGCAACGGATCGAACGATCTGCATGACCTCCGCATCTGCCAGCGCCTCCGCCGACACGCGCGGCATATCCGGAAAGCATTCCTGGATCTGATCCGCCACGGTTTGTGCGATTGCAATTTGAACGGGCTGGATCGCCGGCACTGCTTCAACTTGCGCGGGAGGATTGAGCAGGTCTGCCACGGATGTTTGCGGGTCTTTGCGTAATTGTTCAATCGCACGCGGCAGGCGGGTGAGACCGGCTTGAATGGCTTCCAATAACCGCATCTGTGCCTGTGAGGAAAGGGCTGCCACGGCTTCCACATTGCGCAGGGAGACATATTCCCGCAAGCCATCTGGCAGAGCTTCCAACATGCGTTGCCGGCGTTCGCGTTTGGATTGGTAGGTCTCGCTCATGGGCGTGACTATACTTTTCCGGGGGAAGGGGTGGATTGCATGTGTCGCTTTGCGCCGAATAAAAATACGCCCAGTCCAAGACCGGGCGTATTCATCATTCATTATTCCTGTATTTCTTCAAAGATCCGGATATCGTCCAGATAAAACTCCTTGTCCCCGCCATTCTGGAAGCCCAAGTCAAGCACCGGTGCAATCTGCCACCATCGTTGTGTCCGGGTGCTCACCAGGTAGTTATCGCTCCAGACCTGGATCTCCACCGGTCCAAACGCCGGCATCGTCATCCGACACAGTTCTGACTCATCCACCGACATGCTTCCCAGCCATTGGGTTCTGCTGATCCGATGCAGACGGATCTGGTAGGTATGCCATTGTTCCGGATCCACGTTCAGGGCTTGGACTTCAGCGGAAGCCCAATTGAGCGCCAAATAACAAACTGCTCCATTATTGCCATTGAAGGAGGACTCGCTGCCGATCATGGAAAGTCCGAACATATCGAAGGGCTTGGCAAACCTTCCATCTGCCTGAAGTGTCCCTTGCGGCTGAAGGACAACTCCCGCCGTCCCATAAAAATTCTCATCAACCCGGCTCTTGAATTCCACAACCACATCGCTTGAAGCGGTGGGTTGAAAGCCGCTACCGCCGATCAAGGTGACATTGTTGTATTGCTCACTGGAGGGTTCCTGCCAATCCGCACTTTCTGTGTCGAATTCCGGGTCGTCTGTGTGTCGGAGGATGAGTTGGTGATCGATCACCATTTCGGCTGCATGCCAGGCAGTTTCGTTCGATGCCTGACCGGCGCCATTGATGATCATAAAGTCCCAGAACCCGGTTGATAATCCTTCCTCGAAGTTCTCCGTAAGTGCTTCGGGATTATCATCATCCTCCGGTGCATAGGCAGCACGTCGTTCAAGTTGCCGGATCTCATTCGAAACCGTCCAGATCGAGATCAATTGCTGAATATTTAAGGCAATCGATACAATGGCGATCATGCCGACGATAACAATACCTCCTACAATATAGTGCCCCAGCCTTCTTTTCTGACCATCTTTCAATTGAGTTTCCATTTCATATCCTTGGTTTTTTATTTTTTTGCAAACTGCATGATATGAAAAGTAATGGGAGGGTATCCCGCATCTGTCGTTCTTTTTTGGGACATGTAAATGCGTCAAGCGCCCATGTTTCCCCTCAAACCCGGGTGTTAATATAAAAATCCTTATTCACACTTTTAATAAAAAAGTGATGTTATGGTAAACTGTGTTCACACCACCCATCACAGGACTCATCATGAAACCAGGAGATTTTCGCAGCACCAAAGCCGGCAAAGCCATTCGCACCAGGAATGGCTATTGGGCATTCATCCCCGCGCCGCTTCCACCCGATCTGGATTGGTCTCCTGTCCTGCTTAATGCCCTCTCTGATGCAGAACGGGAACTCGCCAAATTGACCACAGTCGCCGGCAGTTTTCCATTCCCACGCCTTCTCATTCAACCCTTTATCCGCCGCGAGGCGGTTCTGTCCTCCCGGATCGAGGGTACGCGCGCCTCCCTGACAGACCTGTACAACTACGAGTCTGCCCAGATGTCATTTCTGGAACCGGACGACGATGTACGTGAAGTGCATAACTATGTATTGGCGCTGGATTATGGAATGGAACGCCTAAAAAAACTGCCGGTCAGCCAGCGCTTGATCCGTGAGCTACACGCCAAACTGATGGATGGGGTACGGGGTGGACAATTCACTCCGGGCGAATTCCGCAAGACCCAGAACTGGATCGGGGCAGCGGGCAGCACCATTGAAACCGCCACCTATGTCCCGCCACCCGTGGATGAAATGAAAAATGCTCTTGGGGCAATGGAGGCTTTTATTCATGCCGACACGGAATTGCCGGCGCTGGTGCGCGCCGGTTTGATCCATTACCAATTTGAGGCGATCCATCCCTTTCTGGATGGCAATGGGCGCGTGGGTCGGTTGTTGATCATGCTGTTGTTGCGCGAGTGGGGTGTGCTGTCCCAGCCCCTGCTGAACTTAAGCGCTTATTTCGAACATTATCGTCAGGAGTATTACGATCATCTGCTGGCAGTCTCCCAACTGGGGAATTGGGAGGAATGGCTGCGTTTCTTCCTGCGGGGTATTTCGGCGCAATCACAGGACAGCATCTTCCGCATGACCCGTCTGCAAGGGATCCGTACCCGCTATGAAGAACTGGTGCAGGCGGACAACAATCCACAACGCATGTCTGCTGTGATCGATTTCCTCTTCTCACGCCCCATCCTGACCCTGCGCCAATTGGAGACAGCCCTGGATATTCCGTACATGGCTGCCAAGCGTTATGTCGATAAATTGGTTGCGGCAGGTGTTCTCAAGGAAACCACCGGGTATGCGCGCAACCGGGTCTTCATGGCGTATGAGGTCTTTCAAGCGTTGGAAAACTCTGAATAAATTGCCTGAACTTTCATGCAGTCCGACATCAAGGAACAAAAGTCGGGATACTGTCATTCACAATAACTGTCCGGGCATCCCATTCCAATGCTTTCAACGGCTGGTACAAATTTCCCTCTTGATACCTGAAAGTTCCATCCGCGTGTAACACCAACAGACGGTAATTGGATAATTGGAACGAAGTCACCTGTTCTGCAATCACAAGCCACCCTGCCCGCAAGTTGCCCGACTTGACCAACAGTCTGCCTTGTGAGTCGAGGATGCCCAGCCGCAGGTTCGTTAGCTGAAACGCCCGGACATCCTCCGCCATTGGCTGCCATTCCGCATTCAGGTCGCCTTCATTGACGAACAAACTGCCCTGTGAGTCTGTTATGGCGATGCGGTTGTCGTTCAACTGAAAAGCCGCCACCCCGCTGGCGAGTCTTTGCCATGCGGAGTCCAATCCATCCTGCCGGACGAACAGGTCGCCATTGCCGTCCACATACCCGATGCGGGTATCCGCGATGGAGAAGGCGCGCACATTTTCCGTCTGAAGGGTCCAGGCTCCATTCAGGGCGCCCTCCAGCACATACAAGTTTCCATCGGTCTTGCGTATCCCAATGCGCTGGTCTGTGATTTGCACCTCCTGCACCTCGGTGGCGATCCGATTCCAATTCAAGATAGAGTCTTCCGTATCGGTGTAGCGCCCTTCGCGGGCAAACAGATTCCCCTGTGTATCCAGAACAACGATCCGTTCCCCCCATAAACGGAGCTGCCTAATCTCAGGCACATCCCGAACCACAATGCTCAACTCGCCCTGCTGAATTTTCAGTTGCCCCGAGTTTTCCACCACCGCCAAACGGTGATAAGCAGGATCAGGATTGACACACAGGGCTTGATCGATCCACATGCACCCAAGCCAGGGCGCTTCATCCCAGCCCCAGGGATTTACAAAATTGGTGTATCCGCGCTTTTCGCGTCCCACTTCAAAATGTAAATGAGAATTGATGGTCTGGTCATAGATCACGCCGACCTGCGTGCCTGATGGAACCTCCAGGTTCTCGACCAGCAGATCCTTGTTGGTGACAATATGCATATAGGTGGTGTACCACGGCTCTCCGCCGACACACCCACCCGACGCATCCCACCCGCCACCCAAACAATGTTTCAGGACGATCATGCTGTTCACCCCATCTGGACGCCATTCCATGACCCTGCCTTCCGCGGCGGCATACACGGGAGTTCCGGGCGGCGCCTTGATATCCGTGCCTTCGTGCCCATTCGCGCCGATGTTGCCATCCGTGGAATAACAAGCCACCATGTCGAAGTTGTGCGGGTCGGCTTGCGCCTTGTCCTGTTCCTCCGGAATGGATGGATCGCGCCAATACACCCATGAATCGACATTGAGCAGGTACCCGAACATGGGCGGGCATTGTTGCCCCTCGTTCAAGCCCAGGTACTTCCAGGTCCACGGGTTGTTGGGATACTGGGATATTCGCGCAAGCCCGACATGGGCGGGCAGCGGCCATGCCAGAAAGATGGGTCGGTCCCCAATTTCTGGCTGCGGGGTAGACGTCGGGGTGGCGACTTCCGGCGTGGAACTTGGAATGCCCACTGTGGTAATTACATCGGTTATTTCAATCACCGGGGTTTCAGTGCTACCGGTTGTGCAGGATTGTAGAAGTAATCCAATGACAGTGATCAGGAAAATCGTTTTTTTCATTTTTCTCCCATCCAAATCCAGTGGTAGTGTGGATATAGTGCCGGGGCACGTGAAAAAAATTATACCCACGTCAGGCGATTGCAACTTTTTCAATTGAGTTCGCCCGTAGGGAATAGGGGCGTTTTTACAGGTTGCAAAAGGGTATTCCAGAAAAACACCTGCCGCCTACGTGCTTTGACAATTTCCCCCGCATCCATATAATCCCCACTGTTCAACCTTTCCACAATCCATCCCTCTCTTCAAGAAGCCTGGCAAACCGCCGGGCTTCTGCCGTTGTATTCCCAAGGCATATCCACCATCACGAAAGGAGTCCCATCAAAACAAAAACTAACCCATCCCACACAAAACCATCCCCACATCAAGGCATGTTCGGAAACCAAAGCAGCACATCGGAAATGGGAACAGCTCTTTTGTACCAAACGCAGAGAGGCGTTTCCCGAACAAGCCCCACATCCAAGCCGACCCACCCATGAGTGCGTCGGTTTCCAACTCAACCTAGGAGGTAATCCAAACCCAATTCAATAACCGCATATCCAAAGGCACACCAAACGGGCGCCCGACATGGACTTTCCATGCCAGGCGCCCGTTTTCGTTTTCTACCCCACTTACGGGGGCACGAGACAGCGAGGACTCACCGGGGTGCGAGGCCCGGCAGATAAAAAGAGAAACCGCCCAGCTGTAACTGGACGGTTTCGGAGCAAAAAATGTACAAGCCCGATCATATCACAACTGTAAAAACCGTCAAGATTTCCGCGAGCAAGTCCCTCAAAGCCTGTGAGCGCATCATCTTCGCCGACGGCAAGCCCGTCAAGGTCGCCGACATCGCCCAGCGACAGGGAGAACACCACCTGTATCAAGCCGACATTACACTGCTGGACGAACATGCCATGCTGGAGACCAGCGCCCCTTGTTGGGCGCGCGTGGAGGTGGAATAAGCCGTCTCACGGGACTCGCCGGATGCGTGATCATGCCCTCTCCCTGGGACTATTTAATCCATTCCAAGAAGGAGACGGACCATGAGAACCTTCGCACTACTTCTCATCCTGGTCGCCATTGCCGCTTCCCAGCCTCATCACTGGTTGGCGGTTGGCATGGCAGCCATCGCCCAGTGTATGGGCTATTGATCAAACGAAAAGGAGGTCGCAGAAAATCCCATGCAAGACATCCTATCCATCGCCGAAGGGATCCTCGGAACGGCGGTTCGCGTGGAGGATCATCGGGGCTGGGCCATCTTCTGGTGCCCCTTCCATAACGACGCGAGTCGGGAGGGAGCCGGGGGGCAACCCAACTTCGGGGTCAATCTGCAGAGCGGCTACTGGAAGTGCCTGCGCTGCGGCGCCAGCGGCGGTTCGCTCAAAGCGCTGCAAGAGAAACTGGGTCGGGGCTACCTCCCACCCGTGTCGGAATCCAAACCGACCCGCCCCAAACGACCACCGACCCAGGTGCAACTACTGGATGAAGCCGTGTCGGAAGCGCGCGCCTGTGTGCAGACGTCGCCTGCCTGGAGTTATCTATCCAAGCGCGGCATCACACCTTATACCGCCCTGGTCTATGGACTCGGCTATGGCATTCCCGTTCCCTGTGTCCATCGCGAAATCATGGATGCAGCCAAACAATCCATGATGGTGCGCCGGGACGGCACCTGGTTGTGGGCGGGTGGGGTGGTGTATGCCGACCCGCCGACCCAACCTGCCGTGATGAACGTGCGCTACATCCCGGATGAGCAACTGCCCAAGGGCACGCGCAATTTCACCCCGCTCAAGAATCACAAGACCTGGGGCAACCGCCTGCAACCGCTCGGCAGTTGGCGCATCACGCCTGATACGCGCACGATCATCGTGCTGGAAGGTCTGTTCGACATGCTGATCACCGCTCAGAAGATCCATCAACTGGGACGCGATGGTGATGTGGTCGCGGTCTACACCAACGGTGCCAGCCCTTCGGCAAAGATGCTTGCGTGGTTCCGTGAACACAACCAGTACGAGTATGTCCTGCTCAGTGACCCGGATAAAGCCGGGGACGAATGGGCGGGGCATCTCACGGATGCCATTCAAAAAGGCGGGGCTGGTGTGCAAACTCTGCGACCTCCTGCACCCCTTGATCCGGACGAAGCCATCCTTAGCGGATGGTGGCCGTCCATTCTGTAATTACAAACCAACCCATTCCCTGAATCGGGGAGCGATCTTGGATCGCTCCCCGATTTCTTTTTCCAAAAGGAGCAACCTCATGTCCATCTTCACTTTCATCACCATGTTCCTATTCGCCCTGATGGTTCTCTGGGCGTTGTGGTTCATCGTCAGCCTGATCCACTACATCCGTTCCGGTCAATACCAGATCGACCAGCGCCTGCGCGACGTGTGCAAGTAACTCAATTCAAATAAGGAGACTCCCATGTCCAAGCAATACAACAAAACCATCTTCATCGGTCATCTCGGCGGCGAACCCGAGATGCGCTACACGCCCTCCGGCACGCCGGTCACGATATTCAACGTCGCCACCCATGACCAGTATCCCAACGAGAAGGGCGAGATCATCAAGGTCACGACCTGGTTCCGCTGCACCGCCTGGGGCAAGCTGGCGGAGATCTGCAAACAATACCTTCAAAAAGGGAGCAAGGTCCTGATCGAAGGCAGGCTCACCCCGGACAAATCCAACGGGCGTCCGCGCATCTGGACGCGACAGGATGGCACGGCTGCGGCAGATTATGAACTCAAGATCATGGAGATCCATTTCCTGGTCAACCGCACCGAAGAGAACGAAGTCCCGATTGCCCAGGCGGAGGAAGAGGTTGTTCCAGCATGAACGCCGAACAATTACGCTCGCTTGCCCGCCTCTTGGATTACGTCGCAGAGGATGAGCAGAAGCACTTCGAAGACTCTTCTCCTGAAGAACGCGATAACCACATCCACCTCGACATCCAGATCCTGCAAGACTATCTCACCCAACAACAAGGAGACCTCACAACATGATCACCCTGCAACAAGACCTGCTGCAAGCGGCATTGAACGCCGTGACTCGTGCCAGCGTAAAGAACAGCCTGCAAGCCGCCTTCGCCCTCGTGCAGATGAACGTCACCACGGACGGAATCCTGCACCTGTCCTGCTTCAACGGCGAGACCGCCGCGCGCGCCACCCTGAACGTGGATTGCAACGAAGACCTTGCCGTCTGCGTGGATGCCGCGACCTTTAAAGCCGTGGTCGAGACTCTTGCCGGTTCCATTCGTTTACACGTTGACGGCACAGCGCTCGTTATTCAAGGCGTCACGACCCGCACATCCCTGCGCATCGTGGACGAAGCCCTACCTATGCTGGACGAGAACGACTTGCATCCATTGTCCACCTGTACCGGCAGTACCTTTCGCAGTCTGCTGCGCGTGCTGCCATTTGCTTCCACCGATGAGTCGCGCGCCATCCTGCAGGTCGTGCATCTCATGCTGGACAAGACCCAGGCCGTGGCACTGGCTGCCGATGGATACACCGCTGGTCAGGTACTCGAAGCCCTGGAAGGATCGCGCGACTCCATTGCCGTGTCCCTGCCCATCAGCAGTGTGCGTCTGTTGTCCTCTCTGATCGAGGAGCGTGACACCGTGCGCATGGGTACTTCGGGCAGCAACCGTGCCCTTTTCCAGATCAGCAATGCAGAGTCTTCCAGGAACCTGATGATTGCCACCGTGACGGTCGATGGCAATTTTCCCGCCGCGCAGATCAAGACCCTGATCGGCGATGCGCGCACGAATGCAGTTGCCACGTTGCAGGTTCAGCAAGCGAGTCTGCTGCAATCGATCCGCATGGTGAATGCGATGGGCACACAAAACACCTTCCTCAAAGCCGTGAACGGTGTGGCGAAGATCGCCTCCGCAGAAACCGAGACCGGACAGGGTCGCAACATCCTGGAAGCGACCACCAGTGGGGAGAACGCCCAAGCCTGGTTGTCTGCGCTCTACCTCAAACGCGCTGCTGAAGCAATCAAAGGGGAATTGACCCTGCGGATTACGAGCCACACCAAGCCGCTCATGATCGAGGCAGGCAACTTTACCTCCGTGATCATGCCGATGCTCTCGGATGGGTTCAAGGATCCCTTCCCCGAAGATGAAGCCATCGCAATCAGCCTGCCAGAGATGGCAATGGCATAACAAACATCAAACAAAGACGGCGCACTCATCAGTGCGCCGTCTTTCATTTCCCAAGGAGTAATTTATGAACACCCTCTTGCACGTCCAAAATCCCTATACCCAACCGCGCCTCAAGACCATGCCACTGCGTGAACAACCCGCCTATCGCGTGACCCAGGATGCCACCGCCTGCAACCAGACCGAATTACTAGCCGCCCTGATCGGCGGACAGAAACAGATCGAGATCGCGCAGGACCTGCTGGCGCATTTTGGGAATGACATCCGCCGCATCTATCAAGCCCATCCGCAGGAACTGGCGAAGGTGAAGGGCATCAACCAGGCAACCGCTGTGCGCATCAAAGCCGCGCTCAATCTTGGCTTGCGCCTGAGCCTGCCTGCTGATGAACGCATCGCGATCAACTCACCTGCCGATGCCGCCGCGCTCGTGCAATCCGAGATGGCGCTGCTGGAAAAGGAGCACCTGCGTGTGCTGCTGCTCGACCGCCGCAACCGTGTGCTGGAGATCGTCGAAGTCTATCAGGGCTCGGTCAACTCCTCGCAGGTGCGCATCGCCGAAGTCTTCCAGCCCGCCGTCACCCGCAATGCCTGCGCAATCATCGTAGTTCACAACCATCCCTCGACTGATCCGACGCCCTCACCCGATGATGTTGCCGTCACGCGTGCGATGGTGCAGGCAGGCAAGTTGCTCGACATCGATGTGCTCGATCATCTCGTGATCGGCGGGCAGCGCTGGGTCTCGCTCAAAGAACGTGGGCTTGGCTTTGGGTAGGAGGCAACAATGCAATTGACCTTCAACCTGGACTTCATACCTGCAACACCCCGGAACCTGATCCGCCCCATCATCTGGTTGGATGCGGGTTGGGCAAGCGCCCCTCTCGGCTTCACCAAAAAGGTCGAGATCAGCCGATCCTTGAACGATGCCCTGAATCATGGAGACGAGGACGAATGCGACCAGCACCTCTATGACGCGCTCTGGCTTGCCCATCACCATCTGGTGCTTGATCAACGTCCCGCCCTCTCCTTCACTTTCGATTTCCTCATCGACGACAAGCTGCATGCTCGCCATGTTGAACACAGCTTGCGCCTGCACGTGGAGGAACGCGACCATCTCATCCTGCTGGGTCTCCTGCAGGATTTTCCAACTCAATCCAATCAACCCAAGGAGTAATCTCATGCCGAACTGGAACGAAAACGAACTGACCATCACGGGTCCCGATGTAAAGGCGGTTCTCGAAGCCATCCGCTCCGACGACATTCACGATCAGGATCTGCGCCTCCTGGACTTCAACCGCATCATCCCCTATCCGCAGATCTATCGCGACATGGACAAACGCGCGGAGGAATATCGGGAAAAATTCGCCAACATCGAAACCGATGACCCCGAACGCCAGCAAAAACTCGAAGCCCTTGGCGCGGAATATGGCGTTGAACCCGGTACGCCTTGGATCAAGGATGGCTACAACTCGGGCGGATATGAGTGGTGCTGTTCCATGTGGTCCACAAAGTGGAACGCCTGCCATGTCCATCTCACCACCCACGCTGACTCCTCCAAGCCTCTCCAAAAAACAGCCAAATGCGCCTACTGCGGGACGGTCCACAAGACCGAAGCGATGATCGTCCTGACCTGCCAGCAATGCGGCAGTCCATTGCCGGACGCCGAGCCCATCCAAGCCTTCCTGGAATTCGACACTGCCTGGAGTCCACCCATTCCGGTCATCGCCAAACTTGCATCCATGTTCCCCGATCACACCTTCGAGCTGAAATACTTCGAGGGCGGCATGGGCTTCAGCGGTCACGCCCGTTGGTTTGAGGGATGTGAGGAATTCCATCATCAATATGAATACAGTGGTCCGCGCGGCGGATAGGAGATGAGACCATGACCATGCGATCCGAACACAAACGACTTCAACCCGTACTCGACCTGGCGCGCCAGCTCGATATCGCCTCCAACCCCGATCCCGCCGCGATCTTCGAAGCAGGCAGCGGCGGCTTTCAGGTGTGGTGTACGCCCAAAGATCATCCCAAAGGCTGGGACGAAATCGTGATGAATCCCGGTGCCTTCTCCAAACCCTGCGAATACGTGGGAAGTGTGCATTGGAAATGGGAGGACGAGTCCATCGTGGCATTGGAGATCGAGACCAGCGCCTACGCCCTCGCGGATCAAAAACCCGATCAGTACTGCAACCTGACTGCCATCCCCCGCGATTTTCACCGTCGCACGATCTTCAACCGCGATACGGATATCGAGTGGCTCAAGGAGAAGGTCACCTGGTTGTTTGCCAAAGCGGAAGTTCCTTTACCGCCCTTTGAATACCGACAGGCGCCGCTCTCCGAACTCGGTCCCTATCTCCTGGCGCACTACCTTTCCGAGAGCGATGAATACGTGGTGATCGTCTCGCCGGGACTCGACCCCGGGGAATTCTGCAAACCAGGCTATGAACTTGCACGCACGCTCCCGATCTGGAAGGCGGGTGATTTCCCTGCCGATGTCATCCTGCGCCCGGATCATGAGTATCAGGAAGTGGACGACGAACCCGATGAGGGACCCTTGGTCGAGCAATATGAAAATGCCTCACGCCTCGGCGATGACAGCTGGCTGGACTACGCCTACGAAGACCGCATCAGCGGTTGGGATGAATAGATCAAACAATGGAGGACAGCAAGCGCTGTCCTCCAACTTTTTCAAGGAGAAACCAAAATGACCACGCTCTTTCAAGAAACCATCGAACATCTGCTCAAGTCGCACAACCTGCTGGAGGATTTCCAAGAGAAGGACTCCTTCCATGTGCGCTTTGAGAAGCAAGGTTACCAGCCGCTGGTTATCGAACGTCACGGCGGGATGATCTCCGTTGCGCATTACTTCGAGCAGAACGGTGACCTGATCGCCGATCCGGATGTGGAGTTGCATTATCCCTCCTGGGTACCGACCGGCATCACGCAAGCCTTCTTCGGCTATCGCACGAAGTTCATTGAACAGGGTGGCAAGACCTACATTGATACCCGCTTCCACAAGCAGGTCTCTTCCTTCCTGACCTTGTGGGCGCGCAACCTCAAGGCGCAGGGCTGGGCGGAGGGAGGCCGGGTCGCTCATGACTAACATCCGCCTTGTCTATCTATACCGCGATGCCAGCAATTACAAGCAGCACGGCGAAGTCATCCTCTCGAATGAATCGCAATTGACTGTTGAAGAGATTGATAAACAGGTCCGCGCCATGCTCTCTGATGGATTGTTCTTCATCGCCCGGCAGGTTCAGCTTGAAGAACGCTTCTTCGCAGTCATGAATGAGGACGATCATCCCTGGCATGAATTTGTGCAGGTGGAAGCAACCACCGATCCCACTTTTGATCCCATCCCTGAGACAAAACGCGACATCACCCAATTCATGAAGGAATTGGAACAGGCACATCATAGCGGCTGGGATGAGACCCAGGTGCGCGAGGATCTGGTCCGGCAGATCGAGAAGGAAAGAGAAGCATTGAAGCGCTGGTTGGATGGCAAGGAAGGTGGGACGCCATGACCAGATATCCAAATCACACTCACATCATCCAATCCCATTTGAACCCACATAAGGAGATCCCATGTACGACCACATGATCGAAGAGATGGCGGATGCCATCGCAAAAGAACTTCATCTCGAACCCAATGCCATCTTGCCCAGCCTGCATCGCTTCTGGCATGACAAGATCGCGCATGTCTGGCAGGTGGAGGATATCTATGAAGCCGCCCGCCGGGTTGGCAAGGCGGTTACCCGCGAGGATGCCATCGGGCTGTTGCAGGATGTCTTTCATCACCACGACTCCAGTCTCGG
>JAJTYX010000072.1:0-1315 GCA_021462865.1 Gammaproteobacteria bacterium | reverse complement strand
TGCATAACGGGCCGCAAGTCCCCTCCCTGCGTGAGCGCGACCGCTGATAAGTCCCCTCCCTGCGCCAGCGGGGAGGGGATTTAGGGGCGGGGTCAGCGTCTGGAATTGAATACCGATGACAGGCCAGGGGGAGTGAGGGCCGGCCGGCTGACGGCGGCGGCAAAACGCGCTACACTTGGGCGCTGACAGCCAAGCCAGCGCAGGAGCGCCCGCCATGCCCGCCAACCCCCGCAAGCCCCCGGTGATCCCGATGGATGGCCCGCTGCCGCGCACCGCCGCCCCGCCCCCGCCGCCCCTCGCTGACCCCGCCGCCGGCCCCGCCGAAGCCGAAGCCGAGGCTGATCTCAGCCGCGCGGTCGTGCGCCTGCTGGTTGGCTCGGCCCTGCTGGGCACGGACGAGCTGCAAAAGCGCCTGCGCGCCTGGGAAGACGCGCTGCGCGCCGCCCCGCCCGCTGCGCCCGGCGGCGAGCCGGTCAGCGAGGCCGAGCTGCTGCGCTACGCCTTCATCGGCCTGCTGTTCGAGGCGCACGACCAGGCGCGCAAGGGCGCCAACGAGCTGTTCGACAGCGTGGTACAGGCCGGCGGCGCGGCGCTGGCGCGCCTGGGGCCGCTGCTGGGCAGCCCGCTGCTGCGCCCGCTGGCCGGGCCGCTGCTGCGGCAGGTGGACGAGTGGGTCGAAAGCAGCGCCGAGCGCACTGCCCGGCTGGCGCGCCTGGGCCAGCGCGAGGAACAGCACAGCCGCCTGCTGGCGGAGCGCGTCTACGCCGAGGCGCTCGACGACTTCATCGGCTACCTGGCGGAGAACCCCGAACTGCGCGCGCTGGTGCAGTCGCAGAGCGTCAGCCTGGCGACTGAGGTGCAGAACCGCTTCCGCCAGACCACCGTGGACCTGGACGTGGGCGCTGAGGCCGTCGTCCGGCGGCTGCTGCGGCGTGTCCCGCGCCGCGACCTGCCGCCCTCGCCGCTGAGCGACCTGTTTCACGACAACCTGGACGACAGCTTATGACGGCCGCGCCGCCCGCTGCTGAGGTTATCCGGGGCGAGTACGCCGGCATCGTCACGCGGGCGGTCGCGCTGCTGGCGGACATTGTGATTATCAGCGCCGTCGTCGTCGGCGTCAGCGTGTCGTCGCAGCTTCTGCTCGACTTCATGCTGGCGCGCTTCTCGCTCAGCGACGGCGCCAACGACCTCATCCAGCAGGCGCGCACGCTGGGCCTTGTCCTGTTCACGCTGTGGCTGCCGCCGCTGTACGACATCCTGTTCTGGGCGCTGATCGGCCAGACGCCGGGCAAGATGCTGCTGGGCGTGCGCGTCG
>JAJTYX010000071.1:0-32274 GCA_021462865.1 Gammaproteobacteria bacterium | reverse complement strand
CGATTGCGATGGAGAACGGCCTGCGCTTTGCCATCCGCGAGGGCGGCAGAACCGTCGGCGCCGGCGTCGTGGCCAAGATCATCGAATGAGCGCTCGCGGCCCGGGCCGCGCCACCGTGCAGGGGGCGGCTCGAGCGGCGATTCAATCCGAAGGACTCGATTAATGGCGAAAAATCAGAACATCCGTATCCGCCTCAAGGCGTTCGATCACCGACTGATCGACACATCGGCCCGCGAGATCGTCGAGACGGCCAAGCGGACGGGTGCCCAGGTCCGGGGCCCGGTGCCGCTGCCGACCAAGACCGAACGGTTCACCGTGCTGATTTCGCCGCATGTCGACAAAGACGCCCGGGACCAGTACGAACTGCGTACTCACAAGCGCCTGATGGACATTCTGGAGCCCACGGACAAGACCGTGGATGCCCTGATGAAACTGGAATTGCCGGCCGGGGTTGACGTTCAGATCAAATTGAACTGACGCGAAGAATTACACTATAATTGCCGGCTCGCCGTCGCCCGAGGCAGGAAGTCCTGCGTCGGGCTTCGTGCTGCAAAGGGGTGGCTGAACCGCGGTTGCCCCGGCTGCTGGGTTGGTGGCGCTGGGGATGCCGGGCCGGCAGTCCCCGAGGGGACAACCGCCTCGGCGCCGAGATCGCCCTTTAAATTTGACTGCTGGATGGCTGCGAACCCGCTGAGTCGAGCGGGGCCAGCGGCTGAGAGAAGCTAGACATGACCATTGGCCTGATCGGTCGCAAGTGCGGCATGACCCGCGTCTTTACGGACGAAGGGGCAGCTGTGCCGGTAACCGTCATCGAGATACTGCCGAATCGCGTGACCCGTGTGCTCGATCAGGATCGCGATGGTTATGCTGCAGTGCAGGTAACGACGGGCCAACGCAATCCGTCGAAGCTGACCAAAGCGGTAGCGGGAGCATTCGTCAAGGTGGGAGTCGAGCCCGGCGAGGGGCTGTGGGAGTTCCGGGCGAGCGCCGAAGAATTGGCGAATCTGCAGCCTGGCGCCGAACTGAAGGTCGATCGCTTTCAGCCCGGCCAGTTCGTTGACGTAGCCGGCACGACCATCGGCAAGGGTTATGCGGGCACGATCAAGCGACACCACTTCAATTCCCAGGACGCGAGCCACGGCAATTCCGTGTCACATCGGGCGCCGGGTTCCATTGGTCAGCGCCAGTTCCCCGGTCGCGTATTCCCCGGCAAGCGCATGTCGGGACACCTTGGCAATGCCAGGCGCACCACCCAGAACCTCGAGATCGTTCGCGTGGATGCCGAACGCGGCTTGATCCTGGTGAAAGGCGCGGTTCCCGGGCACCGGGAAGGTCGCCTGGTATTGACACCGGCCGTCAAGGCCCGCGCAGCGGTTCAGGCGAGCAGGTAGGAGGAAACATGAAACTTTCCATCTACGGCGGCGCTGCTGGCATCGAGGTCTCGGATCAGAATTTTTCCGCACCTTTCAATGAAGCGCTGATTCACCAGGTGATCACTGCTTATCGCGCCGGCGGTCGCGCCGGCACGAAGGCTCAGAAGACCCGAGCAGAAGTGCGTGGCGGCGGATCGAAGCCGTGGCGCCAGAAGGGTACCGGCCAGGCGCGCGCGGGCACCTCTCGTGGCCCGATCTGGGTCGGCGGTGGCCGGGCATTTGCCGCCAAGCCAAGGGACTTCGCCCAGAAGGTCAACCGCAAGATGTATCGCGCCGCAATGCGCGGCATTCTGTCGACGCTCGTGCGTGAAGAGCGCCTCGTCATTGTGGACGACATGACGCTGGAGCAGCCGCGTACGCGGGATCTCGTGGCGCGCTTGAGCGCGCTGGGCCTCGATCACGTGCTGATCCTGGTCGATAAGCACGAGGAGAAACTCCACCTTGCGGCCCGGAATCTGCCGTGGGCCGAGGTGCTGACCGTTGCGGAAATGAATCCGCTGAGCCTGGTCAGTTACGACAAGGTGCTGGCTACTGCCGATGCGGTGCGTGGCATCGAGGAGCGGTTGAAATGAGCGCGGTTCATGTCAAGGAGCGGCTCATGTCAGTCATCCTGGGGCCGCATCTCTCGGAGAAGAGCACGGCCGGTGGAGATCGTGACCGGCAGATCGTATTTCGTGTCCGGCGTGACTCCACGAAGGACGAAATTCGGCGCGCCGTCGAGTTTCTGTTCGACGTCAAGGTCGAGGGCGTACACGTGGTCAACGTGCAGGGCAAGGTGAAGCGCTTCGGGCGCGCTCTGGGTCGCCGCCAGGACTGGAAAAAGGCGTATGTCAGCCTCGCCGAGGGCAGCGACATCAATTTCATGGGCCCAGAGTAACGACTGACCGGGAATCGCCACCATGCCGCTGCAACAGTTCAAGCCCACGTCGCCAGGTCGCCGCTTCGTCATTCGCGTCCAGACACCCGAATTGCACAAGGGTGAGCCTTGTCCGAGTCTGGTAACGAAGCTCGAACGCAGCACTGGTCGGAACAACCATGGGCGTATCACGACCCGGCACCGCGGCGGCGGGCACAAGCGCCGTTACCGGATCATCGATTTTCGTCGTGAGAAGGACGGTGTCGCAGGGCGCGTCGAGCGGCTCGAGTACGATCCGAACCGAACGGCTCACCTCGCGCTGATCGTGTACGCGGATGGTGAGCGCCGGTACATGATCGCTCCGAAGGGGCTGAATGCCGGAGATACGGTGTTGTCCGGGCGTGATGCGGCGATCAAGGTTGGAAACAGCCTGCCGTTGCGCAATATTCCAGTGGGCACCATGGTGCACTGCGTGGAACTCAAGCCCGGCAAGGGAGCGCAGCTCGCCCGCGCCGCCGGAGGCAGTATCCAGATAGTCGCGCGTGAAGGCGTCTATGCCACCGTTCGCCTGCGTTCCGGCGAAATGCGCCGGATACATGTCGAGTGTCGGGCGACGATCGGCGAGGTTGGGCACGGGGAGCACAATCTGGAGAGTCTGGGAAAGGCCGGCGCCATGCGTTGGCGCGGCGTGCGCCCGACTGTGCGAGGCGTTGCCCAGAACCCGGTGGACCACCCGCACGGCGGTGGTGAGGGCAAGACCTCCGGTGGGCGGCATCCGGTGTCCCCGTGGGGTGTGCCGACCAAGGGCTACAAGACTCGCAACAACAAGCGGACAAACCGGATGATCGTCCGGGATCGCCGCAAGAAGTAAACGACAAACCACGCATCGGCTGGAGATTGCTCAGGTGCCTCGTTCAGTTAAAAAAGGTCCCTTCGTGGACGCACATCTTGCGGCAAAGGTCCGGCAGGCGGTGGACACCAACAGTCGCCGGCCGATCAAGACCTGGTCTCGCCGGTCGATGATCGTCCCGGAAATGGTCGGCTTGACGATCGCCGTACACAACGGCCGCGATCATGTGCCCGTGCTGGTCACGGAGAACATGGTGGGTCACAAACTCGGAGAGTTTGCGGCGACGCGCACCTTCAAGGGGCATTCCGGGGATCGCAAGACCAAGGCCGCTGAGGCACCAGCGAGTTAATCGCCATGCAGGTAACCGCAACATTGCGTCACGCACGCATTTCACCGCAGAAGTGTCGGCTGGTGGCCGACGCGGTTCGAGGTGCACCCGTTGGCAAGGCGCTCCAGATTCTGGCGTTCATGCCCAAGAAAGGGGCGCGGATAGTCAAGAAGGTGCTGGAGTCGGCCGTTGCCAACGCCGAGAACAACCATGGCGCTGATATAGACGAGTTGAAGGTCAGCAGCATCCTGGTCAACGAAGCGCCGACGCTGCGCCGCTACGCGTCCCGCGCAAAGGGCCGCGGTACGCGGATCACCAAGCGCAACAGCCACATTACCGTCCGGGTTGCGGACGAGTAAGAACGAACCGTCGGGGAATATTGCATGGGTCATAAGGTCAATCCGATCGGCATACGCCTAGGAATCACGCGCGATTGGGCGTCGAAGTGGTATGCCGATTCGCGTACCTTCCCCACGTATCTGGACGCCGATTTCCGGATCCGCAAGTTTCTCCGGTCACGGCTCTCGGAGGCGTCGGTCAGTCTCGTGCAGATCGAGCGGCCCGCACGCAAGGCGCATATCACGATCCATACCGCCCGTCCCGGTGTCGTGATCGGCAAGAAGGGCGAAGACATCGAGAGCCTGCGCCAGGGCGTGGCGGCAATGCTCGGTATGCCACTCACGGATGTGCGCATCAACATCGCGGAGATCCGCAAGCCTGAGCTCGATGCGTACCTCGTGGCGGAGGGCATTGCCCAGCAACTGGAGCGGCGCGTGATGTTCCGCCGGGCGATGAAGCGGGCAGTTACCAACACCATGCGCCTCGGGGCGCTCGGCGTGAAGGTGCGCGTGTCGGGCAGGTTGAATGGCTCCGAAATTGCGCGGTCCGAGTGGTATCGCGAAGGCCGCGTGCCATTGCACACATTCCGCGCGGACATTGACTACGGACTTGCCGAGGCCAAGACGACCTACGGAGTCATCGGCGTCAAGGTGTGGATTTTCCGCGGTGAGGTCTTTGAGAAGGAAGAGGCTGCACCGGCGCAAGCTGCAGAGCAGGCCGCTCATTAACGGGACGGGAAGTCGATGCTGCAGCCAAAGCGCACCAAGTTTCGCAAGCAGTTCAAGGGCCGGAATCGCGGACTCGCCCATCGTGGCAGTTCGGTCGCTTTCGGCGATTACGGCCTGAAAGCGATCGAGCGCGGTCGGCTTACGGCCCGACAGATCGAGGCGGGCCGCCGGGCCATTACGCGCTTCATCAAACGCGGCGGAAAGGTCTGGATCCGGATTTTCCCGGACAAGCCCATCACCCAGAAACCGCTGGAAGTCAGGCAGGGCAAGGGCAAGGGTAATGTGGAGTACTGGGCTGCTCTCGTGCAGCCGGGTCGCATCCTCTACGAGATGGAAGGTGTGACCGAGGAAACGGCTCGTGAGGCGTTCAAGCTGGCTGCTGCGAAGCTGCCGCTCGCCACGGTCATTGTGACCCGGGGGGTCATCTGATGAAGGCTGGGGAACTCAGGACGAAGAGCAGCGCCGAGCTCCTGGAGCAGCTGGTGGAACTGCGCCGCGAGCAGTTCAACCTGCGCGTACAGCAGGCGACCGGACAGCAGGCCCGCCCCGACCAGATATCGCGGGTTCGCAAGGACATTGCCCGGCTCAAGACTGTTCTGCGGGAGCAGGAGTTGCGGCAGAAAACGGCGGGAGCCCGAGGATGAGTGAGCAGAACATGCAAACGACCAGCGGCGAAAAAGGCCGACGGACGATGACCGGACGAGTGGTCAGCAGCAAGATGGACAAGACCGTAGCGGTGGCGATCGAACGTGTCGTTCGTCATCCGTTGTTCGGCAAGTACATTCGCCGCACCACCAAGCTTCTCGCGCACGATGAATCCAATACCTGCCGGGAAGGTGATCTGGTCGCCATCGTCGAATGCCGGCCGATTTCACGGCACAAGTCCTGGCGAGTCGCGGAAGTCCTGCAGCGTACCGAGACGCAGTAATTGGCCTGTTGGCGCAGAACCTATCGGATTGGCGGAATGCAGTCATGATTCAGATGCGGACAATGCTCAACGCTGCGGACAACAGCGGCGCAAAGCGGCTGATGTGCATCAAGGTGCTCGGGGGATCGAAGCGCCGCTACGCCGGCGTGGGTGACGTGATCAAGGTGAGCATCAAGGATGCGATCCCGAAGGGCCGCGTCAAGAAGGGCGAGGTTTATAGCGCCGTTGTCGTGCGCACCACCAAGGGAGTTCGCCGCCAGGACGGTTCGCTGATTCGCTTCGATGACAACGCCGCGGTTTTGCTCTCACCGAAGCTGGAGCCGATCGGCACGCGAATTTTCGGACCGGTCACCCGCGAGCTGCGCACGGAGAACTTCATGAAGATCATTTCACTGGCACCGGAAGTGCTGTAGGCCCCGGACCGGAACGACTGATATGAAGAAGATTCGCAAAGGCGATGAGGTGATCGTCACCACGGGCAAGGACAAGGGCCGTCGCGGCACTGTTCTGCGCGTGGACGGTGATCGCGTGGTGGTGGAAAACGTCAACGTGGTGAAAAAGCACCAGAAGCCGAACCCCGGCAAAAATCGTGCGGGCGGCATCATCGAGATGGAGATGCCGATGCACATCTCCAACGTGATGTTGTTCAACCCGATTTCGCAGAAGGGCGATCGGGTGGGCGTAAAGATTCTGGAAGACGGGCGCCGCGTGCGGATCTTCCGTTCGAATAACGAGGTGGTGGACGTCTAGTCCCCTACTTTGCAGGACAGGTCCCGAAACCATGGCAAGGCTACAACAGTTCTACGCGAAGGAAGTGGTGCCGAAGCTGCAGCAGCAGCTCGGGCTTGGCAACAGGCTCGAGGTACCGCGTATTACCAAGATCACGCTGAACATGGGCGTGGGCGAAGCGATCAACGACAAGAAGATCGTGGACAAGGCCATGGGCGATCTCATGCTCATCACCGGGCAGAAGCCGGTTGCGACCAAGGCAAGGAAGTCGGTGGCGACCTTCAAGATTCGCCAGGGTCAGCTGATCGGCTGCAAGGTGACGCTGCGCCGGCAGCGGATGTACGAATTCCTCGATCGTCTCATCAACATCGCGATTCCCCGGATTCGTGACTTCCGCGGCCTGAACTCCCGCTCCTTCGATGGCCAGGGCAACTACAGCCTCGGCATTCAGGAGCAGATCATCTTCCCGGAAATCGACTACAGCCAGGTCGATGCGGTGCGCGGCCTGGATGTGACGATTACCACGACAGCGAGAAGTGACGCTCACGCGCGTGCGCTCCTCGAGGCGTTCAATTTTCCGTTCCGCAGGTAACCGACGGACCTAGCAAGGCGAGCAATATCCCGATGGCAAAGAAATCAATGGTTCTGCGTGAGACCAGGCGCCTGAAAACGGTGCAGCGCTATGCGAAGAAGCGCGCGGAGCTCAAGAAACTGATTCAAAGCCCTGCAACCGGCGACGAGCAGCGACAGGATGCGCTGCGCCGGCTTCAGGCGCTGCCGCGCGATGCCAATCCGATCCGTCTGCGCAGCCGTTGCGCGATCACCGGGCGCTCGCGTGGCTACTACCAGAAGTTCGGGCTGGGGCGTAACAAGCTGCGTGAACAGGCAATGGCCGGCAACGTCCCCGGTCTCACCAAGGCGAGCTGGTAAGGCGCGCGGGAGCAATCGTCCAATGAGCATGAATGATCCCATAGCCGACATGTTGACTCGCATCCGCAACGGCCAGCGGGCGGGGCTGAAGAGCGTGAGCATGCCTTCATCGCACCACAAGGAGGCCATCGCCGCGGTGTTGCGCGACGAGGGCTATATCGACACCTTCCAGGTGAGCGAGAAACCTGGAAACCACCGTGAGCTGGTGGTGGAGCTGAAGTACTTCGACGGCAGGCCGGTGATCGAGCACCTGCGCCGGGTGAGCCGGCCGGGGCTGCGCAGCTACCGACGCAAGGACAAGCTGCCGAAAGTGATGGGTGGCCTGGGCGTGGCCATCATTTCGACGCCAGTCGGGGTCATGAGCGACCGTGCCGCACGATCGCGCGGGCTCGGCGGCGAAGTGATCTGTGTGGTTTCCTGACGGCGATACCGATTACGGCATGAACGGATCCGTGGGTTAAGAACATGTCCAGAGTCGCGAAAAGACCGGTTGAGCTGCCGAAGGGTGTGGAAGTCACCACTGCTCCATCGACAGTGAAGGTCAAGGGACCGAAGGGCGAGCTCTCGCTGGCGTTGCATCCGCGTGTCGAGGTTCGCGTTGCCGACGGCAAGGCGCAGGTCGCGGCCCGCTCCGGCGGGCGCACCGCGAACGTCGTATCCGGCACGACTCGCGCACTGCTGGCAAACATGGTCGCCGGAGTGACCAAGGGTTTCGAGCGCAAGCTCGAGCTGGTGGGCGTCGGTTATCGCGCCCAGGCGCAGGGACGCAAGCTCAACCTGACGCTCGGGTTTTCGCACCCGGTGGTCTATGCGGTGCCGGAAGGCATCACCGTGGAGACTCCGAGCCAGACCGAGATCATCGTCAAGGGAGTCGATCGACAGAAGGTCGGCCAGGTTGCGGCCGAAATCCGGGCGTACCGGTCACCGGAGCCGTACAAGGGCAAGGGTGTCCGCTACGCAGATGAAAAGGTAGTGCTGAAGGAAGCGAAGAAGAAGTAGTCGCGACCGATGGTCGCGCAGAGCGGAACTTTCGATTTATGAGAAAGAACGAAGTAAGACTGCGCCGTGCCCGCAGGGGGCGGTTTCAGATCCGGGAACTTGCGGTGCATCGCTTGTCGATCCACCGCACGCCGCGTCACATCTATGCGCAGCTCATTGCGCCCGATGGTGGCACGGTGGTCGCTGCGGCATCGACCGTGCAGGCTGCGGTTCGCCAGGGTGTCAAGAACACGGGAAACGTCGCTGCCGCAGCCGCGGTCGGCAAGGCAATTGCCGAGAAGGCCAAGGCAGCAGGCGTGAGCCGCGTCGCGTTCGACCGATCGGGTTTTCGCTTCCACGGCCGCGTCAAGGCGCTGGCCGACGCCGCCCGCGAGAGCGGGCTCGAGTTCTAGCAGGGTATTGAAGCATGGCCAGATTTGAACAGGCAGCGACATCTTCCGGCGACGATTTCCTCGAGAAACTCGTCACGGTGAACCGCGTGGCCAAAGTCGTAAAGGGCGGCCGCCAATTCGGCTTCACGGCGCTGACCGTGGTCGGCGACGGCAAGGGGCAGGTTGCCTTCGGGTATGGCAAGGCTCGTGAGGTGCCAAACGCGATTCAGAAGGCGATGCAGGCTGCACGCAAGAACATGCGTCGTGTCGATCTGCACAAGGACACCCTGCACTGCGCGATGACCGGCTCGCACGGCGCGACGCGTGTTTACATGCAGCCGGCTGCGGAAGGCACGGGCATCATCGCCGGCGGCGCCATGCGCGCCGTGCTCGAGTGCGCCGGCGTGCGCAACGTGCTTGCCAAGATCTACGGATCGCGCAATCCGATCAACGTCGTGCGCGCGACCGTCAAGGCGCTGCAGGCCGCGCGCTCTCCCGAGATGATCGCGGCCAAGCGTGGCAAGACATTGAGCGAGATCCAGGACTGACCAGATGGGCAAGCCCGGTAAAATCAAGGTAACCCTGGTGCGGAGCACTGCCGGACGCATTGCTGCACATCGGGCCTGCGTCAATGGACTGGGCCTGCGCAGGATCCGGCAGTCGGTCGTCGTGGCCGACACGCCGGCCAATCGGGGCATGATCAACCGCGCGGCGTACCTGCTGCGCGTCGAGGAGGCGTGATGCGACTGAACGACCTCAAGCCCGGCAGCCGCAAGGCGCCGAAGCGGCTCGGCCGCGGCAGTTCGGCCGGGCAAGGCAAAACCTGCGGGCGCGGCCATAAGGGCCAGCATGCGCGTGCCGGCGGCTACCACAAGGTCGGTTTCGAAGGCGGCCAGATGCCGCTGCAGCGCCGCCTGCCGAAGATTGGTTTCGTGTCCGCCAAGGCCATCGAGACCGCGGAGGTGCGGCTTCACGAGCTGGGCATTCCCGCCGATGACGTGATCGATCTCGACAGTCTGAAGCGGGCAGGGATCGTGCATCAGCAGGCCCTGCGCGCGAAAGTGATCCTGTCAGGTGCTCTCGACAAGGCAGTGCGGGTTCGCGGCCTGGCGTTGACCGCCGGTGCCCGCAAGGCTATCGAGACCGCAGGCGGCTCGATCCAGGAATGATCCGGTAACGCAGCGTGCGTTGCGCGGGAATTTAAGGAAGGCAAGAGGCAAAGTCGTGGCGAAGGGCGGTTTGGTCAATCCGGCGGCAGCATTGTCGGAAGCAACCCGTTTTGCCGACTTGCGGCAGCGAATCCTGTTCCTGCTCGGCGCGCTGTTCGTGTACCGCGTTGGCACGTTCATTCCGGTCCCGGGTATCGATCCGGAGGCACTCGACCGTTTCTTTCAGCAGCAGTCGGGCACGATCCTGTCGATGTTCAACATGTTCTCGGGCGGTGCGCTCGAGCGCATGAGCATGTTCGCGCTGGGCATCATGCCGTACATCTCCGCATCCATCATCCTGCAGATGGCGGCCACCGTGGTGCCATCACTGGCCCGGATCAAGAAGGAAGGCGAGTCGGGCCGGCGCAAGATCACGCAGTGGACGCGTTACAGCACTGTTCTCCTCGGTGGTTTCCAGTCGGTCGGGGCGGCGCTCGCGATGCAGAACCAGGGGCTGGTGATCAACCCCGGCTTCAACTTCGTGTTCACGGCCGTCGTGACCCTGGTCACGGGCACCATATTCCTCATGTGGCTCGGCGAGCAGATCACCGAACGGGGCATCGGTAACGGCATCACGATGATCATCCTCGGCAGCATCGTCGCGGGACTGCCTACGGCCATCGGCAGCACCCTCGAGCTGGTCAACACCGGTGAGATATCCGCGATCCTGGCGCTGATGCTGGTCCTGCTGGTGTTCGGCATCACCACTGCCGTGTGCTTCCTCGAGCGCGGCCAGCGTCGCCTGCCGGTGCACTATGCGAAGCGTCAGCAGGGCCGGCGGCTCTATGCCGGGCAATCCACGCATCTGCCATTCAAGATCAACATGTCCGGCGTCATTCCGCCGATCTTCGCCTCGAGCCTCATCCTGTTTCCCGCAACCATCGCGAGCTGGTTCGGGACCAACGAGAGCTTCGGCTGGCTGCAGACCCTTGCCGCTGAGCTGTCGCCGGGCCAGTTGCTCTACGACCTGCTCTATGCCGTGCTGATCCTGTTTTTCTGCTTCTTCTATACCGCCCTGGTATTCGATGCGCGGGAGACGGCCGACAACCTCAAGCGCTCGGGGGCGTTCCTGCCGGGAATCCGGCCGGGCCAGCAGACCGCCGAGTACATCGACCGCGTACTGACACGCCTCACCTTCTGGGGCGGCCTCTACATCATGCTCATCTGCCTGTTGCCACAGTTGATGATCACGTACTGGAAGGTGCCGTTCTACTTCGGCGGCACGTCGCTGTTGATCATCGTGGTGGGTAGCATGGATTTCATGGCCCAGTTGCAGGCGCACATGATGTCGCATCAGTACAAGGGCCTGCTCGAGAAGGCCAACCTGCGTGGTTACGGCAGGGCGGGCCAGATCCGCTGAGCGGATCGGCGATTGTGAAAGGGGTTCCCGGAGACAGGACATGAAAGTTCGGCCTTCAGTAAAACGGATCTGCAGGAACTGCAAGATCATCCGCCGCAACGGCAGGGTACGGGTGATCTGCCCGGATCCCCGTCACAAGCAGCGCCAGGGCTGAGACTCAGCGCTTTACCTCGGAGATGGCATGAATGGCGCGTATAGCGGGCATTAACATACCGGCGAACAAGCACGTGGTGATCGCCCTTACCAGCATCTACGGCATCGGCCGCAGCAGCGCAGCGCTGTTCTGCAAGGCGGCCAACGTGGCCGAGGATGCAAAGGTCAAGGACCTTACCGAATCCGAGGTCGAGCGCCTGCGTGCCGTGATCGCCAAGGTGCCGGTCGAAGGCGACCTGCGGCGCCAGGTTTCCATGAACATCAAGCGGCTGATGGACCTTGGCACCTACCGCGGCCTGCGTCATCGCAAGGGTCTGCCGCTGCGTGGCCAGCGCACCCGCACCAACGCGAGGACACGCAAAGGTCCGCGGCGGGCGATCCGCAAATAACACCTGAGAGCAGGAGAGACGGTCAGCGAATGAATACCCAGCAGCCAGCCGCACCCCAGAAGGCGCGCAAGAAGACGAAGAAGCATGTGGTGGACGGCATCGCCCACGTGCATGCTTCGTTCAACAATACGATCATCACGATCTCCGACCGGCAGGGCAATGTCCTGTCATGGGCGTCTGCCGGCGGCTGCGGCTTTCGCGGATCGCGCAAGAGCACTCCGTTCGCCGCCCAGGTGGCTGCCGAGAAAGCAGGAGTCGCGGCACTGGAGCACGGCGTGAAGACGCTCGAGGTGCTCGTTCAGGGCCCGGGCCCGGGCCGCGAGTCGGCGGTGCGCTCGCTGAACTCGGTCGGCTTCAAGATCACGAATATCGAGGATGTCACTCCGATTCCCCACAATGGCTGTCGTCCGCCCAAGAAGCGGCGGGTCTGAAGAGTAACCAAGCATGGCGAGATATCTGGGACCAACTTGCAAGCTGTCACGCCGGGAGGGGACTGACCTCTTCCTGAAGAGCGGCATCAAGCCGCTGGACGCCAAGTGCAAGCTCGAATCACCCCCGGGCGCGAGCCAGGGCGCGCGCAAGGGCCGCTTGTCGGACTACGGACTGCAACTGCGCGAGAAGCAGAAGCTGCGCCGCATGTATGGCGTGCTCGAGCGCCAGTTCCGCAATTACTACAAGAAGGCCACCCGCATGAAGGGCGCCACCGGCGAGAACCTGCTGCGGATCCTCGAAGGCCGGCTCGACAACACCGTCTACCGCATGGGTTTTGCCACTACCCGAGCCGAGGCCCGCCAGTTGGTCGGTCATCGTGCCGTGATGGTCAACGACAAGATCGTGGACATTCCGTCGTACCAGGTTGCGGCGGGCGATACGGTGGAAATTCGCGAGAAGGCGAAGAAGCAGGTGCGCATCCAGAGTGCCCTGTCCATTGCCAGCCAGGTCGGGTTCCCCGAGTGGGTTCAGGTCGACGACAAGAAGATGGTAGGCGTGCTGAAGCAGGCCCCTGCCCGTGAAGATATCCTGCCCGACATCAACGAGAACCTCGTTGTCGAGCTCTACTCCAAGTAAGCAGGAGCGCGTATCCATGCCCGAGACAGCAAAGGAATTCCTCAAGCCCCGCAGCGTGCGCGTGCAGCCCGAGAACGCCACCCGGGCAAGGATCATCATCGAGCCGTTCGAGCGCGGATTCGGTCACACGCTCGGCAATGCCCTGCGGCGTATCCTGCTCTCGAGCATGCCTGGCGCTGCAGTCACCGAGGTCGAGATCGAAAACGTGCTGCACGAGTACACCACGATCGAGGGCGTGCAGGAGGACGTGGTCGAAGTCCTGCTCAATCTCAAGCAGCTGGCGATCCGGATGCACCAACGCGACCGGGCCGAGCTGACGCTGGCCAAGAAGGGTCCCGGCCCGGTGCGTGCCGGCGACATCGCGACCGACCACGACGTCGAGATCGTCAACCCTGATCTCGTCATTGCCAATCTCACGAGCGCCGGCGATCTCAGGATGATGCTCACCATCGAGCGTGGCCGCGGCTATCGGCCGGCAACGCAGCGGATCAACTTCGAGGGCCAGACGACGGGACCTATCGGGAGGTTGCAACTCGATGCTTCCTTCAGCCCCATCCGCAGGGTCAGCTACACGGTCGAGGCAGCACGTGTCGAGCAGCGCACCGACCTCGACAAACTGATCCTCGACGTGGAGACCAACGGGACGATCGACGCCGAGGAAGCGGTACGGCGGTCCGGCAACATCCTAACCGACCAGCTCGAGGTGTTTGTCGATCTGCGCGGCAAGGACGAGGCAGGCGCCGCAGCGGCCGAGACGCAGATTGACCCGATCCTGACGCGCCCGGTCGACGAGCTGGAGCTCACGGTGCGTTCCGCCAATTGCCTCAAGGCGGAGAACATCAACTACATCGGGGACCTCGTGCAACGCACCGAGGTCGAGTTGCTGCGCACGCCGAACCTCGGCAAGAAGTCCCTTACCGAGATCAAGGAAGTGCTCGAAAGCCACGGCCTGTCGCTTGGCATGCGTGTCGAAGGCTGGCCGCCTCCGGGTCTCATCCGCGACGACAAGGCCGCCTGACTCGGAAATCCGGCGGATACAGAAAGCAGGAACTGACGCATGCGCCACCATAAAACGGGTCGTACCCTCGGCCGGAAGAGCAGCCATCGCACCGCGATGTACCGCAACATGGCCGCCTCGTTGATTCGCCACGAAACGGTGCGCACCACCCTGCCCAAGGCCAAGGAGTTGCGCCGTGTGGTCGAGCCCCTGATCACGCTCGCAAAGCAGGACGCGGTCGCCCGGCGGCGACTCGCCTTCAACCGCCTGCGTGACCGGGACAGCGTCACCAAGCTCTTCAACGAGCTCGGGCCGCGTTTCAAGGCCCGACCGGGCGGCTACCTGCGCATCCTGAAAATGGGATTCCGACGCGGGGACTCGGCTCCGATGGCTCTCGTCATGCTGCTCGACCAGCCGGAGAAGGCGGAGGCAGCGGCGGAATAGCGTCGTAGCCAGCAGCCCAAACCTCGATTTTTGGCACGCGTCGTGCGACCCGCTGACGACAGATTCCGGCACGGACTGTCTGCGCGCCATGCCGGCAGGGGAGGACGGCCGCGTGCAACGACGGGAGTAAGGCCGGCAAGCCTGCTGCTTTCGAAGCGGCGCAACTCAAGAGATCAGGACGGTCGAGATGTGGCGGCCAGGAACCCGAGCCACAGCAGCAGGATGCCGATCACCACGCTCGCGACCACGTAGCCGCCTGCCACCAGCATCTCCTGCCGACGCAGGAGGTAGAAGGTTTCCAGGCCGAACGCCGAGAACGTGGTGAACCCGCCCGCCAGGCCGGTAAAGAGAAACAGACGGGCGTCGGGCGAAAAGAGCTCGTGCTTCACGACGAGGCCCGCGACAACGCCTACGGCAAAGCATCCCAGGACATTGACGAGGAAGGTGCCGGTCGGGAAGCGCCACCCGACGGTATGGTGGAGCATCCAGCCTGACAGCAGGTGCCTGGCCACCGATCCCATGGCGCCGCCAACTGCTACCAGCGCGATACCCCTCACCGCATCCCTCGCAGCCCGCCCGGTGCGGGCCGGCGGGGCATGGTGCGGCCGTTACCTCGCCTGTCGCGTCGAGCAGACGCCAGGTTGTTTACTCTGGTCGCATTAACCATAGAATTTTCGAAAGGGGCGGGTCCGAAGGCTGCCGCTCCCGGGAGCGTTCAGGCTCCGCCGTGCCCTTCCTGTGGCGTTGCCAGCGGCGGTGAGGTCTTCTGCAGCTTTTCGATCTGCCGGGCTATGTGTTCGGGTGAGCGTGTCCCGCGGGCCAGCACGGCATAGATCGAGGGGATCAGGAACAGCGTGAGGAACACCGAGAACAGCACGCCGAAGAAGACGACTGCGCCGAGTGTGCGACGCGCTTCGGCGCCAGCGCCGCTGGCGATCATCAGCGGTATGGCTCCGAAGGCAGTACAGAGGCTGGTCATGACGACCGGTCGCAGGCGGATGGTGGCAGCCGAGACCACTGCTTCGAGGATCTCCTCGCCGCGATCACGCAGCTGGTTGGCGAACTCCACGATGAGGATGCCGTTCTTGGCGGCCAGTCCGATCAGCATCACGGCGCCAATTTGACTGTAGACGTTGTTGGAGGAGCCGAACACCCACAGCCCGATCAGCCCCCCGGTGATGGCAAGCGGCACGGTGAGCATGATGATCAGCGGGTGCCGGAAGCTCTCGAACTGGGCCGCGAGCACCAGGAAGCAAATCACCAGCGCCAGCAGGAATGTGAAATAGATGGCTCCGCCCGACTGATGGAATTCGCGTGATTCGCCGTCGTAGTCGATGCGCGCCTCTTCGGGCAACTCTTCGCGGATCACCCGCTCCATATACGCGATCGCTTCGCCGAGCGAGTAGCCTGGGGCAAGGCCACCCATGAGCGTGATGGCGCGCAGCTGGCCGAAGCGCTTGAGTTCGCGGGGGCCCGCCGTTTCCTCGAGGCGCACGAGGTTGGCCAGCGGAATCAGCTCGCCGGTGGTTGCCGAACGGACATAGATGTCGGCAAGATCGGAGGGCGTCGCACGGTCCTCGGGACGCGCCTGCAGAACGACGTTGTACTCCTCGCCGCGTTCGACGAATGTCGTCACGATGCGCGAGCCGAGCATGGTCTCCAGGGTACGGCCTACCGCGGACAACGAGACGCCGAGGTCAAAAGCGCGGTTGCGGTCAATGCTGACGAGAATCTTCGGCTTCTGCTCGAAGAAGTCCGAGCGCAGCCCGACGATTCGCGGGTTCTCGCTTCGCACCCGATCCATTACCTTGTCGCGCCAGCCGGCGAGTTCCTGGTAGCTGGTGCCGCCGATGACGATCTGCAGCGGCTGGCCGCCGCCGCGGATGCCGAGGCTCGGCGGCAGGAACACCTGCGTGGTGGCGCCCGGGATACGGTCGAGTTTCTCGCGGAATTGCTGTGCCAGTTCCGGGGCGCTGATGTCGCGTTCGCTCCAGTCGGTGAGCGGCACATAGATGAATGCGGAGTTGACGTCACCGCCGGAGCCCCACATGCCGGTGCGCGCGACGATGCGTCGTGCTTCACCCGCGGCAACAGACGGCGCGAGCGCATCCTCGACCAGGCGAACCTGGCGATCCATGTACTCCGGCGTGGCGCCCTCCGGCCCGCGCATCATCATCACGATCATGCCGCGGTCTTCGACCGGCGCATACTCGGAGGGCAGAACGCGGAAGAGCAGCACGCCGATGGCCGCGACGATCGCCAGGGCGCCGAATGAGACCGCGGGGCGACGGACGCTGCGCATCAGGATCCGACGGTAGCGCTCGGACAATCGCTTGAAAAACGAGTCGATGGCCTGCGCCAGGCGCCTGCGCTGGATGCCCTTGCTGAAAAGCTTCGAGGCCAGCATGGGCACGAGGGTGAGCGCCACGAGACCGGAAAAGGCCACCGCGGCGGCGAGCGTGACGCCGAATTCCGCGAACAGCCGGCCGAGGTTGCCCGGCATGAAGGAAATGGGTATGAAGACGGCCACCAGCACGGCCGTGGTGGCAATCACCGCAAAGCCGATTTCACGCGTGCCTTCCATGGCGGCAAGCAACGGCGGCTGTCCGAGTTCCATGCGCCGCACGATGTTTTCCAGAACGACGATGGCGTCATCCACCACCAGTCCGATCGCCAGCACGGTGCCAAGCAGGGTCAGCGTGTTGATCGAGTAACCGAGCGCCGCCATGACGAAGAAGGAGGCGATGATCGCAACCGGGATGGTCACCGAAGGAATCAGCGTCGCGCGCATCGAGCCGAGGAAGGAGAAGATCACCACCAGCACCATGACGAGCGCCACGCCCAACGCCTGGAGCACCTCGTTCAGTTCCTCGCGGATGAATATCGAAAAATCGATATTGACTTCAATCGTGATGTCCTTCGGGAGCGTCTGCTGAAGGCGTCCAACCTCCTCGACGACGGCGCGATTGACCGCCAGCACGTTTGCCTTCGATTGCGGGACTATCCCGAGGCTGATGCCGGGCACGCCGTCGGAGCGCGACACGAAGCGGTCGTCCTGTGCCTCGACCCGCACCTCCGCGACTTCGCCCAGGCGAACGACGCGATTATCGGCGCTGCGACCGATGACGATGCTGGCGAATTCCTCGGGTGTCGTGAGGCCGGTGTCGGTGCGCAGCGAGAACTCGCGTTCCTTCGACTCGATGCGGCCGGCGGGCAGTTCCACGTTTTCGCTGCGCAGCGCATCCTCGATGTCCTGCACCGTCAGGCCACGTGCGGCAAGCCCGTCGCGGTCGATCCAGATGCGCATCGCGTACTGCCGCGCCCCGTTCAGGCGCACCATCGCCACGCCGTCAATGACCGAAAGGCGATCGAGCAGCGTGCGTCGCGTGAAGTCGGTGATTTCCATCAGCGAGCGACTGCGGCTGGAGACGTTGACGTACATCGTCGACTCCATGCTCGAGTCCTGCTTCATGACCTGCGGCGTGTCTGCTTCCTCCGGCAGCCGGCTCAGCACCCGTGAGACGCGTTCGCGCACGTCGTTTGCGGCTCCGTCCGGGTCGCGGTCAGGCCCGAACTCCACCGTGACGGTCGAGCGCTCGTCCTGGCTGCTGGAGGTGAGCTTGCGTACCCCGGCGATGCCGGCGATTTCATCCTCGATGATCTGGGTAATCTTGCGCTCGATGACCTCCGCCGACGCCCCGCGATAACTGGTATCGACCGACACCACGGTGGGGTCCACGTCGGGGTACTCGCGTACCGGCAACGTCTGCAGCGCGAGGATGCCGACGATCACCAGCAACAGGCTGATGACCGCCGCGAACACTGGGCGCTTCACCGAGGTGTCGGAAATCCACACGTCCTCGTCTCCTAGCCGCTGCCGAGAAGCTGCACGGGCAGGCCGTCGCGCAGTCGCTGGATGCCTTCAGTCACTACGAGGTCGCCCGACGTCACGCCGGAGACAAGTTCGGCGAGCCCCGGACTGCGGCTACCGACCTTGACCTCCCGCTCGACCGCGCGGCCGTCCACGACCAGGAAAACGTATTGCTTCCCCTGGCGCGGGCTCAGCGCTTCCTCCGGCACCATCAGTACGTCGTGGCGAGCGCGTTCGAGGGCGACAGTGAGAAACATGCCGGGCTTGAGCAAACCTTCGAGGTTCTGGATCGTGGCGATCGCAGTCACCGCCCGCGTGACCGGGTCGACGCGCGAGTCGATGCTGGTGATATCGCCGGTGAACGGTTGCCCGGGATAAACGGTGCTCAGGGCCGAAATGCGCATCTGCGGGCGCAGTTCCGAGAGAAAACTCTCGGGTACGGAGAACTCGAGACGGATACGGCGCGTGTCGTCCAGCGTGGTGATGACGGTATCAGGCCCGACCAGATCGCCGAGGCTGACTTTGCGCAGGCCGACCGTACCCGCGAAGGGTGCGCGAATGAACGAGTTGTCGAGCCGGGCGCGTGCCGCCTGTAACTGCGCCTCGTCCATTTTCATCTTCGCCTCGAGTTCCTCGAGCTGCGACTCGGAGATGATCTTCGTGTCAGCGAGCTGTCGGCTGCGCTCGAACTGGCTGCGACTCTGTGCAACGGCGGCTTCGGCCACCGCGACGTCGGCGCGCAACTCCTTGTTGTCGAGTTCGACCAGCAGCTTGCCGGAGGCGACATTCTCGCTCTCGGCGAAGTTGATGCGGCTGACCACGCTGGAGATCCGTGAAGTGATCTCGATCGACTCCATGGCGCGGGCGGTCCCGAGCGCGGTGAACCGGTCGGTGAAATCGCGCGGTTCGATACGCGTGGCGATGACCGACACGGCGGGCGCCGCGGGACGTGCGCTGGCCGGGGGGCTGCCACCGGCAGCAGCCGGCGCGCCGCCGGGCCTGGACCCGCCGCAGGCCATGAGCAGCAGGCACCCGGCAGCCAGCCAGGCGGATCGATAGGCACGAAAGAGTCTGGTGCTGCGATGCAAGATCAGCATATTCCCGACAGGTTGGAGGCAGGGCAGAATCGCCAAGGTTACTCTAGCAAAGCGCCGCATTCCTGCGGCAGGCTGCCGCGCCACGGACGTCCATCTACGCGATGCGTGCGATTCCCGGGCCACGGACGTGCCATTACGGTTCACGTAAAACTCTGCGTTCGGACTGCCGGAATCGCGGCTACAGCAGCGGACGGGTGAGGTTCTCGCTGCCGTCGGCAGTCACCAGCACGTCGTCCTCGATTCGGATCCCGCCGAAGCCTCGCAGCCGCCCGATTGCCGTCCAGTCCACCTGTCGCGCGTACGCTCCGCCCCGCAACCGTTCGAGCAGGGAATCGATGAAGTACACGCCGGGCTCGATGGTGACGATCTGCCCTGGCTCGAGGGTGCGCAGAAAGCGAAGCTTCGGGAAATCCGCCGGTGGCTCCAGCGGCGTGCCGCGGTCGTCGGTCATATGGCCGCCCACGTCATGCACCTGCAGCCCCAACAGGTGCCCGAGGCCGTGGGGGAAGAATGCGAAGCTGACACCCGCCGCGACCATCTCGTCGGGCTCCATCCGCACCAGCCCCCAGTCGCGCAGTAACGCAGCGGTCTCCAGGTGGCAGCGGCGGTGCAGGTCCGGAAACGCCACGCCGGGGCGCACGCCGGCGCACAGGCGGCGCTGCAGCCGATCCATGTCGGCAATCATGCGGGCAAACTCGCCGTCATGCCGGGCGTAGCTGCGGGTGATATCGCAGGCGTAGCCATGGTGGCTGCAACCGGCATCGATCAGCAGGCTGCGGGACGCTCGTCCGCTGTCTGGCGCGCGGTCGCGGTGCTGGTAATGCAGCGTCGCGCCGTGTTCGTCGAGTGCGATGATCGCCTCGTAGGGCAGTTCCGCCTCGGTCTGCCGGCACGCAGCCAGGAACGCAGTGAGGATGTCGAACTCGGATGCGCCGGCATGAAATGCGCGTTCCGCGGCGCGGTGGCCCGGTGCGGCGATGGCTGCCGCCTGCCGGACGCAGGCGATCTCCCAGCTGGTCTTGCAGGCGCGGTGAAAGTGCAGGTAACTGACCAGCGGCTCCGGATTCCGCTCAGCCTCCGGCAGTGCTTCCGCCCATTGCTCGACCGGGCCGAGGATCACGCGGCGATGCTTGTCGGCGGGTAGCAGCGCCGGGATCTCCGCCGGCTCATGCACGATGCGCAGCTCGAACTGCCCGGCGATCAGTTCCGGGGGCAGCGGTGGGGGCTGGTGCCAGTAATCCTCCGGTCGCAGGACCGCGAGGATGGGCCGGCGGCCGGGCTCAAAAATGACCGCCGAGCCGGGATGTACCTGCAGGGGCGCCCACTGCAGAAAATGCGGGGACGCCACGTAACGATGTGCCTGGTCGTCGAGATAGCGGTACTGCAGGACGCCGCTGCCAATGACCGCGACGTCGAAGCCGAACCGCGCGGCAGCCGATTCGTAGCGTGCCCGCAGTGTGGCGACATGGGCGGCGTAGAGGCTGGCGGTCGGGGCAGGCTCGGTCACGGTGCGCGGCTCGGCAGGGGGGCTTGCGGGCGGATGCTGAAACGGCACCGCGTGCTCGGGCATCATACCGTCCCTGCAGGTCCGGCGCTGTTCCGGACTCGCCGGGCATGTCCGGCCCGTCCGGGGCCGGGTGAGGGAAACGGGAAGGGCTTCATGGCACAGCAGGTCGTACTGACAGGAATCACCACTACCGGCACTCCGCATCTCGGCAACTATGTCGGGGCGATCCGGCCCGCGGTGGCGGCCAGCCACCGCGATGGCGTCGCCTCGTTCTATTTCCTGGCTGACCTGCACGCACTGGTCAAGAACCAGGACCCGGAAGCAGTGCATCGCTCGAGCCTCGAGGTGGCCGCCACCTGGCTTGCGCTGGGCCTCGACACCGATAAGGCGATTTTCTACCGCCAGTCTGACATCCCGGAAATCACGGAGCTGACGTGGATCCTGACATCGGTCACCGCCAAAGGCCTGATGAATCGGGCGCATGCCTACAAGGCGGCGGTGCAGGCCAATGAGGAAGCCGGCTCGCCGGATCCGGACCGCGGCATCACCGTGGCGCTGTTCTGTTACCCGATCCTGATGGCAGCCGACATCCTGCTTTTCCGGGCCAACCGAGTTCCCGTCGGGCAGGACCAGAAGCAGCATGTGGAGATGGCGCGCGATATCGCTCAGCGATTCAACCACCACTTCGGCGAACACTTCGTGCTGCCCGACGCGGACATCGGTGCGGGCACCGCGGTGTTGCTCGGCCTGGACGGACGCAAGATGAGCAAGAGCTACGACAACACGATCCCGCTGTTCGCTCCGCCAAAACAACTGCGCAAACTCATCATGCGCATCAAGACCAACTCGCTGGAGCCCGGTGTGCCGAAGGAAACCGAGGGCTCGACGCTGTTCGATATCTACCGGGCGTTTGCCACGCCGGCGCAGACCGATGCCATGCGCGCGCGCTATGCGGCCGGCGCAGGCTGGGGGGACCTGAAGCAGGAGCTATGCGAGTACCTGGAGGACCACCTGCGCGCGCCGCGCGCCGAGTATGAGCGATTGATTGCAGCACCTGATCACGTCGAAGAAGTTCTGCGGCGGGGTGCGGAACGTGCCCGGGCACTGGCCGAGCCGTTCCTGGCCGGGATTCGCCACGCCGTAGGCATTCGTCGGCTCGGGGCTCGCTAGCCCGGTCTTGCCGGCGGTGCACTCGTGCAGTTACCCGCCACCGCTGAAAATTTCCGATACCGCTGGCGGGGTCGAACCGCTATATTAAGCAGGTTTTCTTGCTCAATCAGGGGGTTCGAATCATGCGCGTGGTGAAACTGTTGACGCTGGCCGGTGCGGCGTTTTTCGTGCTGGCTGGCTGTGGCGGTGGCGGTAGCCAGTCGGGCGCCGGCGCCAAGATGGACGAGGCCAAGGAATCGATGGATCAGGCCGCCGAGCAACTGGGCGGTGCCGTGGAATCCGCCGGTGAGGCGGCTGGTGCCGCGATCGACGCTGGCACTGAAGCGGCCGGCGCTGCGGTGGACGCCGGTGCCGAGGCAGCGGGTAATGCGGCAGACGCGGCGGCCGGTGCGGCCAGCGATGCGGCAGACGCAGCCGCCGGCGCGGCCAGCGATGCAGCCGGTGCGGTCGAAGAGGCCGCGGGCGATGTGAAGGAAGCCGTTCAGCAGTGATAGACGGCGGCCTCGCCTGAGCGTGGCGGGCCAGGAGTCAATGGCGGCGGGCCGGAGCGAGACGTACCGGCTCGCCGTTTTTTTTGATTCTTCGCCGCTCGGCGGGGACGGGGCGCCGTCGCTACGGAGTCGGTGTGTTGATCCCGCGCGGTGGCTGCTGACGGGGACGCTGCGCCGGAGCGCTTGCTACGGCCGTCCCTCGCCTGTCCACTGTCCGCACATGCCGGGCGAGGAGGTGGGTGCCCCACCGATCAGCGCAGAAGCATGTATTTCGTCTGCGTACCGGCGTCGCCGGTCAGCGCTGCCTGCCCGCGGCGGCGAGCAATGGTGCAAGGTACTGGCCGGTGAACGACTCCGGACATGCTGCGAGCTGCTCCGGTGTACCGGACGCAACCACGTGGCCGCCGCCGTTGCCGCCCTCCGGGCCGAGGTCGATGATCCAGTCGGCGCATTTGATCACGTCGAGGTTGTGCTCGATGACCACCACGGTGTTGCCCTGGTCGCGCAGGCGCAGCAGGACGCCGAGGAGTTGCGCCACATCGTGGAAGTGCAGTCCCGTGGTGGGCTCGTCGAGTATGTACAGCGTGCGCCCGGTCGCGCGCTTCGACAGTTCGCGGGCGAGCTTCACGCGCTGCGCTTCACCGCCGGAGAGCGTCGTCGCATTCTGGCCGAGCCGCACGTAGGACAGGCCCACATCCATGAGGGTCTGGAGCCTGGCGACGATCGGCGGCACGTTCGCCAGCAGCGTGAGCGCTTCTTCCACGGTCATCTCCAGCACTTCGTGGATATTGCGGCCCTTGTAGCGGACATCGAGGGTTTCGCGGTCGTAGCGCCGGCCCTGGCAGACATCGCAGGGTACATAGACGTCGGGCAGGAAGTGCATCTCGACCCGGATCACGCCGTCGCCCTGGCAAGCCTCGCAGCGGCCACCCTTGACGTTGAAGCTGAAGCGTCCGGGACCGTAGCCGCGGGATCGCGCTTCCTGTGTGGCCGCGAACAGTTCCCGTACATGGGTGAACAGCCCCGTGTAGGTGGCGGGGTTGGACCGCGGGGTACGGCCGATCGGGCTCTGGTCGATGTCGATTACCCGGTCGATGTGTTCGAAACCTTCCACGGCCTCGCAGGGAGCCGCGTCATGACTGTTCTTGCTGATCCATTCGGCCGCCCGCCGGAACAGCGTGTCGTTGACGAGAGTGGACTTGCCGGAGCCGGAGACGCCAGTCACGCAGGTCATCAGCCCGACCGGGAAGGCGACGGTGAGGTTCCTGAGATTGTTGCCCCGCGCCCCGCGCAGGGTGATCTGCAGCTGTTGGTCGAACGGACGCCGTTGCCCCGGCAGCGGCACGGCGCGGCGACGCGCGAGGTAATCGCCCGTGATCGATGCGCGCGTCGCCATGATCTCGCCCGGCGTGCCCTGCGCGACGACGCTGCCGCCACGGGCGCCGGCGCCGGGACCGAGATCGACGACGTGGTCGGCGCTCAGTATCGCCTCCTCGTCGTGCTCGACCACCAGGACGGTGTTGCCGGCGTCGCGCAGCTGCCGGAGCGTGCCGAGCAGCCGCTGGTTGTCGCGCTGGTGCAGCCCGATGGAGGGCTCATCGAGCACGTACATGACTCCCACCAGGCCGGAGCCGATCTGGCTTGCGAGGCGGATGCGCTGCGCCTCTCCGCCTGACAGCGTCTCGGCGCTGCGGTCGAGCGTCAGGTAATCCAGTCCGACGTCGGCGAGAAAGCGCAGCCGGGTGCCGATCTCGCGGGCGATTCGCGCGGCGATCTCGCCACGCCAGCCGGCGACATCGAGCCCGTCGAAAAACCCGAGCGCCTGGCTGACAGACATGGCCGCAATCCGCGGCAGCGGGTGGTCCTGCACGTAGACATGCCGGGCCGCGACGTTGAGCCGCGTACCGTTGCAGTCCGGGCAGGGCCGTTGGCCCAGGTAACGGGACAGCTCGTCGCGGACCATGGCGGACTCGGTCTCGCGGTAGCGCCGCTCCAGGTTGGGGAGGATGCCTTCGAACGCATGGCGACGGGTCACGGTCGTGCCGCGCCCGGTGAGGTAGCGGAACCTGATCTCCTCGCCGCCGCTGCCGTCCAGGATCAGGCGCCGGATCTTCTCCGGCAGCGCCGCGTACGGTGTTTCCAGGTCGAAGCCGTAATGGGCAGCGAGGGACTGCATGAGCTGGTAGTAGTAGGTGTTGCGCCGGTCCCAGCCGCGAATCGCCCCGCCGGCCAGCGAGAGCTCGGGATGGCGGACGACGCGCTCGGGATCGAAGAACTGCCGCACACCGAGGCCATCGCAGCCGGGGCAGGCGCCGGCCGGGTTGTTGAAGGAAAACAGCCTTGGCTCGAGGTCCGTGATGCTGTAGTTGCAGACCGGGCAGGCGAAGCGATCCGAGTGGAGTGTCCCGGCGGCTCCGGAGCGGTCGTCCATGGCGGCGGTGATCACCACGCCGCCGGACAGTTTCAGCGCGGTTTCGAACGATTCCGACAGTCTCAAGGCGATATCGGGCCGGACGCTGAAACGGTCGACCACCACCTCGATGGTGTGCTTGCGGCGCGCATCGAGCGCGGGAGCCGCGTCGAGTTCGTGCACCTGGCCGTCGAAACGCGCCCGCACGAATCCGCGGGCTCGCAGGTCGGCGATGAGCGGCTCGTGCCCGCCCTTGCGCTGCTGCACGACCGGGGCCAGCAACATCAGCCGCGTGCCCTGCGGCTGGGACAGGACCTGATCCACCATCTGGCTCACCGTCTGGGCGGCCAGGTCGATGCCGTGCTCCGGGCAGCGCGGCGTCCCGGCGCGCGCATAGAGCAGGCGCAGGTAGTCGTAGATCTCCGTCACCGTTGCGACCGTGGAGCGCGGGTTGTGGGAGGTGGATTTCTGCTCGATGGAGATTGCCGGCGAGAGCCCCTCGATGTGATCCACATCGGGCTTGGCCATCATCGAGAGGAACTGCCGCGCATAGGCCGACAGCGACTCCACGTAGCGGCGTTGGCCCTCTGCATAGATCGTGTCGAAGGCGAGTGAGGACTTGCCGGAGCCGGAAAGCCCCGTGATGACCACCAACCGCTCGCGCGGGATGTCGAGGTCGATGTTGCGCAGGTTGTGGGTGCGCGCACCGCGGATGCTGATGATCTGCTGGCTCATGGGCGAGTGCGGATGTGGATCGCCGACTATAGCGGGCGGACGAGGCGCGTCCAAAACCGGTGTTCGGCGCGAATCTGGCTGAAGCGGCCGGAATTGCCGGGTGCCTTTTGCCGGGTCGAGCCTCTAGAATAGGTGACCCGCACCACCCTGATGATGCGGGCGCAGTCAATAAAATCATTCATATCAACCGGTTAAAGAGGGCTCTCCCATGGCGAGAGGCGTCAACAAGGTCATCCTGATCGGCAACCTCGGGCAGGATCCGGAAACCCGGTACATGCCGAGCGGGTCGGCGGTCACCAACCTGCGGATTGCCACCACCGAATCGTTCAAGGACCGTGAAACCGGCCAGCAGCAGGAACGAACCGAGTGGCACAGCGTGGCGATGTTCGGGCGGCTGGCCGAGATCGCCGGGGAGTACCTGCGCAAGGGCTCGCAGGTCTACATCGAAGGCCGCCTGCGCACCCGCAAGTGGCAGGACAAGCAGGGCCAGGACCGCTACTCCACCGAGATCGTTGCGGACCAGATGCAGATGCTCGGTAGCCGCGGCGCCGGCGTGTCAGGCGGTGGTGAGCCGGCGCAGGCCGAGCGGCCAGCGGGCCGGTCGCGTGCCCCGGTCGCCCAGGAAGCAGAGCTCGACGACGACATCCCGTTCTAGGGAGCGAATCAGCGCCCGGGCAGCACGGCGGGCGAATTCGCCGCCGTGCATATGCACATGGGATTTTCTGCTTTCCGGCAGGTATGCCCGGGCTCATAATCTGCGCCCTTCCGGCCCTGCGGGGCCGTGACGCAAACACCCGACGCCAACGCGGGACGTCTTCGATACGAGGCTGCAATCGATTTTCGGTCACCCCGATGTGAATGGTGGCGTGCGGTGGTCAACCGCGCCCGGCCGGGGGTTTGTCTTTTCAGGGAAGCAACAGGCTAGAGGAATCTGCTCATGGGAGCATTCAAGGAACCACACGGCGGCACGCTGAAGGTACTGTACCTGGAGCCCGCGGCAGCCGAGCAGGAAAAAAAGAAGGCGCGCGACTACGCCTCCTGGGATCTCACGGACCGGCAGCTCTGCGACATCGAGCTGATCCTGAACGGCGGGTTTTCGCCACTCGACGGCTTCCTCAGTCGTGAAGAGTACGACAACGTGCTCGAGACCATGCGGCTGCCGAACGGCCTGCTCTGGCCGATCCCGGTGAACCTCGATGTCACGGAGAAGTTTGCCGCCGGCATCAAGGTGGGCGACCACATTGCCCTGCGGGATCCCGAGGGCGTCCTGATCGCGACACTGGCGGTATCGGACCTCTGGCGCCCCGACCGCACGGCCGAGGCACAGGCGGTGTTCGGGACGACGGACCCTCTGCACCCGGGAGCGAACTACCTCGTGCAGCGGGCTAATCCCGTGTATCTCGGCGGCAAGCTGCGCGGTGTCGAACCGCCGACGCATTACGATTTCAGGGGCTTGCGGCATACGCCAACAGAGCTGCGCGCGCAGTTCAGGAAACTGGGCTGGCGCAAGGTGGTTGCCTTCCAGACGCGCAATCCCCTGCATCGCGCGCACCAGGAGCTGACGTTTCGCGCCGCCAGGGAGCACGAAGCCAACCTGCTGATCCACCCGGTGGTGGGCCTGACGAAGCCCGGCGACGTGGATCATTACACGCGCGTGCGCTGCTACGAGGCGGTGCTGGGCGAGTATCCCGAGCAGACCACCTCGCTGGCGCTGCTCAACCTGGCAATGCGCATGGGCGGGCCGCGCGAGGCGGTCTGGCACGCCATCATCCGGAAGAACTTCGGCTGCACGCATTTCATCGTCGGCCGCGACCATGCCGGGCCCGGCAAAAACTCCAGGGGGGAGCCGTTCTACGGCCCGTATGACGCCCAGGAACTGATGAAAGAGCACGAGCACGAGCTCGACATCACCATGGTGCCGTTCCAGGAGATGGTGTACGTCGAGGACCTGGCGCAGTACGTGCCGATCAACGAGACGCGCAAGGATCAGAAGATCCTCAACATCTCCGGCACCGAGTTTCGCCGCCGGCTGCAGGAAGGGCTGGATATCCCGGACTGGTTCTCTTATCCGCGCGTGGTGGCGGAGCTGCGCAAGTCCTATCCGCCGCGTCACCAGCAGGGCTTCACCGTGTTGTTCACCGGGCTGTCCGGCACGGGCAAGTCGACCATTGCCAACGCCCTCATGGTCAAGCTGATGGAGATCGGCACGCGTCGCATCACGCTGCTCGACGGCGACCTGGTGCGCAAGCACCTTTCGAGTGAGCTCGGGTTCTCGCGCGAGCACCGCGACCTGAACATCCAGCGCATCGGCTACGTGGCTTCGGAAATCACGAAGCACGGCGGCGCGGCGATCTGCGCGCCGATTGCACCGTATGCGGCGACGCGGCAACGGGGGCGGGAGATGATCGAGCCGCTCGGCGGTTTCCTCGAGGTGTTCGTGGACACGCCTCTGGACGTCTGCGAGCAGCGCGACCGCAAGGGCCTGTACGCGAAAGCCCGTGCCGGAATCATCAAGGAGTTCACCGGCATTTCGGATCCCTATGAGACGCCGCAGAATCCCGAGGTGCGGATCGACACGCAGGAGCTCTCTCCCGATCTCGCTGCCCATCGCATCCTGGTGAAGCTGGAAAGTATGGGGTTCATACGCTAGCCTCGATCGGCACGGACAGACTCCACGGAGGATGGCGCTCGCCCTGGGTATGCCAGGCAAGGTTTTCATAAAGACGTACGGCTGCCAGATGAACGAGTACGACAGCTCGCGCATGGCCGACATGTTGCGAGAGCGTCTCGGGCTGACGCCGACCTCCGATCCGGGCGAGGCGGACGTGCTGCTGCTCAATACCTGCTCGGTCCGCGAAAAGGCGCAGGAGAAGGTCTTCTCCCAGCTCGGCCTCTGGCGCGAAATCAAGGCAGACCGCCCGGAGGTCGTGATCGGCGTCGGCGGCTGCGTGGCGAGCCAGGAGGGCAGCGCGATCCTCGACCGCGCGCCCTTCGTTGATCTCGTCTTCGGCCCGCAGACGCTGCACCGCCTGCCCGACATGCTCGAGCGCCTGCATGACCGGGGCCGCGCGGTCGTCGACGTGAGCTTCCCGGAGATCGAGAAGTTCGACCGCCTGCCCGTTCCCCGGGCCGAGGGCGCGTCGGCCTACGTGTCCATCATGGAGGGATGCAGCCGGCACTGCACCTATTGCGTAGTGCCCTATACCAGGGGGCGCGAGGTCAGCCGGCCGCTGGTGGACGTGGTCGCGGAAGTGAGCCTGCTCGCCCGGCAAGGCGTGCTCGAGGTCAATCTGCTCGGCCAGAACGTCAATGCCTGGCGCGGCGCCGGACGCGACGGCGGCAAGGCCGATCTCGCCGCGCTGCTGCACGAGGTTGCCGCCATTCCGGGCATCGAGCGCATTCGCTTCACCACCTCGCACCCGCTCAACTTCGGTGAGCGTCTGGTACACGCCTATGCCGGCATTCCGAAGCTGGCGAATTTTCTGCACCTGCCGGTGCAGAGCGGCTCGGACCGAATCCTCGCCGCCATGCGCCGCGGGTACACGGCGCTCGAGTACCGGCAGAAGATCCGCGCGCTGCGCGCGGTGCGTCCCGGCATCAGCGTGTCCACGGATTTCATCGTCGGGTTTCCGGGAGAAACCGACGCGGATTTCGAGTCGACCATGAGTCTCATCGCGGACGTCGGTTTCGACCAGTCATTCAGCTTCATCTACAGCGCGCGGCCGGGTACGCCGGCGGCAGACTATCCGGGGCAGGTGCCCGATGACGTCAAGCATCGGCGCCTGGAGCGCCTGCAGGAGCAGGTCAATGCCCAGGCGGGGTCCATCAGCCGCGCCATGGTCGGCACCGTGCAGCGGGTCATCGTGACCGGCCCTTCGAAAAAGAGCCCATTGCAGCTTGCCGGGCGAACCGAGAACAATCGCTGGGTGAATTTCGATGCAGGCGCGGACCTGGTCGGGCGCCTGGTCGATGTGGTCGTCACTGAGGCGCTTCCGAACTCGCTGCGCGGCCAGCTGGCAACGCCAGCCGCTGCCTGAGGTCGTCCGTTCATCGTGAGCACGACCATCGAGACCGAGGAGCTGATCCTCGAACCTGCCGACAACCGGATCCTCGCCAATCTCTGCGGTCAATGCGACGAGCATCTGCGACAGCTCGAGCAACGCATCGGCGTCCGGATCGGCAACCGCGGTAACCACTTCCGCGTCATGGGCCCCGGCGGCACCGCGCGGCTCGGCGCGCGGCTGCTGCGCGAGCTGTTCGAACGCGCCGCTGCCGAAAGGCTCGATCCGCAGCGGGTGCATGTGTTCCTCCAGGAGGCGGCCGTGCAGGAAAGTCAGGAAGCGCCGCGCGGCGTAAACACCGGCGAGGAAGAGTCCGACGCGGTGCGCACCCGTCGGGCCCATATCCGGCCGCGGGGGCCCAACCAGCGCGCCTACATCGCCAGCATTCGCCGTGATGATCTGTGTTTCGGCATCGGGCCAGCCGGCACCGGCAAGACCTACCTCGCGGTGGCGAGTGCCGTGGAGGCGCTCGAGCAGGACCGCGTGCGCCGCATCGTGCTGGTACGCCCGGCGGTGGAGGCAGGCGAGCGGCTCGGATTCCTTCCCGGCGATCTCGCGCAGAAGGTCGATCCCTACCTGCGACCCATGTACGACGCGCTCTACGAGATGATCGGGTTCGACCGTGTCGCGCGCCTGATCGAGCGCAACGTGATCGAAGTAGCGCCGCTCGCCTACATGCGGGGGCGCTCCCTCAACGAGAGTTTCATCATTCTCGACGAAGCGCAGAACACCACCGTGGAACAGATGAAAATGTTCCTGACGCGCATGGGCTTCGGCTCGCGGGCGGTCGTGACGGGCGACATCACCCAGGTAGACCTGCCGCGCCGCCAGCTGTCCGGCCTGCGCCACGTGATCCAGGTTCTGCGGGATCTCCCCGGCGTAAGTTTCACGTTCTTCACGCCTCGCGACGTGGTGCGTCACGCGCTCGTGCAGCGCATCGTCGAAGCCTACGAAGAGCGCGAGCAGGCCGAACGTGCGGCGCAGGAGCAGGACGGCCCGGACGATGGCAGTCGCGCCGGCCCCGAAAACACGTAGCCGGCGCGCGGTGCAGGTTGTGCTCCAGGTGGCAACCCGGGCTGCCCGCCTGCCGCGCGGCACCGACCTGCAGGCCTGGGTCGAGGCGGCCGGCGCTGCGGGTGGCGGTGAGCTTACCGTGCGACTGGTCGGCTGGCCGGAGAGCCGGCGCCTGAATGAGCGGTTTCGTCGCGGGAAGGGAGCGACGAACGTACTGGCATTCCCGCCGGGCACCGACCAGGGAGTGGCCGAAGAATTCGGCGACCTCGTGATTTGCCTGCCGCTGGTCTATCGCGAGGCGACGGAGCAGGGCAAGCCGCCGCTCCAGCACCTGGCGCACCTGGTGGTGCACGGGGTCCTGCACTTGCGCGGATTCGACCACGAATGTGCGGCATCTGCCCGTAGAATGGAGCGGACTGAAGTGAAGGTGCTGGCGCGGCTGGGCTTCCCCGATCCTTATCGGGCCGAGGTTCACCGGCGCGCCGACGCCGCAGGCAGTCGCCGACGAGCATGAACGAGAACGACCACGAAGCGGAAATGCAGGACGAGGAGCCGACGCTCTACAGGCGTCTTCGGCGCCTGCTCGGCGGTGATCCGGCGACGCGTGAGGACATCCTGGAGTTCCTGCGCGAGGGGCGCTGGGGTGCGGTACTCGACACCGACGAGCTGGCCATGCTCCAGGGCGTGCTCGAAGTGGCGGAGACCCAGGTGCGCGATGTCATGGTGCCGCGCTACCAGATGGTGGTGCTCGAGCGCGATGCGTCGAAGGCGGACATCTTCCACACCATCGTCGAAAGCGGCCACTCCCGCTACCCGGTGATCGGCGCAGATCGTGACGACGTCGTCGGCGTTCTGCTCGCCAAGGACATCCTGCGCTACTTCGTGGAAACGCCGCAGGAGGAGTTCGATCTTCGGAAGTTCATCCGGCCGGCCGTCGTGATTCCGGAAAGCAAGCGGCTCAACACCCTGTTGAAGGAGTTCCGCATCAACCGCAATCACCTGGCCATCGTGGTCGACGAGTACGGCGCGACCGCGGGCCTGCTCACCATCGAGGATGTCCTCGAGGAGATCGTCGGAGAGATCGGGGACGAACACGATGCGCTGGAGGCTGAACCGATCCAGCAGCAGGACGGCGACCGCTTCCAGGTGCTTGCGCAGACGCGCATCGAGGATTTCAACCGATACTTCGAATCGGAGTTGAGCGACGAGGATTACGATACGGTGGGTGGGCTGGTGATGTACGAACTCGGCCGCCTGCCGCGGCGGGGCGAGAGCGTCGGCCACGGCGGTTTCCGGTTCAAGGTGTTGCAGGCCGACCGTCGCAGGCTCCACACGCTGGAGGTCACCCGCACGCCGCCGGCCGACGCCGGCTGATGGCCGGGAAGGCTGCTTGAGCCGGCTGCATACCGTTTCCCCGGCAGTCCGTGGCCGCCTGTTCGCAGGCCTGGCCGGAGCTGCGCTGCCGCTTTCGTTTGCGCCCTTCGCGCAGTTTTTCATCGCGCCCGTCTCGCTGGCGATCCTGTTCTGGAGCTGGCAGGCACCGGCACGCGAAGCCGCATGGCGCGGGTTCATCTACGGGGCCGCGGCGTTCGCGGCTGGAACCTGGTGGTTGTACGTGAGCGTGCGGCTGGTCGGCGGTACGCCGCTGCCCGTGGCGTTGCTGCTGCTCGCAGGCCTGGTGTGCCTGATGGCCGGCTGGCTGGCACTCGCCGGCTACCTGAGCGCGCGGTTCCGCGGCCCCTCGCTCGCGTTCAACGCATGTCTGCTGGCCCCGGCGGCCTGGACGCTGGTCGAGTGGTTGCGTGGCT
>JAJTYX010000070.1:0-5748 GCA_021462865.1 Gammaproteobacteria bacterium | reverse complement strand
GGTGTTGCGGTTCAAATCCCGAGACACTAAAGGTCGGTGCGCGATAGCGGTTGGCGACCTCAATTGATGCCGCCTGCGCACCGGGAGCGGCTTCAGCCCCGACCACCGCAACGTCCCGCGAATTGGTCGCGACTGAAGTCGCTCCTACAGGGTGCCACCCGCGAATGCCGTCAATCCAGGGTCTGATTGACGGCAGCGGTTGGTCAGAACTTGTAGCTGCCCTCGACGCCGAACCGGGACTCGCTGCCGGCGTGGATGAAGGAGCCGCCGAACTCGGGCGCCGGGATGACTTCCTCCACGTAATCCTCGTCGAAGGCGTTCCTGCCGAACAGCACCAGCGACCAATGGTCGCTCTGCACGCCGATGCGGGCATTGACGATGGCATAGGAGTCGCGCCGGCTGGGGCTGTACTCGCCGTTGCCGAAGCCGGCCAGCGTGAACAGCGTCGGGCGCTCCTGCCCCTGGACCGGGTGGAACCAGGTCGCGCCGACCATGCTGATATCCATGTTGTAGACGAAATCGAGGGTGGCGGTGAGCGGGTAGGTCATGCGCCCGCCGACGTTGCCGGTCCACTCCGGCGTGTAGGGCGACTCGTTGCCCACGGTGTCGGGGCGGGCGGTGTTCTTGTCGATCTCGCTGTCGGTCACCGCATAGGCGCCGTACAACTCGAGCCAGTCGGTGGCGGCCCAGCTCACGGACGCCTCGATGCCGTCGATGCTGACTTCGTCGATGTTGGAGACGACGCGCAGCAGCCCGAAGGGACCAACGTAGAACTCGAAGAACTGCATGTCGTCCACGTCGGTGTGGAAGACGGCCAGTTCGCCACGCCAGCGGTTTTCGTCCCAGTTGCCCTTGAGGCCCGCCTCGTAGGACCACGAGGTTTCCTCGTCGAACACGTCGTTCACGTTGACCGTGCTGAAGCCGGTGCCGGCCACCACGACGTTGTTGATGAACGAATCCACGGTGGCCTGGGAGCCCTGGCTGTTGAAGCCGCCGCTCTTGAAGCCCATGCCCGCCGAGGCATAGGCCGTCAGGTTCTCGTTCGCGTCCCAGGTGAGGGCGAACTTCGGCTGCAACTGGTTCCATTCCTCGCTCTTGTCCGGGATGGAGCCGGTGGCGCAGAGACCGGGGTTGATCGGGTCCGCACCGGGCGTCGGGTCGCCGGCGGCGTTGTCGAGACAGGTGTCGATGTACTGCGTGGTCGCGTCGGTGGGCACCCGGTTGTGGACGTCGCGTTCCTCGCGGTCGTAGCGCAATGCCAGCGAGGCCTCGATCGTATCGGTGACGTCGTAGGCGAGCTGGCCGAAGACGGCGTAGACGTCGGTGTCGAAGTCGTCCCAGACCAGCTGCTGGGTCGGGTTGGCCGGGTCAGTGGTGAACATGCTTTCGACCACGCCGGCGCCCGTGTCGAGGCCGGTGTTCACGCCGACCTCGCGATCGATGTTGAGTTAGTACAGGCCGCCCAGCCAGCGCAGGCGCTGGTCGGACTTCGACGCGAGCCGGACCTCGAAGGAGTAATCCTCCTGGTTGCGGGTCTGGAACTGGGTACCGTCGCAGGTCGTCGGCGTATAGGCGCCGAGGATCGAGGTGGCCGGCGTGCCGGCGATCAGTTGCGGCGGTGCGACCGGGAACCCGGTCAGCGCGGCCACCGAGTCGATGCAGCGCTGGTGCGGGAAGAAAAAGCCGAACGCGCCACTGGTGCCTTCGGCACCCAGGCTGTTGTCGATATCGCTGTACAGGCCCCAGGCGGTGAGGTCCGCCCAGGCGAGGTCGTAGTTCACCTTGACGGAGAACTCGGTGGCGTCCTGGTCGTTGGTGTGCCGGAAGTTGGGGTTGAACTGGAAGACGTGGGAGTTGACGTCCTCATAGGCCTTCGCGGCGAAGTCCGCCGGCAGGCCGAAGCCGCCCTCGAGGATGCCGACGAGGTCGGGCAGGTGGAAGACGTTGTTGAAGATGATCGAGCTGGCGTCGACTTCGCCATAGCGCAGCTTGGCATCGACGCTGAGATCGCTCGACGGCTCCCAGATCATCCGGCCGGTGACGTTCCAGTCCTCGAAGTAATCCACGCAGTCGTCGCAGCCGGGGTCCGGGTAGTACTCCGCCGGAAAGCGGCTGCCCGTGTCCACGTAGGAGTAGAAGCCATCAGTGTCGCGATAGCTGCCGTCGACGCTCCAGCGGATCGTGTCGGTGAGGGGCCCACCGACGAGGCCGGAGACGAAGTAGCTGTCGTCCTGGGCCACGCTGGCTTTGACGTCACCGGACAGCGTGTCGCCCGGCTTGCTGGTGGTGATCACGAAGGCGCCGGCAGCCGCATTGCGACCGTAGATCGCGCCCTGCGGGCCCTTCAGGACCTCGACCTGCTTCAGGTTCGGATACTCGCGGTTGAGCGCCGCGGGGTTGGTCATGAGGATGCCGTCGATGATCAGCGCGTAGTTGGTTTCCGCATCGCGCGCGCCGTTGATGCCCCGGATGTTCACCTGGCTGTCCGCGACCTCGGCCGCGTTGACGATGGAGACGCCGGGCGTCAGCGCGATGAAATCGCGTGCCCGCTCGACTCCGGATGCGGCGATGGCTTCGGAAGAGAGCACCGAGACCGTGCCCGGCACGTCGCGCACGGTTTCCGCGCGTTGCCGGACGGTGACGACGATCTCGTCGACTGGCGTATCGGCCGCGTTGGCAGCGATCGGTATGGCGGTGACGACGGGCGTCACGGCAACCGCAAACAGCCGGATCAGGGTGGCGGACGGCGAACGGACGACAGGCCTGGCAGGACCGTAGGACGGCATTTGAATCTCCCCCAAGTTCAACACCACAGGACCCGCTGTCCGACCTGCGCCGGGTCGCAACGGACGGGCACCCTCCCGGCACAAAGCTAATTCAGGGGCAGGTAACGGTCAATGCGGATCCGCGGGGTGATCGCCAGCGGCAAGGGGAGCTTTCGCGTGGATACGCTGCGGCGGTGGGCTGGCATAATGCTGCCCGCCACGGCACGCCGGCGGGCGCCGGCGGGCACGCGGCAGCTTGCGTCGCCACCAGGGAATCATCCGGAGCAGGGGCAGCATGGAGAGGCAGACGGTCGTCGTTACGGGCAGCACCCGGGGTATCGGTTACGGGCTGGCTGCGGAGTTCCTGAAACTCGGCCACAACGTCGTCGTCACCGGCCGTAGCCGCGAGGCGGTCGATCGCGCCCTTGCCGGGTTGCGCTCGCCCGAAGCGGTGCTCGGCCAGGTCTGCGACGTGCGCCGCTTCGAGGCGAACCAGGCGCTCTGGGATGCCGCGGTCGCGCGCTTCGGCCGCGTCGACATCTGGATCAACAATGCCGCGGTCGCGACCGATCACCTGCTGTTTGCCGAACTGCCGCCCGAGCAGATCGCGGCCACGATCGACACCAACCTCGCCGGCACGATGTTCGGCACACGCGTGGCGCTGGCCGGTATGCTGCGCCAGGGTGGCGGACGCATCTACACCTTCGAGGGCTTCGGCAGCAACGACATGACCTCGCCGGGGCTGGCAGTGTACGGCGCGACCAAGCGGGCGATCCGCTACCTCACCGCCGCGGTCGCGAAGGAATGCCGCGGCACGCCGGTGCTGGTCGGTGCGCTGAGCCCCGGTATGGTGCCCACCGACCTGTTGTTGTATTCATCGCGCGGCAACGACCCCGAGCAGTGGGCCCGCGCGCGGCGCATGATGAACATCCTCGCCGATCGCGTGGAGACCGTGACGCCCTGGCTGGCGCAGCAGGCGCTCGCCAACCAGAAGCAGGGCGCCACGATCGAATGGCTCACGCGCGGCAAGGCGCTGCGCCGTTTCCTGATGGCGCCGTTCGTGCGCCGCGACCTGATGTCGGAGCTGGAATCGCGCGACAGCGTGGTGGTGCGCTAGTGTCGAACGCAGTGCGATCCGTGGCGACGAAGGCGCCGGTTCTGCATGACTGACCAGCCCGTCATCGCCGAGGGGGCGGATTTCATCCGCCAGATCGTGACTGCGGACGTCGCCTCCGGCCGTCACGGGGGGCGGGTGGTGACGCGCTTCCCGCCCGAGCCGAACGGCTACCTGCATGTCGGCCACGCCAAGTCCATCTGCCTGAATTTCGGCATCGCCGCGGAGTTCGGCGGGCAGTGCTACCTGCGCCTCGACGATACCAACCCCGTGCGCGAGGATCAGCAGTACGTCGATGCGATCATCGAGGGCGTGCACTGGCTCGGGTTCGACTGGGGCGAGCGGCTCACCCACGCCTCCGACTACTTCCAGCGCCTTTACGACTGCGCCGTCGAGCTCATACGCGCGGAAAAGGCCTACGTGGACGGGCTGAGCGCGGACGAGATCCGGGAGTACCGTGGCACACTGACCGAGCCGGGGCGCAACAGCCCGGATCGCGCCCGCAGCGTGGCCGAGAATCTCGACCTGTTCGAGCGCATGCGCCGCGGCGAGTTTGCCGACGGCCGCTACGTGCTGCGCGCGAAGATCGACATGGCCTCGCCGAACATCAACCTGCGCGATCCGACCCTGTACCGCATCCGCAGGGCTGCTCACCAGCGCACGGGCGAGGCCTGGTGCATCTATCCGATGTACGACTTTGCGCACACCATCTCCGATGCGCTCGAGGGCATCACGCACTCGATCTGCACGCTGGAGTTCGAGGATCACCGGCCGCTCTACGAGTGGATACTCGACCAGCTCGATCTGCCCGCGCGGCCGCGCCAGTACGAGTTCTCGCGGCTGAACCTCGCCTACACGGTGACGAGCAAACGCCGGCTCGCCGAGTTGAACGACCTCGGCCTCGTCTCCGGCTGGGATGACCCGCGGCTGCCGACCCTGCTCGGCATGCGCCGCCGGGGCTACCCGCCGGAGGCGATCCGCGATTTCTGCCAGCGTGTCGGCGTCACGAAGAAGGAGCACCTGATCGAGATGAGCCTGCTCGAGAGCTGCGTGCGCGACGACCTGAACCGGCGCGCGCCGCGGGCGATGGCGGTCCTCGATCCGCTGAAAGTCGTGCTGGTGAACTACCCGGAGGGGCAGACCGAGTCGCTGGCCGCACCGATACACCCCGAGCAGCCCGAGCTCGGCAGCCGCACCGTGCCGTTCGGGCGCGAGCTGTGGATCGAGCGCGAGGACTTCATGGAGAACCCGCCCGGCAAATTCTTCCGGCTGCGGCCGGGCGGCGAGGTGCGCCTGCGTTGCGCCTACATCATCCGCTGCGAAGAGGTGGTGAAGAACGAGCGCGGCGAGATCGTGGAGATCCGCGCGAGTTACGACCCGGCGACGCGCAGCGGCTCCGGTCCCGCAGCCGAGCGCAAGGTGAAGGGCACCATTCACTGGGTAGCGGCGCACTCGGCCCAGCGAGCCGAGGTCCGGCTCTACGACCGCCTGTTTACGGTCGAGCGACCGGATGCGGATCCATCCGGACGGGACTTCAAGACCTTCATCAATCCGGAGTCGTTGCGGGTGAGCCGCGACTGCCGCATCGAGCCGTCCCTGGCGGCGGCCGCGGCGGGCGATTGCTACCAGTTCGAACGGCTCGGGTACTTCGTCGCCGACCGCGTGGGATCGCAGCCGGGGCGGCCCGTGTTCAACCGCGTGGTGACGCTGCGCGATTCCTGGGCGAAGGTCGCGGCAAAATCCCCGTAAGCGGTGCTCGGGGCTGAAGTCCCTTCTGCGCGGCTGCGTTCGCTGCCGAGGTCGGGTCTCGCCCTGTAGCGGTGCTCGGGGCTGAAGCCCCTTCTGCGCGGCTGCGTTCGCTGCCGAGGT
>JAJTYX010000007.1:0-36050 GCA_021462865.1 Gammaproteobacteria bacterium | reverse complement strand
CAAAAAAAAGCCCGCAATTACGCGGGCTTAGCGGCATTTCATGCCATCAGGTGCCTGGCTGTGCCAGACGCGGAATCATTCCCACTCAATCGTCGCGGGCGGCTTGCCGGAGATGTCGTAGGTCACCCGCGAGATGCCTGGCACCTCGTTGATGATCCGTCGCGAGACCTGGTCGAGGAAGTCGTAGGGCAGGTGCGCCCAGCGCGCCGTCATGAAGTCGATGGTCTCCACCGCGCGCAGTGCCACGACGTAGTCGTAGCGACGCCCGTCGCCCATGACGCCGACGGATTTTACGGGCAGGAACACGGCAAAGGCCTGACTGACCTGGTCGTACAGGCCGGCCGTCCGCAGCTCGCTGATGAAGATGTCGTCGGCGAGCCGCAGCAGGTCGGCGTACTCCTTCTTCACCTCGCCGAGAATGCGCACGCCGAGGCCGGGGCCCGGGAAGGGATGGCGGTAGACCATCTCGCGCGGCAGGCCCAGCTCGATCCCGATGCGGCGCACTTCGTCCTTGAAGAGATCGCGCAGTGGCTCGATGAGCTTGAGCTTCATGTGCTCCGGAAGGCCGCCGACGTTGTGGTGCGACTTGATGACGTGCGCCTTGCCGCTCTTCGCTCCGGCCGATTCGATCACGTCGGGGTAGATGGTGCCCTGCGCCAGCCAGCGCACGCCGGTGAGGCGCTCGGCCTGCTCCTCGAACACCTCGATGAACAGCCGCCCGATGATCTTGCGCTTGGCCTCGGGATCGGCGACACCGGCAAGCGCGCCGAGGAAGCGCGCCTCGGCATCGACGCGAATCACCCGTACGCCGAGGTGATCGGCGAATACCTCCATGAGCTGATCGCCCTCGTGCAGGCGCAGGAGCCCGGTGTCGACGAACACGCAGACGAGCTGGTCACCGAGTGCCTCGTGCAACAGCGCGGCAACGACCGATGAATCCACCCCGCCCGACAGCCCGAGCAGCACGCCGTCCTCACCCACCTGGTCGCGAATCGCACGCAGGTCGCGCGCGATGATGTTGTCGGGCTGCCAGCTGTCCGGGCAGCCGCAGATATCGCGCACGAACCGTTCGATGATGCGTTGCCCCTGCGGCGTGTGGGTGACCTCGGGATGGAACTGCAGGCCGAAGAAGCGGCGCTTCTCGTCCGCCATGCCCGCCAGCGGCGCGTTGTCACTGCTCGCGATCGGGACAAAGCCCGGCGGCAGGCGCGTGACCCGGTCGCCATGGCTCATCCAGACGTTCAGGCACGGCTGGCCGCCGGGCGACGCCACATCGGAGATCCCGCCGAGCAGCCGATCGGCCCCTGCGGGTGTCACCCGCGCGTGCCCGAACTCGCGCCGCGACGAGGCTTCGACCATGCCGCCGAGCTGCGCCGCCATGGTCTGCATGCCGTAGCAGATGCCTAGCAGCGGCACGCCAAGCCGGAATACCGCGTCGGACGCACGCGGTGGTTGCGCGACATTGACCGACTCGGGCCCGCCCGACAGCACGATGCCTCGAGCACCGAAAGCCGTGATGGCCTCGGCCGGCGCATCCCACGCCATGATCTCGCTGTACACACCAGCTTCGCGCACCCGCCGCGCGATCAGCTGCGTGTACTGGGAGCCGAAGTCCAGGATGAGGATGCGGTGCCCGGTCGGCGACCCGGCTTGATCGGTTTTCGGGATCGGAGAACTCGCGGTCGTCACTGCGGCTGCGGCGACCCGGCATCGATCGAGTCGCTCATGATCGAGAACCGCTCACCGGTCCATCTGGTAATTGGGTGCTTCCTTGGTGATCGTCACGTCGTGGACGTGGCTTTCCTGGATGCCCGCCCCTGTGATGCGGACGAATACCGGTCGCGTGCGCATCAGCTCGACCGTGGCGCAACCCGTGTACCCCATGGCGGCGCGCACCCCGCCGATCAGCTGGTGCACGATCGCGATCAGGCTGCCCTTGTAGGGCACGCGCCCCTCGATGCCCTCGGGCACCAGCTTGTCGAACTCGGCGGCCGGGTCCTGGAAGTAACGATCGGACGAGCCGTGCTTCTGCGCCATGGCGCCGAGCGACCCCATGCCGCGATAGGACTTGTACGAGCGCCCCTGGTACAGCTCGACCTCACCCGGCGACTCCTCCGTACCGGCGAAGAGGCTGCCGATCATGGTGCAGTTCGCGCCCGCCGCGATGGCCTTGGCGATGTCTCCCGAGTAGCGGATTCCGCCATCGGCGATCACCGGCACTCCGGCGGCGCCCGCCACGCTCGCGACGTTGACCACCGAGGTAATCTGCGGCACGCCCACGCCGCTGACGATGCGGGTCGTGCAGATCGACCCGGGGCCGACGCCGACCTTCACGCCGTCCGCGCCGGCCTCGATCAGGGCCCGCGCTCCGTCCGCGCTGATGATGTTGCCGGCAATGACCTGCATCGCCGGAAACTCCTGTTTGACCGCGCGCACGCGCTCGATCACGCCGCGGGAGTGGCCGTGGGCGGTATCGACCACGATGACGTCGGCCCCCGCCTCCACCAGTGCGCGCACGCGCGCGTCCGTGTCTCCTCCGGTGCCTACCGCTGCACCGACGCGCAGCGCTCCCCGGGCGTCCTTGCAGGCGATCGGGTAATCCTTGGCCTTCTGGAAATCCTTGGCCGTGATCAGCCCACGCAGTTCGAACCTGTCGTTGACGACGAGCACCTTCTCGATGCGGTGCTTGTGCAACAGCGCGAGCACCTCCTCCTTGCTCGCACCCTCCCTGACCGTGACCAGCTTCTCCTTCGGCGTCATCACGACCGAGACGGGTGCATCGAGGCGGGTTTCGAACCGCAGGTCCCGGTTGGTCACGATGCCTACGGTCTGGCCCCGGTCCACCACCGGCATGCCGGAAATGTGATTGGCCTGGGTCATTTCGAGCACGTCGCGGATCGTCATCTCCGGCGAGACGGTGATCGGGTCCTTGACCATGCCGCTCTCGAACTTCTTCACGAGCGCGACCTGCCGGGCCTGCTCGCCGAGGCTCATGTTCTTGTGGATGATCCCGATTCCGCCCTCCTGGGCCATGGCGATGGCCAGGCGCGCCTCTGTCACGGTGTCCATGGCCGCCGAAAGCAGCGGGATGTTCAGGCTGATTTCCCGCGTCAGGCGCGTCGTCAGGCTGACGTCGCGCGGCAACACGTCCGAGTAGGCGGGCTGCAGCAGTACGTCGTCGAAGGTGAGGGCTTCCTCGGCTATGCGCATGGTGGCTCCTGCCGGTCTCCCGCCCGACATGGCGGGAAACGCGTAATGGTACGCAGCGACCCCGGCACGGTAAACTGCCTTGTCGGTCCGTGCACCGGCAGCGCGGCGCAGTAGAACGCATGGAAAAGCCAGCCGAAGAGCCGGTCTATACCGTCAGCCAGGTCAACCGGGAGGCCCGGGCACTGCTGGAAAACGGCTTTCCGGCGCTGTGGGTGAGCGGTGAGATCTCCAATCTGGCCCGCCCCGTCTCGGGGCATCTCTACTTTTCTCTCAAGGACGAACGCTCGCAGGTCCGCTGCGCCATGTTTCGCGGTGCCGGACGCTCGCTGCGCTTCCGCCCGGACAACGGCCAGCAGGTACTGCTGCGGGCACGGGTCAGCCTGTACGAAGCGCGCGGCGATTTTCAACTGCTCGTCGAACACATGGAGCCGGCGGGCGACGGCGTGCTGTTGCGCCGCCTGGAGGAGCTGAAGAAACGGCTCGCTGCGGAAGGCCTGTTCGATGAGCGCAGCAAGAAGCCGCTGCCGGAACTGCCACGCCGCATCGGCGTCATCACCTCGCTGACCGGGGCTGCGGTGCGCGACGTCCTGCACGTCCTGCGCCGCCGCTTCCCCGCGATCCCCGTGGTCATTTACCCGGTGCAGGTGCAGGGTGAAGCAGCCCGGCACGAAATCGCGGCGGCGCTCGCGCTGGCCGACGCACGCGGCGACTGCGACGTGCTGATTCTCGCGCGCGGGGGCGGCTCGCTCGAGGACTTGTGGGCCTTCAACGAGGAACTGGTCGCGCGGGCGATCCATGCCTGCTCGATTCCGGTGGTATCCGGCGTCGGCCATGAAATCGACTTCACCATCGCCGATCTCGTCGCCGACCTCCGCGCACCGACCCCCTCAGGCGCGGCGGAACTGGTGGTGCCCGATCAGCGCGAGTGGCGTACGCGGCTCGCGGCCCTGGAGCGCACGGCCGCTGCCGCACTGGATCGTTGCCTCGACCGCGTCCGCGGCCGCACTGCGGAACTGGAGCGGCGACTGCTGCGCACCCATCCCGAGTTCGTCCTGCGACAGCACAGTCAACGTCTCGACGAACTCTCGGGCCGGCTCGGTGGCGGCATGCAGCGCCTGCTCCGGGCGCGTCTGGCCCACGCCGGCCACACGCGCGCGCGCCTGCGCGGTGCGGCGCCCCGCGAACTGATCCGCCGCCGCAGCGAGGGCCTGATCGGGTTGCGTCGGCGCCTCTCCGCGGCAGCGACCCTGAGTCTCCACGCAGCGGGGAAACGGCTGGCGGTCGCCGCCGCCTCTCTCCAGGCATTCAGCCCGCTGCAGACACTGCAGCGGGGTTACGCGATCGTCAGCGACCCGACAACGGGCAAGGTGGTGCGCCGGAGCCGTGACCTGTCAGTGGGCCAGGCGGTGCGAACGCGCCTGGCCGAGGGTGACTTCGAGGCGCTGGTACGCAAGATCGACTGACGGCCTCCTCCAGCGCATCTTTACCGGTGGGCGTGAAGAACCGCCGGATCACCGGCCCGAAGCGCTCCATGTCGACCAGAAAGGAATCGTGCCCCTGGATCGACGGCAGCTCCTCGAAGCTGACGCTGCCGCAGCCCTGCCGCAGGCCGGCGGCAAGTTCGCGTTGCTGGTGAATCGGAAACAGGAGATCGGTGGCCACACCGATCACGAGCGCGCGCTCGGCACGGATCCGGCGCAACCCTGCCTGCACGGAGCCGCCATGATCGGCGAGATCGAAAAGATCGCTGGCGCGCGAGAGGTAGAGATAGCAGTTCGGATCGAATTGCCCGGCAAATTTCCGCGCGTGGGCTTCGAGATAGCCCTCGATCTCGAAGTCCGGTGCAAACGGATCGCCACCCTGGCGCTCTGCGGCGACCCGCTGCCGGCCGAATCGCTGCTCCCACTCCGGGGCCGAGCGATAGGTGATCATGCCGAGCTTGCGGGCGAGCTGCATGCCGGCCGCCGGGCCGCCGCCGGGCGGATAGTTGCCGCCATTCCAGCCCGGATCGCGCCGGATCATCTCCCGTTGCAGTGAACGAAGCGCCGTGGCGAAGGGCAGCGACCGCGCCCCGCAGGAGATCAGCAACAACTCCCGCGCCTTGCCCGGATAAAGCGCGGCAAAGCCAAGTGCCGTCATCCCGCCCATCGACGGACCGACCAGCGCCCGCAGCCGGTCGATGCGAAGATGCTCAAGCAGGCGATGGCCCGCCGCCGCGACATCTTCGAGGCTGAGCTCCGGGAACGACAGCCGATACGGCTCGCCCGTGCGTGGATCCGTGGAAGCCGCTCCCGTCGATCCGAAGCAACTGCCGAGCGAATTCACGCAGATGACAAAAAAACGCCGCGTGTCGAGCGGCCGGGACGGTCCGACGATCTCCTCCCACCAGCCCGGCGCCGGATCGAGGACGGACGAAGCGGCATGGGCCGAGGGCGAAAGCCCGGTGAAGATGAGCACCGCGTTGTCGCGATCCGCGTTCAGTTCACCCCAGGTCTCGTAGGCAACCGTCGGACGCTCGAGACTGCCGCCGCGCCGCATTGCGAACGTCCCGGGTATCTGAAAAAACTGTCGTCCGCCGCTCACCGTGGTGCGCCTCAAGTCGCGTGAGACAGCGATTATGCGCGCCCGCCACGGCGAGCGTTGGTCCGGCGTGGTTATATGCATATGCGGCGCGAGGCGCCGCCGGCCGGCTCAGCGGCGCTGGAAGCGGCGCAGTCGTTCGCGCTTTTTCTGCTGCCGCTGCGTCAGCGGGTTGCGCCGCCCGGCAAACGGGTTGCGTCCGGTGCGCAGTTCGAGTCGGATCGGCGTACCGGTCAGTTCGAACTCCTGGCGGAAGCGGTTGACCAGATAGCGGCGGTAACTCGCCGGCAGGAAATCCGTCTGGTTGCCGTGAATCACGATCAACGGCGGCCGGCGCCCGCCCTGGTGCGCGTGCGGGAGGCGGATGCGATGCCGCCGCACGACGGGGGGCGGGTGGGTCGCGACGATGGCGGACAGCACGCGGTTGAGGTCCTTCGTGGGCAATTCGGCGCGCGCGGCTGCGGCCGCCCGGGCGGCCGCCCGGAACAGGTCGACGATGTTGCTGCCATGGAGCGCAGAAATCTGATGTGATTCCGCGAAATCGAGAAACGGCAGGCTCCTGGTGAGGCCGTCCATCATGTGCCGCCGCTGACTCTCGTTGAGTCGGTCCCACTTGTTGATGCCCAGGGCCAGGGCGCGGCCGCGCTCGAGCACCAGGCCGATCAGCGAGGCGTCCTGCTCCGTCACCCCTTCGCGCGCATCGAGCAGCACGATCACGGCATCGGCATCATCGACCGCCTGCAGCGACTTGACGACGCTGAACTTCTCGATTGCATCGCTGACCCTGGCCCGACGACGAATGCCGGCGGTGTCGATGAGCGTGTAGCGGTCGCCGTCGAGATCGAACGGCACGCGAATCGCGTCGCGGGTGGTGCCCGGCTCGTCCAGCGTGACCAGGCGCTCTTCGCGCAGGAGGCGGTTGATCAACGTGGACTTGCCGACATTCGGCCGTCCGATCACCGCGATACAGACGCCGCCGGCGGCCGGTTCCTGCTCGGTGGCATCCGATGCCGTCTCCGGGCACTGCGCGACTGCCGCCTCCAGCAACTCGCGCACGCCGAGCCCGCGACTGGCCGACACCGCCAACGGCGTACCGACACCGAGCTCGAAAAACTCCGCGACGGCAAGTTCGGGCGAGCGCCCCTCGGTCTTGTTGACCGCGAGCATGACCGGCTTGCCGGAACGCCGCGCGAGGTCGGCGACGAAGCGGTCGTCCGTCGTCGCCCCGTGCTGGCCATCGACCAGCATGATCACCACGTCGGCCTCGTGCACCGCAAGTTCAACCTGCCGGCGCATCAGTGCGGCCAGTTCATCGCCGGCCTCCATCAGGCCGCCGGTATCGATCACGATTGCGGGCGGCAACGATGCTTGCGTGAACCCGTACAGGCGGTCGCGGGTCAGTCCTGGAAAGTCTGCGACCAGCGCGTCACGGGTGCCGGTCAGGCGATTGAACAACGTCGACTTGCCGACATTCGGACGACCGATCAATGCGACAACCGGCAGCAGGGGTCAATTCTCCCGGCCCATGCCCGAGCTGCGGTAGGCCGCGATCTCCCCGCCGTCGCTCATCATGAAGAGCAGGTCGTTGACCACGAGTGGCGCCGAGGTGACGCGGGCTGAATCCATGCGCACGCGCGCCTGCAACACCCCCGTGGTCACGTCGAAGAAATGCACGAAGCCCTCAAGGTCACCGACCACCACCGACGAGCCATACGGAGTCGGCGCGGTCAGGTCACGATAGGCGAGGAGATCATGGCGCCAAATCTCGCGCGCCGATGATCGCTCGATCGCGATGAGCTCGCCCTGTGCGCCTGACACATACAGGTTGCTCAGGTCTGCGCCGAGCCCGCTGTAGCTCGAGATCTCCAGGCTCCAGAGGATCTGGCCGGATTCGCGGGCCAGCGCGACGAGACTGCCTCGGTAACCGACGGCATAGACCTCCCCGCCGACCACCCGCACGGTCGCGTTGATGTCTGACATGCGCTCGACCTCCGTACGCCCGGCAGGAGGCGCGACGAGCACATCCCAGATCACCGAACCGTCGTTCGCGTCGTAGGCGGCAACGCGGCCATTGTCGAACCCGCAGATGACGACGTCGCCATCGACCACCGGCGAGCCGGTGCCCCGCACGGATAGCCTCGGCATGGTCTGCTGCGCGAACCAGGCCTGCACGCCGTCGTCGCGGTTGAGCGCAATCAGCTTGCCGTCCACCGTCCGCACGAATACGTAGCGGCCGACCGCCGGCGCGGCCAGCACCTCACTGCCAACATTGGTACGCCACTCTTCGACGCCGTCTTCGGCGCGCAGCGCGATCACGATACCGTCGCTGGAACCGACCACGACGTGCCCGGCACCAACTGCCGGCCCGCCGGTGAGTGGCAACTTGGTCTTGGTACGCCACGCCAGACGACCGCGTTCGGCGTCGAATCCGCTCACCCGGCCGTCGTTATCGGCCGCAAAGACGCGGCTGCCATCGGATGCCGGAGACAACCCCAGGCGCAGCACCTCATTGCCGTCACCGATGTGGGCGGACCATACCTTGCGCACCTGCAGGCTGGGCTTGAAGTCGACCAGCTGGGCTGGAGGATTCTCTTCCTCTTCGCCCCCGAACCAGCTGCAGCCTCCGGCTCCAATGATCGACCCGATACCGGCCAGGACCAGAAAAGCCCGCAGCAACGTGCTCAAGTGTCCGCTCCTGCGACCACAGACATCGCCATTTCTTCGCAACATCCGCTGCAGGACTCAGTTCGCGGGGGATTCGGCCACACGATCGTCGGCGGCCTGCGTCGCGCCGCCGGCCAGCCCGTCGAGCTTGGCCTGAACGTACAACTGGTCGATCACCGCCGAATCGGCCCCGGTCAATGCCGCCTCGTACTCGGTACGGGCCTCGTCCGCGCGTCCCATGCTGACCAGCACATCGCCGCGCACCTCGTGGTAGCGGGGCGCGAAGCTGGAACCGTCCGGCACCACCAGCACCTGCAATGCCTCGTCGTACTTCTCCTGCTGGGCGAGCACCCGCGCCAGCCGCAGGCGCGCTATGTGCCGGATCTCCTCGCCGCCGGCGCCATCCATCGCCTCGCGCAGATACTTCGCGGCATCGTCCGGCTGGTTGCGGTCCATCTTCACCCGTGCCATCGCCAGGCGCGCCTGGTCTGCGTACGGCGTCGAGGAAAAATCGGCGGCGAGCTTTGCGGCAATTTCTTCGGCTCGCGTGGCTCGCTCCACCCGGATCGAAGTCAGCAACTCGGCGTACAGCGCCGAGGCCTGCTCGGCGCTCTCGAGCTGGCTTGCACCCCACTGGCGCCACACGAAAAGCCCGCCCAGCCCCAGCACAATGCCACCGAGCAGGTACCAGCCGTTCTCGCGCAGCCAGCCCCAGACCTGCTCAGCGCGTTGTTGATCGGTCAGATTGTCATTCACTGTACTTCATCCGGTTGGTTCGATTACCGCGGAGAAACTCTCCGCGCACACCCGGCGACCTACCAACGATCCGCCGGTCAATCCCGAGGCATCAGATACGGCGCCAGGGCACGCGGCAGGTCTCCCCAGGCGACACTGCGTTGCTCGCCCTGTCCGCGCAACGGCTTCACCCCGGCGCAGCCACCCGCGACCTCATCGTCACCGATGATCACCACGGCCGCTGCCCCGCTACCGTCAGCGCGGCGCAACTGCGCACGCAAGCCGCCGCCCCCGCAGTTGAACTCCACGGTGCAGCCGGGCAGTGCGTCGCGCAACTGCTCGGCGATACGCATGGCCGGGCCCAGTGCCGCATCGCTCACCGTGACCATGTACACATCCGGCGCCGGGTCGGCGCTGCCGCCACCGGCAAGGCGATACAGTTCGACCAGCCGCTCCATGCCGATCGCGCAACCGATCGCGGGGGTCGCGGTCCCTCCCAGTTGCTCAATGAGGCCGTCGTAGCGGCCGCCCGCGCAGACCGCACCCTGGCTGCCGAGCCGGTCGGTCACCCACTCGAACACGGTGCGATTGTAATAGTCCAGCCCGCGCACCAGCCTGGAATTCACCCGGAATGGAACGCTGCAGGCTGTAAGCAGCTTCTGCAGCGTTTCCAGGTGAGCCGACGATCCGTCGTCGAGAAAATCAGCCATCGTGGGTGCCGCGGCGACCACGGCCTGCATCTCCGGGTTCTTGCTGTCGAGGATCCGCAACGGATTGCGCTCCAGGCGACGGCGGCTGTCCTCGTCCAGTTCGCCGAGACGGCTGCGAAAATAAACCGCCAGTTGCTCACGATAGCGCGCCCTCGCCTGCGCCGTGCCAAGCGAATTGAGCTGCAATTCGATGTCGCGCACTCCGAGTTCGCGCCACATCCGGGCGGTCATGACGATCACCTCGGCATCGATATCGGGGCCCTCATATCCAAGGGCTTCGATGTCGAACTGGTGAAACTGGCGGTAGCGGCCCTTCTGCGGCTTCTCGTAGCGGAACATCGGCCCGGCGCACCACAGCCGGTGGCGCTGGCCGCGCAACATGCCATTCTCGATCGCGGCGCGCACGATGCCGGCGGTGGCCTCCGGGCGCAGCGTCAGGCTCTGGCCGTTGCGGTCGTCGAAGGTGTACATCTCCTTTTCGACGATGTCGGTTACCTCGCCGATGGAGCGGCTGAACAGCTCGGTACGCTCCAGCAGCGGTATGCGGATCTCGCGATACCCGTACTTCTCGAGCACGCCCCGCAGGCAGTCCTCCACCCGTGACCATGCGGCCGCGTCAGCGGGCAGGAGATCGGCCATACCCCGGATTGCCTGGATCTTCTCGGTCATTGGTCAGGGTTGTGGCGCAGAGCCATCGTCCCGCAACGGCGTGTCATCCAGCACCTGCAGATCCGGTTGCGGCAATCCGCGCGGTGCGGGAGGTGCATCGACTGTCGCCGGCGGGTCGGTCACCGCCTGCGCCGGCGCCTCGTCGTCGCGACCGCCCACTGCGATCACGACGCCCACGATCACGAGCGCGGCGACCAGCCAATAGACCCACGGACCCAGGGCAACCACGTCGGCACGCTCACGCCGGCGCGCAACGAGCGGCAGCGCGTCGCTGTCCGGCACCATCGTCCGATATGCTTCGATGACCGCATCGGGCGAAAGTCCGACCAGTTGCGCATAGCGTCGCAGATGACCGCGCACGAACACCGGGGCGCCGAGTGCCTCGAAGCGTTCCTCCTCGAGAGCGAGTACGGCGGGTTCTTCGATGTTCAGCGCCGCGGCGACCTGTGCGACCGAGACGGCACGCGCCTTGCGGGCCGAACGCAGGCGCTCTCCCAGCCCGAGGCTCGCCGGCTGCGGGCGGGGCGCCCCGCTCACCGCATCACTATCCGGCATTGCGTTCGCTCTCCAGCAGCAGCCGGGTCTCGACCGATGCCGGGAACACCTTGCGCAGTTGTTCCGCATAGGTCTGCGCGGTGTTCGTCGCACCGAGCTTTCTTTCCACCCGCACACCGAGCCACAGCGCCCCGGGCGTGGGATCCCCGGAACCGAGGTAGCGCTCGAGGAAGGCCCGCGATTGCAGATAGTTCGATCGCTCGTAGGCCACATCGGCGATCTGCAGCAACGCATCCCGAAAGCCAGGATCGGCGCCGAGCGCACTACGGAAATAGGTCTCGGCAGCGGCGAGATCGATCCGCCGGGCGCAGACGCCGGCATTCGTATAGAGCATCGCCTTGTTGGTTTCCGCCTTCGACAGCGGAATCGCCAGGGCGCGCTCGAAGTTGCGCATGGCCTCCGCAGTGTCGTGTTTCTGCAGGCACAGAAAGACCGCCAGCGCGTTCAGCGCGTCCGGATCCTCGGGTGCCAGGCTGACCGCGCGCCTGTAGTTTCTCTCCGCACCCGGAATGTCGCCGAGGCGCTCGAACACCAGTCCGAGCGCGCGGTATGCCGTGGCCAGGCTGTCATCGTCGGCAATCGCCTTTTCGAGCTTCGCCTGGGCAGTTTTCAGATCACCCTGGCGCAGGTAACCGATGCCGAGCTGCATGTTGTACTGCGCCGCTTCCTTGCGTGAGGTCTTCGAGGAAACTCCACTGGTGCTGGTGGAGACACAGCCAGCCATGCACAACAGTGCGACCAACAGGATGCCGATGCGGCCTGATCTCACGACAGACATGCGGTCTCCTGCAGCTTGCTACCAAGGGGTGCGCGCACCCGGTTCTCCACCTGGCCGGCCAGCTGTCCGCAGGCGGCCGCAATGTCGTCGCCGCGTGTTCGCCGCGTGACGGTGACTACCCCGGCAGTCGAGAGAATCAGGCGGAACTCGTTGACGGCCTCCGGCGACGAACGCCGATACGCGGCGCCCGGGAACGGATTGAAGGGGATCAGGTTCAGCTTTGCCGGACGCCCTCGCAGCAACGCCGCCAGGCGCCGGGCCTGGGCCGGGGAGTCATTCACACCCTCGAGCATCACGTACTCGAAGGTAATTTCCCGGGTATTGGTCGCTTCGACATAGGCCCAGCAGGCGTCGAGCAACTCGGCGATCGGGTGCAGGCGGTTGATCGGAACGAGCTGGTTACGCAAGTCGTCGTCCGGCGCGTGGAGCGATACGGCGAGGGCTACGCGTGACTCCCCGGCCAGGCGCCGGATCTGCGGCACCAGCCCACTGGTGCTGACGGTGACCCGGCGGCGGGACAGCTTGCAGGCCAGATCATCGACCAGTACGTCGCATACCTGGACGACCGCCCGGAAATTCGCCAGCGGCTCGCCCATGCCCATGAACACCACGTTGGTGATCGGCGAACGCCCTTGCGAGTCGCCGAGTTCGCGTCTTGCCAGCAGCACCTGCGAAATGATCTGCGCCGCGGTGAGGTTGCGGTTGAATCCCTGCTGGCCCGTCGCACAGAACGAACAATCCATCGCACAGCCGACCTGCGACGACACGCACAGCGTGCCGCGATCGGGCTCGGGAATGAAGACGGTCTCGATCGCCTGGCCTGCTCCGGCATCCAGCCGCCACTTCACCGTGCCGTCAGCGGACTCCTGGGCAGCCAGGATCGACGGCAGGCGCACCGGCGCACGCACGGCCAGATCGTGGCGCAACGCGATGCCGAGATCCGTCATCTGTGCGGGATCGAGCACACCCCGGCCATAAATCCATTTCATGAGCTGACGCGCACGAAACGGCTTCTCGCCGATACCGGCGAAGAACTGTTCGAGATCGCGGCGCGGCAACCCGATGAGACTGATGGCCGGTGTGTTCGTCATGATTCAGCGAACGCGCGGACAGAGTTCGCTCTGGCTGAAGAAGAAGGCAATCTCCTGCCGTGCCGTCTCCGGCCCGTCGGAGCCATGCACCACATTCTCTTCGATGCTGGCGGCAAAATCGGCCCGGATCGTGCCTTTTGCAGCCTTCTTCGGGTCGGTCGCTCCCATGATCTCGCGATTGCGCTCGATCGCGCCCCGCCCCTCGAGGACTTGCACCATCACGGGCCCGGAGGTCATGTAGCGAACGAGATCGCGGTAGAACGGCCGCTCGCGATGAACTGCGTAAAAGGCTTCCGCCTGCGACTCACTGAGCCGGATCATGCGCGCGGCCACGATCTGCAGGCCAGCCTGTTCGAAGCGCCGGTACACCTCCCCGATCAGGTTCTTCTGCACACCATCGGGTTTCACGATCGAGAGAGTTCTCTCAATAGTCATTGTATCCTCATGATATTTATCATTAAATTAAATTTACAGTTCCGGGGCTGAAACCAAGGGATCGTCCCCGGCTGGCAGCCGCCTAGTATCCCAACCCCGAAAGCAGTTCCGCAAGGCATCCTGAATAATCAGCAGGCTACCGAACTTCTCGGCCGGCACATCGAGTTCAGCCGCCAGGGCGACCGGGGACCACTCGTTCAACGCGGCCGCCGGCTGCTGCGCGAGTTGTTGCGTGACCTGGCTGCAGGTGGCAATGACATAAGGGCAGCCATAGGCGCGAAACGCCAAGCGGCGGATGACCCCGTCATCGACGTCCGCCTCGAATACGACCCGGGTACCGCTGGAGAGCGCACCCGCCTCGCCCACCACGACGCGTGCGGGTGCAGGCGTCAGCGGGGCAAGATTCACCGGAGCATCGAAGAGCGCCACGACCCGCGGCGGGTATTCGGTCGGCATGGCGGCCGCTCAGACGACGCCCGCCGGCGCAATCCGCCGCAGGTGCCTGATCGCTGCGTGCAACTCCTCAGCAACGAACTCGACTTCGGCGGGCGTGTTCGTGCGGGCAAGGCTGAAGCGCAGCGAGCTGCGGGCCAGTTCGTCACCCCGGCCAAGATGGTGCAGCACGGGCGAGGGTTCCGCGGCATCCGAGGCACAAGCCGAGCCACGCGAGGTGGCCACACGGCGCAATGCAAACAGCAGGCTCTCGCCCTCGGCCTCCACCACGCTGATGTTCAGGATGTGACAGGCGCGCAGCTGCGGGTGACCATTGAGCAGGACGCCGGGCAAGCGCTGCAAGCGGATCCACAAGGCATCGCGGAGAGCCCGGATGCGGCCCGGGTCGACGCCGATGCGCTCAGTGGCCAGCCGGGCCGCGACACCCATGCCGATGACCTGGTGCGTGGCCACGGTGCCCGGCCGCAGGGCGTGTTCCTGCCCGCCGCCGACCAGCAACGGCTCCACGCGGCGCGAGCGCTCCCGATCCAGAAAGAGGGCACCAACCCCCTTGGGGCCATGGAATTTGTGCGCCGACAAAGACAACAGGTCGGCCGACATCTTTCGCACATCGATCGGCTCACGCCCGGCGGCCTGAACAGCATCGACGTGGAACAACACGTCCGCCGCACGACAGATGGCGCCGATTGCGGCGATGTCCTGCACTACGCCGGTCTCGTTGTTGACCTGCATCACAGAGACGACCGTCGTGTCGGGTCGCAATGCCGCGGCCACCTGCTCCGGGCCGAGGATCCCCTGGTCGTCCGGCACCAGCCAGGTGACCTTGAATCCCTGGGCCTCGAGACGCCGGAAGGGTTCGACCACGGAGCGATGTTCCGTCACGCAGGTAACGAGGTGCCGGCCGCTGCGGGCGCGAAAATGCGCTGCCCCGATGATTGCGAGATTGTTCGCTTCGGTGGCCCCGGAGGTGAAGACGACCTCTTCCGCCTGCGCTCCGATCAGCGTCGCCACTTCGGCCCGTGCCGCCTCGACACGCGCCGCCGCCACGCGACCCGGACCGTGGACGGAGGCCGGGTTCGCCTGCAGGCCAGGATCCTGCAGCGCTGCGGCCATGCTCTGTGCCACCAGCAGGTCCACGGGTGTCGAGGCCGCATGATCGAAATACGGCGTCATTGCTCACCGTCCCCTGCCGTGCCGCCGACGCCGCGCCAGGAGCGCTCCCCCGAACCCGGCGCAACGGCCGCGAGGATGCCGCGCAGGATGTTGAGCTCGTTCTGATCGAGTCGTGCGCGATTGAACAGGCGCCGCAAGCGCCGCATGAGGTTGCGCGGACTGCCCGGGTCGAGAAAGCCGCTTGACTCGAGCACCCGCTGCAGGTGCTCGTAGAACAGGTCCATATCCTCGACGGTCGCCGCCGGGGACTCCGGCCGGGGTGCTTCCACCTTTACGCCCTGCGCGCAGCGGATTTCCCAGGCGATGACCTGGGCGGCAGCGGCGAGGTTCAACGAGCTGTATGCGGGATTGGCCGGAATGAAGACTATGGCATTGCAGAGATCGAGCTCCGCGTTACTGAGCCCGGCGCGCTCCGGGCCGAATACGACGGCTACAGAACCGCCCTCACGCGCGCGCAGCAGCGTCTCGGCGCATTCGCGGGGGTCCATTTCCGGCATGCCCAGCCGGCGATGGCGGGCGCTGGCGCCAACGACCAGGCCGCAATCGCGCACGGCATCGGCCAGGCACGCGACGCGCCGCGCCGATTGCAGCACATCGATCGCGCCGGAAGCGCGCGCACTCGCCTCCGGACCGTCGCAGTCCGCGGGGTTCACGAGCACCAGGTCGCTGAGGCCCATGGTCTTCATGGCACGTGCCACCGCACCGATGTTGCCCGGGTGCGATGGTTCGAAGAGCACGAAGCGGATGGAGTCGGAAACCATGTCCTCTGTCGGTTCGGGCAGTACGCAGGGCGACGTATTCTACGGCGTCGGCGCGCAGGGCACCGCAAAATGCGCGCACAGCGGCGCGACGGCAAGCCCCCCAGGCCGCGGGATTCGAGCTCCCCGCGATTGCGCGATGCGCCGCGATCAGGGTGCGCTGCAGGTGCGAGCCGCAGTAGAATGGCGGCCCGCTTCGCCACCGGCCCTTCACCGTGTGGCGCCACCGCGACCAAGAGCGCTCACCTCGCATGCAGGCACTTCTGAACACGGCCGTCAAAGCGGCACGCAAGGGTGGCGACACCGCATTGCGATACCTCAACCGCCTCGGCAGCATCGAGGTGCACAGCAAGTCGCGCAATGAATTCGTCACCCAGGTCGATCACCTGGCCGAGGCGGCAATCATCGAGAGCATTCGCGAGCGCTACCCGAGCCACGGCTTCCTCGCCGAAGAAAGCGGGCAGCACCACGGAGACGAGTTCGTCTGGATCATCGATCCGCTCGACGGCACGACGAATTTTCTGCACGGCTTCCCGGTCTTTTCGGTGTCCATCGCCTTGCGCCTGCGCGGGCAACTGGAAGTCGGCGTGGTCTACGACCCCTGTCGCCAGGAGTTGTTCACCGCCATTCGCGGCGGCGGCGCGCAACTCGACGGCCGGCGAATTCGCGTGAGCGCCCAGGCGGGACTCGAGGGCGCCCTGATCGGCACCGGCTTTCCCTATCGCAGCAACCAGCAGTGGCTCGCGCAGTACATGAACATGCTGCGCGCCGTAATGGAGGCCACTGCAGGCGTGCGCCGGCCCGGCTCGGCCGCCCTCGACCTGTGTTACGTCGCGGCCGGCCGGCTCGATGGATTCTGGGAATTCGGCCTGAACCCATGGGACATTGCCGCAGGGTCGCTGATGATCCGCGAGGCCGGCGGCCTGATCAGCAGCCTGACGCCGGGCGGTGACCACCTCGATACCGGCAATGTCCTTGCCGGCGCACCGAAGGTCCACGGCGCTTTGAAGGAACTGCTCACGCCGCACCTGTGACGGCACGAACAGGCCGCGGCGCGTCCGACGGCTTCAGCGTTGCCTCGCGTCACTGCCGCCCGGAGCGGCCGCTGCTATGGCAGATCGTCGACCTGTTCCTGCTTCTTGACCGGCATCAGGTCCGCAGGTGACACCTTCAGGAAATAGGCCAGCGCGGTGGCGACATAGATCGACGAATAGGCCCCGAACGTGATACCGAAGACGAGCGCCGTGGAGAATCCGTGCAGCGTTTCGCCACCAAAAATCAGCAATGCAATGACCACGAGCAAGGTCACGCCGCTCGTGATCAGCGTCCGGCTGAGCGTCTCGTTGATCGAGCGGTCGATGACCTCCTCCGGTGTGCCACGACGGGTGCTGCGGAAGTTGTCGCGGATGCGGTCGAACACCACCACCGTGTCGTTCAGCGAGTAGCCGACCAGTGCCAGGATGGCAGCGACCACGGTCAGGTCGAACGGGATCCAGAAGATCGAGAAAATTCCGGCAGTGACGATGGCATCGTGTGCCGTCGATGCCACCGCGCCCAGCGCGAACTTCCACTGGAAGCGAAACATCACGTAGATCAGGATCAGGACCAGGGCCGCCAGCACGGAGAGAATGCCCTGCGTGGTCAGATCCTCACCGACCTGTGGCCCCACGAACTCGACCCGGCGCAGCACGACCTGCGGGTCGGCGGTCTGCAATACGGCCAGAACCTGCTGGCCAAGCTTGCCGCCAGCCGAGGGATCTGCGTTGCCCTCCTGCGGCGGCAGGCGGATCAGCACATCCTTCGCGGTGCCGAAATTCTGCACCTGCGCGTCCGGATACCCACCGTCGCTGAGTTGCTGGCGGATCGCGGGCAGGTCCGCCGGGCGCTCGAAGCCCACCTCCAGCAACAGGCCGCCCGTGAAATCGATGCCGAAATTCAGGCCCCGCACGGCCAGTGATCCGAGGCTGATCACGGTCAGCACGATCGAAACGCCGCTGATGAAGCGGGCGTAGTGCATGAACCGGAAGCGGCTGACCTTCTTGAACAGTTCCATGACCGGATATCCTCAGACCGGCAGCCGCGTGAGCCGACGACCGCCCCAGATCGCGTTGACGAGCGTGCGGCTGACGACCACCGCGGTGAACATCGACGTCAGGATGCCAAGGCACAGAACGATCGCAAAACCCTTGATGGGACCCGTGCCAAACGCGAACAGGACGATTCCGGCGATCAGCGTAGTGAGATTCGAGTCGGCAATGGTTGCAAACGCCTTGTCGTAGCCGGCGTGGATGCTCGCCTGCGGTGAATTGCCGTTGCGCAGTTCCTCGCGTATGCGCTCGTTGATGAGCACGTTGGCGTCGACTGCCATACCGACCGTGAGCACGACGCCCGCAATGCCGGGCAGCGTGAGCGAGGCCTGGAGCATCGACAGCACGGCCACCAGCAGCACGACGTTGGCGATCAGCGCCACGTTCGCAACGAGCCCGAAAGCCTTGTAATAGACCCCCATGAACAACACGACCAGCACCAGCCCGAGCACCAGTGCCTGCATGCCCTTGTCGATGTTGTCCTGGCCGAGGCTTGGGCCGATGGTTCTTTCCTCGACCTTGTAGACCGGAGCAGCCAGCGCGCCAGCCCGCAGGAGCAGCGCCAGGTCGCGCGCCTCAGTCACATCCAGCCCGGTGATCTGGAAATTATTGGAAAAGATGCCGCGGATGGTGGCGACGTTGATCACTTCGCGCTCTTCGCGCGGCACCTCGATCACCTGCCCGTCGCGTTCGACGCGTTCACGCTTCGTCTCGACGAAGAGCACCGCCATGGGCTTGTTCAGGTTCTTCTTGGTGACGTCGAGCATCTCGCGTCCGCCCTGGCTGTCGAGCCGGACCGAGACAGCGGGCATGCCCTGGTCGAACGCCTGTGCGGCGTCGATCAGTTGATCGCCCGTGACGATGGTCCGCCGTTGCAGCAACACGGGGTTGCCCTGCCGGTCCTGGTGCAGCTCGCAGCCGATCGGCGCGCGACCCTTGCGCTTCGCCTCGACCGGGTTCGCGTCCGCACAAACCAGACGGAACTCCAGTGTTGCCGTTGCGCCCAGCACACGCTCGGCCTGCGCGGGATCCTGCACGCCGGGCAGCTGCACGACGATGCGATCCAGCCCCTGGCGCTGCACGACCGGCTCCGAGACTCCCAGTTCGTTCACCCGGTTGCGCAGGGTGACGGTGTTCTGCTCGATGGCGAAATCCTGCCGCTCCCGGATCTGCTGCTCGGTCATCCGGGCAAGCAGAATCACCGAGCCGTCTTCATTCCTGCGCTCGAGGCCGATTTGCGGATCGCTGTCCCGGATCAGTTTCTCGGCCCGGTCGGCATCCTTCGGATCCGGAATCTCGATCCGCACCACGTCACCGTCCACACGCACATCGCGGCGGATGCGGTTGTCCCGCAGCAGTTTGGCGAAATCGGTCGCATAACGGTCGACACGCTGCTGCAGTGCTGCCTGCATATCGACCTGGAAAAGAAAATGCACGCCGCCGCGCAGGTCCAGCCCGAGGCTCATCGGCCTCAGTCCCAATGCGGTCAGCCAACCAGGCGTGCGCGGCGCCAGAGTCAGCGCCACGACATAGGACTGGCCGAGTGCCTCGCGGATGCGGTCGGCGGCCCGAAGCTGCTCCTCGACACTGTCGAAGCGCAGCATGAGCCGGCCGTTATCGTCATAGGCCGAGCCGAAGGCGACGCCTGCCGTCTCGATCGAACGCTTGACCTCCTCCATGCCGCCCTGGTCCAGGCGCTCGCCACTCTGGGGGCTGATCTGCACCGCCGGCGCCTCGCCGAACACGTTCGGCAGCGCGACGAGAAATGCGCCGAGCAGGACGGCCGCGACAAGCGCGCTCTTCCACCAGGGATTCTGATTCATGGCGCCGGTAGCTGCAGTCAGGCGTTTTTGATCGTGCCTTTCGGCATCAGCGCCCCGACAGTGTGTCGTTGCACCCTGATCTGGACGCCATCGGCAATCTCCACCTTGACGAACTGGTCGCCAAGCTCGGTGACCTTGCCGAGCACGCCGCCGGTGGTCACGACCTCATCGCCCACGGCCAGCTTCGCGACCATCTCCCGGTGCTCCTTCTGGCGTTTGCTCTGCGGGCGTATGAGGAAGAAATAGAAGACGACGAACACCAGCACCAGCGGCAACATCGATACCAGCGGATCACTCGGGTTCGGCAGTTCCTGTGCCCATGCGTCCTGGATGAAAAAACCCATAAAGCCCTCTGTATCAGGAATCGTCGCGGAAAAATGGCGGCGTATTATTGCACAGTTGCTTCGATCTGCGGCCGGTCCGCAGCCCCCTGCCGGTCCAGGAACGCCCGCGAGAACTCCATGAAAGCCCCCGCCTCGATCGCCTCACGCAGGCGGCGCATGAGATCGAGGTAAAAATGCAGGTTATGAATGGTGTTGAGCCGGCAACCAAGGATCTCGCCGCAGGCGTCGAGGTGGCGAAGATAGGCGCGGCTGTAATTGCGGCAGGTGTAGCACCCGCAGTCCTCCTGAAGCGGCCGCGGGTCGTCACGATAGGCGGCATTGCGGATCCGCACGACCCCGTGCTCGGTGAACAGGTGGCCATTGCGGGCGTTGCGGGTCGGCATGACGCAGTCGAACATATCGACGCCGAAGGCAACAGACCTGACGATGTCCGCCGGCGTACCGACACCCATGAGGTATCGCGGCTGCGCCGGCGGCACCAGCGGCAGCAGGTCATGCAGCACCTGCGACCGCTCCGGCTCGGGCTCTCCCACGGACAATCCGCCGATCGCCATACCGTCGAATCCGATGTCGAGCAACCCGGCGAGTGATGCCGCGCGCAGCGACCGATACATGCCGCCCTGCACGATGCCGAAGCAGGCCCGACCCGGTACGGCATCGGCGTCGAACGCTTCGCGACTCTGCCGAGCCCAGCGCAGCGAACGCTCCATGGACTCGCGGGCGACGTTTTCTGTAGCCGGCCAGGCGGTGCACTCGTCGAAGATCATGTGAATGTCGCTGCCGAGTTCTGCCTGTACCTGCATGGCCCGTTCCGGCCCCAGGAACACCCGGCCGCCGTCGATCGGGGAACTGAACTCGACGCCCTCGGGAAGGATCTTCGTGCGCCCGCCGAGGCTGAATACCTGGAAGCCTCCGGAATCGGTGAGTATCGGCCGGTCCCAATGCATGAAACGGTGCAGTCCGCCGAGGCGGCGAACCAGTTCGCTTCCCGGCCGAAGCATCAGGTGGAAGGTGTTTCCGAGTACGACCTGCGCGCCAAGCTGGCGGAGTTCCTCGGGCGTCACGGCCTTGACTGTGCCGGCGGTCCCGACCGGCATGAAGGCCGGAGTGTCGATGACACCGCGGCCTGAGTGAATGCGACCGCGGCGCGCAGCACCATCCGTCGCCATGACTTCAAAACGAAAGCTGCTGCTCATCGCGACGCCGCAGATACCGGGCAAGACAGCACACTCCCGCAGCGGCCGGGCCAGATCACGGGTTGCGGCTCCGTTGCAGGAACATCGCGTCACCATAACTGAAAAACCGGTAGCCGCGCGCCACCGCGTGACGATACGCATCGAGCACCCGCTCGCGCCCCGCAAATGCGCACACCAGCATCAGCAGGGAGGAACGCGGGAGGTGAAAATTCGTGACCAGGGCATCGACCACCCGAAAACCATAGCCCGGGCGGATGAACAGGTCCGTCTCCCCCTCGAACGGCGCCAGCACTCCCGCAGCGGCGGCCGTCTCGAGCGCGCGCACCACGGTGGTCCCGACCGCGATCACCCGGCCACCAACCCTGCGCGTCGCGGCGACGGCGGCCACCAGATCGGGCCCGACCCGGACCCTCTCGGCATGCAGGCGGCCGCTGGCGAGTTGCGGCTCACGCACCGGGGAAAACGTGCCGGCCCCGACATGCAGGGTCACGCATGCCAGTGCAACTTCCCTTGCGGCGAGGCGCGCGAGCAACGCCGCGTCGAAATGCAGGCCAGCAGTGGGCGCCGCGACCGATCCCGGCGCGCGGGCGAACAGCGTCTGGTAGCGCTCGCGATCGGCCGGCTCGTCCGGGCGCCTGATGTACGGTGGCAGCGGCATGTGGCCAACCTGCTCCAGCACCGCCATTACCGGCTGGTTGAAGCGGAGCATGAAGAACTGCCCGCGCCGGCCGGTCACTACCGCGCCCGCGCTCCCTTCGAAACCGAGTGCGTCGCCCAGCTTCGGGGCATGACTGCAGCGAAGCTGGGCGAGCACGGAATGCTCGTCGAGGAGACACTCGAGCAGCATTTCGACGCTGCCACCGGTGGCCTTGCGACCGAACAGGCGCGCCGGCACGACGCGCGAATCATTGGCAACGAGCAGGTCGCCCGGGCGCAATTCGCACGCCAGCTCGTGAAAATACCGGTCTGCAGGCGTACCCGCGGTGCCGAGCACCAGCAACCGGCTGGCACTGCGCTCCGCGAGGGGCCGCTGCGCGATCAGTTCTTCCGGCAGCTCGAAGTCGAAATCGGCAGGTTCCACGGCAGCGGATTGTACGTTCCCGCAGCCGCGATGCCGCCCGAAGCGGAGTGGCGATCACCGGGTATCGCCCCAACGCGCCTTGGACGCCCCGGAGGCGGCGTGTATCCTTGGCGCCCGCGCCGGGATGGCGGAATTGGTAGACGCGGCGGACTCAAAATCCGTTGGTGGCGACACCGTGTGGGTTCAAGTCCCTCTCCCGGCACCAGATCCGCCGCAGCGGACGCTTAGCGTGTCGTCGCCAGGTGCATCGGTACGCTGGTGACCGCCCTCGGTCCTTCCCGCATGACGTATTGCGCCATCGGTTCGCCGCGCAGAATCTGGCGCTCGACGAACTCCGCGGCGTGCTCCGCCGCGAGACCCGCATACCAGATGCCCTCCGGGTGGACGACCAGGACGGGGCCGGTGGCGCCCTGCTGGCGGCATTGCATGAGCGTCCCCTTGACCTGCGCGGCCAGCCGACGGCGCGCCAGTTCCTGGCGTAGCGCTGCGAGCAGCGCCGCTCCTCCATTGGCCTGGCAGCCGCAGAAGTCCTTGCCGTCGGCGCAGACGAACAGGTGATAGCGCAGCTGGGCGAGCATCCGGAACTCGGACTTTTCGAACGGCTGCTCCGTGCAATGCTCGTGCTCGTCGCTCATCGTGGTGCCTCAGCCTGACGTCGCCACTGCCGGGGTGCTGCGCACGCCCGGCGGCTCGCCCGTTCTCAGCCGCCGATGGATGAGATCCGTCACTGGTTGTCCGCCGATGAGATGCTCTTCGAGAATTCGTTCGGCATCCGCCATGCTCTGGATCCGGTACCAGATCCCATCGGGATACACCATGACGACGCAGCCCCAGGCATGCTGGGCGATGCAGGCGTTCGGGCTGACGACGACGTCGGCCACGCCCGCTTCGCGCAACCGGCGCTGGTACAGCTCATAAATCGGTCCGCCCATGGTCTGGCCGCAGTGCTGGCCACGGTGGCCGTCAGCGTGGTCCTCGGGCACCGCGTCGCGGATGCGTTGGCGCTCGGCGTCACTCAGCGCCGCGGTCTGGGCCCGCTTCTTCGCGAGGGTGCCGGCCCAGTGGTCCGCGTATTCGGTCGTGCAAACGAGCACATGTCTCATGACTGTTCCGTGCCGGAGTTGTTCGGGCTGGCGCGAGGGCTGATCCCTCCGCCCGGATCGTCTCCGATCCGGCGCAGCGGTGTCCAGCGTTGCATGGCCGTACAATGCCTCGGCCTGGAATGAGCCCGTGCCCGAACCATGAATTTCTGTACTCAATGCGGCCATCCGGTCACCGTGCAGGTACCCGACGGCGATAACCGGCCGCGCTACGTCTGCGGCAATTGCGGCCAGATTCACTATGAAAACCCGCGCCTCGTCGTGGGCTGTGTCGCTGCGCACCGGGGCGCGATCCTCCTGTGCCGGCGCGCGATCGAGCCTCGTCACGGGTTCTGGACGGTACCGGCCGGCTTCATGGAACTCGGCGAAACGCTGGCTGAAGCGGCTTTGCGGGAAACCTGGGAGGAAGCAGAGGCCCGGGTCGAACTGGGTACCCTGTTTGTGCTGGTAGATGTCGTTCACGCACGGCAGGTCCACGTGTTTTTTCGTGGGACGCTCGCCGAACCCGTATTCGGAGCCGGTCACGAGACCATCGAGACCCGGCTGTTTATGCCCGCCGAGATACCGTGGCGGGACATTGCGTTCCCGAGCGTGACCATCGCCCTCGAGCGCTATCTTGCGAGCCCGCGCGATGACAGCCCGGTGCATCTCGCTGCCGCCCCACGCTTCAGATTGACATAGGTCATCGGGCAGCGTGCGTTGCTGGGACAGTCGACGAATCAGGGATCAGCAAACGCGGCGAATCGTCGCAATTCGGCAAACCGCAATGCCGAATCCATTGATTTCCTCAGGGAAACGCCTAAATTAGCGCGCCTCACCCGGTTTCGCCCGAGCGAGCGCCCCTAGGAGAACAGCATGACGTTCGTCGTCACCGAGAAATGCATCAAGTGCAAGTACATGGACTGCGTGGAAGTCTGCCCGGTCGACTGTTTCCATGAGGGGCCCAACATGCTGGTCATCGACCCTGACGAGTGCATCGATTGCACGCTCTGCGAGCCCGAGTGCCCGGTCGAGGCCATCATGTCCGAGGACGAAGTCCCGGAGAGTCAGGGGCAGTTCAAGCAGCTGAATGCAGAGCTGTCCAAGCTCTGGCCGGTGATCACCGAGGCCGGCACGCCGCCGGCAGACGCCGACGAGTGGGCCAAGGTCGACGACAAGCTCAAGCACCTGCAGCGCTGAGTGTCCTCCGCGCCGGCGGCAGCCGTCAGCCTGTCGTCTGCTCCCCTCGCAGGTACTGGGCCAGTTCGTCCGACGGCACGTAACCCGGCACCAGCTCTCCGGTATCGGTGACGATCGCTGGCGTGCCCTGCACGCCGAGGGCCAGGCCGAGTGAATAATGCTCCTGCACCGGCGTGGATTTGCAGCCGGGCACCTTTATGACTTCACCGAGTTTCGCCTTGGTCAGCGCAGCATTCCGATCCGGCGAGCACCACACCGCTTCGGCCTTCGCCCAGCTTTCCGTATTGGGTCCGCTGCGCGGGAAGAAGAGATAACGAACGCGGATCCCCTTGGCGAGGTACTGGTCGATCTCGCGGTGCAGCCTGCGGCAATAGCCGCAGTCGATATCGGTGAACACGCTGATGGTGTGTTTCACCTTCGCGGGTGAAAAGATGATCATCCGGTCCTCGCCGACATCATCGATTGCCGCAAGGCGCGCACTGTTGCGTTGCGCTTCGGTCACGTTGGTGTCGGTGCTGACCTCGATGATGTCGCCACGCACAATGTAACGGCCATCGGCCGATACGTATGCGATCTGCGGGCCAATGCGCAACTCGAACAAGCCGGGGATCGGCGACGGGCTGATCTGCTCCACGCGCACATCGGGGAATCTCTCGGCCAGGCGCTTCTGCACGGCTTCGGCGTCACCTTCGCCGAACGCCGGGAGAGACAGGATGCCGAGAAGAACGACGATCGAGCGTCGCAGGTTGGTCGTGATCATTGCGCGCGAAGCTCCGGTGAAAGTCGCGTCCGGCCGCGCGCACCTCGCCGTACCGCGACCGGAACCGGGACCCGTTGAAGACGGCGGGAGTCTAGCACAGCGGCCATCGACGACATCATTGGCGACCGCGGGCCGTCTCTGCCCGGCGGGCCTGTCGTTTCGCGTCGGGGCAGAGACTCAGCCGCGCGGGTGATGCTGCGCGTGCATCTCCTTCATTCTCTCGCGCGCGACATGCGTGTAGATCTGCGTGGTGGAAAGATCGCTGTGGCCCAGCAACATCTGCACCACGCGCAGGTCAGCGCCGTTGTTCAGCAGATGCGTGGCGAACGCGTGCCGCAAGGTGTGCGGCGACAGCTTGCCGAGAATATCTGCCTTCTTCGCATAGCGCTTGATGATGTGCCAGAAAGCCTGGCGGGTCATTCGATCACCGCGCCGGGTCGGGAACAGATATTCGGTCTGCCGCTCGAGGAGTATCTCGACACGCGGCCCGGCGACGAACTCGCGCAGCCAGCGCTGCGCCTCCTCGCCAAGCGGGATCAGCCGCTCACGATCACCCTTGCCGCGCACGCGGAGCACGCCCTGGTTCAGATTGATCTGCCCCTGGCGCAGGTTGATCAGTTCGGAGACGCGCAAACCGGTCGCGTAGAGCACTTCCAGCATGGTGCGATCGCGATGCCCGATCGGATCGCCGACATCCGGCGCACCGAGCAGTGACTCGACCTCCGATTCCGTCAGCGACTGCGGCAGCGCACGGCCGATCTTCGGCATCTCGATTTTCAGCGTCGGGTCCTCGGCGATCATCCCCTCGCGCAGCAGGAACCGGTAGAAGCGCCTGAAACTGGACAACTGCCGCGCAGTCGAGCGCGGCTTGGCGCCCTCTTTCGCCCGCCAGGCGATGAATGCCAGCAGGTCAGCGCGGGTAGCGAAGATAAGACTTTTGTCGCGCTGTGTGAGCCAGCGCTGCAGGGCGAGCAGGTCGGCGCGGTAGGCACCGAGCGTGTTCGCCGAAAGACCACGCTCCATCCAGATGGAATCGAGGAACTTGTCGATGACTGCCTCGGTAGAATTGGGCGGCGAACTCGCGCCGGCGACCGTATTGACTGATGTCGGGGACATTACTTAACTTCGCTCCGCTCAGCAAACCCGTTGCCGCCATGAACCAGCCCTGCCAGCGACCGTTACCGGTCGATTCAACACCGTCGACTCTACTGCCGATACTGACAGCGAGCCGCGCGCCTGGCCCTACGGAGATCAGTTGCACCTGCCGATAAGCCAGATGCCTCCGGTGCCGATGCTGATGGCGGCATCTACATTTGAGTATGCGCGGCAAGGATTTGCCCCGGCGTGACGGTACTCACAAATCCCTCAATGGGTTACATAAATTCCAGTTTTGACAAAACGCAGCAGCCAGGGCGATTCATGCCTGCTGCATCGCGTGTGCTGTTTGGTATCGCCGGCTGGTTGATTTTCGTTCCGGTCGCCCTGGTCCTCGCGGCAACGCTTGCGGTTCTTCCCGGTGAGCAATACCGGCGGGCTGCGGCGCGGCACGCGGCACGCCTGTTCCTGGCGCTGACCGCCATGCGTCCGGTGGTACAAGGAATTGAACACCTGCCGGCAGCGCCTTGCATCGTTGCGGCCAATCACGCGAGCTACCTCGACGGTCTGATCCTCACTGCAGTGTTGCCGCCACGATTCGCGTTCGTCATCAAGCGCGAGATGACTCGCGTGCCACTCGCGCACTTTGTCCTGCGGCGACTTGGATCACAGTTCGTGGACCGATTCGACACGCGCCGGGGCGCATCGGACGCGCGGAGAATTTTCGGATTGGCAGAACTGCGACACAGTCTCGCCTTTTTTCCCGAGGGCACGTTCCGACCCGAACCCGGCCTGCGACGCTTCCAGAGCGGCGCATTTGCCGCTGCCGTGCGCGGCAACCTGCCGCTGGTGCCGGTCGTGATCCGCGGTTCGCGCCACATGCTCGCCGCCGGCCAGCGACTCCCGAGGCGGGGGGCGCTCGAGGTTATTGTCAAGCCGCCGGTTCACCCTAACGGCGCCGAGGACGCGGTCGCCGCTTTGCTGGCCGAATGCCGGCGCTCCATCCTGGAAGACTTCCCGGAGCCGGACCTGCTCGCCGACGGGGGCTGATCGGCCCCACATCCACTGCGCGGCAATTGTGGACTGCCCACATTGGCAGCGTATTTTTTGCGTTGCATAATCGAAACTGCCTGACAGGCTAAATGCCAAGCTTTGCGGGCTATGCGTCGAGTGAGCACTGCAAAAAGGACCTGCATGAGCACCGAAGACATCGTCATCGTAGCTGCCCGGCGCACCCCCATCGGCGCCTTTCAGGGATCCCTGGCTCCATTGAGCGGCCCCCAACTCGCCGCGGCAGCCACCAAGGCCTGCATGGAAGACTCACAAATGGCCAGCACCGAGATCGACCAGGCCATGATCGGTTGCGTCCTGCAGGCGGGCGTCGGCCAGGCACCTGCCCGTCAGGCAGTGCTCGCTGCCGGACTGGCGCCCTCGGTGACCACCACCACCGTGAACAAGGTCTGTGGCTCCGGCATGGCGAGCATCATCATGGGCCACGACATGATCCGCAGCGGCACAGCCCGCACCGTGTTAGCCGGTGGCATGGAGTCGATGAGTAACGCTCCCTATCTGCTGCCCAAGGCGCGCGCAGGATTGCGCATGGGGCACCAGGACATACTCGACCACATGTTTTTTGACGGACTGCAGAACCCCTACGACAGCAACATGATGGGCTACTTCGCCGAGCAGACTGCCCGGCGTTACCAGCTGAGCCGCCAGGACCAGGACGAGTACGCCGCGGAATCCGTACGCCGCGCCCGCGTAGCCTGCGAGAACGGGAACTTCCGGGCGGAGATCGTTCCGGTCACGGTGAGCAGCCGCAAGGGCGAGACAGTCGTCAGCCAGGACGAGGAACCGTTTCGGGCGGACCTCGAGCGCATCCCGACGATGAAGCCCGCATTCGCCAAAGACGGCACGGTGACCGCCGCCAGCTCGTCATCGATTTCCGACGGGGCCGCCGCATTGATCCTCATGGGAGAGCACGAAGCTTCGCGGCGGCGTATTGCGCCCCTCGGGCGGATTGCCGGCTTCGCAGCCCACGCGCAGGAGCCGGAGTGGTTTACGACCGCGCCGCCCCAGGCCATCAAGTCGCTGCTCACGCGAATCGGCTGGCGTGCAAGTGACGTGGATCTGTTCGAGATCAACGAAGCATTCGCCTGCGTGGCGCTGGCCGCCATGCGCGAACTCGGCATCGATGCCACACGCGTCAACGTCAATGGTGGTGCGTGTGCGCTCGGCCATCCGATCGGCGCCACCGGGGCGCGACTGATCGTCTCTCTGCTCCACGCGCTGCGGCAGCGTGGCGCGCGACGCGGTGTCGCCGCGCTGTGCATCGGCGGCGGCGAGGCGCTGGCGCTGGCAGTGGAAGCTGGCTGAACGCGTCGTACGGCGAGCCTTCGAGGGAGCGGCAACGAAGCAGGCGGGCTCCGCAGCAGCTCCGGTTACATGGCGGTGTAGTTCGGGCCGCCACCGCCCTCAGGCGGCACCCAATCAATGTTCTGCGCCGGATCCTTGATGTCGCAGGTCTTGCAGTGCACGCAGTTCTGCGCATTGATCTGCAAACGCGGCCCGCTCTGCTCCTCCACGATCTCGTAAACACCCGCCGGACAGTAGCGCTGTGCCGGTTCCGCGTAGAGCGGCAGATTGTGGCGCACCGGTATCTGCGGATCGCCGAGTCGCAGGTGACAGGGCTGGTTCTCTTCGTGATTGGTGCTCGAGAGAAACACCGACGACAGGCGGTCGAAGCTCACCACACCATCTGGTTTCGGATAGCGAATCGGCTGGCAATCCGCCGCCCGCCTGAGCCCGATGTGATCGGGAACCGGGTTGTGCAGCGTGAACGGCAGGCGCCCGAAGGCGATGTTCTGGTCGAACCAGACGAATGCGGCGCCGAGCAACGTGCCAAACCGGTGCTGCGCCGGGCCGAAATTGCGCGTGTTCTCGAGCTCACGGTAAACCCAGGATTCGCGGACCCGGCGCTCGAAGTCCTCGGCCAGCCGGTCTTGCGCATCCGCGCCACCCGCCTCAAGACCGGCGAAAACCGCCTCGGCCGCAATCATGCCCGTCTTCATGGCGGTGTGAATTCCCTTGATCTTCGCGCCATTGAGGAACCCGGCCTCACAACCGGCCAGCACGCCACCGGGAAAGCCGAGGCGCGGCAGCGACTGCAACCCGCCCTTGTTGACCGCCCGCGCTCCGTAGGACACCCGCTTGCCGTTGGCGAGCACCGCCCTGATGCGCGGATGCTGTTTCCAGCGCTGGAACTCCTGGAAGGGATCGAGCCACGGGTTGCTGTAACTCAATGCGACGATAAACCCGAGATACACCTGGTTTCCCGCTGCGTGGTAGAGAAAGCCGCCCCCTTCGGTGTCGTTCGCCAGCGGCCAGCCGAGCGTGTGCACCACCGCGCCCTCCCGGTGGTTCGCGGCATCGATGGTCCATACTTCTTTCAGGCCGATGCCGTAATGTTGCGGATCGCAATCGCGCCGCAGATCGAAGTGGCGCATCAGTTGCTTGCCGAGACTGCCCCGGCAACCCTCTGCGAAGATCGTTTGTCGCGCACGCAGTTCGTAACCGGGCTGGAACGAATCCTTCGGCGTTCCGGCGCGGTCACGACCCATGTCGCCGGTTGCGATACCGGCGACACGCTCACCGTCGTAGATCACCTCCGTTGCGGCAAAACCTGGAAACAGGTTCACACCCAGCGCCTCGGCGTGACGGGCCAGCCAGCGGCAGAGTTCACCGAGGCTGATGATGAAGTTGCCCTCGTTTCGCGCCGGCCGCGGGACAAACATCCCCGGAATCCGCCAGCTCGCCGTTGCACCGCTCAGGAGGAAAAAATCGTCCTCCATGACAGGGGTCGTTACAGGCGCGTCGCCGGCGCGCCAGTCAGGAAACAGCTCATCGAGCGCTTTCGGCTCGATCACCGCCCCCGACATGACATGCGCGCCGATCTCCGCGCCCTTCTCCACCAGCGCAACGCTGATCTCGCGACCCGCCTCGGCCGCAAGCTGCATCAGCCTGCAGGCCGCCGAGAGACCACAGGGCCCGCCGCCGACGATCACTACGTCGAACTCCATGGACTCGCGCTCGCTCATCGCACCCTGACTCCGGATTCTGGTCACGCCGGATGGCATTCTAAGGAAATGCGGACAGCATCGCGCCTGCTTTGCCTCCCGCGCACCAGGCGGCTACGCTAAACGCCCCCGTTCATTCCCATTCCATGGACCTACACGCCCGATACGCAGCAGTCCGCGCACAGAAATCTCTCGATCACGATGCCGCGCAACTGCGGGCAATCGATACGCTGCAGCGGATCGGCGCAGACCTGATACGAGGACCAGCCACCGCCGGCCTGGTGTCGCGGCTGTGGCACCGCATGGTTCCGGGCCAGACACCCCCAGTGCGTGGCGCGTATCTGTGGGGCGGCGTCGGGCGCGGCAAGACGCTCCTCATGGACCTGTTCTTCGAGGGACTGCCCTTTCCCGAGCGCCTGCGCTACCACTTCCATCGCCTCATGTACCGTGTGCACGGGCGGCTGCGGACCCTGCACAACGAGCCCGCACCGCTGGAGATCGTGGCAGACGAATTTGCCGCCCAGGCACGGGTCATCTGCTTCGACGAGTTCTACGTCAGCGACATTGCCGATGCGATGATCCTCGCGGGGCTGCTCGACGGGCTGTTTCGCCGCGGCGTCACGCTCGTCGCCACATCCAATGTGGCGCCCGAGGAGCTTTACCGCGACGGGCTGCAGCGCTCGCGTTTCCTGCCGGCGATCAACCTCATCCGGGACCACACCGAGGTGCTCCGGGTCGATTCCGGCACGGACTACCGGCTGCGCGTGCTCGAGCGTGCGGAGATCTTCCACACTCCGCTGAATGACTCGGCGACGGCCGGGTTGCAGCGCTGGTTCGACGAGATCGCGCCCGGCGAGGGGACCTCCGGCCAGCCGATCGAAATCAACGGGCGTGACATCCCGACGCAACGGCGCGCAGACGGCATCGCCTGGTTCGAGTTCCCGGCGCTCTGTGACGGCCCGCGCAGCCAGGACGACTACATCGAAATCGCACGCGCATTCCAGGCCGTGATCGTCTCCAGCGTGCCGCTCATGGACGAGACCCTCGAGAACCAGGCCCGGCGATTCATTGCGCTGGTGGACGAGTTCTACGACCGCCGGGTCAAGCTCATCCTCTCTGCGGCCGTGCCGGTCGATCGTCTCTACCAGGGCACACGCCTGAAGCGCGAGTTCGAGCGTACCCGCAGCCGGCTGCTGGAAATGCAGTCGCACGACTACCTTGCGGCCGCGCACGTGCCGTAAGCCCCTGCGGCCACCGGCAGCGCACCCGCAACAGCATTCTGCGGGCACAGCACCGCTGCGGCCCCGCCGGAGAGTCGTCGACAGCAGGCGGGCCGCGTTAGACTAGACGCCCACTCAGATACACGAAAAGGATCCCGCGCATGCCCGGCAAGCTGGTCCTGTGCCGCCATGGCCAGAGCACATGGAATCTCGAAAACCGCTTTACCGGCTGGGTCGACGTGGACCTGACGGAGCAGGGCCGTGCGGAGGCCATCGAGGCCGGCCGGCAGTTGACCGCCCTCGGCCTGCAGTTCGACTACGCGTTTACCTCCGTGCTGAAGCGCGCGATCCGCACGTTATGGCTCGTTCTGGACCAGATGGACCTGATGTGGGTCCCGGTGGAACGAAGCTGGCGCCTCAATGAGCGCCACTACGGCTCGTTGCAGGGACTGAACAAGGCCGAGACCGCGGCGCAGCACGGCGAGGACCAGGTGAAGATCTGGCGCCGCAGCTTCGACATCCCCCCGCCCGCGCTGGCGCCAGACGACCAGCGGCACCCGCGCTTCGACCGCCGCTATCGGGGAGCCGCGCCCCTTCCGGCCACAGAGTCGTTGAAGGACACGCTGGCGCGTGTGCTCCCCTACTGGGACAGCAGCATCGCGCCGCGGTTGCGCGCCGGTGAGAACGTGCTGGTGGCCGCGCACGGCAACAGCCTGCGCGCCCTGGTGAAAATGCTCGATGGCATCTCCGACAGCGAGATCACCGAACTGAACATTCCGACCGGGATCCCGCTGCTGTACGAACTCGACGCGGCGCTGAAACCCCGCGATCGTCGCTACATCGGCGATCCGGACACCGTGCAGAAAGCCGCTGCCGCAGTCGCCGCACAGGGCAAGGCCAGGTGATCTACGAACTGGACGGTCGACGTCCGCAGATTGCCGATGACGCCTACGTGGCTCCGGGCGCGACCGTGATCGGTGACGTGCACCTGGCTGCAGAATCGAGCGTCTGGTTCGGCGCGGTACTGCGCGGGGACGTTGAACGGCTCAGCATCGGGCGCGGCACCAACATCCAGGACAATTCGGTCCTGCATTCCGACCCGGGGGCGCCGCTGGTTCTCGGCTCGCTGGTGACGGTCGGCCATCTCGTGACCCTGCACGGATGCGAGATCGGTGATGAAGCGCTGATCGGCATCGGCGCCGTCGTCATGAATCACGCCCGTATCGGCCCACGCTGCATCGTCGGCGCCGGAGCGCTGGTCACCGAGGGTAAGCAGTTCCCCGAGGGAGTCCTGATCATCGGCTCGCCGGCACGAGTCGCCCGTAGCCTGACGGCCGAGGAACTGGCCCGTGTGGCAGCCGCGGCGCGACGCTACGTCGCTCGCGGTGGACTCTACCGGCAGGCGCTGCGCCCGCTGGCCTGATTACCGGGCGCCGGTCGCTCACTGCGGCGCAGGCTTGCTTTCGCGCAGCCGTATCAGCCCTTCCTGCGCCAGGGACCCCACCAGCGTGCCGTCGCGGGTAAACACCTGGCCGCGCGCGAGTCCACGGGCACCGGATGCGCTGGGACTCTCCAGGTCGAACAACAACCACTCGTCAACCCGCAACGGCCGGTGAAACCACATGGCGTGATCCAAGCTCGCCATCTGCAGGCCGCCGCGAGCGGCATGCAAGCCGTGCGGCAGCGTCGCGGTACCAATGAGTTCGTAGTCGGAGACGTAGGCCAACAGCACGTGATGGAGGAATTCGTCGTCCGGCAGCCGATCGATGGCCTTCATCCACACCTGCTTGACGGGCTCGATCTTGCCTGGCGTGAGAAACTGGCCGGGCTGCACGGGCTTGACGATGAACGGCCGCCGATAAGTCAGAAAGCGCTGCATGCGCGGCGGCAGGTCCGCGCCGTTGTTGCGGGCTAGTTCCACGATGTCCTCGAGTTCGTCGGGACCGGGCACCGCCGGCATTTTCGCCTGGTGTTCGAGCCCCTCCTCGGGTGCCTGGAACGATGCGGCCATGTTGAAGATCTGCGCGCCGTGCTGGATCGCGACCACCCGGCGCGCCGAGAAGCTGCCGCCGTCGCGGGCGCGGTCCACTTCGTAAACGATCGGGGCATTGACGTCGCCGCGCTTCAGGAAATACGCGTGCAACGAGTGCACCTGCCGGCGCTCCACGGTGCGGCTGGCGGCCGCGAGCGCCTGGCCGAGCACCTGCCCGCCGAAGACCTGCGGCAGCCCGGTGTCATGACTCTGGCCGCGGAAGATGTTCTCCTCCAGCGGCTCGAGTTCGAGGAGCGTGAGCAGATCCTGCAGCGCCCGGTCCATGTTCCCCACCACCCGAAAACCGGGGCGTATTGTACGCCGGCCTGCGGCGCGGACTGAGGCTGTGCTAACGTCGGACCGGCCGGCAGTTGCAGGAGGACGGGGAACATGCGCACGCAACCGAAAGGCACGCGGCTGAGCCGCATCGGCTGCTGGTCAGCCGCCATTGGACTGCTGCTGATCGCCGTATCGGCCGGTCACAAGCCGGGATTCATCGACAGCTGGCAGCTGGCCTTTGGTGCGCTGGCCCTGGGTGGCCTGGCGATGTTTGTCGCGCTGATTACGGCCGGTCTCGGGCTGGTGCGCAGCGGCGGCAATGCCGGGGCGGCCTCGCGACCAGCGACCTGGCTGGCCTTCGTCACCGCGCTGCTCATCACGGGGTTCAACGTCAGTCGCATGAGCACGATGGGTGGGCCGCCGATTCACGACATCAGCACCGACCTCGACGCCCCTCCGGCATTCGTCGCAGCCGTGCCGCTGCGCGAGGCGGCCGGGGCGGCGAACCCGCCGGGGTATTTCCCCGAGCAAAGCGCCGCCTTGCAGGCACAGGCTTATCCGGACATCCGCACGATCGTGCTCGACATGCCTGCGGAACCAGCCTTTGCACGGGCCAGAACCGTTGCCACCGAACTCGGCTGGGAACTGATCGACGTCGCACCGGAAGAAGGGCGCATCGAGGCCGTCGCCACCACCCCCTGGATCGGGTTCAAGGACGACGTGGTCATCCGTGTTCGCGCTTCCGGCACGCAAACTCGCGTGGACGTGCGCTCGAAGTCTCGCGTCGGACGCGGTGACGCAGGCTTCAACGCACAGCGCATCCGCGCCTTCCGCGACCGGCTGGTGAGTGGCTGAGTGCACCGGCCATGGCGCTGGCAACCGCTGTGGAACTGGTCGATTTCTACCTCGGTCTGCTGGTGACCGCCGGCGACTACGCGCTGGCGATACAGCCGCGCGTTGCCGGACCTGACCAGAAGGACGGCCACAATGCCTGGGTCAGCGCCCTTACCGACGCTGACCTGTCGGTCCAGAACTTCATCGAGGTCGCCACGCTCGCCCGCTTCCCCGGCGTTACGTTCTTCGGTGAAGAGCGTTCCACGTCACTGAACCAGAAATATTTCCCGGCGACATCGCAGACGTCGGTGCACCTGGACCCGATCAACGGCACCTACCTGTACAAGCACCAGCGGCCAAACTGGGACATCATCATCAGCATTGCAGAACAGCGCCGGCTCGTAGCGGCCATCAGCTACGTGCCATCGAGCGGCCGTTTTTACCTCGGCTTGCGCGAAGGTGGCGCCCTGACGGGGCAGCGCAGCCAGCCGCGCCTGACCGACATGGTGCCGCTACACACCCGTCCCGGCAGTCGTCGATGCCTGACCTACCAGACACCTGAGATCAACGCCCGCTTACGCGGTGAGTTCGAGTGCTTCGACATCGTCACGGACGATGACCCGGCACGCAGCCTGGACAACCTGAACGAGTTCTACAGCGGCCGGCTTGCGGCCTTCGCCTGTCGCAGCGGGGAATGCCTCGACTGGGGCGCCGCCGCATTCATCGCGGTCCAGGCGGGCGGCAAGGCATCGCATCTCGACGGCAGTCCGTTGCGTATCTTCGAGGACTTCGACCCGGAGGAATCCGTGGACATGGTCGTGGCGGCCGACGCGCTCACCCATGCGGCCATCATGAACCGGCTGGGCACCTGAGGGTTTCAGGCCTTCTGGCTCTCTTCGGCATTCCGCGGTCGATCCTGACCGTGGGCTCACAATGCAAAAACAAATGGCTTTTCGCCGATCTGCGGGCGCGGGGTGCCGTCGCTACGGAGCCGATGCGTTGATCCCGCGCGGTGGCGGCTGACGCGGACGCTGCGCCGGGACGCACAGCGCAGGCGCGGGCTTCGGGTCCGGACGGCCTGCGCCGGGACGCTCGCTACGCACGTCCTGTGCTGCGCTCGCTCGGGTTCGGCT
>JAJTYX010000069.1:0-37847 GCA_021462865.1 Gammaproteobacteria bacterium | reverse complement strand
CTCGGCCGCCAAAGCCGGTATCGGGCGCTACATCCGTTTCTACAACGGCCGGCGTCCTCACCAGGCGCTTGACCGCCGGACGCCCGATGCCGTGTACTTCAACTCCCTGCCGCTCGCGGCGGCAGGTTAAACCGCAGGGCTCCACTTATCCCGACCGCGAACACTGTGCGAAAAAGCGAGGCCACTTCATCTTCACCGGACCTGGACGGACCAGTGCGGATACGGGCAAGTCATTGAATGGTGGCCAGGGACGGAATCGAAAAGGCCACTTACCTAGCTGAGCTAATTATCTTTCTCAAACCTACAGCCTCGGCTGTTACCCCCACTTTTACCCCGCTCGAGCTTAAGAGCATGGTGGTAACTCGTTCCGTATATCGGGAACCATTTTGCGCAAATCATTCGCCTCGTCCGCGGCCTCCGAGAGCGGACGCGATTCTTCACGCCGGAATCGACGCCCGCACTCTGGAAAGCTCCGCACGCTCGGCTTCGCAAACTTCACGGTGAGCGTAGCTTTTCATTGGCCTGTCTCAGACACACCAAATCCTGTCCCGCCCTACCACCCACTAGTTACCTGAAGGAACAACAGGGTTGATGTAGTAATCACTACCCTGGCCAATGGCATCACCTTCCCTTCAGTGGCTCTTACTCCTAAAAGCAACCCCGACAGATCGTGGCCTCCACACAGAGTGACTCGAGTTCGCCTTTCATCTATCGCGCCCTCAGGACGACGCACCAGCCGGCTGCTTCTCCGTGCCCCAAGCGCTGGACGAGACGTTGGCAAGCATGGCAGCCACCCGCGCCCGCATCTTGCGCAGGCGTCGGTCCCCGAGCTGAAATCCGCACAATGCGTTGCGGCCAATTGGGTCCAGACCGTCACCCGCCGCCGAGCGCGCCAGCAACCCGATGTACAGGCTGATGATGTGGCGCACGGCGTCCCACTCCCCGGCATAGTCGCTGATGATCCCACGCAGTTCGTCGAGCACCTCTGCCGGCATACCAAGCTGCCGCAGCTCTGACAGCGTTGTCGGTAATCGTGATCTGGAGGCCAATCGCGAGACCAGTGACTGCAGGAACTGCTCGGGTGTCAGGTCGACGACAGCGTGGTCGGTTATCGACAGAAATTCCCTAACGTCCAATTCGACAAGCCCTTGCTCGCCTGGCCAGGCATCTGCAGGCTCAAGCGTTCTCAGTGTCGGTGTTACGCACCGCACACTGGCAACCGTGCGTCTTCCAACGCCAGGAGCTTCAACGCTCGGCATCGGGGACAGCCGGCTAGTCGCCCCCCATCCCGCCGCCAACATCTGCGGCACGGCGCGCAGTTCGGGCAGTCCGGTGGCCTTGCCATCGGCATCCCGCACCTGCACCACGAAGAAACTCGTGTATAGACTCACGAGCTGGTACTGCTCGGCGAGACGCGCCGCCTCTTCCTCAGGCAATGACAAAAGACGCCGATCTGCGGCCAGCCGCGGCAGCACCGCGTGCGCCGACGCCCCTGGAAGCCGCGCAGTCAGAGTAACGGCGCCTTCGTCCAAGCCATCGATTATCCCCCGCGCCTCGCCCGCGGGCGGGCTCGCGAAACCGGCAAGGATGTGCAGCGTGTCGCCGGAAAACACGGCCGAGGGCAAAGGAGCCTGCCAGGCAGGCGACGCCGGCCAGTCCACGCGGGCGATGCGCTTCGGTGCCTCGCGCATGCGACGGAACATGCGCACGATCGCTCCCTCGACATCCTCATTAGGCCCGACGAACTCACAGGCCCCGCCTGTTCTCTCCCCCATCTGCCGGGCAAGAGCCTCAGCCGGTGCCGCGCCCACCGCCACGACGAAAAGGCGATGCCCGGATTGAGCAACCTGCGTCAGCACCTCCCCGACGGCCCAGACCTCGGCATCCGTGATCAGGAGGATGTTGCGGTTGGCCGACTCCGCGCCCTTGATGGCGGTCGCGGCCTGCAGCGCACTGGCGAGCTCGGTGCCGCCGAGATCCGCATCCATTTCCTTGACCCGGTGGCGCAGCCACTCGATCGTGCTCGCACTCGCCGGTCGCATCGGGTTCGCACCGAGCGCCGGAGCGAGGTGTTCGACGGTGGAGCCGAAACGCGTGACGCTCACCTCATCAGACGGCCCGAGGCGGTCGAGGATGGCGAGGACGGCGCGACGCGCGCAGCCGATGCTCGTGCCCCCCATGGATCCGGAGCAGTCCACCACGAGCTTCAGGCCCAGCGGTGCCGGCACAGGCTCGTTAATGCGCGGATCGATGCTCAGGAGGGCGACATAGCCGTCCCCGTCTGGCGCAACTAGGCTTGCGGAATGATCTCTCACCCCCGCAACGCAGAGCACGAAGTCGCGGTCCAGATAGGCACCCTTCTCAAGAGCAATTCGCCGGCCACCTTCGATGGCCTCGAGGTACACAGCGTGGCTGGGGGAACGCAGAGTGGCGCCGGCGAGATCGCCGGTGACGTCGATGGACAGATCGAGCGGATAGGCCGCCAGCAGGCTCACGCCCGGCACCTGGTGCGGCTCGACCCCGTGGGCAGTGGCGTCCCCGTATCGTGGGGCAATGACCGTGGGCACGAGCAGGCGCAGTTCTTCGCCTTGCCAGTGCAGCAGTTCGGCGTAGCGATACCGGATCAGGGCCCGCTCGCCGGCCAGCAGATTGCCGAGGCTCAGCGAATACAGCCCGTCGCCCACCTGCTCCAGCAGCGCCGCGGAGTCGCCTTCGTCGATGGCGCGCTCGTAGTTTTCTCGCGCGGCCTGCCGGCGCACCGCCACAGTCTGCAAGGCACGATTGCCGATTTCGAGCTCCAGCCCGAGCAGCACCGCGCGATGCGGCACCGGGAACGTGAACACGGCCTCGATGTTCTGCTCGCTGTTGTTCTCATACACCTGCTCCACGGTCAGCTCGAACAGGAGTCCCGTGAGCTGCCCACGCGCGTTCACTCCCTTAAGGGGAACGGCCTCGCCTGTTGTCGACTTCAGCACTGCGCTCGGTTCCGCACTCATCTGTCCTTCTCCTTCTTGTTGATCTCGCTATAGGCCGCCAGCACCGCCTTGAACAGCGCCCGCACCTGTTCGGGCTTGAGCCCGGCGCGCGCAGGCTCGATGACCAGTTCCACCCCGTCGGCCACCACCAGGTGACTCATCACCTCCACTGACCCCGCCTTGCGGGGCCGTGGCGGCGGCACCTCCGGGTCCACCCCTTCGAGCAACTCCCGCACCCGCTCCAGTGACAGTCCGGCATCGGTCCATTTGCGGATCGTCAGCAACTGCTCGATGTGGCGGTCCGTGTAATAGGCTGCCCGGGTTTCCCCGATCGGCCGCTCCACCAGACCCAGCTGGATGTAGTAGCGGACCGTCCGACGAGGCAGCTCCACCAAGGCACAGAGCTGATCCAGGGAAAGCTGACGGGGGGTGGCATGAGTGTTCATGCCAGTTATTATGCCACTCCTACTGTTTTAATCAAGCGGCACAAAAGAGCCCGCCAATCCATCGGATTCCAAAGATAGGGGGCGGCAGGCTCGCAGGGTGAGCCCCAGGGCGGCGACGTTACCTAAGCGCTCCGCGAACCCGCTCCTCCGTTTCGGGATCCTCAAACCATATGAAAAGGCCGCGCATGGCGCGCGTCAGGAGGATCCGGTAGGCCTGTTGAACCTTGGCCAGGAGCGCCCGATGCTCCGGGCCATCAGGGTCTTTCTCGCGACGGGCGCATCCATTGTGATTCGCCAGGCCAGACTCCCAGACGTAAACCCTCACAGTACTGCTTCGGTGACTTATCGCTGATCTGCCGGTTTGTCTTGCCCCCAATGAACGCAAGATTGGCGATGTCATCCGCCTCGCGACCGACATAGCTGCGTTTTAGGGCCTTCGGAAAGATGTGATGGAACTGCAAACAGTGCTGAGTTCCGCGGTGCCCAAGCGCGATTGCCAGATTCGACTGCCAGTCCTTGGCCCCGGCATCCCGGAACGCCAGGAACATGGTCTTAAAGAGTGCACTGCGCTGATTTCGGCCTTCAAGCTCCTCGGGAGCAATGTCGAGGCGTCCAACCTGCAGCCGCAGTCGCTCGATCAGCTCGTCCGGCCCACCGCCCTGGCGCAACGTAGCCAGATCCTGGTCGAGGATCGTTTCACTCGACCCGCGCGAGTAGCGGCCTTTCGCATTGGCCACACGGACCCAATCGCGAAGGTGCTGGATGTCCCTGGCGCCGATCTTGTAGCGTCGCTTGTGGCCGTAGTAGGCCACGGTGATTAACAGGAAAGGCGATGACAGCAACGCCGGACTCTCGATCTTCGCATTGCTCCTCAGGAAGTTCAGGGCGAACTCCATGCCCTCCACGCTTTCCTTCCATGCCGACTTGAGCTTCTTGACCGGCAGCCCGCCGACCGTCAGGAAACGCGACTGGCCGGTAGCAAACGCCACCACGTTCTTTAGATGCAGGCCCAGGTCCAGATCAAACCCCGCCTTGTCGCACTCGTCCTCGAAGGCCTGAAATGTCTTCAGAGACCCCCGCCACTTGGCCGTGATCTGCGCCAAGGCGAGATCCGAGCTACGCAGTTTCGCACCCAGTGAGTTGACGCGGACAAAAATCTCAGTGACCTCGTCATAGCTCGGTCCTGGTGATGTCGATCTTCGCCATGGTCAAATCCCGTTTGTGTTGGATGTCTCAGCTCAACCGAGCCCAGAGGTCGTATTCCGTTCGCGGCTTGGTCAAACGGCGCAGGAAGGTGTCGGCCTGACGCTTACCGGAATTCGCACTGCCCGCGGGGCGCAAGGTTTGGATGCGCCAGCCCGTGTCTCGCAGAGAGCCTTTGAGGATGTCGAGCGGGTCAGCCGCCCGATCCGTGATGCCGCCGAAGCGGATGACGAGACGCGAATCGTTTGCGCTCACGTCGGCGGCGTTCTTCCAGACCTTGCGCAGGTCTTCCGCGAACGCTTCCGGGCTTCCGTGCCCGACCTGCTCACCATGGCGGTAGTCCACGGCGTTTGGTCCGCCTAGAAGCCAGTGTCGCAGCCACTGGTCGGCGACGTAGGTGCGCATGCCGTAATACGGCGGCGAGGTTATGATCCAGCGGAATGGCCGGTTTGACAGGCGCGGCCGTAAGGCCGTACTCGATCGGCTGTCTGCGAGCCGGACCTGTCCTGGCGCGTGCAATGGATGGGCAAAGTACCGCCCCGCACGGCGCGCGATGACGTCCAGCACATTCAGGCGTTGCGGACGGAGGTGGTGCTGGCGCCAATAGCGGACCGCATAGGCCGGCTTCGGCGCATAGGTGCGCGGGCACTGATTCGAGAAGTAGCTGGAGAATGTCCGTTGCCGCGGGCCGTGCAACGCGCCGAGGAGCAGGCCGCGCAACGCTAGTCGCGCAGGGGTTGAACAGTCGCGCAACAGCACCGCGCGCAGGCGGCACAAGGCATCGAGCACCTCCCGATGAAAGGCCGCGCGCCAGAACTCACCTTCTGGGACCGCTGCGCGCGGCTCCGATTCCAGAATGAGCCGTGCCTCGTTGACCACCGCGGCTGGCTGCACGACTACCAGCTTCGATGCCGTGATCGCCGCGGCGACCGGGCTTGCATCCACGCCCACGCTGCCAAGCCCGAGCAGGCGCGCCGCGTAGTTGGTGGTGCCCCGTCCACAGAAGGGGTCGAGCACCTCGTCGCCACGTCGCGCCCGCGAAGCCAGCACCGCGAGAGGAAAAGACAGCGGGAACATAGTGAAGTACGGGCACAAGGCGTTGAGCGCCAGAACCGCAGGATCGAATCTCACCACGTTTCAGCTCCGTTTCCTGACATACGTGGTGTTGTTACGCGCCGGGTTCTTGTACGACTGCCAGGCTTGGTTCTGCGGGCCAATTAGTTGGTCAAGAGCCTTACGCACAAGCCGATATGCAATGTTGTTCCGGTCGTCGAGCTCCCTCGGTAGTTGTTCCAGCAGAAATGCTTTCACTCCGCCCCACGCCATCCCATCGGCCGAAGTGATCTTTGCCATCAGCGACGCGTCGTTGCGGAGAGCCTCGATCGCGCGGGCCTCGATTACTGCCATCACGTCGACCGGTGATTCCGCGTCCTCTGGGGCGGAGCCTGAACCGCGTGTAACCGCAGAAGGAACCAGGGCATCGGTGAAAGTGTTTCGCAGGATCCGCGCGTAGGTCTTCCCCGCGGTGAGGCCGTACTGCGGGTCGCGAACCCCAAAGAGACGCTCGAACGATTGGGCGCGAAGGCTTACTGGATAGGGTTTTCCACCCACCGAGCTCCAAAACACGCCTTGGCCTGGGATCGGCTCGTTCAGCAGCGAGCTGAGCAGGTCTTCCGAGAAATGCGCATTTGCCTTCCTCAGGGCCGTTAGATCCGCCGCCGACAGCAAGTGGAAGATGAACCAGTTGTCGCCCTGACTCAGGATCTCCACCGGAATGCTGCCCGGCTGCTGCGTGATCAGCAGTGCCCCGAGGTCGTACTTGCGCCCCTCCTTGACCCAGGCGATATAAGGTTCCGACGCAGATGCAGTCTCATTGAGTACTGACTGGGCTTCTTCGACCACAGCAATTGTCGGGATTGTCTTCGGATCGGCGGCTGTGAATTCTGTCTGGTTACGATCGAATATGCGACGCAGGATAAGACCCGACAACACCAAAGACTGACCACCGCGCATCTGCGACACGTCAATGACGCACAGTTTTCCCTCACTCAGCGCGTGTATGAGCATGTCCATGAGCTGGCTGCTCTTGTCATGTAGCATGCGGACGATCGACGTCATATTCGCACGCGCCGCCAACGCCTCGGCTTCCTGGCGCTCTGGGTTCAAATCGAGCAGATGACAGACGTCCTCCAGCGGCGTTGCGTTACCATTGGCGTCGATCTGGTTCACCAGCGATTCCCATTTGTCCGGCGACAGCCCACGGAGCTTTCGCACGTTCTGCTGTTCCTGCCGCTCCGGCCCCAGCGCGATGGCGATAACGTCAGTGGGTCGCAGCCGGCGGATGTCCAAGCGGATCCCGCCGGCAACGAAGGATTGATAGAACGGGCTCGGGTTCCTGCGCTCCGTGAAGACAACCAGCTTGTCCTCCAGCGAAGGAACGTCGCACAGGCCCGGGCGACCCTTGTCGTCCGGCCAGAAGTACTCGCCGTCCGGATCGAAAATCACTGTACCGACTGGGACCTGCTTACCTGCCCTCTTGGTCACGCGCGGCGTTGACTCGTACAGCTTGGCAAACAGCAGCTTGTTCAGGTTCGACTTGCCGAAGCCCGCGCGGGCAAACACGAAACTGCGTCGCGAGACCAGCGACTCGACCGGAAAGCGGACAGCGACTTCCGGCTGCAGGATCTGCATCCAGTCCTGTGCTTCAAATTCTGTATTGCCGCCCGCATAAATGTACTCGCCGAATGCCAGGTGCCCGATCTCGGCACCATCGATGTTGTGACCGGCGATCTCACGCAGTACCCCGCTCGACGGAAAGGCGACCTTGCTCCCAACATGGGGCAGCCGCCGGTGGGACGGGACGAACGTCAGTTCGTCGCCATGCTTTCGCAGGACGCCCAGGACGCGAATGTTGACCCGGTACTTGAGGTATTGCTCGCGCAAATCCTCCGGAATCTCCCGTTCCTCGCGGACTGCGCGGATGTTGAACTCCTCCCCGGAGCCATATGACAGCTTGCCTTCCGAGGAGAACGAGGCGATTCGCCCCAGCACGGCTTCGTCGGGCGTCTCGAGCTGGACGAGCAGGAATTGGCCGTGCATGGGGACGTTCTGGAACTCATTGCGATAGGGCAGTACCAGATCGGCGTGAAACTCGAGGCCGCCCTGCTGAAAGCCCCGGAACACGCCGGCGATCTCATCGCGGGGAAATAGCTGGAGTTCTGGCATCTTGTGGTTTCCTTAGCTGTAGCGGCGCTGCGCCGGATCAGCATCCTGCAGCTGAAAGACATCGAGAAGGGCACCATTCTGCCCGAGACTTCGCCGTACCCCTTCGAAAATGAAGTCCTGAAGGACGTCGAAGTCAAAGTCCACGAGAGCCGCATTCTCATGGGCCTTCTGCAGGCACCGCGGATAGTGCGGCACGGGGAATCCATTGATCGCGTCCGCGAGCATTGAACCGAGGATTGTCTGGGCGTCCCCGACCTGCGGCTGGAAAATGTCCACGGGCCAGACAGGGTCACGGCGGTGCGCTCCGAACTTGACGAGGAACATCTTGCCGCCCACGAACCGGTTGATCTCGCCGCCTTCGCCCGCCCGGTCGTCGCCACGCGCGAACTCTGACCAGACGTAAGCTCGTTCTTCCACCTCGCGCGGCACTTCCACATAGGCCGGATAGTCACTGCTCAGCACACCTTCCAGCGCCATGGCGAGGCGGTACCGGGCCAGCACCTTGCTGTGCTTCGCGACGCCGGCCAGGTAGACGCGGCGACGGTGCCGTGTCCACTGCGCTTGGATGCGCTCACGCATACCGGCGAGCAATCGCGGAAAGTGGTCGCCAGAGAACACCTTGCTGCGGAGCAGGCCGTCGCAGATGATCAGGGTGTCCGTGCCAAAGTCCTTCTTCAGGATCGAGAAAAGGATTGCCCATTCAACGAGCTCGCGGTAGACCTGAACCCAGCTCGGCGATACCGGGCGTCCGGCGTCGGTCGGCCGGATCATGTGCGACAGTGCGGTCAGAGATTTCGTCTCGAGGAACGCCATCATTTCCCCAAGCGCCGTGCGCGGGGATCCGGCAGCGTCGATCTGCCGCGCATCCAGCAGATTGACGGGCGTCGTTGGCGAAACGGCCTCGAGGCAATACTCATTGTTGCTGCTGTCCACGACGCGCACGAGCTGGATCAGGAACGGATCGAACTGAAGCTGGTTATTACCCCCATCCGTACCGACCAGCGAAATGGATGTCGTAGCCCGAGGTTGAATCCGGCGCGTACTTGCTTTCAAGGGCCGGATTTCCTCCCGCAACAACGTGAGCACGCTCTCGTCAAGGCGAATGCAGTCGGTAATCGCGTCTTTCAGGCTCGACACGCTGTTTGGTTCGATCATTTAGTTGACTCCTGATCAGACTGGCCTTTCGCTACGCTGCGCCAGCCGCGGTCGAACGTGAAAGTTCTTGCCTTGCCTGCCGGATCCCGGATGCGCACGAGGTTTGCATCGTCCGTGCCGGCTCGCTCGACAACATAGAGCCAGTACGCGGTACCATGCTCGCGCGCGCAGTCGAACTGCGCCCGCGACAGTGTTACGGGCCGATTGTCGAGTCCTCCCGTCATCGCCTTCACCTCGCACCAGTGCGTTGCGCCGCCTTGCTCATTGCCCTTGTACAAATCAAAGCCCGGATTGTGGGGGGGAGTACGCTGCCATTCGGGCTCTCCGCTCAAAATCAGCTCGATGGCCTTTTCTTCCAGCGCCATGCGCGCAATCTGATCGAGACCATCCGGATCCGGTTCTTCATCCTCGGGATGAGCCCCAACGTAGGAGACGAAGAGTCCTTCACCCGCACTCGCAAGCGCGTGCTTGGTCGCTTGCGAACCATCCCCATTGCCCTGCCCATCACGCCCGGTCCCGCGCTCACCCCCCGAACCTGTACCAGTACCGCGGCCGTCGCCCCGCTTGCCGCCTCCTGGCGTCACAGGGTCTTGGCCGCCGGGTTCCGACACGGGAGGCGTGGGCTCAGGCGCGTCACCGAGCAGCTCCTTAAATGCGTCCTTGTCGGAGCCTTTAGGTTCGCCGTCGCTCGGGTCGGAGTCCCCCTTCACCCCGAGTCGCTCGCGCAGGTTGGCCTCGCTGGTTACGCCCAGCTTCTTGAGGAGATCCAGCACGCCGGGTTCGATGCCGGCTTCCTTCGCGAGCTGATCGAGGATCGGCGGCTTAAAGCGGATCTTCGACTGGAGAAACGGGTTTGGTTTCCAGCCCAGCTTCTCAAAGACCACGATTACTGGCGAGTGCAACCTGCCGTCCGTACCGGGTACCCATGTGGAGTTGTTCAGGAGTGCAACAAACGCAGCATCAAAATCGCAGGTCTTCGATTGGTTGTAGTACGTTCCGGAGTAGCGGCCGGTGAACGCGCCCCTCTGTCGCTGCTCAAGATCAGCCAGCGCGTCCCAGAGCACAGCCGCGCGCTGACGCGCCGCGGCAAACGGAAGTGTCTCAAGATGTGCCAGGCACTTGTCCAATCCCTCGATCGCATAGTTATTGAAGTTTTCAGGGCTCCGCGTACCACTCGTACCCGCACGTTCGCGAATTTCGCGTTGCTCTGACCAAGACGTATCGGCGTAAACCGGGCGCAGATAGCGAGCTGTGCCACATGCCTCCAGCAGCTCGCGGATATCCTCGCCTTTTAGGCATGAGTACGAGTCGTCGACGAGCATCACCCCGGACACCCCGCCGAACAGCTCCTTCAGCCGCTCCGTCGCGAGGTAGACGTTGTCCGGTTTGGACACATGCTGGCTGCCGTCCCCGGCATCAACGGACATCACGAAGCTGGCTTCCTTGAGAGCCGCAATGAGCTTGTCCCGCTGACCACGGTGCTGCGTGCCGAAGGCGTTGAGAATCCGCTTGATATCGGCCTCGTACTCCTCGCCATCGGGATCAACGGTGTCTCGCACGTACTTCGGGATGACACTTCGCACGACGTCGTCAACTGCATCAGGCTCGGTCAGACCCAGTGCCTTGAGAAATTCCAGTGCCTTCGCCGTGCTGCACACCGATCTCGGGACGGTCGGGAAATCGGTCTCGATCGTGCTCGGCAGAAATGCCTGGGGTTGCCCGCTCAACTCCGCCACCACGTGGGTGCCACCCTCGACCCGCACGAGGGGGACGTTGCCGACCCTACCCTGGCGCACAAGCGCCGACTGACCGCCCACGAACTCGTATAGCTTGAGGACCCACTCGTCGGGCTGGGCCTCCAGAAACTGCTTGGTGAGCCGCGGCAGGATAAGTTCAGGCGTCAACTCGCTGACCTTCAGCTCGTACAATAGATAGTTGCGCAGCGTCGAAGCCGTGTCGCGGGTGATATCACCGCTCAGCCAGTGCACCTCTTCAGGCGCTCCGAGCAGCGCGGTCAATTGCTTCGAGTCAAAGAGATCGCGCAAGTCTTGTGTTCGTGCGAGACGGGCGTTCTTGGCCGCAGTCCATCCGCCGGCCGCTCGTGGAAGCAACGGCTCCGATGCCAGCGCGGCTCGGACCGCATCGAAAAGCGGTGCGAACATGCTGCCTTCGGGGACCTTGGTCCGCTCGAGTGGCAGGCACTGCAGCGCCGCGACATCGAGAAGATTCCTGGACTTGAGCGCACCCAGGGCATCCAGCAGCAGCGCAGCAGTCTCCTGGACGAGCTTGACGTTCCAGGGGTCCCGCGGCGGCACGTTGTCGCGACTCGGCGTCGTGCGGTAGGGCCCCTGCACGAGAAACCCAAGGTGCGTCGTCACCACCGTCGGGAAGAACGCGCAGAGTGGCGAGGTTTCGACGCGCTGGACCGCCCACTCCTTGGTCTCCTTGTCCGCTTGAAGGAGGAAGGCGATCTCGATGAAGCCAGCCAGCGTGCCTGCTTCGGTTATGGCCTCCCGAGAGAAGACCAGCCAGGCTTCTTCGACGACGGGTTCTCCCGTTCTCCCCCCCACGAGCGTCACGCGGCTACAGCCGATACCTGCATTCTCGGCCTTCCTCTTGAGATATAGGCCGCTGGCGCCCCCATTGACCGACCACGCGATCTCTTCGATCTGGCGCAAGAAGAGCAGCGTCCGCGCTCCCAGCTTGCTCAAGCTGTCTGAGATCAAGGGAAAGAGGTCTGCATCCCCAGTGCGCAGAGGAAGAAGGAACTCCGTCTGGTCTGCCGCGCGTCTGGTGGGCGGTGCCACCGTGGGGAACACGAAGTTCTCGATGGCAAAATGCTCTTCACCTGAGTGCACTTCGGGACGGTCGGTGATCGCGTAGACCGACTTGAATCCAATGCCGAAGCGACCGATGTCGGTCAGGTCCTTGGTGGTCTCGCCGACACCGCAAACGCCTTTCACGTCCTCGAGCGTGAACGGATTGCCCCAATGGACGACACGCAAACTGGTCGAAGTCAGCTCAAATTGAACCTCTCGCGAGCCTTCCCAACCGGGTCGCCTCTTCAGCGCGTCCTCGGCGTTCTGCAGGAGCTCGAACACGAAGTGTGCGCTGCTATCGTAGCGATTCACGAGGACGTCGCGGCCCCAGCGGCCGACGTTGCCGTACTCCGCCTTGTTCGCCTCGCGAATGGCTGCGTAGTCTGAAGCCATCAGCCGCGCGCCTCCCGGGTGATCACGCCTTCAGCATGGCAGAGCATCCGCAGGTCGCACTCCTTGCAGATCGCCGCCTCGGGGGGCGTGGCAACCGCGAACTCCCGTGCCTGGATACGACGCACGGTCTCGTCGAAGTGGCGGCCGGCCTCGTCCACTCGCGCTGGGTCGTAGGGAAGGACCATCAGAGCGTCCTCCTTCCGCGGCTCCGAGGTCCAGTACAGCAGCAGCCTGTCCACGTGCCGGCCGTGGCGACGCTCCAGAATGTGTGCATAAGTGCACAACTGCCGCTCGTAGGCGATGATCAGCTCAGGGCTGTTTGTCGGCTTGGGCGAGGTCTTGAAGTCGAGCAGTTCGAGCTTCCCATCACCGCCGAGGAGTAAGTCAACCTTGCCGGCAAGAATGTAACCGTCCTTCTCCAGCGACACATCGACCTCGGTCTGGATCACTCGATGCATTTCGTCCTGATTCTGCAGAAAGTAATTGATGACCTGACGGAATGCTGATTCCTTTGCCGCATCTCCGATAGGACGCACATCAGACAGGCAAAGAAATCGAAACGTCCGCTCAAACAGAGCGCGAATGCGCTCCTCGTCCAGCGAGCGCAATCGACCATCTATCGCAATGCGATGGATTTCCTCTATGGTCTGATGCACCAACAGACCAAAGAAGATGACGGCCGAACGGGATGGCGTGAAGTCGTACTCACGAAAGAACTGGTACTGCCTAGGACAGGTCTCGTAGATCTTCAGGTCCCCCGTGAAGCTATACGTCTTCTTTACCGGCATGCGTTCGCGAATCTCGAAGCGTTGCGCCGCAAGGAGGTCCTTCGCGACATACGGCCACTGCGGTAAGCCTTGCCAAATGGGCCCGAAGTAATTCTTGGGCTGTTCGTGCGCGGTGAGCACTAGCACCTTCTGCGGCCGTGAGAAGGCAACGTAGTGCAGGCGCATCCGGTCAAACACCGTGATTCTGTTCTCCGGCTCGAAAGGGGGTCTGTGATAGAAGGACCGAAGATCCCGATCAATGCGCTTTGCGCTCGAAAGCTGATTGGAGAGCGAACCCACCACAACGACTGGAAACTCCAGCCCCTTCGCTTGGTGGATCGTCATGATCTGCACGCAGCCTTTCGGGAACGGCTGATTCGGATCCTCGTACTCGTTAATGCCGCCGTCGTAAAGAAGACGAAAAAAGCTGTTGAACAGATGCAGCCGCAGGAACTCGCGGTTGCGATGCGTGACGACGGTGTAGTGGTAGTAGCTCTGGAAGACGTTCACGAGCTGCGAAAAGATGGCTAGGCTTCGGGCAGTGTTCTCGTTGCGGACTACATTTCTAAACGGTTCGAGCGCCAGCAGGTGGTACAGGTAGTCCGCCGGGCGAAGATCCAGGGCTTGCCCCTCCTTCAGCGCCCCGATTTCTGCCGTCCACCCCTGAAGTGCCATGGCAAGAGGATGTGGCGCCGAATAGCGGCGTCCGAGTTGAACGATGGCGTTATCCACGTAGTCAGCAAGTTCGGCCACCGCTCCCGCGACCTGCCCGCGACCGGGCCCATACCATCCAAAGATGATGGCGTAGCAGGCGACCAGATCACGCACTTCGGATATTTCAAAATAGGCGCGCGCCCGTGGGCAGAACGCGGGGATGCCCTTGGCGGCCAGCGCGGCCAGATAGGCGCCACTGTGGTCTTCCCGCACGCTGTGGAGCAGAAGCGCCACCTGGTTATAGTCCGCGATAACCTCTTTCTCCTTCAGGAACGCCACCAGATCCGCGAACCTCTCGGCCTCATCCAGACGATTCTGCCCCCAGACTGCGACGACCGCCGGGTAGTCCACGTGCGATCCATCCGGGTCCGCCCCAATAGTCTTGTCGTACCGGAACGATGGACCGTTTGGATTCGACCAATCGGCCGACGACATCCATCGGTCGTACCTCTCGATGATGGCGCGATGCGATCGGTAATTTGTCGTCAGCTTCAGAACGCGACATGCAGGCACCCGGCGTGGAAACTCCAAGATATTGCGCACCGTAGCCCCGCGGAAGCGGTAAAGACTCTGGTCCTCGTCGCCGACCACGCACAGGTTCCGTTCCCTTTCCGTTAGTCTCAAGAGCAACTGTTCCTGCACGTAGTTCGTATCCTGGTACTCGTCAACCAGAACGTAGCGGAGGTCGTGCGTAACGGCTTTCAGCGTTTCCGGTTCCTGCAGCACGTCGAAGACCAAGCGCTGCAGGTGTGCGAAATCGATGCGGTTTGCTTGTAAGAGAGCCGCCTGATATCGCTGGTACGCGCTCCCCAGGTCTCGAAGGAAGGGATCAGTCGACGCTGTCATCCGCCCTGCGTCAACAAGCTCCTCCGTGATCTTGTCAAAGTAGCCGCGGACTCCCTCAATCGCGGTCCACCGCGTCCGCCAATGCCCCAAGAAGAGGCCGTTACTAACCGAGCCAACGATCTCATCGAAATGCTCAAAGATGAACAGCAGTTGTGTCAGTTCATCGAGGGTGTCGTAGCTATGGCCAAGCTCCGTACGATGCCGGTGCTGTGAAAGCACCCGATTGCAGAAGCTGTGAATCGTCGAGGCGGGAAGTTCGGAGAGATCACGCGCATACCCAACCTCGCGCGCGGCCGCTGCAAGTCTGTCGCGCATTTCGAAGGCGGCTTTTTCCGTGAACGTGCAAAGAACAATCTGTCTCGGTAGCGCCTTCTCCAGAAGGATCAAATTCAGGGCGCGAAGAACGATGCTATGCGTCTTGCCCGAGCCCGGGCCGGCGATGACCAGCAATGGGCCATCAACGTGGCCAATGATCTCGCGTTGAACTGCGTTCAGTGACGGAAAGTGCTCGAGTATGGAGGGGGCGATCATTCGGTCATTCCCGGGCACTGCTGTACAGCCGGTACGTTAAACGGCGGACAGCCACCCGCCCTATAGCCGGTCGCTCTTCGATACGCCGCCGCCGGCATCTCTCCCTATACCGCCGCGCCGCGGGCAGATCTCCCTCTTACGGCACATGTCAGTCAGCCAATTGGTTGCATATGCACAGAAATGCGCGGGTAGTCAATGCGGGCTTTTCGCCGCGAAGTCGCCGGTACTTTAGGACCGGCCAGCATGCCCTGATTGCGGAGCGCACAGACCCACCAAAATTCGGGGGCTTCGCCCTACATTGCTCGCGTGCACCGCAACCAAATGAGCTGCGTACCTTCTGTGCCGTTCCGGGGACAACGTCGGTCGGGAGGGTAGCTACATTGATCGCATGAATGAGGAACATATCTTCGATCCAACTCAGGCCTGGGACGATTGTGGCGACGATGACCCTGACTCGCACAGCCCCCGGCTGCGGTATTACCACCAGCGGCTGTGGAGCCATCGCCCGTTGGCGGGCCTCGGTGAAGGACAATCGCTGGTCTTGGAGCCATGGGACAACGGGCTGATCGACACGGGTCTCGGCATCACCTTCTTCGGGTTCGACGAGTGTCTCTATCTCACCAGCGACAGGCCAATGCCCACTTGGTGGCGGTCGCCTGAAACTGCTGCAATTCGGGAGGATTCTGCCCTGATGGAGCGGATCCTTGCGGCCAATCCGGTACTCGACAACATCGGCGGCATCATCCTGTGGCCCGGCATAAGAATCGGCGGACAGACGCTGAACCAGGCGAAGGAAACCAGTCAGAAGGCCAAGATCGGGGATCGACTCGACCTTACCTTGGAGTGCATCCGCCTCGCATACGCGAGACTTTTTGACCATCGAGTCAATCCGTTGGGGCCAACCCTTCATCGTTACCGGGCATTGTTCACCCTGTTCGGCGACTTCACCGGCTACGTTGAGTTCTGGCTCCTGCAGGACCTCGTCACTGACGATCGGCAGCGAGTCCGGTTCCTCATCGAGGGCGACATCCCCGACTACGACTTCACCAGCCGCAGCCCGCTTCCAACCACAGTCGAGGAGTACGACGAGTATTTGCGGAATGCCCAAGACTTTGTCCGGAAACGTAACGAGCGGATGGCGGCGATCTGGACGGGCTCGAAATTAACGAATCCTGCCTAGCGAGTTGTTCGACTTTGCTTTTCGCATCACGAACCCGGCTTGGGCGCGGGTTTGCTACTGGTTGTTACGGATCCCGCCCAATTTGGTAGAGCCTCCGATAGCGATACATGCGGATACTCTCCGAGGGACAACAGCTTTTCTCGTTTTGCGAATGTGTACTTGAATCGCCACAACTTGCTGCCGCATGGGTTTACGAGCAAATACAAGCCACGTTGATCGAACAACTTGTAGGGCCTGGCCGCGGGCTTCGTATTACGAACTGATACCGAAATTAGCGCCATAGTGGGGTACGCCAGTGACGACCGCTCGGAATACCCCTGCAAGTACCCCGACTCATGAGTGGATGTTCCAGAATGTCTTCGAGCGTCATTGGACGACAAGTAAAACAGGCTCAAGCAGTTATGCAAGAGCCTGGATCTTATCGGACGTTACTGGATCAGAAATTGGTGGCCAGGGACGGAATCGAACCATCGACACGCGGATTTTCAGTCCGCTGCTCTACCAACTGAGCTACCTGGCCATCCGGTGGGTCGCGGCTGAAGCCGCTCCTACTAGTGCCCCGCCTGGCGGGGAGGCGCATTGTAAGCCGCCCGGGCGGCGGGGCGTCAAGGCGGCGGGCATTTCTGCGCGTACACGGCGATTTCTCAGGCAGACGTCCCACCAGGGAAGCGTGCACCCTGCACATGCCAGGCTGGGTGTTCGTGACATATTTATGTCTCCCGGCTAACCTGCTGAGGCATGAGGACGACGGTGCGACTCCATGAACATCTGCTCAGGCGCGCCAGGCAGCGAGCGGCAGCCGAGGGCCGCAGTCTGACTTCGCTCATCGAGGAAGGGCTGGAACTGGCGCTCGCCCGACCCAAGGCTCGCAGCCGGCGGCGGGTAGCGATTCCCGTTGCGCGCGAGACGGGCGGCACGCTGCCCGGTGTGCATCTTGATCGTTCAGCGGAGCTCGAAGATCTGATGCACGGTCGGTGATTCTTCCGGACGTCAACGTACTGGTGAATGCGTTCCGCAGTGATGCGCGCGATCACGGTCTCTGCCATCGCTGGCTTTCCGGTGTCGTGGCCGGCGAGTCGCGCTATGCCATCAGCCCACAGGTTCTTTGCGGCGTGATCCGCATCGCCACGCACCCGAAGGTGTTTGCAAAGCCTAGTGAGGCCGCGGATGTCATCCGCTTCTGCCGGGTCCTGCTCGACCAGCCGCATTGCAAGGTGGTCGCGCCGGGCGAGCGGCACTGGAGCATATTCCAGCGCCTGGCGACGGCGAGCCGGGCACACGGCAACCTCGTGGGCGATTGCTGGTTCGCTGCGCTCGCCATCGAGTCCGGCTGCGAGTGGATTACGCTCGATCGGGATTACCGGAAGTTCCCCGGGTTGCGATGGCGGCGGCCGGGATCGGCAACCTGATGCCGTGCGAGGCGCTTCAGCCCGACTCCTCGTCGCGGTCTGCGCCGCTCCACGCGACGGGGCAGAACCTCACAAAGCTGCCTCGGATGGCCGGGCGCCACCCGGCCGCGTATCACGGCCGCGCAGCAGTTTTGAGGCAGGATCTGGTCAGGTCGGCTTGTAATCCGGCGGCGCCTCGGAGCCGCCGCCGAAGAAGAACTTCTCCATCTCGGCTTCGAGAAACTGCCGTGCCTTGGGCTCGATGGGGGTGAGGCGGTACTCATTAATAAGCATGGTCTGGTGGCCGAGCCATTTCTGCCAGCCCTGCTTGCTGACGTTCTCGAAGATGCGCTTGCCGAGCGCACCCGGGTAGGGAACGTAATCGAGGCCGTCGGCTTCGGTACCGAGAAGGACGCAATGTACTTTTCTGGGCATGACTGTCGGGACTGATGTCCCTCCTGCGGGGCGCTGTTACGCCAGCAATGATTTCAGGAGCTTTGCGACCGGCGCGGCGAGACCGACCCGCGCAGGCTGCCCGACGTTATACCAGAGCTGGCGGTCGCCATCCAAAGCGCATGCGGCGGGCGCGGCCGCGAGCTCGACTTCGACCGGTGTCATGTCGAGGTCGAAGTGCGTGAAGGCGTGGCGCAGGACGGGCCGCACGTGCAGCCGCTGCGGCGCCTGGCCGAAGCGCTGCGCGCACCAGCCGCGCACCTCGTCGAGCGCAGCGACCTCCGGCAGCCCCCAGAGCCCGCCCCAGATGCCGGCGTCAGGGCGTTTCTCGAGCAATACCCGCGTGCCGCCGGTGCGCACCAGCATGACGACGGTCGCACGCTGCGCCCGCGCGCGCCGCGGTTTCGCGGCCGGCAGCTTTTCGGCCACGCCCGCGCGCCGTGCTTCGCAGGGTCCGGCGAGCGGGCAACGCGTGCAGGCGGGACTGCGGCGCGTGCAGAGCGTGGCGCCGAGATCCATGATCGCCTGCGTGTAGGCACCGGCCCGCGCGGCCGGCGTGTTCGCGTCGGCGAGTTCCCACAGCCGGCGCAGCACCGGCGCCGACGCGGGCGAGCCCTCGATGCGGTACACGCGCGCGAGCACGCGCTTTACGTTGCCGTCGAGGATCGGATAGCGCTGGCCGGTGGCGAGCGCGAGGATCGCGCCGGCGGTGGAGCGGCCGATGCCGGGCAGTGCGGCGAGCGCCGCGAAGCTGGTCGGCACAATGCCGTTGTGTTCATCGCGCACACGGCGCGCCGCGCGGTGCAGGTTGCGCGCGCGGCTGTAGTAGCCAAGCCCCGACCAGGCGTGGAGCACTTCGTCGGCGGGCGCCTCCGCCAGCGCCACCACATCGGGAAAGCTCGCGATGAAGGTCTCGTAGTAGCGCTCGACGGTCGCGACCTGCGTCTGCTGCAGCATGATTTCGGAGCCCCACCCGCGGTACGCCGTGGGGTTTTTCTGCCAGGGCAGGTCGCGGCGGCCGTGGCGATCCCACCACTGGAGAAGCGGCGCGGCCACGGCCGGAGTCGGCGCGGCTCCTTCCGGTTGCTGTGCGCGCGGGCGTGCCATTCAGTCGCGGCGGCAGCCGCTCCTACGGTGTGTTCACGGCGTTTGCTTGAGCAGATCGCGCAGGCCGCGCTTGAGGATGTCGCGCGGCTTTTCTTCCTTCGGCGGCTGCTCCGCGGGCGCGGCCGGCTCGCCGGTCGCTTCGCCCCCGGCGGGCGGCGTGCCCTCGGCCGGCGCCGGCTTCTCGCCGAGCTTCTCGAGCAGCCGGTCCTTCAGCTTCTGCGTGGCCGCGGGGATGACGAGGTTCTTGAGATCCACGCTGACCTTCGGCTTGTCGGTGGCGCCCTTGAGCGTAAGCGGGATGGTGACGCCCTTGAGATCCTTGATGGAGCTGCCGTCCTCGAAGGTCGGCGTCTCGAACACCTGCGCCAGGAGCTTGAAGTCCATCGTCGGGTCCACGAGCCCGAGCGCGCCGCTGCCGCTGAGGCGGATGAACGGGATCTCGGCGAGCAGCCGCTCGGTGCGCAGTTGCCCGTCGCCGAGCGTCCCGGCGAGTTCCATCGCGTTGAAGCCCGTCTGCGGTTTGGCCGGTGCCGCCGGCGGCGCGTCGCCCCGGATCATCGCGCGCGCCCGTCGGATCTCGTACCAGAGATCGGTGCCGAGCCAGGCGCCGTCGGCGACGTTCACCGCGATGCTGCCGGTGAGCGTCTGCAGCAGCGCCTCCGTGGTATTGCCGGTGCCACTCGCATTGATGCGGCCGCTCAGCGCACCGGTCAGCTTGCCGGTGTCGAAAAGCTCCTGCAGCGCGGGCGCGACCTGCAGGTCGGTCAACTGCTGATCCATGGCGAGCTTTGCAGTCGGGCCGGTCGCATCCACGCTGACGGAACCGCGGAACTGCCCGCCGAAGACCTGCGCCGCGAGCGGGTCGAGCCGCAGCCGGCCGGCATCGGCGCGCACGGTGGCGCTGACGTCGGCGAGCTTCATCTTCGAGACGACGAGTTGCCCCACCGCCACGCGCCCGTCGAGACGCAGGCCGCGCAGCGTCTCCACCGGGATGTCGTCCTCCGCGGGTGACGCCGCAGCGCCGCCCCCGCCGGCGCCCGCCTCGGCGGAAGCTTCCGGCGCGAGGTAGCGGTCGAGGTCGAGCGCATCGAGCGTCACGTCGAAGCGGGTGAGCGGCTTTGCGAAGCCGTCGAGCGCAAGCCGGCCGGTGATGCGGGTCTGGTCGAGCTGGAAGTCGAGCTTGCCGAGCTCGAGCGAGTCCTTGCCGAGCGCCCAGTCGGCGCTGCCGGCGAAGCGGGTGAGCACCGACGAATCCGCGGTCGGCGGGACCGGCTGCTTCAGCACCGCCAGGACGCTGCGCGGCGAGAGCGGGTCGAGCTTCATCGTGCCCTTCAGCGCCGCACCGTTGCCGGCGATGCGGCCGTTCGCCGTCAACGCGAGCTTCGCGCCGAGCCCGTTGACGTCGGCTCTGAGCGCCTCCACGCTGCCCCAGAGCTTGTCCACGTCGAGCGCGACGGCGCCGGCGTTCACACTGGCGCTGATGGTGTCGCCCGGGATGCCCTTGCCGCTGATCGTCGTCGTGACGTCGAGCTTCGGCAGCGTGAGCTCGGTGCTCTTGCCCACCGAGACTCGCGCATCGCCGGCGATGAAGCTGCCCTCCGCGTCGCCGGCGAGCGCATTGAGCCCCGGCAGCGTGAACTCGCCCTCGAGGCCGCGAAACTGCAGCACCGTGTCTTCCTTCGCCTCGATCGCGAGCTCGGCTGCACCGAGCACCGCCCGGAGATTCTTCGCCGGAATGGCCGCGCCCGACGCATCCACCTCGATGCGCGGCTTGGCGAGCGTCAGCGTGGTGAGCTCCGGGTCGAGGCTCGCAGCGGCTTTGACCGCGAGCCGGCCGGTCGTGCCGTCGGTTTCATCGGTGACCCTGGTCGTGAGCGACAGGTCGAAGGGTGCGCCGGCCACCAGCTCGCCGGTACTCAGCTCGAGGTCTTCGGCGAGATACTTCGACTGCTCCTGCTCGTCGCGGTAGCTCACGCGCCCGTTGCGGATCTCGAGGCCCGCCACCGCCAGCCGCGTTGCGCCGGATTCACCGCCGGACGATGCAGCCGCGCCCTGCCCCGTGCTGCCGAACTCCCAGTTGGCCGCGCCATCGGCGCGCACCAGCAGGTCGGCGTTCAGCCCATCGAGGCGTACCGTGCCGATCTCCACTTCCCGGCGCGTGATCAGCGGCCATATCTTCAGGCTGAGTGCGGCGGATTCCACGCGCGCGAACTGCCCTTCCGGGAAGCCCGGCGGATTGCCGAGCGCGGCGCGCTCGACCGTGATCGCGCAGCAGGGGAAGAGATCGAGCCCGAGCTCGCCCTCGAGCGTCAGCGTGCGCCCGGTCGCCCGCTGCACCTGCTCGGCGATGATCGGCCGGTAGTTTTCCGGATCGACGAGCAGCGTGACCGCAAACGCAAGCAGGAGCGCCAGCAGCACCACCGCGCCGACGATGCCGAGGAGAACACGCACGAGGATTTTCATCGGGCTATTACAGCATCCCCGCGCAGGTCTGCAAAGCCGCGGACTGCGGGCCACGAAGCGGCGGGCGGTCACCTGCCGGCAACGGTCATTTCAGCCGTTGTTGCGCCGGTTCAAACGGGTGTCGGGAACGCGCTTCCCGGGAAACCGATATTCGATGGTGTGCAACCGCGGATTACGTCGGCGCAGCAGTTTTGAGATGGGTCCTGGACAGGTGTCAGCAGCCGCTCGTCTGCAATCGCACCGTGGGCTCCACGCGGGACGTTTCCGGTGGCGTGTAGCGAACGCTGCAGTGCTCGCCGGCGTCGCTCGTGCGATGCCGCCAGGTGCCCCGGGTGTGGCGGAACGCCATGACCTCCGAAGGCTCCAGCAGCAGATCGAGATCGGCCGCCGCGGGATAGCCGTTGACCATGCGCACGCGCCCGCGCGCGGTGTCGAGCCCTGCCGGCTCGCCCCGCGCCTGCCACTGCGCATGACCGAAAGCCGCCGCGCCGCGGACGCTGCCGGCGAGCGCGTTGACCTCGGCGCGGTTCGCTGCACCGGTCATGCTTTGCTGACGCGGCACCGCCACCGCCGCCAGCATGCCGAGGCAGGCCACCACCAGCGCGACATCGAGCCGTCCGATCCGGACGCCTCGTCCCGTGCCTGTCGTCTCGTGCTGAACCTGCGCCAACGCCGCTGCTCCGCCGTCTGCGAGGCTGCACTGTGCAATGTCGGCAGGTCGTGAACCGTGACCGGTTCCTCAATCGCAGCGGCTGGCGCAGAAAGCCGGCGCTCGAGCCTGCGCCGCCTGCCCGCTGCGACCCACGGCGCGATGACGAGCACCGGCAGGCATTGCACCGCATCGCGCGCCGCACCGCGCAGGTCCAGTTCCCAGACGAGGATCTGCGCCGCGAGCGTTGCCGCCGTGAAGATGAGCGCGGCCTTCCAGAAGCCGCCGTCGAGCAGTGCGGCCGCGGCGGTTGCGGCATCGTGTCGCAGCCGCTCGTGCCAGGGCAGCGCGCGGTAGCCCGCGATCTCGTCGCGCCCGGGCAGTGCCCGCCAGCCGCCCACCCAGTACCGGAGTTTCCTGCGAACCTGCATGACGCCATGACAACCGCTGGCGCCCCGCGGTGGAAGCCGCGAATCCGGCGCGTGCCGGGGGAAATGATCTGCGGCAGAGCTTTGCCGCCTGATCGAAATATGTGAAACCGTTCGCGGGCACCGGTTCGCGCCGCAGTTAGCCTGTAGCACCGTAGAACTCCGACGGTCGCGCGAGAAAGGGGTTCGGCCGCGAACGCGGCCAAGCCAACGAACCCATGAAGCTGTTGCTGGTCGAGGACAATCCGGACGATGCCGCGTTCCTCGGTGCCTCGCTGCGGCGGCAGCAGGCGGCCGATGTCGCCCTCGTGCACGTGAGCTCACTCGCGGAAGCAGCCACGCGGCTCGCCGCCGAGAGCTTCGACGTGGTGCTGCTCGACCTCAACCTGCCCGACGCGAACGGGCTCGCCTGCGTGGACGCGATCCAGGCGGTGAACGAGCGGCTGCCGATCGTGGTGCTCTCCGGCCAGGACAACGAGGAGTTCGCGGTGAGCATCCTCAACCGCGGCGTGCAGGATTACCTCGTGAAGTGGGAGGGCCAGGGACGCACCATCCTGCGCTCGATCCGCTACGCGATCGAGCGCAAGCGCTCCGAGATCCGCCTCAACCACCTCGCGCAGTTCGACCCGCTGACCGAGATCGGCAACCGGCAGTATTTCCACGACCAGCTCCAGCGCGCGACCTCACGGGCACGGCGCGAAGGCGGGCGCGTGGCGCTGTTCTTCCTCGACGTGGACCAGTTCAAGGTAGTGAACGACACCCTCGGCCACCACGCCGGCGACCAGCTCCTGCAGGAGGTCGCGCAGCGGCTTTCCAGCCAGGTGCGCTCCGGAGACATCATGGCGCGGCTCGGCGGCGACGAGTTCGCGATCCTGATGGAGGGCGTCGGCAACGTGGTCGATGCCGCGGCCGTTGCCCAGCAACTGCTCGAGGTGGTCGGTGCACCGTTCGCCATAGACGGGCACCAGATCAACGTCACGACCAGCATTGGCATCACGTTCTACCCGACCGACAACAGCGACCCCGCGCGGTTGATCAAGAACGCCGACATCGCCATGTACCAGGCGAAGGACTCGGGCCGCAACAACTTCAAGTTCTTCACCGAGCGCATGCACACCGAGCTCGTGGAGTACCACGAGCTCGAGCGTGACATCGCCGCGGCCATGCGCGCCCAGCAGTTCCGCCTCGCCTTCCAGCCGAAGGTGAACCTCATCAACCGCCGCCTGCAGGGCCTCGAGGCGCTGCTGCGCTGGACCTGCCCGAAGCGCGGCGAGGTCAGCCCCTCCAGATTCATTCCCGTCGCCGAGACCAGCGGGCACATCGTGCCGCTCGGTTACTGGGTGCTCGACAGCGTCTGCGAGGCGCTCAAGCGCTGGCAGAGCGAGGGGCTGCCGCTGGTGCCCGTATCCGTCAACGTCTCCACCCGGCAGTTCCAGCAGGCCGACTTCCACAAGCGGGTCGCGCAGAGTCTCGCGCGCCACCACATCGATCCACGGCTCATCGAGCTCGAGATGACCGAGGGCCTGTTGATGGAGGACACCGAAGCCGCCCATCGCGCGCTGCTCCATCTGAAGGATCTCGGCGTGCGCATCTCCATCGACGACTTCGGCACGGGCCACTCCTGCCTGAGCTACCTGCGCCGCTTCCCGATCGACGTGCTGAAGATCGACCGCTCGTTCGTGCACGAGGTCGGCGAGAGCGAGGACAGCCGCATCATCATCGACGCGATCATCTCGCTCGCCCGCAGCCTCAAGCTCGACACGGTGGCCGAGGGCGTCGAGACCAACGCCCAGCTCGACTTCCTGCTGGAGCGCGGCTGCCACGTCGCCCAGGGTTACCTCTTCGGCGTACCGATGTCGGTGAGCGACGTCGAGCCGCTGCTGGGCGAGCTGCGCGATGACACCGGGCTCACCTGCTCCCTGCCGCTGCCAGCCGCAGTGGGCGAGCGAGGCTGACCACCATGCTGAACGAGACCCTGACCATCGGCACCACCACCATCAGCTCGGAGCTGCAGGGCATCCTGCGCATCACGGGCGTCGGCATCTGGAGCTTCGACGGCGCGAGCGGCCGCTTCTCGCTCGACGACACCTGCCGCGAGCTGTTCGATTTCGATCCGGACCAGCCGCTGCGCCCGGACGCCATGCGCAAGTGCATCCACCCCGAGGACCTGGCCGGCTACTCGGCCGCCATCCGCAAGGCGATGGAAGGCAACGGCGAGTTCGCGGTCGAGTACCGCATCGTGCGTCGCGACGGCGGCGTGCGCTTCATCAGCGGCCGCGGCCGGGTGCGCCCGCACCTGCCGGGCGACCCGCTGGTCGTCAACGGCGTGTGCATCGACGTGACCGAGAGAAGGACACTGGAGCAGAAGCTGCACGCGACCGAACTGCAGCTGCGCACGCTGGCGGACGGGTTCCCGGGCCTGTTCTGCTACGTGGATCGCGACTACATCGTGCGCTACGTGAGCGATCGCTATGTCGAGCATCTCGCGGTACCCCGCGGGAAGCTGATCGGCCGGAAACTCGGCGAGCTCACCGGGGAGGCGCACTTCCTCGAGCGCAAGCCGCGCTACGACCAGGTGCTGGCCGGCGCCTGCCACAGCTTCGAGGACGCGCGGCCGATGCCGGGCGGCGGAATCCGCCATTACGCGCTCACCTATCAGCCCGACCGCGGGCCCGACGGCGAAGTGCGCGGGTTCATGGCGATCGGTCTCGATATCACGGAGCTGCGGCACATCGAACAGGCACTGCAGCAGCGCACCGCCGAGCTGTCACGCTCGAACCACGATCTGGAGCAGTTCGCCTACGTCGCCTCGCACGACCTGAAGGCGCCGCTGCGCGCGATCGAGGTGCTGGTCGAGTGGCTGCGCGAGGATCTCGCGAGCCATACCGGCGGCGAGGTGCAGGAGAACCTCGCGCTGCTCTCGCAGCGCACGGTGCGGCTCAACCGCCTGCTCGACGACCTGCTCGCCTACTCGCGCGCCGGGCGCAGGAGCGGCGAGGCGACGGCGGTCGACACGCGACAGCTCACGCTCGACATCGCGGCGCTGCTCGCGCCGCCGCCCGCGATGCGGGTCGAGGCGGACGCGAGCCTGCCCGAGCTGGTCACCTGGCGCGCACCGCTCGAACAGGTGCTGCGCAACCTCATCAACAACGCCATCAAGCACCACCCGACCGGCGCGGGCCTCGTGCGCGTGTGCGCCGAGAGTCGTGGCGGAAACACCGTGTTCGCGGTGGAGGACGACGGTGCAGGCATCCCGGCGGAGTTCGCCGAGAAAGTCTTCCAGATGTTCCAGACGCTGAAGCCGCGCGACGAGGTCGAGGGCAGCGGCATGGGACTGGCCATCGTCAAGCGCCTGGTCGAGCTGCACGGCGGGCGGGTGTGGCTCCACCCCGGCCGCAACGGCCGCGGCACGGTCTTCAAGTTCACCTGGAACGGGCCGCACGCCGGCGCGAACCAGGAATCGCATGAACACGCCACGCGCCGACATTCTGCTGGCTGACGACGACCGCGTCGACACCAAGGCCTTCCTGCGCGCGCTCGCGAAAATCGGCGCCGAACGGCAAGTCACCGTGGCCCGCGACGGCCAGGAAGCCTGGGAGTTGCTGACCGGCGCGGCGGCGCTGCGCCCGGCGCTGATCGTCCTCGACATCAACATGCCGCGGCTGAGCGGCCTGGAACTGCTGCGACGGATCCGCGGGGAACGCTCGCTGCGTGAAACCCCGGTGTTCGTCCTGACCACCTCCGACGACGAGGGCGACCGGCTCGATGCGCTCGAACTGAACGTCGCCGGTTACATCGTCAAGGCCGATCTCGCCGCGGGGCTCAGGCGCGCGCTGGCCATCGCGGGCTGAGTGCCCGCTCGAACGCGACGCCTGAACGACACCGGACCGGGGCCAACATCCCGCCTGCCCGGCTTCGCTCCTCTCTGCGGCCGGGCCACCCGACTTCGATCATCCCCGCGGCTGGCCTGCAGGACGTCGTGCATCTCTGCGGCTGGTCAGCATCCTGTAGGAGCGACTTCAGTCGCGACCGGTATCGCGGTCCCAGCCAAAGAACACTACCGGCGACGCATCGGCGGTGACGAAACCGCACGGCATGAACGCAGTGTTCTGTTGCAGCACCACCTCGCCGGATGACGACACCGCGATGAGCCCGCCGCGACCGCCGGCGCGCGTGAGCGTCTCGTCGATCCCCCGCCCCGCCGCTTCGGCAAGCCCGAGCCCCCGGTGGCGGAGCAGCGCCGCGAGTTCGTGCGCCAGCACCAGGCGCATGAAGAACTCGCCCTGTCCGGTGCAGGACACCGCAACCGAGGCGTTGTCTGCATAGGTTCCCGCGCCGATCACCGGGGAGTCGCCGACGCGGCCGGGCAGCTTGCCGTGGATACCGCCGGTCGATGTCGCGGCCGCGAGGTTCCCCGCGCGGTCGCGCGCGACGGCGCCCACGGTGTCGGAATCGCCGGGCGAGTGCTCGGCATCGGCCAGACGGAAATAGTCCGCGCCGACCCGTACCGCGCCGAGCTCCGTGGCGAAGCGCTCCGCATCGGCGCCTGCGAGCAGCACGTGCGTGGAGCGCTCCATCACCAGGCGCGCCGCGGACACCGGGTTGCGCAGCTGCCGGACAGCGGCCACGCCGCCCGCGCGCAGCGTCCGCCCGTCCATGATCGCCGCGTCGGTCTGCACCTCACCGTCGCGGTTGCGCGTCGAGCCCCGCCCCGCATTGAGCACGCCGGAATCCTCCATGGCACGCACTGCCGCCTCGACCACGTCGAGCGCCGCCACGCCGCGTGCGAGTGCCTCGCGCCCGGCGGCGAGGATTGCGCCGAGCAGGTCGCCCGCTGCCGTGGCGAAACGGCTGCGCCCGGAATCGGTCAGCGTGAGCAGGTCCGAGGCGCCGCCGTGCAACGCGAGCGCGAAGCCCGCATCGGCAGCGTCCGCCACGGCGGGCAGCGACTGGAAGTAATGCCCGGTGTCGGCGACGGACAGTGGTCTGTCCCCGGACGCTCAGCCGGCCGTCGCGTTCGCGGTGGCGCGCTCTGCAGCGCGGTTTTTCAGCCCGAAGGCGAGCAGCACCGTCAACGACATGACGACGCCGATCACGAGGAAGCCCTGCTGGAAGCCCTCCGGCCGGTCCACCGAGACCGCCGAGGCGATCGCGCCGACCAGCGCCGCACCGCTCAACTGCCCGATGGAAAGCACGACCACGAGCAGGCCCTGCGCCGCGCCGCGTTGCTCCACCGGCGCCTCGCTCAACACGACGTAGCGCAGCGGGGCGCCGAGCAACGCCGCGAGACCCAGGCCCGAGAGCAGCTGCCCGACCACGAACCAGACCATGTTGGTGCCGACGTAGGCGAACAGGTAGAAGCCGATCGCCGTCAGCAGCAACCCGGCCTGCACGATCACCTTCGAGCCGATGCGATCGAGCAGCCGGCCGGCGAGCGGCGAGCCGATCATGAGCGCAATCACGGTGGGGATCATCCAGAAACTCGCCTGCGACGGGGTCATGCCGAGCCCGGTCACCGCCATCGACGGCAGGAACACGCCGCTGGTCTCTGCCATGCCCGTGCCGGTGGCGAGTATTCCCGCGATGACCATCTGGCGCGAACGGAACAGCCGCGGCTGCAGGACCGGATCGGCCGCCTTGTTCTCCAGGCGCCAGAACACCGGGGCCAGCACGAAGGCCACGAGGAGGTAGCCGCCGATGCCCGGCTCCATCAACCCGAGGAACGGGCGCGTGGGATCGAGCGCGGTCACGCCGTAGGCGAGCGCACTGAGCAGGACCGAGAGCACCAGCACCCCGGCGAGGTCGAAGGGCTTGCGCTCCGCGGGTCGCGTCGACGGCAACATGCGCGCGGCGGCGAGAATGAGCAGCAGCCCGATCGGCAGGTTGATCAGGAACAACCAGTGCCAGCTCGCAAACTTGAGAATGAACCCGGCCAGGATCGGCCCGATCAGGAAAGCCATGCCGAACACCGCGCCGATCAGGCCGAGCGCACCGCCGCGTTTTTCCACGGGGAAGGTGTCGCCGATCACCGCCGCGGCCACGGGCAGGATGCCGCCCGCGCCGATCGCCTGCACCGCACGCCCGGCGAGCAGCACCGCGTAACTGTCCGCCAGCGCGACCATCAGCGAGCCCGCGCCGAACAGGGCGACGTCGAGGATGTAGATGCTGCGCCGGCCGAAGCGGTCGGAGAGCTTCGCCATCAGCGGTGTGCTGACCAGGCTGAACAGCACGTAGATGTTGAATACCCAGGCCATCTGGCGGCTGCCGACGGCAAACTCCTCCTGGATGGCGGGCAGCGCCGGGCCCACGATGGCGATGTCGAGCGCCCCCATGAGGACGCCCGCGAAGAGCAGCACCAGGACCTTGTTGCGTTCTTTTGCTTCCATGCCCGCACCTTTACGCCGGAATCGCGGCGCCGGCATGGTATCGGATCGCCGCGGCCGCGTCAGGGGGCGTCGGCGACAATGCTGGAGCGGGTGATGGGAATCGAACCCACGTTAGCAGCTTGGGAAGCTGCAGTTCTACCATTGAACTACACCCGCATTGGCCGAAAGTGTAAGTGTGACGAATGCGGGCCGGCAAGCCGGGACTGATGCTGCCCCGGGGCCTGCGCCCCGGCTGGCACCGGCCCCGGTCCGGCGGCCGGGGCACGAATTACACTGCGACTTGCGATCAGGCAGGCAGAGGTCATGACACAACGGGGTTCTGACGGGACGGCGAGCCAGCGCACGGTGCGCAGCTACGTGCTGCGCGCGGGCCGCATCACGAGCGCGCAACGGCGCGCGCTCGACGAACTGTGGCCGCGCTTCGGGGTCGATTGGCAGCCGGCGCCGCTCGACCTCGACCGGGTCTTCGGCCGCCGCGCGCCGCGCGTGCTCGAGATCGGCTTCGGCAACGGTGGGACGCTGGTCGAGATGGCCCGGGCCGAACCGGACACCGACTTCCTCGGCATCGAAGTACACGAGCCGGGAGTCGGCCATTGCCTGCTGCAGATCGAACGGCTCGGCCTCGGCAATGTCCGCCTCATCCGCCATGACGCGGTGGAAGTGCTGCGCGAGCAGATTCCCGCCGCCAGCCTGCAGGCCGTGCTGTTGCTTTTCCCCGACCCCTGGCCAAAAAAGCGCCACCACAAGCGGCGTATCCTGACACCGGAGTTCGCGCAGCTCCTCGCTGCGCGCCTCGCGCCGGGCGGAATCTTCCATGTCGCCACCGACTGGGCGCCCTACGCCGAGCACATCGCCGCCGTGATGGCCGCCGAGCGGGCGTTCACGCCACAGCCGCCGGGCCAGCGTGCCGGCGGACCGACCCGCTTCGAGCGGCGCGGCGAGCGGCTCGGGCACGCCATCTTCGAGAGCAGCTGGCGGCGCTCGACCGGGCATCCGGCCTGAGTTATAAATGAACCGGGCGCGGCGCGCCGTTACGGTCCTGAACCAGCGGAAATATAACAATGACCGAAATCCCCCCGACCATCGGCAACTGGTACCGGCACGAGAACGGTGAGCTGTTCGAAGTCGTCGCGCGCGACGAGACGGACGCGACGGTGGAGATCCAGTACTTCGACGGCACGGTGGAGGAACTCGATCAGGACGCCTGGGACGAGCTCGAGATCGAGGAGGCCGAGGCCCCGGAGGACTGGACCGGCTCGGGGGACGTGGATGAAGAGGAGCTCGAACAGCTCGCCGACCGGCCGAATGAAAACTTCGACGACCCGCTGGAATATCTGGACCGGCAGGATTGACCCCGGCCCTGCGGTTCTAGAACCCCTCCCACCGGTCCGGCGCACGCACCAGCACCTCGCCGCCGACGACGCGACACTCGAGCGGCCGCAGGGCACGCCCGGAACAGGGGCCGGCCACACACAGACCGGTTTCCGGAACGAACAACGCGCCATGCGAAGCACAGCGCAGGGCGAGCCCCTGCCCGCCGAGCGTCACCAGGAAATCGTCCTCGGCGAGATTGAGCGGATGGCGCTGGTGCGGACAGACATTGGCGTAGGCATGCACCTCGCCGTGGCGCCTGACCACGATCCCGCGAAACGGCCAGTCCCCCTCCCCCACGAAGAACTCCCGCGCGCCCGGGTCGGGCAACTGCTCGAGCCGGCAGGCGACGCGCTCGGGCCAGGGCTCGGTCACGCCGGCCGCGCCCGCCTCGCAACCACCACCGACAGCAGGATCGCCGGCACGCCCATCGCCGAGGCGTAGAGGAAGAACGTCACCCAGTCGGTCGCCTCGACCACGCGCCCGGAGAACCCGCCGACGAAGTTGCCGAGCAGCATCATGAGCGCGGAGAACAGCGCGTACTGCGTCGCCGTGTAGGCGATGCTGGTCAGGCTCGAGAGAAACGCGATGAACACCGTCCCGGCGAAACCGGCCGCGAGGTTATCGGCGGAGATCGTCGCCGCCAGGAAGCGCGGGTCCGGCTGCCCGTGGAATGCCAGCCCGGCGAACAGCAGGTTGGTGGTGGCGACGAGAATCGCGCCGGCCACGAGCGGTCGCACGGGGCCGTAACGCGCCACCGCCACACCCCCGAGCGCGGCGCCAGCGATCGTCATCGCGAAGCCGAAGACCTTGGCGATCGCGGCAATCTGCGAGAGCGAGAAGCCGACGTCGAGGTAGAACGGGTTGGCCATCACGCCGAGGATCAGGTCGCTGATGCGGTAACAGGCGATGAAGCCGAGCAGCACCAGCGCCCAGGAACCGTTGCGGCGGAAAAAGTCCGCGAAGGGCCCGACGACCGCGGTGGAGAACCATTGCGCGAGCCGCTGCGGCCAGGGCCCGGCGAGCGCTGCCGCAGGAGGCGGCCGCTGCGCATCGGGCTCGGCGATGAACAGTACCGTGACGACCCCGACCAGCATCAGCGCGGCCATGCTCCGGTAGGCCGCCGGCCACGAGGCGAGGTCGGCGATGAACAGCGCGCCGGCGCCTGCCGCGAGCATCGCCAGCCGGTAGCCGAACTGGTAGCTCGCCGCCATCGCGCCCTGCATGCGCATCTCGGCAGCCTCGATACGCCAGGCATCGACAGCGATGTCCTGGGTGGCCGAACAGAAGGCCACCGCGAGCGACAGCCACGCGATGAGCGCGAGGCCGTCGGCGGGGTCGAGCCGGGCGAGAGCGAGCAGCGCCGCGGCGACGCCGAGTTGCGCGACGAGCATCCAGCTGCGCCGGCGGCCGAGCCAGGCAGTCAGCCCGGGCAGGGGCATGCGATCCACCAGCGGCGCCCACACGAACTTCAGCGAATAGGTAATGCCGAGCCAGGCGAACATGCCGATGCTCGCCTTGCTGATGCCGGCAGTCGCCAGCCAGGCGCTGAGGGTGGCGAACACGAGCGGCAGCGGCAGCCCGGCGGAAAAGCCCAGGAACAGCATCGCGAGCACCCGCCGGTGCAGGTACACCCGCAGCGCCGCAAGACCCCGGGGCGCTGGCTCAGGAGTGACCGATGTCATAGTCCATGATGAGAGGCGCGTGATCGGAGAAGCGCTTGCGCTTGTAGATCGCCGCCTCGCGCACCGTGCCGGCGAGAGGCGCGGAAACGACCTGATAGTCGATGCGCCAGCCGACGTTCTTCGCCCAGGCCTGGCCGCGATTGGACCACCAGGTGTACTGCTCCGGCCGCGGGTCCACGACGCGGAAGGCGTCGACGAAGCCCGCCTCGTCGAACACGCGGGTGAGCCATGCGCGCTCCTCCGGGAGGAAGCCGGAGTTCTTCTGGTTCGATCGCCAATTCTTCAGGTCGATCTCCCGATGGGCGATGTTCCAGTCACCACAGAGGATGTAGCGGCGCCCGTCGCAGCGGATCTTCTGCACGTGCTTCATGAACGCCTCCATGAAGCGGAACTTCGACGCCTGGCGGTGCTCGCCGGCGGAACCGGAAGGCATGTAGACCGATACGACGCTGAGGTCGCCGAAACGCACCTCGATGTAGCGGCCCTCGAAGTCGAACTCCCGCGTGCCGAAGCCGCGCACCAGCCCGTCGGGGTGCTCGCGGGCGAGGATCGCCACGCCGCTGTAGCCCTTCTTCACGGCCGGCTCGTAGTAGGAAAAAAATGCCTTCGAGGTGAACGGCGCCTCGCCGAGATGCTCCGCGCCCGCCTTGATCTCCTGCAGGCAGACGATGTCGGCGCGCTGGCGCGGCAGCCACTGGAACAGGCCCTTGCGGGCCGCCGAGCGGATGCCGTTGACGTTCAGTGTGATGATGCGCATTGGTGATTGGGGCCGGACCCCAATTGCGCGATACTCTAGCAGCTGGAGGGTGTCGATGCGGGCATACAAGGCGGAATTCATCGAGCTCGCGCTCGAGATCGGCGCGCTGCGTTTTGGCCAGTTCAAGCTCAAGTCCGGCCGCATCAGTCCGTACTTCTTCAACTCCGGCCTGTTCAATACCGGCTACGCGGCCGCGAAGCTCGGCCGTTACTACGCGGCTGCCGCGGCGGCCTCCGGCATCGGCTTCGACATGCTGTTCGGGCCCGCCTACAAGGGCATTCCGCTGGTGACCCTCACGGCCGCGGCGCTCGCCGAGCACCAGGACGTCGATGTGCCGTTCTGCTTCAACCGCAAGGAAGAGAAGGACCACGGCGAGGGCGGCACGATCGTCGGCGCCGCCGTGAACGGGCGGGTGCTGATCGTCGACGACGTGATCACTGCAGGCACCGCCGTGCGCGAATCGGTGGAGATCATCCGCCGCGCCGGCGGCACGATCGCGGGCGTGCTGCTCGCCCTCGACCGCCAGGAGAAGGGCGCCGGGGAAATCTCCGCGGTGCAGGAGGTGCAGCAGACGCTCCAGGCGCCGGTGGCGAGCATCATCGGCCTCGACGATCTGGTCGAGCACCTCGATGCAAGCACGGAATTCGGCCAGTTCCTGCCGCTGGTGCGCGACTATCGACAGCGCTACGGGGTGGCAGGCCGCGGTGCAGCGACGGCAACGTAAAACCCGGAACTGCGTCACTGTTCCCGCGGTCGGGGGCGCAGGATAATCTGTCAAGTTTCCGGGCGCGGGAGCCAGTGGGCGTAACTCGATGACCACGAAATCCAACAGGACGACGCTGGTTGCGGCGACGCTGGCACTCGCCGGCATGGTGGCCGGGCTGCCCGCGGACGCCGAGTCCGGCAAGAAGACCTATCGCTGGGTGGACAAGGACGGGGTCGTGCACTTCGGCGACCATGTTCCGTCCGAATACGCCGCGAGCGACCGGCAGGTGCTCAACGAGTATGGCGTGCCGATCGCCAACCAGGACATTGCGCTCACGGCGGACGAGGTCGCGGCAAAGAAGGCCGCCGCCAAGCGCGCCGAAGACGAGCGCAAGCAGGCACTGCTCGCGGCACGGCGCGACCAGGTGCTGCTCGATACCTATCTCACGGTCGAGGAAATCGAGGCGTTGCGCGACCGGCGCCTGGAGCTGATCGACACGCAGATCAAGGTCACGGAGAACTACCTCACGGGCTTGCGCGAGATCCTGTCCAAGCTCCAGCAGGAAGCCTCGGCGTTCAAACCCTACAGCGCGGATCCGCAGGCTCCGCCGATCGACGAGCGCCTGGCGCGGGAACTCGCCAATACCATGGACTCGATCATGCTGTACGAGAAGAATCTCACCGACACGAAGACGCGCAAGAACGAGGTGGTGGGGCGCTTTGCCGCCGATATCGACCGCTTTCGCACCCTGAAGTCCGCCGTCCCGGCCGAGTAACCGCTCAGCTGTGGCCCGTGTGGCCGAAGCCGCCGGCACCACGCTCGCTGGCGACAAACTCGTCGACCACCTCGAAATCCACCTGCACCACAGGGACGAACACCATCTACGCGAGCCGCGCGCCCGGTTCGATGATGAATGCCTCCGTGCCGCGGTTCCAGCACGAGACCATGATCTGGCCCTGGTAGTCGGAATCAATCAGGCCGACGAGGTTGCCGAGCACGATCCCGTTCTTGTGGCCGAGACCCGAGCGCGGCAGGATCACGGCCGCGAGCCCCGGATCGGCGATGTGCACGGCGATGCCGGTCGGCACCAGCGTGGTCTGGCCGCCCTTCAGCAGCAGGTTCTCGCCGATGCAGGCGCGCAGGTCGACTCCCGCCGAACCGTCGGTGGCAAAGGCAGGCAGCGGAAACTCCCTGCCGATGCGCCCGTCGAGCACCCGCAGCTGGATTCTGCGCCGGCTCACGAGCGCGTGGCGCCGGCACGCGGCCGGCCGATCGGCGTCGGCGCGCGCCGGCCAGTGTCGAAACGGGTGGCGATCAGCGCCACGATCCGGCGGGCCATCTCGCCCTTCGAGGTGTGGGCGATGTCCTCCTGGCCGCCGGGCCAGAACACCACCGCGCTGTTGTCGTCGCGATCGAACCCGAGCCCGGCGCCGACGAGGTTCGCGATGATCATGTCGAGACCTTTCTTCTGCAGCTTCTCGAGCGCGTGCGCCTCCAGCCGCTCGGTCTCCGCCGCAAAGCCCACGGTGAACGGACGCCGGTCCAGCGCCGATACCGCGGCGAGCACATCGGCGCAGCGCACCAGGTGCAGGGCCAGGGTCTCGCTGCGCTTCTTGATCTTCTGTTCGGGCACCGGGTCCGGCCGGTAATCGGAAACGGCGGCCGCGCCGATGAAAATATCAGCGACGGCGGCGCGCGCGAGCGTCGCTTCGTGCATCTGCGCCGCAGTCTCGACGTCGATGCGCTCGACGCCGGGCGGCGTCGCGAGCGCCACCGGGCCCGCGATCAGGGTCACCTGCGCGCCTGCCTCCACGGCGGCGCTCGCCACCGCGAAACCCATTTTCCCGGAGCTGCGATTACTGACAAACCGCACCGGATCGATCGGCTCACGGGTCGGCCCGGCGGTCACCAGCACCCGCGTCCCGGCGAGCGCACCGGCAGCGGCCTGCGCGAACCCGAGCAGGGCCGCGACCACCTCGGCCGGCTCGGCCATGCGGCCGGGTCCGGTCTCGCCGCAGGCCTGCGCTCCCTCGGCGGGACCGACGAAGCGCACGCCGCGTCCTGCCAGCACGCTGCGGTTGGCGCGCGTTGCCGGATGCTCCCACATCGCGTGGTTCATGGCCGGTGCCAGCAACAGCGGCGCCCGGGTGGCAAGGCAGAGCGTCTGGAGCAGGTCGCCGGCGAAGCCGGCCGCGAGCGCGGCCATGGTGTGCGCGGTCGTCGGCGCGACCACCACGAAGTCCGCCCAGCGGGCCAGCTCGATATGGCCCATGGCAGCCTCGGCCGACGCATCCCAGAGATCGCTGCGCACCGCTTCGCCCGACACGGCCTGGAACACCGTCGGCGCCACCATGCGCACGGCACTGGCCGTCATGACCACCCGCACGCACGCCCCCTGCTCGCGCAGCCGCCGCACGAGGTCGGGACTCTTGTAGGCGGCCACGCCGCCGGTGACGCCGAGGAGGATTTTCTTGCCGTGCAGTGGGCTCATGACGGATACCGCAGAACTGCGTCGCTAGCCTACTAGAAAGCGCCACCCGGCGCCGCGCTTTGTCGGCGCAGACGCCGGATTCGTGACTTGGGTCGCGCCTTTGGCGCCCCGACAATATCGCGATGGGCGGGGACTCGATCAGGGACTGGCCAGCCACCGAGCGGCCGCGCGAACGGCTGCGCCACGCCGGCGCCGGGCAGCTCTCGGACGCCGAGTTGCTGGCGCTGGTCCTCGGCCGCGGCGTGCGCGGGCTCTCGGCGCTCGCACTCGCCCGCGCCCTGCTCGGGCGTTTTGGCGGCATCCGCGGCGTGCTCAACGCGAGCCTGACCGAGCTCGAGGACGAGCGTGGCATGGGCCCCGGCAAGGCGGCCGCACTGCTCGCGGCCCGCGAATGCTGCTGCCGCTACCTGCAGGAAAAGCTGGCTCCGGGCCGCGCCATCCGCTCGCCCGCCGACAGCCGGGAGTTCCTGATCGCGCGGCTGCGCGATCGCCCGCACGAGGTGTTCTGCTGCCTGTTCCTCGACAACCGCCACCGCGTCCTCGCCTTCGACGAGCTGTTCCAGGGGACGATCGACAACACCACCGTGTACCCGCGCGAAGTGGTGCGCCAGGCGCTCCGGCGCAACGCCGCGGCGGTGATCCTGGCGCACAACCACCCCTCGGGCGTGGCCGAACCCAGCGAAGCCGACCAGCTCATCACCCGGCGCATCCGCGGGGCGCTCGAGCTCATCGACGTGCGGCTGCTCGATCACTTCATCGTCGGCGACGGAGCCTGCACCTCGCTCGCCAGCCGCGGCCTGCTCTGATCATCGGTTCTTCGCCGAACTGCGGGGACGGCGTGACGGGCGTGTTGGAGGAAGGTCATCGCCGCAAAGCCACAGCCAATGCCCCGGCCCTGCCCCCCCGGGGGCCCGCCGCCGGCTGAACGGGCGGCACCACAGCCGATCCGCACCGCCGCATGGTTTGCCTTTGGCCCGCGGGGCTGGTGTAATAGCGCCCCCGCACCGCCAGCCGGCGGTTTTAACCGACTGATTTGGATAGAGGTTCGTCATGTCGCGCGTCTGCCAGGTGACCGGCAAGCGGCCGTCCTACGGGAACAACGTCTCGCACGCCAACAACAAGACCCGGCGGCGCTGGCTGCCAAACCTGCACACCCACCGTTTCTGGCTGGAGAGCGAGAAGCGCTTCGTGCGGCTGCGGGTGAGCACCCGCGGACTTCGCACCATCGACAAGCTTGGGATCGCCAAGGTCGTCGCCGACCTGCGTGCCCGCGGCGAGAAAGTCTGAGTACAGGACCATGGCCAGCAAACGCGACAAGATCAAGCTCGTCTCTTCCGCCAATACGGGCCACTACTACACGACCACCAAGAACAAGCGCCTGCATCCGGACAAGATGGAGGTGAAGAAATTCGATCCGGTGGTCCGTAAGCATGTGGCGTACAAGGAAGCGAAGATCAAGTAACGAAGAACCCGCCGCCAGGCGGGTTTTTTTTGCCCATCGCTGCTCTGCGGGAGCGCTGCAGAGCCGATGAGCGAATCCCGCATCGAGGGCTGCTGGCGGAACTGCCCGCATCCTGGTCCAGCATGCATGCGCGAGTGATGTGGTGGCCCGGTGGCCCGGTGGCCCGGTGTCCGCCGAGCGCCGCTCCTCGCACGTCCCTGTGCTCGTCGCTACGGGTTACGCCGGCTGCTGCCCTCGAGGCCGGCCG
>JAJTYX010000068.1:0-1443 GCA_021462865.1 Gammaproteobacteria bacterium | reverse complement strand
TGCAAGGCCCCGGTCGGTTCGCAGTGCACCTCGGTCTCGGGCGTGTACGCGAATTCGATCCACGGCCAGCCGCCCGCCTCCGCCCTGCCGAAGCCCACGAAGGAGCCCACGAGCACGGCAGCCGCCGCGACGGTCGCCTCGGCATCCACAGCCGCTCCGGGGCTCGGCACGCCGGCATCGGCTCTGCGCTCGCAGCCACGCGTGCTGCGCCTGTGGATCGCGCCCTGGGAGGACGCCGACGGCGACCTGCACGAGGCCTCGGTGGTGCACGTGCTGGTAGACACCGGCCGCTGGCTGATCGAGCGCGTCACTCCGGCGAATCGACAGCGCGTCGATGCCGTGCGGCCTCCGATCCCGTCCACGGCGCCCGCCTCCGGCCCGGCATCGGCGGGCGAGCCCGTGCCGTCCGCCGCGGCAGGCTCCGATCGCTTTCCTTCGCGCACGGGACTGCTGCCCGGCAATGGCGCGACCCAGGAGCCCTGAGCGATGTGGCGCAGCCTGCTGACCGATCTGGAGTCCGTGCTGAAGGGCGCGAAGCCGGCGGACCTGATCCGCGTGCCCAAGTCCGGCCCCGCATCGCGCGGCGAGGACGCCGCCGCGTTCTCCGAGTGGCTGCCGTACCGCGCCTGGATCGCGGATCGCCAGATCTTCGTCAATCTCGACGCGCTGGGCTTCTGCCTGGAAGTGCGACCTCAATCCGGCGCCGACGAGGAGATGGCGCGCGTGCTGACCGCGCTCTACGCGGCCTCTCCGCCCGGCACCGGCATCCAGTTCCACCTGTACGCGAGCCCCGCGATTCGCGCACCGCTGGCGCGCTACGCGAACCTGCGCGTCGCCGACGAGGTCGTTCCGGAGCTCGACACCCTCGGCCGCGCCGGCCGGCACACCAACATCCACCGCACCATGGCCCGGCGCCGTGCCGGGCACTACCTGCAGGGCAGCCGGACATCGCTTCTGTCGGCGCAGAGCTACCTCTTCCGGGACTACCGGCTGGTGGTCAGCGTCTCACTTCCCGGTAGCCCGGAGAATCTCTCGCGCCTGGAGGAGTTGCTGCTGCTGCGCGACGGGATCCGGGCCACGCTGCACGCCGCCGGCTTTCCGTCCCGTTCGTGGACGGCGGAGGACCTGATCAACTGGGTCTCCGCGCTGCTCGACCCACACCGGCAAACCGGCGACGCGATCCCGCTCCCCTACGACGACGGGCGCGAGCTGCGCGACCAGGTGATCGACCGGGCCACGCGTCTGCGCATCGACCGTCAGGGCATCGGCCTGGCCAACCCGGCCGCCGACCTGCAAACCGAACTTCGCCTGATGTCGGTGCGCGCCTTCCCGCCGCGCTTCGCGCTGTGGAACGCGGGCAGCCTGATCGGCGACCTCTACCAGGGCACGCTGCAGTACCCCTGCCCGTTCCTGCTCACGCTGGGGGTGCACGTGCTCGACGCC
>JAJTYX010000067.1:0-1528 GCA_021462865.1 Gammaproteobacteria bacterium | reverse complement strand
ACGTTAGCGGTCATTGTAGGACGACAAAATTGCTCGACAGAAAATTGAAAATAAACCAAAAAAAGTAAAATATAATGGAAGTAAAATGCACCGACAAAAAAACATTTCAGTTGACCGAAAAAGGACAATCATTAGGACAACTGACCTATAAGAATTTGTTTTCTTACAATGCTAAAATAATATTGGCAAATTCCGACAGTTACGAAATCAAGCCAGTTGGTTTTTTTGGGACAAGTATAACCGTGACAAAAAACAAAACGGAAGTAGCTAATTTAAAAATGAATTGGAAGGGACATATCGTTATAACCTTTCAAGACGGACAGGAATTTGTTTTTAAGGCAAAGGGGGCATTTCACAACAAATATGTAATTGAAAACAAAGACGAAGAAAGATTAATTCAATTTGACCCGAAATTTAATTGGGGTAAGTTCAATTACAATTATGACATTTCATATGAGAATAAACCGCAAGACAGTTTATTTATTTTACTTGGGGTTTATGCTTCAAACTATTACATAGCAGTTATGTCTGGAGCCATTGCCGGGACTGCATAATTTAATAACAAGACACAAAATATAATGCAGACCTACCTTGACAAAAATGAACAACGAAACGCTAACAGCACCTACCCAAAAGTGGCGGTTCAGTGGTTAAATCAAGCTTTGTGCTTCTATCAAAGTTTGTGCTTGGTTGACAGTGAAGTGCTTCGAAATCGCCACCTTCGGGTAGCTGCAAACCGTTACCGGCAAGTGTAAAACGACACTGCAAACATGAAACAGACGACTAAAAATTGAACATTAACACAAGGACAAACCATTTTGACAGGTGACCAACATACAGACCATATTTCAAGCGGACAACGAGTAAGCCGACACTCATTGCCTACCCTTCTGTATTTTTTATTTTCCCCACCGCACATTTTTTTTAATTCAATTTTATGCCGACCCGCAAACGGCACATTGGCTTTTGCCCCAACCTCACAAACCAACCCTTCAGGCAAAAGCCAAAGAGCCGTTTCTGCCAACGCACCGACAGACAATCACTTCGGAAACGATAAATTTCCGTATTTTGACCGATTAAAAATATTTACAAGACATTAGAATATGACCGACAATTTAGAACTGGAAAAAACTCTTTGGCAAGCTGCTGACAAACTCCGCAACAACATGGACGCTGCGGAATACAAGCATGTGGTGCTTGGACTGATTTTCCTGAAATATATCTCAGACGCTTTTGATGAACTTTACCAAAAATTAGAAGCAGAGAAAAACGAAACGGGTGCCGACCCCGAAGACAAAGACGAATACACAGCCGAAAGAGTTTTTTATGTTCCACCGCAAGCACGTTGGAAATGGCTGCAAGGCAGAGCCAAACTGCCCACCATTGGCAAAGACATTGACGATGCCATGGATGCCATTGAAAAAGACAACCCTTCTTTGAAAGGTGTTTTGCCAAAGGACTATGCAAGACCTGCATTAGACAAACAACGATTGGGCGAACTCATTGACTTGATTGGTTCTATTACCTT
>JAJTYX010000066.1:0-1005 GCA_021462865.1 Gammaproteobacteria bacterium | reverse complement strand
TAAAGACAATCAAGGGTCGCCCTTTGCCAGCGGGGCGACCCTTTGCTTCTCACAAGAGCGTCGAAATATTGCGCCAGGTCGCCCCTATGTCCTTCGCATGAAGGCGCGCGCGATCATGAAACCACCGGCGAGAATCAGAATCGCAGCCCAGACGTAATTGGCGATATTCATCAGGTTGACAAGCGCCAGCGCGCCCATGATCCCCAATATCAGCGCGGGCCAGTACGCCCAGCGCATCCGCGCGAGGACGGCGACCAAAAGGAAAGTCAGCGCGAGTCCGAGGAAGAAGAAGCCGCCGCTTTCAAAGGCGCCGAAGCGTTCGGTGGCGACGGTCATCGCCGCCAGAGTCGCCAGCACGCCGCCGGGTATAAGCGCCCACCAGCGTTCTACCGGAGCGGTGATGTACACAAGGAAGAACGTCAACCCAATGCCGCCCAACACGATGGCGCCGGAGTACTCGTCGAAGAAAGATGAGGCGACGATCAACAGCGAGAGCGCGGTCAGCACGCCGCCAGGGATGATCGCCCACCAGCGGGATGCGCGGTCGCTGAAATAGACGTACCAGAACGAAAGCGCGATGCCGCCGAGGAAGACCGCGCCTCCCAGTTCGCCCAGCGATTCGGGCAGAAGGACCACAACGCCCAAAGCCGCCAGCGTAAAACCGGGGAAAGCCGCCCACCAGTTCCCGCCGAACAGCATGGCAAGAAACATCAAACCGCCAAGCAGGAACACGCCGCCCCAGAAATAATTCGAGGCGTTTTCGAGATAACCGAGCGTCTGCGCGAGCGCCAGCCCGCCGCCAAGCAGTAAAAGCAGGCCGATGATGATGCGGGGATCGAAGCGTTTCATGTTGGCATCTCCTATTTGATCCTGACGGAAGCCGCGCCGCCCTTGACGTGAATATCAACAGCGTTCTGCGCGGTTTCAAAATCGGGGGAATCTCCCGACGGGAAGCGCGTTTTATCCATTGTGAAATCGCCCGCGCCGATGGAAGCCTTCGCCCGC
>JAJTYX010000065.1:0-5752 GCA_021462865.1 Gammaproteobacteria bacterium | reverse complement strand
TTCGCCCAAAATAACCGACAAGTCATCGCGCGATGGGCTGAATAAAAACCCTTTCGTACACGGATTACACGGAACGCACGGATTTTTGAGGATTTTTTTCCTGGGTTTTTCCGTGTTCGTCCGTGAAATCCGTGTCCAGAACTTGGTGACGAGCGATGAAATGCAGCCTAATTTGGACAAAAATTTGGCGCCAGGACTTTTTCACCGTGTTAGCCGTTCCCATGCGCTTGACAAAGTTGCCCGTATTCATCTACAATGAAAAATGAACGCCCGTTCATTTTTTGTTTCAGTGAGGAGGTTGTATGTCGGACTTCACGCTTGGAATAGATATCGGTTCCACCACCGCGAAGGCGGCATTGCTGGACGAGAATCTTGCGACGCGCTTCTCTTCCTATCGCCGTCACAATGCCGATACGTTGAGCGCCCTGCGCGCCGTGCTGGACGAGGCGCGGGAAGCGCTGGGCGATGTGGAGGCGGGCGTATTGATCACCGGCTCGGCCGGGATGGGGGTCTGCGAACGATTCGACCTTCCTTTTGTGCAGGAAGTCATTGCGTCCGCCGAGGCGGTGCGGCAGTTGTACCCGCAAGTGCAGACACTGATTGACATCGGCGGCGAGGACGCGAAGATGATCTTCTTCCGCGAGGAGAACATGCCGGACATCCGCATGAACGGCTCGTGCGCGGGCGGGACGGGGGCTTTCATTGACGAGATGGCGAATCTGCTGGATGTGCCGATCGCCGAACTGGACGCGCTCGCCAGCCGCCACACGACGATTCATCCCATCGCCTCGCGCTGCGGCGTGTTCGCCAAAACCGACGTGCAGAATTTATTGAGCCGCGACATTCCGCGCTCGGATATCGCCGCCTCGGTCTTCCATGCGGTTGTGTTGCAGACCATGGCTTCGCTCGCGCGGGGATATACGCCGGCGCCGTCCGTTCTCTTCTGCGGCGGACCGCTGACCTTTTTGCCGACCCTGAAATATTCCTTTATGAAGCATCTGCGCCTCGGCGAAGACGACGTATTGGATTTGAAGGACGGGCAGTTATTTCCCGCCATTGGGGCGGCTCTGGCGAATTCGAACACCCGGCAGGTTTTCAAACTTTCGGCTTTGATGGAACGCCTCGGCGAAGACCGCCCGCATAAGTCCGCGTCTTTCAACCGGCTTCCGGCGTTGTTCAACGACCCGGCGGAGTATGAAGCCTGGGAGCAGGCGCGGAGGCGCCACCGCATCGAGCGCGTGGACATCGGCAGTCTCAACGGCGATCCGCTGTTTTTGGGCATCGATTCCGGTTCGACCACGACCAAGATCGTTGTAGTGGATGGGGAGGGACGGGTGGCTTTCGAGCATTACGCCAGCAACAAAGGCGACGCCATCGGCGCGGTTCAAAACGGATTGAGCGCGGCGGCGGCGCGTTTTGCCGAACACGGCCGCGAGTTTCGCGTCACGCGCAGTATTGCAACGGGCTACGGCGAGGAGTTGATCCGCTCGGCGTTTGGGCTGGACGAAGGCATGGTGGAGACGCTGGCGCATTTCCGCGCGGCAAAAGCGTTCGACAAGGACGTTTCCTTCATCATGGACATCGGCGGGCAGGATATGAAAGCCATCTTCGTCAAGGACGGCTTCATTCAGGACATCAAGATCAACGAAGCGTGTTCGTCGGGGTGCGGCACGTTCATCGAAAACTTTGCGCGCAACATGGGCTATACCGCGCCGGAATTTGCAAAGGAGGCGACAAAGGGCGAGGCGCCCTGCGACCTCGGCACGCGCTGTACCGTTTTTATGAATTCAAAGGTCAAGCAGTCGCTGCGGGAGGGCGCGCTCATCCCCGACATTTCCGCCGGGCTGGCGTATTCGGTCATCAAGAACGCGCTTCACAAGGTGTTGAAGGTCACCAACATTGACCTGCTTGGCTCGCACATCGTCGTGCAGGGCGGAACCTTCCGCAACCCGGCGGTGCAAAAAGCGCTGGAGAAATTGCTCGGGCGCGAGGTGGTCTGCCCCGACATGGCGGAGTTGATGGGCGCGTACGGCGCGGCGCTGACGGCGCGGGATCAATACAGCCCCGCCGATCCTGGTCACTGCGCGTCAATGGGCGAAGCGTCTGAAGTGGGCGGCGCGATTATTGGCAATTACGCAAAGAAGGCCATTCGCTGTCACGGGTGCGAGAACAAATGCTCGGTCATGAAGATGACCTTCCATAACGGAAACATTTTCTATTCGGGCAACCGCTGTGAAAAAATCTACTCGAACGGAAAAAGAGCGGATCGGCGCGGGGCGAATCTGCCGTCCGTTAAACTGGATCTGCTCTTTGAAAGAAAAACGGTTCCCGACTCGACCCCGAGGCTGGTCGTCGGTATCCCCCGGGTTTTGAATCAGTTTGAGAATTTTCCCTTCTGGAACGCGCTCTTCGTGGAGAGCGGCATCCAGGTTCAACTTTCCGCGTCGTCGAGCAGCGCCCTCTTCCAAAAAGGGACGGCGTTCATCATGTCCGATAATTTGTGCTTCCCCGCCAAACTGGTCAGCGGGCACGTCATGGACTTGATCGAGAAGGGCGTGGATCGCATCTTCTACCCGATGGTCTTCTACGAAGAGTCGCATTTCAGCGACGCGGCGAACACGTATAACTGCCCCATCGTTTCGGGCTATGCGGACGTGGTGCGCAATGTGATTGATCCGGCGGGGCGTTTCAACATTCCCTTTGACATGCCTTCGGTCAATCTTGCCGATAAAAAATTGCTTCAGCGTTTTTGCGTGGACTATCTCGCCGGACTCGGCGTGGGGCGGAGCGAAGCGGCCCGGGCGTATGAAAAAGCGGAGGAAGCGCAGAAACAGTTCAAAGGTCAGGTGCGAAGCGTGGCGCGGGAGATTCTCGAAAACGCGCGCGAGGATCAGCGTCCCGTCATCCTGCTCATGGGGCGGCCGTATCACATTGACATGCTCATCAATCACAAAATCCCGGACATCATCGCGGACTTTGGGCTGGATGTGATCACCGAGGACGCCGTGCCGTGGGAAGAGGGGCAGACGCTCGACAATCGGTATGTGATGACGCAATGGGAATATTTGAACCGTTATTATCACGCGGCGCGCTGGGCGGCGCGCGAGGAGAACGTGGAAGTGGTGCAGTTGAATTCGTTCGGCTGCGGGCCCGACCCGTTCATCCTCGACGAGATCGCCGCGATTTTGGGCGAGTACGGCAAAAGCCCGACGGTGTTGCGCATTGACGAGATCGAAAGCGCGGGTTCGACCAAGTTAAGATTGCGCTCGACGTTCGAGTCGCTCAAACAGCCGCAGAAGAAGGAGCGCGTGTATAAGGCGCGCAAAAAGTTGCGCGTTTACGAAAAAGAGGACCGGCATCGGACGATCATCGTTCCCGATTTTTCGCCGTTCTGTTCGCCGCCGATTGTGCGCCCATTGATTGACGCGGGCTACAACATCGTTCAACTTCCGCCCGCAAACCGCGAATCGGTGAACGTCGGGCTTAAATACGCCAACAATGAAATCTGTTATCCCGGCACGATTACGCTCGGCGATTTGGTCAAGGCGTTGCAGTCCGGCAGGTATGATCTTTCCAAAACCGCCATCGGCTTTTCGCAGACGGGCGGGCAGTGCCGCGCTTCGAGTTACGCTTCGCTGATCAAGAAGGCGGTCGTCGCGGCGGGCTTCGACGATGTGCCGGTTGTGACGATCTCGACCAATATGCGCGTGTTAAACGAGCAACCCGGATTTAAGTTCAATACGCGCGAATATATCTACCGCGCCATCATCAGCATGGCGTTCATCGACGCGATCTCGGACATGTATCACTCGACGATCATCCGCGAGGTCAACAAGGGCGAGACCCAGCGGGTGACCGACCGCTACCTCGACGCGTTAATGGCGGGGCGCATCCCGACCGAGCGCAAGGCGCTGTTGCGCGCGCTGGCGGACGCGGTGACGGATTTCAACGCCATCGAAGTGGACGACAAGGTTTACCCAAAGACGGGCATCGTCGGGGAGATCTTCGTCAAGTTCAACGCTTTTTCCAACAATAACGCCGCGCAATGGCTGATGGAGCAGGGCGTGGAGGTCGTCATCCCGTCGTTCCTTGAGTTTTTCGCAGGCGGGCTTGTTCACAGCGACCAGATGGTCAGGAGCGGAATGGCGCGGCGCGATTTGATGTGGCTGGTTAACCTGCTGGCGAAGAAGATCATCAGCGGATATCTCGAAGAGGTTCATCATGTCATGAAGCGTTATCGTCGCTATCACCGGCATACCAGCATAGACGACATCGCCCGCAACGCGCAGGAGATTCTCAGCCTCGATCATCAATACGGCGAAGGCTGGCTGATCGCCGGGGAGGTGGCGTCCTTTGTCCGAAATGGAATCACGAACGTGTTATGTCTCCAGCCGTTCGGGTGCATTGCCAATCACGTCATCGCCAAAGGCGCGGAAAAAAAGATGAAGGAGAAATATCCGCAGTTGAACCTGCTTCTGCTGGACGCGGACGCAGGCATCAGCGAGGTCAACTTCTTCAACCGGATGCACTTCTTCGTGGATCACGCGCTGGAGAAGGCTTCAGTGGAAGTTTGAGACGGTACGCGGCATCTTACGATGTCGTAGAAGGAGCGCGAAGACTCTCATCTTCGCGCTCCTTCTCTTTTTTTTGGAAATCAAGCAATTCTATTCAAACAAATTATCAATTGCCTTCTCCGCTGCGCTGATCACCCGTTCAGAAACCCATAAAGTGGAATTGGCAAGATTGTCCAATAAACGGCGCGCAACCTGCCTGTCGTCAATATGTCCCATTGCGACACCCCATAAAAGCGCGCCGACCGATCCGTGAACTTCCAGTCCCAAGGATTCGGCAAACTGACGGGCTGCGGCATCATCTGTCAATAACCAATCCGCATGGACTTGCAGCGCCAGTTCAATGGCTTCGGCTTCCCCCTCGTCAATCTGGTTTGTTTGTATCCATCTCTCTACCTTTTGCCTGGCGGTCTTTTCCAACTCTATTTCTTTCGCCCACTGAGGCAAACTCCATCCTTGTGAATTGGCTTCAAACTCCGCCATGACAAGCGGAGGGACATACACATCGCCCATTTCCGCCAGCAAGTGGACTGCTCCAGCCTCGCTGAGATGCAAAAGCGGACCCGTGTCGCACACGACAATCCGCTTCATTTCTCTTTGCCCTTTTGCTCCAACGCCCAATTAACATCATCAATCTGATATTTTTCTGCCAAGGCGCGATCCACAGGGATTTTGGGAATCAAACGGATCGTGCCGTCGTCTTCGACCACAACTTCAAGCAGGTCGCCCTCGTTCAATTTTGCCTTCCGGCGGGTTGGAGCAGGCAGGGTAATCTGCCCATTGCTTCGGACTTGTAAGTATTCAGACATGATTATCTCGCTTTTTGTAAGCCTGATTTCCTGAGTTCTCAAATTTTACGGTGGAATAAGATTGACGTCAACAGTTCGGAAGCAGAACTGTTGGCTTGGAATTCCCTGAATATCCACCTTGACAAAACAGGTCATTTCCGTAAAATAGAAAACGAACGTTCGTTCATTTTTTATCCACGCCATTCCCTGTGAGGATGTATGCCGCCCAAGCCGAAAGACTCCCCGACCAAAGGCGACGCCACGCGCTTCGCCATCGAAGACGCGGCCATTGAGTTGTTCATGGAACATGGCTATCACGCCGCATCCATGCGGCAGATCGCCGAACGCGCCGGGCTGGCGCTGGGGGGCATTTACAATCATTTCAAGAGCAAG
>JAJTYX010000064.1:0-4742 GCA_021462865.1 Gammaproteobacteria bacterium | reverse complement strand
CCGTGTCGTAATACGCCTCGAAACTGCCCGGGCTGCCGTTCAGGTCCCGGCCCAGCAGCGCCGCCTGGGCACTACTCCCCAGCGCCAGTAACACCAGCCCGCTGACCACCCTGCTGACTGCTCTCATCGTGATCCCCCCGCAGACCGCACCGGTGCCGGTACAGCCCGCCTGACTTATCAACTCGTGTTTCTTCTCCGCCGTGGCGCCGGTTGCCCGGCGCCGGCCATCCGCCGGGTGCTCTGCCCGTTACCGGATTGCCGCACCACAGAAGCTAGCCCCCCCCCCCTGCAAACCGTCAATCCCCTGAACAGGTGAACCGGCGTGCGTTATGTCTGGTGCCGGGTTTGGCTTGTTGGCTTATTTCGACGCTTCACGTCGCGCCACTTCGCGTCGCGCCACGGCCTTCGATAGCGCGGGTCAGGTGCCGGTACTTCGGTTGCGGACAATCCGGGAGACGGTTGCCGGGTGCTAGGTCTGACCGCCCTGGTCTGGCGGAATTTCCCGCCGATATGCCATGAAATCCGGCTCGCTGGCGGCTGCGCGACGGCCGATCATGCTCTGGCCCGTGAACGCCAGCCTTGCCCTGCGTGAACCGACACTTATTACTGGCACTTATATCGACGATGAGCAGGGATGCCGACATGGCACAGGTCACCATCTATCTCGACCCGGAGCACGCGAAGCGCCTGCGGCAGGCCGCACGGGCGGCCGGCCTGCCCGTCAGCCGCTGGATTGCGAATCTGGTAGCCGAAAGAACCCGTGCGGAATAGCCCGAAGGAACCCGGGAGCTCGCAGGTGCGTGGCAGGATTTTCCAACACCGCATGAATTGCGTGCCGCCGCCGCACGCGACCGCAAGCGACCGCGGCTTTGATGTTTCTGCTGGATACGGACACGCTGATCTTTTTCTTCCGCGGCCAGGGACGCGTCGCCGAGCACCTGCTGGCCACGGCGCCGGCGAATGTGGCGGTCGGCGCCATCACGGTCTGCGAGATCGACACGGGAATCGCGCGATCATCTGACCCCGTCAAACGCCGCCGCCAGCTGACGCAACTCCTCAATGTGGTCAAGGTGCTGACGTTCGACCGGGCAGCCGCGGCCCGTGCCGCCGAGGTACGGGTAGCCCTCGACCGCAAGGGACAGCCGATCGGGCCGCTCGACACCCTGATCGCAGGAACCGCCCTCGCCCATCGCGCCACGTTGGTGACCCGCAATACGAAGGAGTTCAGGCGCGTGCCCGGCCTCACGCTGGGCGACTGGTATTGAGAAGCCTGCTGGTCGCGGCGCGGCGTTCAGCGAGAGCGGATCCGCGTACGTCTGGCCCCGGGAGCGTGAACACGAGGCTGGCGCGGCATCGGCAGGCGATTCCGAACGACCTGCCAACGAATATGACTGAGCGGTGACCTTCCGTCCGCTCGATAATCTTGCGAATCCGTCGGGTTTCCAGAACCGAAGTACCGGCGCCGGTGCGCGGGCACCGGGTCAAGAGACAGGAGGCGGCGGCAGTGGCGCTGGTGGATACGGATACGATCGCTGGCCAGAAACCGAAACCCCATCGAATCGATCGCACCCAGCGGGTGCCTTACGTGGAGATGACAAGGGCGACTTCAAGCTCCACATCGTGGCCGGTCCCTTATTCGTCTTGGCGAGCGGTGCCCAATAGTTCGGCCATGGCAACGTCGGACTCGACACTGGAGTATCGCTCAAGCTCAAAAAGCCAACGACAGCGCCCTACCTGCGTCTATGTGCTTGTCGGAAAATATTTTCTCTGTGGTATTCCAAGAAGTGTCGCTGCCCAGCACTAAAGTCCCCAACGTTTAATGCACCGTCGATCTCGACTCCCATCCGACGCATTGACTCTCGGTGCGCCACCGGCGACACGACCAGCCGCCCGGAATCTTCGAACGTGATGAATCCCTTGTCGAAGAGATGATCAACCGTCGGAGTCAAGAGGAAGCCGTTCTCTCCGTTCAACCGCTCCGCATTGTCCGAATCGCGCCACGGCTTTGCATGGCTGGCCACCAGATGCTCTCGTCGGTCAACGCGGGTCACGCGACATGCCGTCTCTATTTTCTCGACAGCGGCGCGGAAAACGCCCTGCCCGCGCCGCGCCATCACCAAAGATCGTTTTTCAGTCGCCGAGATATCTGACGCACCAAGAATCTGCTCCTCGACTCGGCGCTCCCATTCGATAATTGCAGCCTCCGGTCGGTCCATTTCCGCTCCGCGTTCCGCATTGGCGTGCGCAACGTCTCGGGCGACATTCGCTTCCGCGCCTACCCTGTTGATGAGCGCATTGGCCAACATCTCAGATATCTCAGTCAGGTAAACACCCTGCAGACCGTTACCGTCACGGGTCAATGGTGAATACTTCTCGGGCAAGAGCCAGCGGATCTCGCCGATATAGTCCTTCGGTCGAATACGGTTCTTGAGTTCCTGAAAGCGCACGTCAACCCTCCAGCCCGTGTTGCTCCAGTTCAGGCCGGTTGTGCCGAATTCTTCGGGCTTCGGGCTCTCGTAGCAATATGACTGCGCGAATCCGATCGCCGCGATCCGAGTGTCACAAAAAGAAAAAACCAGATCGCCCGGGGCAACCTCACGCATGAACTCGTAGAACTGATTCCTTGTGCTGTCTGCCCGTCGCTTCGGCGACCAAAGATAGCCCCCGCCGATCTCTTGGCGATAAGTCTGATTCTGGTTGACCCACCAATATCGCATTACGAGCAGATTTCGGGCTATAAGTGAAACAGACTCATCACGGCGACCGATCCCGTTTCTCCTTGCCTGTCAACGCGGCTCCATACCAGCTGTATCGGCCGCCATGCGAACTGAAGGTCGCGCCAGAATACCTCGCCACACCGGGGTCATGGGTTCCAGGCGTCGCCGGGTTTTCCACACATGGGTGCCGCCGGGCATGCGGGCATGCCACCAGTCTAGACGGACGCGCCCGTCATGTGTCGGGGTCATAGCCCCTCCTGCCGGGTTCCAGCAGCCGCGGCGACCCCCTGGATTCGTTGCTGGAACCGCAGGTCCGTGAAGGCGCTCGCGAACGAGGTCGGCCTTGGCCTGCGGGTCCTCGAAAGCAGGGCCTCGCCGTGGTCTGATATAAACAGCCGACGACTGTCCGGCCAAACCGGTGAGCGAGGTGATGAACAAGGTGCGTGAGGCCATGCAGGTTACGTTCCACGGCGCGGCGGGCCAGGTTACCGGTTCCTGTTTCCTGGTCGAGGTGCTCGGTTATCGAGTTCTCGTCGAGTGCGGCCTGATTCAGGGCGCACCATCACACGAGCGGCGCAACAGGGAGCCGTTTCCATTCGATGCGTCGCAGATCGACGCCGTCGTCCTGACGCATGCCCATCTCGACCATTCGGGCCGGCTGCCGCTGCTCGTGGCCGACGGCTTTGCCGGCCCGATCTGGACGCACAGTGCCACGGTCGACCTCTGCGCCGTGCTGCTGAAAGACGCGGCGTATCTGAGCGCGAAGGATGCCGAGTGGGAGAACCGCAAGCGCGAACGCAAGGGGCTCAAGCCGGTCGAGCCGCTCTACACGATCGAGGATGTGCAGCGCACGCTGCGCCTGTTCCGGCCGCTCGATTATGCGGCCCCGGCCGAAATCCTGCCCGGCCTGCACCTGACGCTGCGCGACGCGGGCCACATCCTCGGCTCGGCGAGCGCGGAGCTTGCCGCGACCATCAATGGCCACGAGCGACGCCTGGTCTTCAGCGGCGACCTCGGGCACCGCGACGCCCCGATCCTGCGTGACCCGGAGGCGGTGCCGGCAGCAGATCTCGTCGTCATGGAGAGCACTTACGGCGACCGGCTGCACCGGCCGTGGAATGAGACCTGGCGCGAGATTGGCGAGATCATCACCCGTGCCCGCGGTGGCAACATCCTCATCCCGGCTTTCGCAGTCGGACGGACCCAGGAACTCCTCTACGTATTCGCGCGCCGCTTCGAAGACTGGGGTCTCGCCCGCTGGCAGATTTTTCTCGACAGCCCGATGGCGATCGAGGCCACGGAGATCTATTCACGCCACGAGGTTGTCCACGACGTACCCGCGCGTGAGCAGTCCGCACGAACGGGGAGCCTCTTCCGGCTACCGAACCTGCGGCTCAGCCGGACGGGTGAGGACTCCGCGCTCATCAACCGCATCCGCTCGGGCGCGATCATCATCGCCGGCAGCGGCATGTGCACCGGCGGCCGCATCAAGCATCACCTCAAGCACAACGTCTGGCGCAATGAGACCCACGTGCTGATCGTTGGCTTCCAGGCGACTGGCACACTCGGCCGCTCGCTGGTCGACGGTGCACGCAACATCCGGCTGTGGGGCGAGACCATTCGCGTCAACGCAAAAGTGCACACGATCGGCGGGCTGTCCGCGCACGCCGACCAGGCGGGGTTACGCGACTGGTACCGGCGCATCGCCGGCCGACCGCCAGTCGCGCTCGTGCATGGCGAATCCGGTGCGATGTCCGTGCTGGCGGGTTGCCTTGAGAAGGACGGCGCTGCCCGCGTCGCGCAACCTCACCAGGGCGAAGTCATCCAAATAGCCAGATAGTGCCGGGACTTCGGTTGCGGAGAGTTCCGGAAATATCTCAATGACGGCCAAGACCAACTCCTGGCCTTCGTCACAGTCCGATGACCGGCCGGGCACCACTAGCCGGACTTCGCCGATTCGCCGCTCGATTGTGAGCGTTTTGGGCTGCTCGGGCGTGCGGACGCGTTGATTTCTCTACGGCGATT
>JAJTYX010000063.1:0-2529 GCA_021462865.1 Gammaproteobacteria bacterium | reverse complement strand
GCCGCCTTTCTTCCATTTGTTCACGGGTTAAGTATGATGGCTTCCATGTCATACCGCCAATTGTAAGCCAATCTCAGTTAACCTGAAAATGAGTTGAAGAAAACGCAGAGTTCACTGGCTGTCCATAATGCAAGTCAATTCAAACTGGCAGTTCCAGTTTTATGCAGGAGCTGCCAGTTTGGTCTAAAAAATTCATCTGAAGTCAGACGGTATGCCGTCTAAAGGAACGAGTGAATCCATAAGCCCGGCTTGAATCAAGCAGAGGCTAGCGGTTTTACCGAATACACAACTCGCTTTTACCAATCACCTAATCACTGAACGCCGGAAGCATTCCTTGAAGGAATTGGATTTCCAATCACAGGGGGGACCAACATAGAGTTTTTAGCCACAGAGCACACAGAGATTTTGAGAATTCCTTTCTCTGAGAACTCTGCGCTCTCTGTGGCAAGTATTTTTTCCTTTCTCAATCGGACACTCCCTCACAGGGCAACATTACGACATTCCATGATTTAGGAGTATACTTTTTAAGTCGTTTCCGAGCCAATTGGCAAACTCCAAAAATAAACTATTTATATGACCAGCAACATTCAAGGGTCTCAATCGCGTATCTTGATCGTGGAAGACGATCCGGCCATCGGCGCGTTCGTGCAAACCGCGCTAGAACGCGAAGGCTTTGAAGTTGAGCTGGTCAAACGCGGCGACGTTGCGCTTGAACGCGTGGAATCATTTTCTCCCGACCTCATCCTTCTCGATCTGATGCTCCCCGGCTTGGACGGTCTGCAAGTATGTCAGGCACTCCGCCGCCGCTCACCCTATGTTCCAATCGTTATGCTCACTGCCAAAGATGACGAGGTGGACAAGATCGTCGGGCTGGAAATCGGCGCAGATGATTACATCACCAAGCCTTTTAAAATTCGAGAACTGCTCGCCCGCGTCCGCGCTTTGTTGCGGCTTGTGCAGCGTTCTGCAGGTTCCGGCTCGCGCGCGCTTCATTTTGGCTCACTGGAAATCAACATCGAGGGCAGGACGGTGAATCGCGACGGGAAGCCGCTAAACCTAACTCCTAAAGAATTCGAATTACTGGCGTTGCTGGTTTCCAATCCGCGCCGCGTGTTTGGCAGGGAAACTCTGCTGGAAAAAATTTGGGGTTACGATTACGCGGGCGAAACGCGCACCGTGGATGTTCACATGCAGCGCCTGCGGCAAAAAATCGAGACAAATCCCAGCGAACCTAGTTTTCTACTCACCGTCCGGAATATCGGTTACAAATTTGAGTCGCAGGGTTGAACAGACCGGGAGCGCGGCATGGATGAAGGCGTAATCTCAAGTATTTCAGTCGGAGCAGCGATCTTCTGGGCATTAATACTGTTCGCATCCGGCGCAGGCATTGGATGGGCGCTTCGCCAAAGACAAGCGCCAATCTCCAAGAACGAAAATTACGTTTCAAAGTTTTCCGCGCTGCTGAACGCGCTCCCGCAAGCCGCGCTGCTGATTGATCGCAAAGCGAATCTCCAATGGCAAAATGAACAAGCCGCACAGTTGGTGCAGCGCGTACAGTGGGGCGCGAACTTGCCTTCCGCACTTGCCGCAGCCGTCGAACGCGTCGACCGTTCGGGTTTAACGGAAAGGCTCGAAATCGTCATGGGAAATACAAAACTGCAGGTTTGGGTCGCCCAACTCCAAGTCCCGGAAGAAGAGGGGATACTTATCTTGCTCGCCGACTCGGCGGATGAGACTTATCAGGCGGAGCTATATCAACAATTGGTCGGCACGATCGCTCACGAACTCCGCACGCCGCTCACTGCAATTATGGGTCATGTGGAAATTCTAAATAGCTGTGGAATCGACGAAGAGGCGCTGTGGCGCAAGTCGCTGGGTTTTGTATCCGGCGAAACCGAACGGCTTGCCCGGTTGGTTGAGGATTTGCTCAGCCTCTCGCGATTGGATCGCGTGCCCCTGCACATTCAGCCGGTCAATCTGCGCGTGGCCGCCGAGGAAGCCCTTTCGGCGTTGTTCGATCTCGCGGAAAAGAACAACGTTTCGCCAATCCTTCAAGCCCCCACCGATCTGCCTCGGGCGCTGGCAGACCCCGATCGCATCCGGCAGGTGTTTCTAAACCTGCTCGATAACGCGATCAAGTACGCTTCGAATAAACCAGTAGTCGTTCGGCTAATTCCAAATGCGGATACTGTGAGCGTCGGAATCAATAATCGCGGGCCCGTTATTGCGACGGAGGAAATACCTCACATCTTCGAACCGTTTTGGCGCGGCGCAGACGCCGGAACGAAAGGCACAGGATTAGGACTTGCCATCGTTCGCGCGATCCTCGAACAACATCACACATCCATCGAGGTAGACAGCAACATCGAGCAAGGGACAACATTTCATTTTTCCCTGCCGATTGCCCACTTCACCGAAACAAAGTAACCGAACAGTTGGGGAATGTTTACAAAACTGTTACAAATCCGTGCCGAATCTGTGAAATTAATTCTGTAGGATGATGTCAACTCGCCCATTGGAGTTGAACAT
>JAJTYX010000062.1:0-1256 GCA_021462865.1 Gammaproteobacteria bacterium | reverse complement strand
GCGCGCGTTGTAAAGTCCCCTCCCTGCGCCAGCGCGACCGCAGATAAGTCCCCTCAGCTGCGCCAGCGGGGAGGGGATTTAGGGGAGGGGTCAGCGGCGGGGTCAGGGGAGGGGTCAGGGGAGGGGTCCGCGCCGGGGGATGAGGGCGCTTCCGGCCGGAAGAAAAAATGCCGCGTTGGTTTCCCTAAATGCCCAACTTCTGCTAAACTTAGCGTAAGGTTGAGCAACTGGAACAGTGGCAGCAGGCCGGAGAAAGGCTTGAGGGTATGGTGACGCTAAAACGGCTGATCGCTTTTCTGCTTGTGGGGGTGCTGCTGCTGAGCGTGGCGGCCCCGGCGCTGGCGCAGGCCCAGCCTGAGCCGGTAGCGGTCGTCAACACCGGCACGCTGAACGTGCGCTCAGGGCCTGGCCTGGGCTACGGCGCGATCGCCACGCTGCCGCAGGGCTTCGGCGTGCAGCTGCTGGCGCGCAACAGCGTCGGCAACTGGGTGCTGATCGGCCTCACCAACGGCGTCACCGGCTGGGTCAACGCCGGCTACCTCTACACCCGCTACCGCGTGCGCGACCTGCCGATCAACGAGGCCGCCCCCACGTCGCCGCTGATCCCCACCGCGCGCGTCAACGGCGTCTTCGCCCTCAATGTGCGCGCCAACCCGGACCCCGCCGCGCCGGTGATCGGGACGCTGGGCCTGGACCAGACGGTAGACCTGACCGGGCGCAATTTCGACGGTTCCTGGGCGCAGATCCGCCTGCCCAACGGCGTGCTCGGCTGGGTGCTGGCCGCCAACGTGATCGCCTCGGTCCCGGTGCGCAGCCTGTCGCCTGCCGACGGCTCGGTGTACGCCCCGCCGCCGCCGTCCGCGCCGCCCGGCCCGCGCATCCACGTGGTCGCCCGCGGCGAGATCCTCTCCACGATCGCGCAGCGCTACGGCGTCAACGTCTACACGCTGGCGGCGGCCAACGGCATCGCCAACATCAACCGCATTTACGCCGGGCAGCGCCTCATTATTCCGTAAGGCGCGCCCGCAATCCCGCCCACAGACACCCCGCCCGCGCTGGCGGGGTGTTTTTGCTGCGCCGCCGGCCCTCACGTCTTGTCGGCGCGAATCGTGTTAGAATGAAAGCACGGAGGAGACGGCAGTCCTTCATCGTACACCAGCACCGGGGCCGGCATGGACCAGAACTCAGGCGCGGGCGAACAGCCCGCCAGCAGCGACAAGGCGCGGAAGCGCAAACCCAGCGAGGCCTACAAGGTC
>JAJTYX010000061.1:0-74625 GCA_021462865.1 Gammaproteobacteria bacterium | reverse complement strand
TCCTCGCACATCCCTGTGCTCGTCGCTACGGGTTACGCCGGCTGCTGCCCTCCTGGCAGCCGGCTCCACACGTGCTCTCGCCGGACAACGGGCCACCACCGGCGTGCGCTCAGCGGACGGAACGCAGGAACTGGGGCATTCACCCCAGGTGGAACGAAACCCGGTAGGAGGGACTTCAGTCCCGACCACCCCTGGTCAGGCAACGCCGTCGATACGCAGGAAGGTGTTGCGGTTCATATCCCGAGACACTAAAGGTCGGTGCGCGATAGCGGTTGGCGACCTCATTGATGCCGCCTGCGCACCGGGAGGGACTTCAGTCCCGACCCGGCACTGGGCGGCTGGCGGTGACGTTGTGACGGGCGTGTTGGAGGAACATCATCGCCGCACGCTGTTCGGCATTGGCTGCGGGTCCGGACGGCCTGTAATGGGCGTGTGAGGCTGGCGCAGCAGGAGCGCAGCCGCAGCCGAAGCCGAGCGAGCGCAGCACAGGGAGGTGCGAAGCGAGCGTCCCGGCGCAGGCCGTCCGGACCTGTAGCCCGCGCCTGCACCGTACGGCCCGGAGTTCCTGTTGCTTTACGGCCGCATGCTGGGTCAAAGCATCGACTCCGTAGCGGCGACGCTCCGTGCCCGCAGGTCGGCGAAGAACTTCATAAATACCTGCATGTTCCGCGGTGTCCGGCATCGGAAGTTGAGCGGTGCCGGCGTGCGAGGGACCTGGAAATTCTTCCGGCCGGGTTATCCGCGGCATGGACGGGCAAAGAAACCATCTGTAAGGCCTGGGAGCCAGGGTGATAACTGCGGAAATTCAGGAGTACATTCGTCGAATTGAAATTCGGCCGTTCCCCGCAGGCACAGACGGAGTAATCCTCAATGTGGCCCGACCGCCGGCTTCTCGATTTGCTCGGCATGGAGCATCCGCTCATTCAGGCGCCGATGGCCGGTGCCCAGGGGTCGGCGCTTGCTGCTGCCGTCAGCGAGGCGGGGGGCCTGGGATCGCTGCCGTGCGGATTGTTTCCGGCGGACTACCTGCGCAAGGAAGTACAGGCCATTCGTGAGCGCACGACCCGGCCCTTCAATCTGAACTTCTTCTGTTATGCGCCGCCCGAACCGGATGAAGCGCGCGCGGTGCGCTGGGTTGAGCGGTTGGCGCCCTATCGCCGCGAGCTGGGCATTGATGTGCCAGCACCCTCCGGCGGGCGCGGAAGCGGCCGTGGGCCGTTCGGTGAAGAGTCGTGTGCGCTCATCGAAGAGCTCAAGCCGCCTGTCGTGAGCTTTCATTTCGGGTTTCCGCCGGAAGCGATGGTCGCGCGGGTGAAGGCCGCCGGCGCGCGCGTCATCGCGTCCGCGACCACCGTCGAGGAAGCACGCTGGCTCGCCGGGCACGGAGCCGATGCCATCATTGCGCAAGGCGTGGAGGGAGGCGGGCATCGCGCCATGTTCCTGACCGACGAGGTGGCTTCGCAACCGGGAACGATGGCGCTGGTGCCGCAGGTCGTCGATGCGGTGCGCGTGCCGGTGATCGCAGCCGGCGGTATCGGGGACGCACGCGGGATCGCGGCCGCCTTGATGCTGGGGGCGGCGGGCGCCCAGATCGGCACGGCCTATCTGTTGACTCCCGAAGCCACCATTCCGCCGATCTATCGGTCTGCGCTCAAGACGGCGCGCGAGGACCAGACAGCGATCACGAATGTGTTCACCGGCCGGCCGGCGCGCGGCATCGTCAATCGCGCGGTCCGAGAGATCGGGCCGATCAGCGCGGATGCACCGGCCTTTCCGGGTGCCATGAGCGCGATGCTGCCGCTGCGATTGAAGGCCGAGGCGCAGGGCTCGGGCGACTTCACCTCGCTCTGGGCGGGGCAGGCGCTGCGCTTTGCGCGCGAGATGCCAGCCGGAGATCTGACACGCGAGCTTGTGGAATCGACGTTGGCGCTCATACGAATGTGGCGGGCCGCGTAGGTGCAGGGTGCCGGAGCAATTGATTGAGGATCGGAGCGGTGAGAGCCGGGTGTGCGGGCACGGTTGGCTCGTTGAGCGGGCTCAACCCGACAATCAAATGCTCCGGTAACTCTGGTGTGCGACTACAAAGGCGCCTCGCGGCAGGTTTGTGACCACGGAGCAATTCATGAACATACGAACAGTCGGTCTGGCCCTTGCCGCAATCGCAGTTCTCGGCGTCTCCGGCGCGCCTGCTCGCGCGCAGGGCGGCGACGAACGCACGGATGCCTCCTACGTGCCGACCGTGCTCGTGACGGGCTCCAACAAGGGCATTGGCCTGGAACTCGTCAGGCAATATGCGGCACGGGGCGCTCGCGTGATTGCCACCGCGCGCCATCCGGCCGAAGCGAAAGACCTCCAGGCGTTGGCCGCGGCCAATTCGCGGATCGTGGTCGAGCAGCTCGATATCACCGATCATCACGGTGTCGATGCGCTCGCGGCCAAATATGCGAACAGCCCCATCGATGTGCTCATCAACAATGCGGGGATAAGCGGCGGAATGCAGAACCAGATGTTCGGGAAGCTCGACTACGCGGCTTTCGAGGAGGTATTGCGTGTCAACACGATCGCGCCACTCAAGATCGCGGAAGCGTTTCTGCCGAGCGTCCTGGCGAGCCGCGAGAAGCGCATCGTGGCCATATCAAGCAGTGAAGGCTCGATCGGCAAGGTTTCTTCGGCGCGTCTTTATTTCATGCGTGCGAGCAAGGCCGCGTTGAATATGGAGATGCGAAATCTTGCCATCCAGCTCAAGCCGAAAGGCGTGGCCGTGGGGATTCTCAACCCGGGAATGGTGGATACGGACTTCATGAAGGGCGCGCCGAAAAGCATGCTGCGTCCGCCAGCCGATGCCGTGCGGGACCTCATCCGGGACATCGATAGCCTGACGCTCGAGAATTCGGGCGCATTTCTGAGCTACGACGGCACGGTGCTCCCTTGGTAGAGATTTCGCATGGAAGCGGTTGACTACATCCAGCAGCGAGAGCCATGCATGAACGGTGAACACGACATCGGCGGCCGGCACGGATTCGGTCGAATCGAGCACACGCCGGATGACCCCACGTTTCACGAGCGCTGGGAGGCGCGTGTGTTCGCCATTGCGCTCTCATCCGGCGGGAGCAGGGGTGGCGTGAACCTCGACGCGGCTCGTCACCGCGGCGAGCGACTCGATCCCGTCGCTTATTTCCGCAACGGCTACTACGGGCGCTGGCTGGCTGCGCTGGAGCTGGGATTGCAGGAGAACGGTTTTCTTGCTCCCGGCGAGCTCGATGCGTGGCAGGAAGCGTTTGCCGCCAGGCACGAGGGGCACGACCACGAGCATGAGCGCTGACTTCGGCGTCGCCGCGAGCGTACGGGACATTCGAAGTTGATGTTCCCGCCGGGAGCTTACCCCGCCAAAGAGTACCTGGGCAGCTGATGCAGAGGTTGGACCGGGTTCGCTAACTATCTGTTTTTTCTGGTCGGGGTGACAGGATTCGAACCTGCGACCTCTTGCTCCCGAAGCAAGCGCTCTACCAAGCTGAGCTACACCCCGTCGGCAGTCGGCGACAGGCGCGGGTGACCCCGGCCCGTCGCGGGCGGGCATTGTGAGCGAAGGTCGCCGCAGCGTCCAGTGGTGACGGGCCGCGGTCGGCGGCGGTCAGTCGTGCGAAGCGGTCAGTACCTTCGTTCCACGGCGAAGTCGGCCAGTTGCAGCAGCGCTTCCTTGTGCACCGAGTCCGGGACGCGGCCGAGCGCCGCTACCGCCTGCCGTGCGGATTCGCGCGCACGGGTGAGCGTATAGGCAAGCGCGCCGGTGGTCTGGATGGCAGCAAGAATGGTGTCGATCTCCTCGAGGCCGCCGTGCTCGATGGCGCGGCGGATCGCCACCTGTTCTTTCGGCGTGCCGCGCTGCAAGGCGTAGATCAGCGGCAGCGTGGGCTTGCCTTCGGCGAGGTCGGCACCGATGTTCTTGCCGAGTTCGTCGCGGTCGGCGTGGTAGTCGAGCGCGTCGTCTACGAGCTGGAAGGCAAGGCCGACGTGCTTGCCGTAGTCGAGCAGCGCGTCTTCGACCGCCCGTGTCTGGTCGGCGAGGATGGCGCCGATCTGCATGCCCGCCTCGAACAGCCTGGCGGTCTTGCGGTAGATGACTTCGAGGTAGCGCGCTTCCGTGGTATCCGGGTCATTGCAGTTCATGAGCTGCAGCACCTCGCCCTCGGCGATGGTGTTGGTGGCGTCTGCCATCACGTCCATGATCCGCATCTGGCCGACTTCGACCATCATCTGGAAGGCTCGCGAATAGAGAAAGTCGCCGACGAGTACGCTCGCCTGGTTACCGAAGACGCTGTTGGCGGTTTCCTGGCCGCGGCGCAGGTCAGACTCGTCCACGACATCGTCGTGGAGCAGCGTAGCGGTGTGGATGAACTCGATGATCGCGGCGGCCAGCACGTGCTGCTGGCCGGTGTAGCCGCAGGCCCGTGCGGCGAGCAGCACGAGCAGCGGGCGCAGGCGCTTGCCGCCGCTGCCGATGATGTAGTGCGCGATGCTGTTGACGAGAGCGACGTCGCTGGCGAGCTGCGCCTGGATCTCGCGATTGACGGCAGCCCAGTCCTCGCCCACCAGATCGCGAACCGTTTCGAGGTCGAAAGCGGGATGTTCGGGTTGGACGAGCTTCATGCGCGCGCCAATAATGCCCGCGATGTGCGCGGGAGTAAAACAGGTATTTATCCTGACCGGAGCCGGACCTGTGCCGCCGCCGGTGGGCCTGGTCATCCCTCGTCGGGCCAGGCGCCGTGCCCGTGCCGGGATGGGAACCCGGTGGGGGCAGGGGCGTCGGGGGTGGGGCCGGGCTGCCAAGTTGTTGAACCGGCAGGCACGACTCATTAGAATGCCCGCTCTTTTCCGGCCGTCGTCCGGCCGGTCCTGCGGAGAGTTTCACGATGTACGCCGTATTTGTAACGGGTGGCAAACAGTACCGCGCCAGCAAGGGCGAACAGCTCGATGTCGAAAAGCTGGCAGCCGCCGAAGGCGACGAAGTCGAGTTCACCGACGTACTGATGATCGGTGAGGGCCGCGATCTCAAGGTCGGTGCACCGAAAGTCGCCGGCGGCAAGGTGACGGCCCGCGTGGTCGCGCAGGGGCGTACCGATAAGGTGAGCGTCATCAAGTTCAAGCGCCGCACGACCTACAAGCGCATCGGCAGCCACCGGCAGTCGTTCACGCGGGTGGAGATCACCGGCATCACCGGTGGCCCGCCGGCCGGCAAGGAGTAATTGTCATGGCACATAAGAAAGCAGGCGGCAGTACCCGTAACGGTCGCGATTCCCAGGCGAAGCGACTCGGCGTGAAGTGCTTCGGCGGAGAGGCGGTCATCGCGGGGAACATCATCCTGCGTCAGCGCGGTACGCGTTATCACGCTGGCGTCAACGTCGGCATGGGCCGCGACCACACGCTGTTTGCCCGGGCGGACGGTACCGTGCGCTTCGACCGCAAGGGTCCGAAGAACCGCCTGTTCGTGAGCATCGTGCCGCAGGCCTGAGACGCCGGCGATCAGCCCTGACGAACCCCGCCACGGCGGGGTTCGTCGTTTCTGCCCCGGCGTGAAGCGATGAAATTCGTCGATGAAGCCACGGTTCGCGTGCAGGCCGGCAATGGCGGGCCAGGCTGCGTGAGCTTTCGCCGCGAGAAGAACATTCCGCGCGGCGGGCCCGACGGCGGTGACGGCGGCGATGGCGGCAGCGTCTACCTGGTGGCCCGCGAGGGCATCAACACGCTGGCCGATTTTCGCGTCAATCGCCGCTACCGGTCGGAGCATGGCGAGGCGGGTTCCGGCGCCAACTGCAGTGGCCGCAGCGGGAGCGATCTGGAGGTGCCGGTACCCTGCGGCACGCGGGTGATCGCGGCCGAGACCCAGGAGGTGCTCGGCGATCTCACGTCTCCGGGCGAACGGCTGCTGGTGGCGGCAGGCGGGCGCGGCGGCAAGGGCAATACCCGCTTCAAGAGCAGCGTGAACCGCGCGCCGCGGCGTGCCACGCCCGGTACCCCGGGAGAGGGCCGTGAGCTGTGCCTGGAGCTGGCATTGCTCGCCGACGTTGGCCTGCTCGGCAAGCCGAATGCCGGCAAGTCCACCCTGATCCGGGCGGTATCGGCTGCGCGACCGAAGGTCGCCGACTATCCATTCACGACGCTGTACCCGAATCTCGGCGTCGTATACGTTGGCCCGCTGCGCAGCTTCGTGATGGCCGACATTCCCGGCCTCATCGAGGGTGCCGCAGAGGGCGCCGGTCTCGGCACGCGCTTCCTCAGGCATCTCGAGCGCACGCGCCTGCTCCTGCACATCGTGGACCTGGCGCCTGCACCCGGAACCACGCGGCCGGCTGACGATGCGGTGGAAATCGTCCGGGAGCTGGAGCGGTTCAATGCGGAGCTGGCGGGCCGTGAACGCTGGCTGGTGCTGAACAAGGTGGACCTGCTCGACCCGCAGGACGCGATCGAGCGTGAGCGCGAGGTGATGGCCTCGCTCGCCTGGAGCGGCCCCGTTTACCGCATCAGCGCGCTGCGCGCCGAAGGAACGGAGCGCCTCGTGGCGGACGTCATGACACGGCTGGAGGAACTGGCGCGGGAAGCGCCGGTGGACGCGGCAGCGGTCAGCTCGTCCGGAGAGCCTTGACGGCCTTGTTGAGCCGGCTCTTGTGGCGGGCCGCCTTGTTGCGATGGACCAGCCCCTTGCTGACCATCGTATCGATGGCGGGCACCGCGGCCTTGTAGCTATCGGCCGCTTTCGCGGCGTCCCCGCTCTTCACGGCACTGACCGCCTTCTTGATGGCGGTGCGCATGCGGGTGCGGAGCGCAGCGTTGTGCTGGCGGTGCTTTTCGGCCTGCCGTGCCTTCTTTGCTGCTGATTTGATGTTCGCCAAGTCTCGAGACCTTGTTCGCAGGTACTCAGGGCGGCTGCCCGGAGAAGGGCGCGTATTCTTTGGGTTCGGGCGTCCCTTGTCAATAAGCTGCTAGACTTTCCGTCCCGATGCCAGGCCCAAACTCCCAGACTCCCACCGGCGTTTCGGGCCGTCACCTGCTGAAGTCCACGGGCACCGTCGGAGCGATGACCCTGCTCTCGCGCGTGCTCGGCCTCGTGCGCGACATGGTGTTCGCGCGGCTGTTTGGCGCCAGCTACCTGATGGACGCCTTCTTCGTCGCGTTCAAGATTCCCAACATCTTCCGGCGCTGGTCGGCGGAAGGCGCCTTCTCGCAGGCATTCGTTCCGGTCTTTGCCGACTACGACCAGAACCGCAGCCACGCGGAGGTCAAGGAACTCGTCGACCGCGTCACCGGAACGCTGAGTGCGCTCCTGTTCGCGATCACGGCGCTGGGCGTCGTGGCGGCGCCGCTGCTGATCCTCGTGTTTGCGCCCGGCTTTGCGTCGGGGCGGGCGGACGCGGACCGCTTCGCACTCGCCGTGGACATGCTGCGCCTGACGTTCCCCTACCTGTTCTTCATTTCGCTCGCCGCACTGGCCGGCGGCATCCTCAATACCTACCGGCGCTTCGCGGTGGCGGCGTTTTCGCCGGTGCTGCTGAACATCACCATGATCGTGTTCGCGGCCTTCGTGGCGCCGTACTACCACCGTCCCGGCATGGCACTGGCCGCCGGCGTGTTCGCCGCCGGCGTGGTGCAACTCGCGTTCATGCTGCCGTACGTGCAGCGTATCGGTCTCCTGCCGCGCCCGCGCTGGGGCCTTGCGCATGCCGGCGTGCGCCGCATCATGAGCCTCATGGCGCCGGCGATCTTCGGGTCGTCGGTGGCGCAGATCAGCATCCTGTTCGACACGCTGATTGCCTCGTTTCTCGTCACGGGCAGCATCAGCTGGCTGTACTACTCCGACCGGCTGATGGAGTTTCCGCTCGGCGTATTCGGCATCGCGCTCGCCACCGTGATTCTGCCGAACCTCTCGCGCCAGCACGCCAGCGCTTCGCGCGAGCAGTTCGCCGCCACACTCGAATGGGCGATCCGCTTCGTGATCCTGATTTCGGCGCCGGCGTCGGTGGGGCTGGTCATCCTGTCCGGCCCGGTGCTGGCAACGATCTTCTTCGGCGGTGAATTCAGCGCCGGGGACGTGCGGATGGCTTCGTTGAGCCTGATGGCCTACGCGGCGGGGCTTGTGGCCCTGACCCTGGTCAAGGTGCTGGCGCCTGGCTTCTTTGCCCGGCAGGACACCCGCACCCCGGTGCGTGTCGGATTGATCGCGCTCGGCACGAACATGCTTTTTAATGTCTTCGTGGTCGTCCCGTGGGTGTGGGCAGAGCTGCCGGCGCCGCATGCGATGCTCGCCGCTTCGACCTCGTTGTCCGGGTGCCTCAACGCCGCGCTGCTCTACACGGGGCTGCGTCGCGATGGGGTCATCGGGCGGGAGGGCAGTGGGTGGTGGCGGTTCCTGCTGCGCGTGGCGGCGGCCTGCGGCACGATGGCGCTGTTGCTGATCGCGTTCTCGCCGCCTCTGGCGCAGTGGCTGGAGGCGGGGCTTGCGACCCGGTGCCTGTGGCTGGGCGCGGCGATCGGCGGGGCGGTCATCGCCTATTTCGCGACGCTGTACGCCGTGGGCCTGCGCGTGGCGGACTTCCGGATGAAAACCATGGGGCCACCCGTATAATCCGGTTTTTCGACGTGCGGCGCCGATGAGACTCATTCGACGGCCAGCCGGGGCAGGGCCGATACTGCCGGCCGGCTGTGTGGCAACGATCGGGGTATTCGACGGCGTGCACCGTGGCCATCAGCGCATTCTCGAGCGCGTGATGCAGGAGGCGGCAGCGCGCGGGCTCGAATCGCTCGTGGTCACCTTCGAGCCGACGCCGCGGGAGTACTTCGACCGCGTGAGTCCTCCGGCACGGCTCACGCGTTTTCGCGAGAAGTTCGGGTTGCTGGCCGGCCTCGGTCTGCAGTGGCTGTTCTGCCCGCGCTTCGACGCAGGACTGGAGTCGCTCGGGCCGGCCGAGTTCGTGGAGAAATTCCTGGGGAGGCTGCTGCGGGTGCGCCACCTCGTGGTGGGCGACGACTTCCGCTTCGCGCGCGGGCGCGCCGGTACCGTCACCGACCTCGTTGCGCTCGGTGCCCGTGCCGGCTTCACGGTCGAGCAGGTGGGAAGCCTGACGGCCGACGACGCACGCGTGTCGAGCACGGCGGTGCGCGAGGCGCTGGCCGCCGGTGACATGGACCAGGCCCGCCGCCTGCTCGGGCGCGGCTATGCGATGACCGGCCGGGTCGTGCGCGGCAGGCGCCTGGGGCGCGAGCTCGGCATGCCGACGGCCAACGTGAACCTCTGCCGGCGACTGAGCCCGGTGCACGGGATCTTTGCGGTGCGGGCGCGTATCGCAGGGGTGGCTGGCGCTGCGCTGCCGGGGGTCGCGAGTGTCGGGACGCGGCCGACGATCGCGGGCGTCGAGCCGCTGCTCGAAGTGCACGTATTCGATTTTGAAGATGATCTGTACGGCCGCTACATCGAGGTGGAATTCGTCTCGCGGTTGCGCGACGAGGTGAAGTTCCCCGATCTGCAGAGCCTGAGCCGGCAGATGCATCTCGATGCCGAGATGGCGCGACGCATTCTGGCTGCCTGAGAGGAATGGCATTCGCGTGAGCGAGAACGATTACAAGCACACCTTGAACCTGCCGGCGACGGACTTCCCGATGAAGGCGAGTCTCGCGCAGCGCGAGCCGGCCATGCTGGCACGATGGGAGGCCGATGACTTTTACGGGCGCATCCGCCAGGCGTGCGCCGGGAGACCGCCGTTCGTGCTGATGGACGGCCCGCCCTACGCCAACGGGCAGATCCACATCGGGCACGCGGTCAACAAGGTCCTCAAAGACATGGTGGTCAAGTCGAAGACGCTCTCCGGCTTCGACGCGCCCTACATTCCGGGGTGGGACTGCCACGGCCTGCCGATCGAACTCGAGGTGGAGAAGAAGCACGGCAAGGTCGGGCAGAAGCTCGACCCGGCGCAGTTCCGCGAGGCCTGCCGCCGCTATGCCCGCGAGCAGGTGCAAAGCCAGGGACGCGATTTTCGCCGTCTCGGCGTGCTCGGTGACTGGGGGCGACCCTACCTCACGCTCGATGCGCGGTTCGAAGCCGAACAGGTGCGTGGCTTCGCGCGCATCCTCGCCAACGGGCACGTGTACCGCGGCTACAAGCCGGTGCACTGGTGTCTCGACTGCGGCTCGGCGCTGGCCGAGGCCGAAGTCGAGTATGCGGACAAGGGGTCGGCCGCGATCGACGTGCGTTTCGTGGTGGCGGACGCGGCCGATTTCTACGCGAAGCTGCGGCGCGCCGGCGTGGACCTGGCGGGCGACGGCACGCCGATTGCGGTGCCCATCTGGACCACCACGCCCTGGACGCTGCCCGCCAACCAGGCGGTCGCGCTGGCGCCGGAGTTGCCCTACGTTCTCGTCGAGTTGCGGCTGGCGAAGGGCGTTGAACGCCTGGTTCTCGCCGAGGGGCTCGCCGAGGCGGCGCTCGCCCGCTTTGGCGCGGGCGACTGGCGGCGGCTGGCGACATTCCGTGGCGAGGCGCTGCGCGGCGTGATGTTGCAGCACCCGTTCTACGAACGGCAGGTGCCGGTGATCACCGGCGATTTCGTGACGCTCGAGGCGGGCACCGGCGCGGTACACACGGCCCCGGGCCACGGTCAGGACGATTTTCGCGCCGGCGTGGAGCACGGCCTGCCGCTCGACAACCCGGTGGACGGCAACGGCGTGTACGTGCCGGGCACCGGCCGTTTCGCGGGCATGCATATTTACAAGGCAAACGAGGCGATTGTCGCGCTGCTCGCGAACGAAGGCCGGCTGCTCGCATCGGGCAAGGTCACGCACAGCTATCCGCATTGCTGGCGGCACAAGACACCTCTGATCTTTCGCGCCACGCCGCAATGGTTCATTGGCCTCGACCAGAACGGCCTGCGCGAGGCGAGCCTGCGCGCGATCGCGGCGGTGCGGTGGATTCCGGCCTGGGGCGAACAGCGCATCCACGGCATGGTGGCCGGGCGTCCGGACTGGTGCATCTCGCGCCAGCGTGCCTGGGGCGTGCCGATCCCGTTGTTCGTCGCCCGAAACGGCGGAGAACTGCATCCGCGAACGGCGCAACTGCTGGAAGATGTGGCCGCGCGCATGGACCAGGCCGGCGTCGAGGCGTGGTTCGAGCTCGATCCCGCGGCGCTGCTTGGTGCCGAAGCCGGGCAGTACGAAAAAGTCACCGACACGATGGACGTCTGGATGGACTCGGGGCTGGTGCACCATTGCCTCGAGCGCAGCCGTGCGGAGATCGGTTATCCCGCCGGCCTGTACCTGGAGGGTTCCGACCAGCACCGCGGCTGGTTCCAGAGTTCGCTGCTCACCGCGGTGGCGATGCATGGCAGCGCTCCGTATCGCGAGGTCCTGACCCACGGCTTCACCGTGGACGAGAAGGGCCACAAGATGTCGAAATCGCTCGGCAACGTGGTTGCGCCCCAGCAGGTCGTCTCCACGCTCGGCGCCGATGTGCTGCGGTTATGGGTCGCCGCCACCGATTACCGCGGCGAGATGAGCGTGTCCGACGAAATCCTGCGGCGCATGTCGGACTCCTACCGGCGCATGCGCAACACCGCGCGCTTCGTGCTCGGCAACCTGCACGGCTTCGACCCGTGCGAGCACGAGGTGCTGGCGCAGGATATGGTGGACCTCGACCGCTGGGCGCTCTCGCGGGCGGGCGAGCTTCAGGACGAGATCGTGGCCGCCTACGGCAGCTATGAGTTTCATCGCGTGTACCAGCTGCTGCACAATTTCTGCGTCGTGGATCTTGGTGGCTTTTATCTCGACGTCATCAAGGATCGCCTCTACACCACACCGGCTGGGAGTCCCGCGCGACGCTCGGCGCAGACCGCGCTCTGGCACATCGGCGAGGCGATGGTGCGCTGGCTTGCGCCGGTCCTGAGCTTTACCGCCGAAGAAATCTGGAACGCGCTGCCCGGCCCGCGCGACATCACCGTGTTCACCTCGACCTGGCACGAGATCCCCCGCGTCGGCGGCGTGCGCGCCGACTGGACGCGGCTGCTGCAGGTTCGTGAATGCGTGGCCCGTGCACTCGAGTCGCTGCGTGCGGCCGGGCGAATCGGCTCGGGCCTCGATGCGGCCGTCACCGTCTACGCCGACGGCGCCACGGCCGCGGCGCTGGCGGCACTCGGCGAGGAACTGCGGTTCGTGTTCATCACCTCGGCGGCGTCGGTTGCGCCTGCCGCCGGCCGGCCGGATACCGCGCTGGAAGGCCCGGCCGGGTCCGGTTTCTGGGTGTCGGCAGAACCGACGGAGGCGGCCAAGTGCGTGCGCTGCTGGCACCGTCGCACCGATGTCGGCGCGGCACCGGCCCACCCGCAGTTGTGCGCCCGGTGTGCGACGAATGTCGGGGGCCCCGGCGAGCGCCGGGCCTGGGCCTGATGGCGACGGGCGCGGAGGGCAACGGAGCGGTCACCGGGTCGAAGGATCGCCCGGCCTGGCGCGGCTGGCTGCTTCTGTCCCTGGCGGTGGTCGTCCTCGACCAGTTCACCAAGCTGCAGATCACCGGGTCGATGGATCTCTACCAGCGTATTGCCGTGCTGCCGTTTCTCGACATCGTGCGCCTGCACAACACGGGCGCGGCATTCAGCCTGCTCGCCGAAGCGTCCGGGTGGCAGAACTGGCTGTTCACGGGCGTGGCCGCGCTGGTGAGCATCGGCATCCTGTGGTGGCTCACGCGCCTGCCGCGCCGGGGCAAGCGCGTGCTGGCGCTCGGCCTCGCGTTACTGCTCGGCGGGGCCATCGGCAATCTCATCGACCGGGTGCTCTACGGCTACGTGGTCGATTTCATCCTGCTCTATTACGGGGAGTGGTCGTATCCGGCCTTCAACGTCGCGGATTCGGCGATTACCGTTGGCGTGGTGCTGGTGCTGTTCGACGGGCTGGTGCTGGAGAAACGCAGCACGGCCGGCTGACACGCAATGCCTGCTCAGCGCCAGCAGCGCTCGGTCACCGCGGCTCCGGTGGCGCCGCCGTCGTCGGCGGCTGAGCGTACGCCGCGCTCATTGATGGAAAAGCTCCAGCAGTCCTCGTCGTCGCCTTGGGCGCCAGCCGCATCCACCGTCGCGGTCGCGGTGTACCCGATCGTGGAGCCGCCGGGGTCGATCGCGATCGCGAGCGTGTAGTAGCCCCGCTCGGTGCCGGCGATGCCGAGGCCGGCCGGCGGATCGCCCGCGAGTTCAGCGTCGCCCGCGTACTGGCCGTTCTGCATGTAGAACTTCTCCTGCGCGGCGGAGATGCGCAGCAGCGCCGTGGTGGCGTCAGTGCGGTTGGCGCGCCTCAGGTACTCGCGGTAACCGCCCACCGCCAGGGTCGTGACGATTCCGAGTATGGCAAGGGTGACCAGCAGTTCGATCAGCGTGAAACCGCGTGCCGCCACCCCCGGCCGCATCACTGCTGGATTTCCTGGGTCCAGTAGGTCCGCGGGAAGGTGCTCGAGGCACCGCCGGGGTCATTGGGGTCGGGCGCGAAGCATTCCAGTCCGATGCACTCGGTCGCTTTCGTGCCCGCGTTGTCGGTCAGGAGCAGCACGGTCTCCGGGGCAATGCCGGTCTGGCTGAGCAGGCGGAAGCGATCGTCGGTGCTGAGCGGGCCGGGTTCACTGCTGCCGTCGAGGTTGTTGACCGGCCAGCCGTTGCAGGCGTCGACCTGGTAGGCGCGGTTCACTCCGAGGCCACCGGAGCAGGCGCTCACGCGCTCGCTCGGCGCAAACGATGTGAAGAAGATCGTGTTGTTGAACGTGATGGCGCTGTTGAGGATCTTTTCGCCCTCGTCCTCGACCATGCGCAGCCGCCAGCCGGCCTGGTCGACCGGTACGGTTGCGGTCGGGTCATCGGTGATATCGAGGAGATCGCCCGCGTCGACCTCGATGTCGGCGTAGTCCCCGGCGGCGATGGGCAGGTAGACGTTGGCGTCGCGTACGGAAAAGAACGTGTCGTCTGCGTCGGTGTCGAGCGGGTGCCCACGATAGCCGGAGCCGATGTTCAGGGCGAGGAAGGTGCCACGCAGACAATTGACCAGCACCACGTCGGGCGTCGCGTAGAAGCGCCGCACTTCGCTGGCGGGCGCGGAGCTTTCGTCGCCGGCGCCGAGTGCCGCCAGCACGCCGCCGGAGACGAGCGTGCCGCGTCCGTTCCCGTTGAGGATATCGAAGCGCCACAGCCGCCCGCCCATGTCGCCGACGTAGAAGCGGTCGGCGAGCCCGTCGCCGCTCAGGTCGAGCACGCGCGGCGCGGCCGGGATCGATTGACGCATGCGGTCGAACTCGAGGTCGTGACCGGCGCCGGACTGCCCCGCGCTCCAGAGCAGCTCGCCGCTCTCGAGGCCGACCATGAAAATGGCGTTGCCCACGTTGTCCGTGCGAAGGCCCCGATTGTCCTGGCTGTCGGCGTAGCCACCGCTCAGCACGACCACCGGCCGGACCTGTCCGCCGATGTCCACCTGCGCAATCGGCGGCGCCGCCCAGGTCTGGCCGAGAGTCGCAAAACCAGGGCTGGTGCTGTCGATCTGCCAGAGCAGCACGGGGGCGTTGCGTGCGGTCACGTCGAGCGCAAAGACGGCATCGCCGCCACGTCCCATGCCGAAGACGAGAATGCTGCGCGTTAATCCGTCGATCCTGCCGCGGAACAGCCGGATCTCGCCGTCGAGCCCGTAGAGCCGGTTGGCCGCCGGCCCATCGAGGTACAGCGTGTGCTGCCGCCCGAGCAGGCGTGACGGTACGTAGGTCCACAGCTCTACGCCGGAATCGGCGTCCACGGCGTGCAGGAAGCCATCGTTGGTGGCGACGAACACCACCGTGTCGGGATCCTCGGCCGTGGCCCCGTAATTGAGCGCGATGGGGCGTACGTGCAGCGGATCGCCCATCTGCCGGCGCGCTTCGGTCAGGTTGCCGTCGGCGTCGCTGTCGAGCACGTCGAGGCCGCGGATCCAGTTGATGAGTTCGGTACGCTGGCTCGCAGGTACGCCCAGCATCGTTTCGGTGATGGCGGCATTACCGGCGACGACGAGGTTGCCCGCGTCCAGCAGGTCAGGGCCGGCGAGGTCGGTGTACACCCGGCGCACCGAAGGTGTCGGTATGCGGCTTGCCGCGCCGCCTTCCGCGACCCGGTCGCCGTCGGGCGCGGGGGACCAGAAGCTGAAGGCGTCGCCCGCGAAAAAGCCGGTGGCCGGGTTGATGGCCGTAGCGCCGTCCTGGCCGGTGAGTGTGCCGCCGCGGAACTGGTACTTCTTCAGGTTGCCGGGCCAGTGCGCGGTGCCGGTCGGCTGGAAGACCGACACGTACACGTCACGCTGGTCGGGAGTCTGGCCGAAGGCGCTGACGGGAATCGCCGGCGCCGCGAACACGCCGGCGCTTTGCACGATGTTGGTCACCACGTCGGTGAGCGCCGCCGCCAGGCTGCCGGTATCGTCGGCGACATAGTATTGGCCGCCGCCGCGCTGGGCCGTGGACTCGAGCAGCGGCACGTCCACCGCGAAGCCGATCACGTAGGTCGAGACGGTCTGGGTGCCGGCGAGGCTGCTGCTGGCGTCCGTGCGGTAGAGGTACTCGGCGAGATCGTCGAGGCAGGCCCCGTCGCCGGCCCCATCGCAGGTGCCGAGCAGCGAGGCGAAGCCCGGCAGGTTGCGGATCTTGTTGTTCGCGCTGACGTCTCGCGTCGGCTCGCCGTCGGTCAGCAACACCACGAAATTCTTCTGGCAGTCGACGTTGATCGGCGAGAGGTATTGCGGGCCGGCGGGATCGCCGCCGACGCGCGCGGCGGCCACGCTGCGCACCGGGCCGACATTGCCGTAATCCACGTTGCCGCGGCGGAAATACAGCGCCGCCTCGTACAGGGTCTCGCTGAGTGGCGTGAAGGCCAGCGGGGTCATGCCGTTGACCACGGTCTTGAGATCCTCGCGCGCGCCGCTGATGCCCTCGACGGCGTGAATGACGGTGCCGCCTTCCTCTTCGTTGAACTGCATCAGCCCCACGTTGACGTTCTCGACGGAATCGAGCACGTCGTTGATCACCCGCTGCACGACCTGCAGGCGGGTGCGCGTGACCAGTGGCGGGTTGGCGCGCCAGTTGAGCCAGTTGCCGTCGAAGACCGTGTACGCGCTGTTCCAGCCCGGCTCCTGGGACTCGTCCGGGCCCCAGGGCCCCGTCGGGCCATTGGCCGCGTAGTCGTTGGCGCCGGGGCCGTCGCCATCGATGCCGCGGTCGGACTCGCATTCGAGCGGCCGGTCGGGCTGGCCCTCGGTGAGCGGTTCCCAAAGCTCGCGGCTCGGGTCCGCATTCCAGCCGAGGAGGCGATCGCTGTACCGGCCGACGTTCGTGAGCGGGGTGGCCGCAGCAGCGCACCGGTTTGCGGTCTTGTTGACGAACGCCGTGCTGCCGCAGGGCGGGGGTTCGGTGCCCGTGGCGAAGTACAGCGCGTTGGCGTCGTAGCAACCCGTGTACGACGTTGCCGGATCCCACTCCGCCTGCGTCTGCAACTCGGCGTCCATGCTGCCGGAGTTGTCGATGATGAACAGGATGTTGGCGCCGCCGGATTCATCGGGCGGCACCTGAGCGAGAAACACCTCGGTGTCATCGGCGCGGGTGGCGGTGGTCATGCACAGCGCAACCGCAGCGGCAGCAGCGACGACAGCAGGGCGGAGGGTGAAGTTCATCGACGGTTCCTTAGCGCTCAACGGCCGGGATGGAGGACCAGGCGGAGGGCGCTGCGTGTCTGCGGGTCGTAGAAGATGGCGACGGCCGCGGTCCGGTGCCCGGCAGCCTGCGCGGTGCTGCGGGTGAACTCTGCCAGGCTGACTTGCGTTGCGCCCGGCGGCAGCAGGTAGCGGGTGGCGGCATCCACGCGCAGCATCTGCGGCGTGCAGGCCGCGCAGGGACGTACGACCAGTTGCCCGGACTCGCTGACCGGCAAGGTCACGTCGACCGGCGCGACCTCGAACGCTTCCTCGACGCTGTGCAGGGCCGCCTGGCTGGCAGCGGCGGCCAGCAGCAGGGCGATCGGGATGAGGGCATGCAGGCGCTCTTTCACGTGATTACTCTTCGACGTTGCGGAAGAAACCCTGGACATGGATCGCCTCGGCGTTGCGCTGGTCGGTGCGACCGCGCGACTCGACGCGATAGTGCAGCTGGCGGAACCGGCCGATGCTGGTGCCCGGCATGTCGGTAGTGATGCCGTCGAGGCACAGCCGGGTCTGGAAGCGGCCGCGCAATTCGGCAATGTTGACCTCGGCGCTCCATGGCAGGTCGGCATCCGTCCACGGCTTCGGCAGCAGCGGGCAATCCGGCACCAGCGACAGGTCGATGGTGCCGCCCTCGGCCTCGCGCACCACCGACTGCGTGCCCGACTCGGCGAGCTGGAAGGCGTTTTCGCGAAACTGCGCGTTACCCGTCATGGTGAGGTCGAGGGTGGCGGTGCGCATGACCGAGATGGCGAGCACGGTGAGCACCATGAGCAGCACCAGTCCCACCACCAGGGCCGCGCCGCGTTGCCGGTCGATGGATCGCGTGTAGGTCATCGCGTCCCCTGGGGCCCCGCCTGGTTGCGCAGGTATACAGTCTTGGTGACTTCAAGCCGCTGGAACTGCGCCGGGTAGAGCGCGCTGCCCGGTTCGATCGAGTCTGCGTTCGCATCCGGTGGCAGGTACTGGCGGTTGTCGGCAAATGCCGGCCCGGGCGATTCCTCCGAGCGCACCAGCAGCCAGAGGCGCACGGCCACGATGCGTTCGGTGTCGGCATCGGGATCGTCCGGATCCACGTAGCGCTCCACGCGGCCGTCGCCATTGGTGTCGAGACCGAACTGCACCTGCATGTTCTCCACGCCGGTAATCATTTCCTGGTCTTCCACCAGGCCGCCGTTGACCAGCGTCTGGCGGCGCAGCGACGGGAGGTCGTCCGCGAAGCTCGAAGCGTTGTCCACGTAATAGGCGTGCACCACCAGGTCGCGGGTCTCGGCCGCTGCGCCGAAGCCGGCCGGCTCGTTGCCGTCGTCGAAGAGCTGCGCGCGCGCAAGGTTGCTGCGCAGCTGCACCTGGCCCGCCTGCGCCGGCACGATGAGCTCGCCGGCGTGCCGCACGACCAGCACGTCACTGTCCGCCCGCGCGGTGCTGAACGCGTCACAACCGAGGTCGTAGTTGTCGTCGCTCGCATCGACGGGGTTGGCGAGGTCGAGCACCCACGCCGAGACGTCGTTGCCGTCGCAGGTGACGGCGATGCCGCCCGCCGGCACCGAGACGCGGCCCGGATCGCGGTGCCGGCCCCAGAACCCGGCGAGCCGCAGGTCGGGTTCGAGGGTGTCGAGCGCGAAGCGGGCGTTCTCCTGCAGCCGGGTCACGACCTCGGTGGAGCGGTAGTTGCTCTTGCTCTGGAGGTACACCTGGATGGCGCCCCAGGTGAGGAACAATCCGATCGTGAGCGCCACCATGAGTTCGATCAGCGTCATGCCGCTGCAGCGGCCGGGCGGGAGCCGGGCCAGGCGCTCATTGCGTTGGATCGCGCTCATCACAGCCGCATCGCCAGCGTGTAGCTCACCGGCTGCTCCTGCCCGATCTCCGGCCATGTCAACGTGATCACGAACTGTGTCATCGGTGCGAACTCCTGCACGGCCACGATGGCAGTTGCACCGGCCGGCAGCCGCCGCCCGAGGTCGCGCGTCCAGCGGAACCAGTCGTCCTGCGACATCTGTTCGGGGGTGCAGTCGCCACCGCCGTTGACGCAGCCGTTGTCCACTCCGGGACCCGTCCCCGCATAGATGCCGTCCGGGTTGGCGCGGATGCGGTCCGCCATGTCGCTCGCCAGGGTGACGGCGGCGGAGCGATAGACGGAGGTGCGCCCGGCGCGCAGCCCTTCGACGTAGAGCCCGGCGATGCCGAGCAGCCCGACGGCCATGACCACGAGCGCTACGAGCACTTCCACCAGGGTGAAGCCGTGCATCCGGACCTGTGTCATGGGTGTTTCCATCAACCTGCCCCGCAGCCCGCGAGCGGATTGCGGTCGTCCTGCAGGGCCGCGACCGTGTCATACAGGGCTGGCCGGCCGGCGGGCGACACCGTGATCCAGCGGCCGGCCGCCGTGCCGCCGCCCGTATCCTCGTTACCGCGCGCATCGCAGAGCTGGATGTTGCTCACCGGGTCCGGCAGCCCGGGGATTGCCTGCAGGATGCCGTCGGCGCGAAACGAGAGGTAAACAGGCCCTGCGCCGTCGGAGCGCGTGCGTGCCTGATCGCGGATGGACCCGTCCAATGGACCGTGCCCCTGTACCACCAGTTCGCCGTCGTCCACGCCGCCGTTGGTGTTCTCGTCCACGAAGACGATCCACCCACCGGGGAGGTCCGCGGCGCCGTCGCAGGCAGGCCGCGCGGCGTCCCAGTCGCCACTTGCGCACATCGTGACGCTGCGGCTGCGGGTGAGTGCTTCGCTGCGCGCCGCGTGCAGACTGGTCACCAGGTCGTTGGCGGCCGCGCTCATGCGATTGTTGGCGCGCATGCCGTTGAATGCCGGGACGCCGAGTCCCAGGGTTACCGCCAGCACCATCATCAGCACGAGGAGCTCGATGAGGGTGAAGCCTTCTTGGAGCTTCTTGCCCATCGGATGCAATCCTGCCGCGTGCGGCGATCGCAGGCATCACCGTCCGATGAGCGGCTGGCTTCGCGGGATGGGCGGCAGGCATGCGCCGGCTCGACCGGCGCTAGGCCGGGCAGCTGAGCGGTTGCCCGGTGGCGCTGCGACGGGCGACCCGCGGGCGACCGCTGTAACTGATGATCACGGCGCGCGCTTCGGCGGCGCCGCGAGCGTCGCAGAACACCACGGTGCCGTTGGTGGCGCGGCGGGGGGACGGCCGCAGCACGTACGCGCGCCGATTGCTGCGGATGGTTTGCAGCGGCTGGCCGCCGCTCGCCTGCAGGATCCGCTCATCGTCGTCCACCGCAGGCGGGTCGTCATGGTCACGGTTGACGAAGGCGATCCAGCCGCTCGACCAGTTGCCGGGCTGCGCGCACTGCAGCGCGTCGATGCTGCGGCACACCACCACGTCGCGCACGTCCACCTGTGCGGCGTTCCGGGCAAGGTGTGCCGTATGCACCAGGGCATTGACGGCTGCCGCCATTCGCGCCTCGAGCAGCGCGGCGCGAAACAATGGCGCGCCGGCCGCCGCCAGTACTGCCGCGAGACTGATGGCGATCAACAGTTCCAGCAGTGTCAGACCACGCGCGTATCGCATGGCATTGACAATAATGTCGTGGTCAGAGCGGGCGCATCCCGGGAATCGGGCCTGAACGACCGGATTTGCTGGAGCATCCGTGTTGAGACTGATGCTGTCCGTTTACCCGGCTGGTGGCCGCCGACTAGAATGCCAGGGCCCGGATTGGCCGGGGGGTGATTCGCTTGGAAGTTCGTGAGCGCGTAATCGGGCGACTGATCGAGCATGGTGTTCGACCCACCGCCCAGCGAGTCGACATCGCGCTGCAGGTGCTGGTCCGCCCCTGCCATTTCTCCGCCGAGCAGTTGCTCGCAAACCTGCGCCGGGCCGGCGCCGGCGTATCGAAGGCAACCGTCTACAACACGCTCAAGCTCTTTTCCGAGCGGGGGCTGCTGCGCGCGATTGCGGTCGACCCGCAGCGGCTCATGTACGACTCCACGACCCGGCAGCATCACCATTTCTACAACACCGAGTCCGGTGAGCTGACTGACATCAACCCAGCCGATGTGCGCCTGGCGAAGCTGCCCCTGCTGCCGCGGGCGACCGAGGCGGAGGGTGTGGAAATCCTGATCCGCGTGCGCCCGCGCATCAGCGGGTGACCGCCGGCGCCAAGCTGGTATACTCCCGCGCCGCGTGCCGGCGTAGCTCAGTTGGTAGAGCAGTCGCTTCGTAAGCGAGAGGTCGGGGGTTCAAGTCCCTCCGCCGGCACCAAAATCCCTGCCGCTTCACCCCGGGGCGCGACATCGGGACAAACAGGACCTGCCACGTGGGCGGCGATCACCTCGGATCGGCGACGGCGGTGGTGTTCGGGTTCTACGCTTGCGGTTCCTTTGGGTTTTTCTGCACCATCATTAGTCTGTCGGGCGTGGCGGCGGCCACACATCAACGCGACAAGAGCAGGAGACCCTGTCCCCGCTAAGGCCGGGCGGGGGTTCCGGCAAGGTTGAATGTGCCCTCGTCACTGAATCGGTGGGTGCCGAACATCCCGCCTTCGAGCTTGCCCTTCACCCGATAGGGGATTTCCTTCTGGTCCGCCAGGTTCGTTGCACCGAGGAGTTGCCGGGCGACGTTGAAGGCGGTAATCGTCACGGGGACGGTGAAGACCGACTCGCCGTAGCGGGGCACCGTGCCGCCCTCGCTGCTGACACCGCTCGCGAGATCGCGGCCGTTCAACTCCAGGTCGAGAGCCGCTCCTGTGAATTCTACTGGCGTGTCATTCGGGTTCTGGACCCGGATCTTGACGGCAAGCCGCATTTCCATGCCCTCGGTCGGCAGCGGCTCGATGCCAACCACACCGATCGTCAGCGGATCCTGCTCCGGTAGAGACGTGCAGGCAGCGGGGCCGAGCAGTGCCAGCAACATGAAAGCCGCGAATCGCATGCGGCGAAGCATAGGTCGAGCGGCGGGAAAACGAAACCATACTGCGGGGCTTCCGGCCGCTCTTCCGTGGGCCGCCCTACGGTATGCATGGCGCCCATGAATGGTGCCGGAGCATTTGAGTGTTTGAGTTTCGCTGACCTTGTCTTTGAGCATGGCGTCCGTCGGCTGTTAGGCGCGTTGGATTGTGCCAGGGATTTTTGCGAAGACAGCTCCCCGGTGCCTTTCCGGGTGACGAAGTATCGGATGATTAGGTGAGCGGTGAGCTGGCAACAGCGGTTACCGTCATGGTAAAGTGGGAACGCATCGAGACGGAGCTGGCGCTCCACCAACCTGCCCCCGGGCAAGGTGGTTTCCCGCGAGGGGATGCGGCCGATCCTGGCAACCACCGGGTTTCAACGCTTCCGCACCAGCTTTCGATGCATGTCTTTTGGCAACGCATCGGAGAGTAACCATGAGCGCGTCCATTCCACCCGGGTTTGAGCGTTGTACGAATTGCAGGGAATTCAATGGCAAAACGGCAGCCCGGTATTTGAGCTGGGGACTGCCGCCTGACCCGCTGGAGGCAGACTCGTCTGATTCCGAACTGTGGGACCGGCTGAGGGACCTGAAGAGCCAGGTGGCCGCGACCATGGATCCGGACAAAATTGTCTCCGTAACCTGCCTTTGCCATGGCCCGCTGTGCAGGCGCTGTGGCGTGGTCCACGTCCACAAGCCGGGATCGAACTCCTACGACCTCGAGACAAACACGATTGAGCACTGGCCCGGATTCTTCGGGATGATTCCATGCGCGGCGTGCCGGGCGGGAATAGCGCCGGAGGATTCGAGTAATTGAATTCCTCTGCAACGTCATCACAGCAAATTCGCAATCCCATAATCAAATCATCCGGCACGGAAGAGCAATCGCGGTTGCCCTGTCGCGGTGCGACTCCTCCGCAGCGATCGATGTCGTGCTCCGCAGGGCTACAGTGAAAGTGATGGTGCTTATATGAAGTTGATTGACCAGCTAAGACCGGGGCCGCTCGACATCATCGGCGACGTACATGGCGACCTGGAAGCCTTGCAGTCGCTGTTGTCCGGGCTTGGCTATCGGGATGGCCGACACCCGGCCGGACGTCGCCTGGTCTTCGTTGGCGACCTGACCGACCGTGGCCCCGATAGCCCGGGCGTCTTGCGACTGGTGATGGGTCTGGTGCGCGAGGGAAACGCCCAATGCATTGCCGGAAATCACGAGCTGAACCTGCTGCGGAACGTTTGTCACGATGGCAATGAATGGTGGACACAGCCGCCCGCGGGCTCGAAGAAAATATCGGAGCACGAAAAGACGGAATTCGCAGGATTTCTCTCTGGTCTTCCGCTGGTCCTCGAACGGGCGGATCTTCGTATCGTGCACGCGGCATGGCACCAACCTTCCGATGATGCCTTGCGCAATGACGGCGTAGCCGCGGCTGGACTTGTCGGGCTTTTCGACCGGTTCGACGCCAAGGTCAAGCAAGAATGGAAGGCTCATAAACTCGCGCCATTGTTCGAGAAGGAAGAAGAGGAATGGGGCGCCAGGCGCAAAGACAAGAACACCATACCTCCCATGCTGCCGGCGCACGCTGCGCACGACACCCTCGAACAGACGGGAAACCCGCTCCGGGCCCTGACATCCGGGCTGGAAGAACCCTCAGCTCAGCCCTTTTGGGCGAACGGCAAGTGGCGGTTTGCCAGGCGGATGAAATGGTGGGAGCGTTACGAAGACGACGTCCCGGTCATCATGGGACATTACTGGCGACGTTTTTCCGAGGCGCCCGCGGTGCTCAAGGACGAGAAGGACGGTCCTGATCTCTTTGAAGGGATAGAGCCGCATGACTGGATGGGCCGGCGAAGGAATATCTACTGCGTCGATTTCAGCATCGGCCAAAGACCCAGAGAGAGGAATAGGTATCCGGGACCGCCCTGGCAATGCACACTCGCCGCGCTACGAACTCCCGACGTCAACGGCGTCCGGGAATGGACCGTGCTGCATGACTCTGGCGAGCAGTGGGAAATCGGACCGCCCGGTTTGAACGTTTGACGGTGCGGTCGACGTTCGCCCGCTGCGCGCAGCGGGTTCTTAAGATGCCGGAGCATCTGATTATTTCGTGATCAGCCGAAGTCCTCCCGCCTTCAACGGCGCAACGACCTTGTGCCCAACGGCATGGCCGGGCCCCGGCGCGGCGAGGCGCGCTCAGGCCCTGGTGTGCGACATTACGGCACCGGCTCCAGGTCGAACGTGTCCTCGATGACGATCGGCGTCGTCCGGTCGACGATCCTGACATCCCTGAATGCCATGTGGTCCACGCCGGGGACGGGCGTCGGGAAGCCGCCGCCGGTAACGTATGCGGCGATCGACACGGCGTAAGTCCCCGGCAGCGGAGTTGCTTCCGACGAACTGAAGATCTTCGCCGGGACGGTATAGGTTTGCTGTGTTCCGGGCGTCGCGGCCCCGGGATCGATGTCGATATTCAGGAACCACATCGGGCTCGTGAACACCGGTGGCTGTGTACCGGCCGGATAGAGCACGGCAGCGAGTCGCCATACGGGGCCGATCGTGCCCGGGTACGCCACCGTGAAGGTCAGCGTGGTGTCGGATTCCGCATCGACCCGGTCATTGCCGCCGCCGGGGGGCGGGTCGGCCGTCGGTGCCGCGATCGGCAGCGTGGCGAAGAAGTCCCAGATGGAATCGGCCTTGCTCCACCACTGGTGTCCGCCGTGGCCCGTGTCGTCGGTGAGGCACCATTGCACCGGATAGGGGGAAGACCCATCCGAGTAATCGATGCAGGGATCCGTCGTGCCGGGTCGGTAGGTGTCGAGGTCGAAGCCGTTGTACAGGACCCAGAAATCCCGCGTCGCCTGGACAATGTTCGGAAACACGACGGTGTCATTCCGGCTCTGGATCTGCATCACGGCGACAGCACCCGTGCATGAGGTCGAGGTCAACGAACCGGAGGCCGGGGCGATGGCACGCAGGACATCTCCATGCCGGCAACCGAGTTCGTGGACGAAGCCGGCACCTGAGCTGTGGCCGGTGGCGAAGATCCGTCGCTGGTCGAACACCAGCCTGGACTGCAATTCCTCGAGGAGATCCTGGAAGAAGGCAAAGTCGTAGCTGTAGTTCCACTGGTTGACGCCATCTTCGCCCGGCAGCGCATTGGGTATGACCATGATCGCGTCGTTGCCGACCTTCTGGCGCAGGTCGCCGCCCTCGGTGGGGTAGACGCCACCGGGCATGAAGTGCCGGTAGCTGCCGCCCGTGCCATGGAACATGAAGAGCAACGGCTTCGGCTCGGCCGCCACCGAGTAGTCGGCGGGAATGTCGATGTGGTAGCTCCGTTTGACGCCCTGCGAGACGAACTCCTGCAGGCCCGAGGTTGGCGGTCTCCCGAGGCCTTTGCGCAGGCGATCGCCGATGTCGTCCGCTTGTGCGATCAGGCTGGTGGCGTCTGCCGGCGGAATCTTTCGGCCCGACAACGATCCCACGTCCCAGGCAAACCAGCGGAGATAGACCAGCGCCGGCAAATAGCGGCCGCGTTCGATGGACTGCCGGGCCAGTCGCAGCCTGCCGTCCAGGTACCGCGTCAGCTGTCGTGGGAGGTCGGCCGCGGTGAGATCCTGGCGCAGGTTCCCGATCAGGTCCGGCACGGCATTGCCGGTAACCGGTCCCAGCGAGACGACGAAATTGACCGCGCTGCCGGCCGGGACACAGGCCTGGCAGGCGGAGGGGTTCTGGCTGACCACGGTGCCAGCCGGCACGCTCGGATGATTGGCCCTGGCCACCGTGCCCACTGCCAGTCCGGCGCCCATGACGGCAGCCTCGGCTGCCGACTGGTCCAGCCCGCGGATTTCAGGCGCATCGACCCGTGGCGTGATGACCGACACCTCGAACTCGAGCTGGATGCCCGCGCCGCCCGGGTTCGCCGTCCATGCGGGTGACTCCATGCGGAGCGTCGTACCGTCGAAGGCGGTCACCGCTGCGGCGTAATCGGCCAGCTGCTGTTGCGGGCCGACGATGACGTCATCACCGCCGACGCTGCGTGTGCCGGGGATGGTGGTGTAGTTCAGCGTCGTGTCGTTGGTGAAGTCATCGCCGTAGGTGGTGTTGGCACACAGGCTGGCACCCACGATCGCGCCGAAGGTGCCCTCGTTGCAGGCGTAAGACGTGGCGGCGATCGTTTTGTCGGCCACCGTGAAAACCGCGCCACGGAACTCGTGTGAATACAGCACGGTGACCGGGCCAAGCTTGAATACGGCCGTGGTTGACGGCGACACCTGGGTAACCGTCCCGGCAGTGTCGTCGTACCGAAATTCAACGCCGTCCAGTGACGCGGCGGCCACCGTGCCGTTGGCACTGCCGGCGGAGACCCGCACCAGTTTCAAGCCATACGGGGCAGCGGCTGCTGGCGGTGCCACGCCAGCCAGCAGCAACATTGCGAGAGCAGCAACCGTTCGGTACCAGGTCATTCTTTTATTCTCCAGCTCGGCTGGAATTTTTTTTCTCGGTACGTCGGTCCCGAGTCTAGGCGGGTTCCGGCAGGAATCGGCAGAAGTTGTGGTTTGCCCGGCCACCGGGTGGTCACCCGCGGGTCGGCGGCATCGCGAGGCCGCGCGCCCGCGCGACCATCAACCGTGAAGATGCCTGCTTATCGAAAGCCACCCGCTTCTGCGCCGATCAACCTGGCGCGGAGGCGCCAGTCGCAGTCACCCGGATCTGTGGCACTGGCCGGCGATCGTGGCCCGCCAGTGCCGTTGGCCCCGGCAGCCGCCCCAAGTATCATGCGGTACTGCCCTTGATGCATGTTCAGCACGGAGGCCGGTGAATGATCCCCGAAGCACCCAGGCACGAACGGCCATGCGGTTGATCGTCGGGATTTCCGGGGCGAGCGGGGCGATTTACGGCGTCCGGCTCCTGCAGGTGCTGAAAGAGCGCCCCGATATCGAGACCCATCTGATCGTCAGCAACGGCGGCAAGCTCACCATCTCGCTCGAGACCGGGTTGCAGGTCAAGCAGGTGGAGAAGCTCGCGAGCGTAGTGCACAGCGACCAGAATCTCGCTGCGACCGTCGCCAGCGGCTCTTATCACACCGACGGCATGGTCATTGCGCCCTGTTCAATGAAGACCCTGTCGGGCATCGTCAACTCCTATGCCGATACCTTGATGATCCGCGCTGCCGACGTGGTGCTGAAGGAGCGCCGCCGTCTGGTGCTGGTGCCCCGCGAGATGCCGTTGCACGAGGGGCACTGCCGGCTGATGCACGAGGCCTCGCGCATGGGTGCGGTCATGGCCCCGCCAATGCCGGCTTTCTACAACCATCCGCAGACCATCGACGACATCATCAATCACACGGTCGGCCGGCTGCTCGATCTGTTCGGCATCGACAGCGGCATCGTCAAACGCTGGCGCGGCGCGGGGGCTGGCGCTCGCAGAAAGAACGCCCGGTGAGCGAGGCTGGCCGCGCCGACGTCGCGCGGATGCTGGCGGCGCACCATGTCCTGACGCTGGCCACCAGCCGCGACGCAATGGCATGGGCAGCTACGGTGTTCTACGCGAGCGACGACGCCTTCAACCTCTATTTCGTCTCGGACCGGCGCACGCGGCACGCACTGGACATGCTGGCAAACCCGCGGGTGGCGCTGGCGATCAATGCCGACCCGGACAACTGGCACGACGTGCGGGGCTTGCAGGTGGAGGGCAATGCGGCGCGCGTCGAAGGCACGGAACGAGCGAAGGCGCTCGCGCTCTACCTCGGCAAGTTTGCAAGTGTGAAGGCGCTCTTTGAGCGACCGCGCTCGGCCGACGAGCAAACCATCGCGCAGCGGCTGAAGAACACGGACTTCTGGCGCGTCACGCCGACCTTTATCCGCCTGGTCGACAACGCCCGCGGCTTCGGCTTCCGTATCGAACTGCAACTGTAGATGCGGAGCTGCAGGGCGGGAACAACTCCTCCCGTTGCCGCCGCGGACTGGCCTCGGCTGATTTAAAACCGGCTCCGCGGTTCATGCGTTTACAATGGCCGCATTCGCGGGCTGGTAACACGGAGCAAGCAATGCAGAGATCGTCCTGGTATGTCGGGGCCGCAGTACTCGTGCTGTCGGGCTGTGCGCAGTTCACCACGAACCGCACCGAGCGGGCGGCGCTCGAGGCTGCGGCCTCGGAGGCGGGGGATGCCTATGTCGATTGCATCGTCGAGGCGGCGCAGCGCTATCACCAGAGCGGGGAGGCAGCGTCCGTGATCGCTGACGTGGCCCGGGATGCCTGCACGACGGCGCGCAGCGCCTTCGAGCAGGCCGACACCACGTACGTGAAATCGAAGTACATGCGCACGGTGCCGGTCGTGACACAGGATCTCGCTGCCCTGGAGGCGCGCGCCAGGACGCTGGTCGAAAAACAGGTCCTGGAACGCAAGGCAGGCGCGCCCGCCGCTTCCGTGGCGATGCCTGCGGCCGCGCCGCTCGCGCCCGCCGCCACGGTCGCCAGACCCGCGGCTGCACCGCTCGCGACCGATGGCCAACGCTACCTCGATTGCATGCGTGCGCAGGGCGAGCGCTACGCTGCGGTCGACGAACCTGCCGAGGTGGTCGCGGAGGTGGCGCACAGCCGCTGTGCCACGGCTCTCGCGGATCCGGCGTCGGCGGCAACGCTTGAGCGCCAGGGGCGTGCGCTCGTCATGGGCATGGTCCTCGATCGCAAGCGCGGGCCGTGACGCCCTGGCGCCACCAGTGGCGCGGCACGACCCGTCCTTGCCAGGCGCCGATCTCCAGCCAACAGGTGCAGGCGCAGTCGTGAAAGATTGGCGGGCGTGCGGTAGGCGGTAAATTCAGGAGTGGCGGCGACGGCGTGCGCGAGCACCGGCCACCGCGAAGGCGGTCGCTGCGAGCCACACGGCCGCCGGCAGCGGGACCGGGCTTGCGGTCAGGCGCACGATGTCCGTCGATCCGCTGGCGTCGATCAGGTACTGCAAGTCCCAGACGATGCCGGCCACCTCCGGCAGGTTGATGTTGTCGAACCCGCCGGTCAGCACCTGGGCCAGCAGGATGTCGAACGAGGCGCCCGGCCCCGGCAGGAATGCCGGCTCACCCGTCGCCGACCAGAGGCTGACGTCGAGTGCGCCGCCCAGCGTAGCGTTGCCGCTCACCAGAAGTTGGTCGTGGGCGAACTCGCCCAGCTCGATGCCGAGCGCGCCGCTGGCCTGCGAATAGTTGCCGTTGATCTGCAGGATGCCGGGCGAATTGCCCGGTGAAACGTTGCCGTTGTTCAGGAGGTTGCCCGCGACGGTGCCGCTGCCGGTGAGGGCGCCGCCGTTGAGCACGATGTTGCCGGCCACCAGCAGGGAGCCATCCACGTCGGTCACCCCAGAGGTCTGCGTGTAGGTGGTTGCGGTCAGGGTGCTGCCCGTTCCGACATCGATGGTGCCGGCGTTGCTGAACAGGCCCACCGCGAAGCTTCGCCCGTTGCGAACCTCGAAGCGGCCCGTGTTCAGGTTGGCGGTGAAACCAGACAGCGCGTCGGTGGTGCCGCTGTTACCGTCGTACATACGCGAGGCCACGCCGTCCATCACGATGTCGGCGGCGTTGCTGGTGATGCCACCCGTCGCCGGCAACCGCATGGTGCCGAGTACTTCGTAACGCCCGCCGGTGAGCGTATGTGTGGTGGAGTTGAAGTTCGTCAGGTTCTGGTTGACCTGCAGTGTGCTGCCCGCCGCTGCGCGCAGCGTGCCCTCATTGGTGACTTTGGCGGCTACGCCCGATTCCGCAAGGACCAGGGCGTTACTTTGGTTCGCCTGGACGAGGCCCCGATTGATCAGCGTCATGCCGTAGGAGCCGACCTTGCCCGCGCCCTGGATAGTGTGTCCGGATTCGTTGGTCAGCGTGCCGGTGCCCACTCCCCAGGAGGCGATCTGGTTGGACGAGGAGTTCGACAGCGTCAGCGTCCCGCCACCGGCCAGTGTCCCCCCCGGCTTGATGCTGAGACTCGCGCCGCTGCTGCCCGAGCCGAGCAGCATGCTGCCGTGGTTGGTGAGTGTCCCGCCGAGCAGGGTGGTACTGCCGCGGATTTCCAGCGTGCCGAGATTTTCCAGGCCGCCGATTTCGGTCACGCTGGTCGGCAGTCTGATGACGCCGCTGCCGCTCGTGGTCAGCGTGCCGCCTGTCAGGGTCGCGTAGCTCACCTGCACCAGCGAGCCGTCCTGCGCCTGCAGCACGCCACCGGTGTTGTTGATGAGGACGGGATTCGAGGAGTCCGCACCGGAGATGTCGAGCGTGGCGCCGTTGCGGGCACGCATGACGCCCGTGTTGGCAAGAGTGCCGCTGCCAGTCGAGCTGATCTTCAGCGCGTTGCCGGCAACGTCGGCATCGATAAGTCCCCAGTTGGTCACACGCTTGATCTGCCGGATCTGTCCGGTGCCGCGTATGGTATGCGTGAAGCCGTTGATCAGGCCCGGGTCGGTGCCGAGGGAACCCACGATACTGCGGGTGGCGTGGGTGAGCTCCAGCACGCCGGTGCCATCGAGCGCGTGGTTGTCGCTGCCGGAACCGGTCAAATGCAACTCTGTCGCGGTCGTCGTCGAATCGAGGCGGATGGTGCCATTGTTCGTCACCGATCCGTCGAGCGTCAGCCACTGGCCATTATTGACCTTGAGCAATCCTTCGATGGTCAGGTTGCCAATCCGGACGTTCGTATCCGTCACCTCGAGACGACCGGAACCGCTGCCTGCGAGCGTGCCGCCGGCGATGTCAACCGAGTACAGTTCGACCAGCGAGCCATCGAGCGCTGCGATCGTCCCGAAACCATTGTTCAGCGTGCCGGTGGGCCCGCTCGTCGAGGCGCCCCCCTGGATCCGCAGCTTGCCGCCATTGCTCGCACGCAGAGTACCGCCGTTGTAAGTCGTGTATCCGGAAGGGAGCATGTCGAGAACGATGGGCAGGCCGTTGAGGTTTGCATCGATCGTGCCACTGTTGCTGAACGCCACGCCGCTGCCGCTCGTGTATTTGATCGTACCGCCGCCGGCGATCTTCGCGGCATTGCTCAGGCGAACATACTCGATACTGCCGCCCAGCAGGTTGATCGTTCCCGGGCCGTCGAAAGCAGCGATGCCGTTGCTGTAGATCTTGCCGGTGACGTCGACCTGGCCGGTGACGCTGAGGGTTGCCGTCTTCCAATCGGGAGTTGATCCGACGATGGGAAGGTTCCACCAGTTGAGCCCAAGCGCGCTGGTGACGTTGAGCGTCATCTGCGTGCCGACGCTCAACTCCGCCACGCTGGCCATGACATTGACGTCCAGCGTGGCATCAACGGGCGTGGGACTGGGCGGTATTGTCGGCGTCGGGCTGACGGAGACCTTGTAGAAGACGTGCTCGGTGGCGTCTGCCGGCTGTTGGCCCGGATAGCCCTTCTGGGTGCAGTGGCCCTCGCCGTCGTACTGCAGGCAGATCGTCGGTGACCAGTTCTCACCGTTGGCCCAGCCGCCGCTCTGGGGCAGTCCCGGTACCGGCGATTCGCCGAACTTGTAGCTGACGTTGCGATCCTCGGCGTGGATGATGAGCGGGCAGCCGAGAACAAGGAGCAGGATCAATGAACGGCACGAAAACGAACGGCGTGACATGGCGATCCCTGTCCGGGTAACCGATGCCGCTGTGACCGCGCGTCCGGTTCAGCTGGCCGGTTCCCGCGTTGTTGTTATGCACCCGATTATCAGGCCCATTCCAATGCTGTCAAGGCGGTGAGGTTGATCGGGTACGTGCCTGATAAATCAATTGCTTATTGGGGATTCGCCGGCATCACGGGGCAACATAACCGCAGCAGGAGCGGGTGAAGGAGGTCATCACCGCGATCCGGAGCCGCGCTGTCGGTCGTGCCGTATCGCGGGTCATGGAACTCGAACCGACGGTGCGCAACGACACCGGGATGACACCTGTCAGTAAGAGTCCCCACTCGAATAGGGCGGCAGGGTGCCGAGGTGGATGCCGCTGTCCACGATCAGCGTTTCGCCGGTGATGAGATCGGCATCGGTGAGGAACCACACGAGCACGCGGGCGATGTCGTCGGCAGTCGCCACTTTTTTCAGCGGTAGCTGCTGGCTTTGGGCCTTCAGCAGGGCTTCGTACTGATCCTCGCCGAGTCCGCCCTTGAGCCAGCGCGTCTGGATCATGCCGGGCACCACCGCGTTGATGCGGATCTCGGGCGCCAGCACGTGGGCGAGCGACTTCGTCATCAGGTTCAACGCGGCTTTCGAGGCGGCGTAGGGGATGGAGGAGGCGATGCCGGTCACGCCGCCGATGGAGGAGTCGTTGACGATCGCGCCCTTGCCCTGCTTCTTCATATAAGGGGTCACCGCCCGTACCATCTGGTAGGCGCCGACCACGTTGACCGCGTAGATGTCGAGGAAGTCCTGCTTGTTCACGCCTTCGAGCTTCGGAAAGGGGTTGAACTTGGTGCGCGCGGCATTGTTGATCAGGTAATCGATCCGGCCCCACTGGTCCGCAGCGGCCTTCACCATGGCCCGGCAGGCATCGTCGTCGGCGACGTCGGCCTGGAAGACGATCGTCTCCACGCCTTTCTGCCGGCAGGCGCTGGCCGTTTCCTCCGCCTCTGCCTTGCTGCGGGTGTAGTTGATGACCACGTTGCAGTTCTTTTCTGCGAGCAGGATGGCGGCTGCGGCGCCGACACCGGTGGCCGAGCCAGTGACGATCGCTACTTTCCGGTCGGGCATGAGGCGTTACTCCGGGGCTGTTGTGCCGGGAGGCGAATGATACGGATCGTCATGGTCGTTGCCAGCGGGCGGCACTGACCAGGGGCAGACAGCCGCGACGATCCGCGATCGCATGCAGCGATCGGACCATGGTGTGGTTGCCCGGACCGGCGCGCCGCGCGCGACTGGCAATGCGGCGGAATAGTGCTATGTTGTGGCGCCACGGGATGCGCTGGCCCTTTTCCGGCATTTCACTGGCTCGTGGAGACCTCGCCCATGGCATTTCAGGATATGCGCGCCTTCCTCGCCCGCCTCGAGGAGATCGGCCAGCTCCGGCGCGTGCAGGTTCCGTTCAACGTGGAGCGCGGCAGGAACGAGCTGCAGGCGCTGATGCGTTATCTTGCGGAACAGAATGGCCCGGCCCTGGTGCTGGACAAGCTCGAGGGCTACAACACGCCGGGCGTGCCGCTCATCTTCAACCCGTACGGCACGCGCGAGCGCACCGCGATGATCCTCGGCACGCGCGACCCGGTCGAGGCCAAGATTCGTCACTTCAAGGCGCTGCAGGATCCTTCGGCCTGGATCAAGCCGCGGCTGGTCGAGCGCGCCGCAGCGCCGTGCAAGCAAGTGGTGATTCCGCGGGAGAAAGTCTCGGTCGACAAGCATATCCCGCATGTCTTTTTCGGTCGCGAGGGGGCGTCGTACATCACCGGTGGCGTGGGCGTGACGAAGGACCCGGAAACCGGCATTCGCAACGTCGGTGCGTACCGCGTGACGAGTCTCTGGAACTGCGAGCATCCCCATGGCGGCAGCTACACGGAGGAACGGCAGAAGAAGCAGCTCTCGGTGTTTGCCTTCTGGAATCCACCCATGAGTCACATCGGGCTGCACCTCGCCAAGGCGCAGAAGATGGGCCGGCCGCTCGAGGTGGCCTTTGCCTGCCAGGTGGACCCGACTTTGCACCTCGCGGCGGCCACGGGTATTCCCTACGGCATGGACGAATACGATTACGCGGGCGCACTGCGCGGCGCGCCGGTGGAGCTGGTCAAGTGCGAGACGGTCGATCTCGAAGTGCCGGCCACCGCCGAGTATGTCATCGAGGGTGTGTTCCGCCCGGACGTGCCGACCGACATCATCGGCTGGCATTCGAATTCGGTGGGCTACTACGACAAGCACCAGGTCTTCCCGCTCTTCGACATCACCTGCATCACCCATCGCCGGGATCCGATGTGGTACGGCACGATCGAGATGATGCCGCCGTTCGACCACAACTACATGGCGCTGATGCCGGTGGAAGGAGAGTTGCTGGCAGACCTGCAGCGCAAGATCCCCGAGGTGAAAGACGCGGTCGTCACGCCGAACATGACCTACGTGATCCAACTCGCGGTCGATGGCGCCGCCAAGCCGCATCCGGAGTTCGGCAAGTATGTCCTGCACGCGGCCTGGGGCGCCGCCGGGCGCTGGCCGCGCACCGCCAAGTTGCTGGTGGTGGTCGGCCCCGACGTGAACCCGTATGACCTCGGTGCGGTGGAGTGGGCGATCCAGACGCGCGTGCAGCCGGTGAGCGACATCATCATGAACAAGTCCGGGCAGGCGTTCGTGCTCGACCCGTCAGCGCCGAAAGGGCCGCAGGGTTTTCCGACCAGCTCCGAGCAGATGGGCATCGATGCGACCATCAAGATCCCGGAGCGCTTCAGCGACTATGCCGAGGTCAGCCAGGCCGACCCGGCGGCCGTGAAGCAGGTGGCGAAGAAACTCGCGGGCCTGCTGTAGGAGCGGCGTGCACCGCGAACACGCACAGCACCGATGACTACTGCCTGCATCTTCGGCGTCGGCGCCATCGGTGGATTCCTCGCTGCGCGGCTCGCCAGGGCCGGCGTGCGGGTGACGGGCATCTGTCGCGGGGCGCAGCTCGAGACGATCCGCAGCCGCGGCCTCACCCTCGTCGAGCGCGGCCAGCGCGAGACGGTGCAGATCCGCGCGGTGGGCAGTCCGCAGGAAGCGGGGCAGCAGGACGTGCTGTTCCTGGCCGTGAAGTCAAACGACCTGCCGGCCGTTGCCCCGGAGCTGCGACCGCTGCTCGGAGCGGCGACCGCGGTCGTGACCGTCGGCAACGGCTTCCCGTGGTGGTATTTCTTCCGGGCGGCGCCCGGCGGGATCAACCCGACGCTGTCCAGCGTCGATCCGCGCGGCGCGCTCTGGCGCATGATCGGGCCGGAGCACGCGCTCGGTTGCGTGGTGTATCCGGTCGCGCGGGTGACGGCGCCGGCGGTCGTCGAGCACGTCTACGGCAGCCGTTTCTCGCTCGGCGAGCCGGACGGATCGGTATCGGAGCGGGTCCGTGCCGTCAGCGCGCTGCTGCAGTCGGCCGGGCTCGAGGCGCCGGTGCGCCAGGACATCCGCACGGAACTGTGGACCAAGCTCTCGATGAACGCCGCGTACCATCCCGTGAGCGTGCTCACGGCCGCAACGCTCGGCCAGATGCTCGACGATTCCGGCACCGCGGGCATCCTGCAGGCGATCATGGGCGAGACGGCGGCCGTCGCGCAGTCGCTGGGCGTGAAGATCCCGATGCAGCCGCGCCAGTTGATGGAGGTCACGCGGCCGCTGGCACTGCACAAGACTTCGATGTTGCAGGATTTCGACGCGGCACGTCGCATCGAGATCGATCCGATCGCCGGCGCGGTGGCCGAACTCGCGCGTCTGCGTAACGTGCGCACTCCGGCGCTCGACGCGGTGCTGGCGCTCGCGCGGCTGCGCGGCCGCCTGGCAGGCTGCTACGGCTGACGCGTTCGTGGCAGCGACGCTCGCGCAGAAGATCATCGCCAGGGCCGCGGGCCGGGCCGCGGTCGTGCCCGGCGAGATCGTGATCTGCCGGGCGGACCTTGCGCTGCTGCTCGATTCGGGCGGGCCGCGGCGGATCTGGCCGCGGCTGACCGAACTCGGCGCCGGGGTGTGGGACCCGGAGCGCATCGTCCTGGTCACGGACCACTTCGTGCCGGCGGTGGATGCCGAATCGGCGGCGATCCTCCGGCTCACCCGCGAGTTTGCCCGCGAGTTCGGCATCCGCCGCTTCTTCGACATGCGCGGTATCGGCCACGTGTTGCTGATGGAGGAGGGGCTGATCGAGCCTGGCATGTTCGTGTGCGGCGGCGATTCGCACTCGAGTAACGGCGGCGCCTACGGTGCCTGCGTCATGGGCTTTGGCGCCATCGAGATGACCGGCGTCGTGGTCACCGGCGAGATCTGGATCCCGGTGCCGGAAACCGTCCGCGTGAACTGGTCGGGCCGCTTTGCCCGCGGCGTGACGGGCAAGGACCTCATGCTCACGCTGTGTCGCGACCTCGGCATGGACAACGCGTTCCGCGTGATCGAGTACGGCGGGGACACGGTGCAGGCAATGTCCATCGGCGAGCGCGCAGTGTTGTGCAACATGGCCGCCGAACTCGGTGCCGAGACGGGGCTGGTGGAAGCCGATGCCACCACGCTCGCGGCACTCCGCGCCACGGGGCGTGAGCCGGCGGGCGATGCCCTCACCTGGCGCAGTGACCCGGAGGCGGCGTACCTCGCGGTGCGCGACTACGATGCGGCGGCGCTGGCGCCGCAGGTGGCGCTGCCGCACTCCCCGGCGAATGCCCGGCCCGTGACGGAGTTGCCCGCCATCGCCATTGACCAGGGCTACATCGGTTCGTGCATGGGCGCCAAGATCGAGGATCTGCACAAGGTCGCCGAGGTCCTGCGCGGCCGCCGGGTGGCGCCGGGCGTGCGCCTGCTCGTGGCGCCGTCCTCCCAGCGCATCTGGGCGGAGGCTGCGGCCGACGGCACGCTCTCGACGCTCAGCGCCGCGGGCGCGACGCTGTTGCCGACGGGCTGCGGTGCCTGCGCCGCGCTCGGCGCGGGCGTGCTCGCGGAGGACGAAGTCTGCATCTCCTCCACCAACCGCAACTTCCGCGGCCGCATGGGCGCGGATTCGGCGCAGGTGTATCTGGCCTCGCCCTACACGGTAGCCGCCTCCGCAATTGCCGGCCGCATCGCCGATCCGCGCGAGTTTCTCGGATGAACACCATCAGCGGACGCGCCTGGGTCTTCGGCGACGATGTCGATACCGACGTCATGGCGCCCGGCCGGTACTTCAAGGCGCCGCTGGCGGAGATGGCGCAGCACTGCCTGGAGGCCATCGATCCGCGCTTCGCACGCGAGGTCCGTGCCGGCGACATCGTGGTGGGCGGCCAGCGGTTCGGCGTCGGCTCGGCGCGCGAACAGGCGGCGATGGTGCTGACCCACCTCGGCGTCGGTGCCGTGCTGGCAGTGTCCTTCGGGCGCATCTTCTACCGCAATGCGCTGAATTTTGGATTGCCGGCGCTGGTCTTTCCCGCTGCCGCCGAGGTCCTTGTCGGCGACGAACTCGAGGTCGAGCCGTTCACGGGCCGGATCCGCAACCGCACACGCCGTCTCGAGTACACGGTGGCCGCCATCCCGGAACACCTGATGGATATGGTCGCCGCCGGTGGCCTGATGCCCTACCTGAAACGGCGGCTCACCATGCCGTCGCGGGAGCCACGCTGATGTCACATGCACGTCGCCTGCGGGAGTTGCTCGCCGGCCCGGCCTTCATCGCCCCCGGCTGTTATGACGCCCTGACCGCGCTGCTGGTGGAGCGGGCGGGTTTCGGCTGCGCCTACGTCAGCGGCGCGAGTATCGCCTTCACCCGCATCGGCCGGCCGGATATCGGACTGACCACGCTCAGCGAGGTGGCGGGTGTGGTCGCGGCAATCCGCGAGCGGGTCGAACTGCCGTTGATCGTGGACGGCGACAATGGTTTCGGCAACGCGCTCAACGTGCAGCGCACCGTGCGCCTGCTCGAGCGCATGGGGGCTTCTGCGATCCAGCTCGAAGACCAGACCATGCCGAAGCGTTGCGGACATCTCGACGGCAAGACGCTGGTCACGCGCGAGGAAATGCTTGGCAAGATCCGCGCTGCACAGGATGCGCGTCGCGATGCCGATACCGCCATCGTGGCGCGTACCGATGCCATCGCCGTGGATGGTTTCGAGGCGGGGCTCGAGCGGGCACATGCCTACGCGCAGGCCGGGGCCGACGTGCTGTTCGTCGAGGCGCTGCGCACGGTGGAACAGTTTGAGCGCGTCGGTCGCGAGCTGGGCGGCCGGGTGCCGCTGCTCGCCAATATGGTGGAAGGCGGCCGCAGTCCGCTGTTGTCGATCGAGGAACTCAGCCGCCTGGGTTTCCGGCTGGCGATCTTCCCTGGCGCGATGGTGCGCGTGATTGGCCACGCCGCGACCGAATATCTCGCGACGCTCAGCCGCGACGGCACGACCCGCAAGATGCTCGATCGCATGCTCGACTTTCCCGCGCTCAACGATCTGATCGGCACCGAGGCGATGCTGCGCGAAGGGGACAGGTACCGCTGAGCGGCACCGTCAGCGAGATGCGGGCGGCGGTTGTGGCCATTGCGGCGCACCGTCCGGCAGCGGACAATCGCGCGTGTGAACGCGGGAGGCCTGCTTCCGGAGAGCGAAGCGCTGCGGCGTGCGATGTTCTGGCTTGCTGAGCAGCCGCAGCGCACGGCCGGTTCGATCGAAGAAGCATCGCAACGATTCGACCTGTCGCCGCTGGAGTCCGCCGTGCTCTATCGCTGGTTTGGACTGCAGATAGAACATCCTGATAAACAATAAGTTAAAGGATAAACATCAAGTGCAGTTTACTGCCAGAACTGACGCCTTGCCCGGACTGCTGACTCCATCCCAGGTCCAGACGTTCAGGCGCAACGGGTACCTGGTCGTCCGCCAGCTGTTTGCGCCGGCTGCGGTCGAGCGGGTCCGGCAGTGGACCGACGAGGTGCAGCGCTGGCCGGAAACTGCAGGGCGCCACATGATGTATTTCGAGACCAGCGCCCCCGGCGCTCGCATCCTCAACCGCATGGAGAACGTGCTGCCGTACCACGCCGGCTTTCAGGCGCTCGCGAGCGGCGCGGAACTCGCGGGGTGCTGTGCACAGTTGCTCGGTGAGCCGGTGGTGCTGTTCAAGGACAAGATCAACTTCAAGCTGCCGGGCGGCGGCGGCTTCGAGGCGCACCAGGACGTGCAGGCCGGCTGGTCGCGCTACGCGCGCCTGCACATCACGGCGCTGGTGGCCGTCGATCGCGCGACGGTGGCCAACGGCTGCCTCGAGATGGCGGCGGATTTTCACGGCTCCCATCAGCTCATCGGCCAGGAGTGGGAGCCGCTGACGGCTGCACAGCTCGCCGGGGTCTGCTGGACCCACATCGAGGCGGAGCCCGGGGACGTGGTGTTCTTCGATTCCTTCATTCCGCACCGTTCCGCGCCGAACCGCACCGCCGAGGCGCGGCGCGTGCTGTATTACACCTATAACCGTGCCTGCGAGGGGAACCACCTGTCGCAGTACTATGCCGACAAGCGCGCGAGCTATCCGCCGGACATCGAGCGCGAAGCGGGCCGGGAATATCGCTACCGCGTATGAGCGCAAACGACGGAACGGAAGGCGAGTCGGCTCCCGCGACCGCTACCGGCCACGCGCCGCCGGGTCGCGCGGAGCGGCCGGTATCGCTGGTGCAGGTGTCCGTGGTCCCCGCGCGACAGCGCAGGACGACGCGCTTTCGCCAGCTGCTCGCCAGTCCGCAGCTGGAGTTCCTGCTGGAAGCGCACAACGGCGTGAGCGCGCGCATCGCCGAGGAGGCGGGTTTCCAGGGACTGTGGGCCGGCGGCCTGTGCATGTCGGCGCAATACGGCGTGCGCGACAGCAACGAGGCCTCCTGGACGCAGGTCCTGGAGATGCTGGAGTTCATGGTGGACGCGACCACCGTGCCGATCCTGCTCGACGGGGATACCGGCTACGGCAACTTCAACAACGTGCGGCGCCTCGTGCGCAAGCTCGAGCAGCGCGGCATTGCCGCCGTGTGCATCGAAGACAAGCTGTACCCGAAGACCAACAGCTTCATCGACGGCGAGAAGCAGCAGTTGGCCGAAATCGACGAGTTCTGCAGCCGGATCAAGGCCGGCAAGGATGCGCAACGCGACGACGACTTCTCGATCATCACCCGGGTCGAGGCATTCATTGCCGGCTGGGGGCTCGGTGAGGCGCTGCGGCGCGCGGAGGCCTACCATGCTGCTGGCGCCGATGGAATCCTGATCCACAGCGCACTCGCCTCGCCGAAGGAGGTGCTGGCCTTCAAGCGCGAGTGGGCCGACCGCAGCCCGGTGGTGATCGTGCCGACCAAGTACTACGCGACGCCGACGGAAGTCCTGCGCGAGGCCGGATTCTCCATCGCGATCTGGGCCAATCACCTGTTGCGTGCCGCGATCCCGGCCATGCAGCAGTGCGCGGCGACGCTGGCGCGCGAGCAGAACCTGCGCTCGATCGAAGACCGCATCGCGCCGGTGAAGGAGATATTCCGGTTGCAGGGCGCCTCGGAGCTGCAGGAAGCCGAGGAGCGCTACCTGCCGCGCCAGGGCAAGGATGCGCGCGTGATCGTGCTGGCCGCGTCGCGCGGCTCCGCGCTCGGAGAGCTTACTGCCGACCGGCCGAAGGCGATGGTCGAGATCCGCGGCCAGCCGTTGCTGGCGCACATCGTCGCCGCCTACAACGCCGCCGGAATCAAGCGCATCACGGTGGTCCGTGGCTACCTGCCGCAGGTGATCGACCTGCCGGGCCTCGGCTACGTGGACAATGCCGAGTACGCGGCGAGTGGCGAGCTGCGCTCGCTCGCGCTCGCGCTGGCCGCCGATCCGGATGACGGCAGCGATCTCTACATTTCCTATGGCGACGTGATTTTCCGCCGCTACATCATCGACCACCTGGCCGAGCCGGTGGACGACTTCGTGATCGTCGTCGATACCGACTGGCGCGAGTCGGTGAACCGCAGTCGCGCGGCCGACTATGTCGCCTGCAGCGAACCGCATTCCCGCCAGGCGTTCTACCGCGAGATCTTTCTGCGCCGCTGCGCGGAGGACCTTGCCGAAGGCGATTGCCACGGCGAGTGGATGGGCTTTCTCAAGGTGAGTGCCCGCGCGCTGCCACGCCTGCGCGCCGTGGTCGCCGCGATGGCGCAGGACCCCGCCAACCGCTGCGCCAAACTGCATCACCTGCTCACCGAACTGGTCGAGCGCGGCGAGCGGATCCGCGTCGTCTATACGACCGGCCACTGGCTCGACGTGGACAGCCTCGCCGACGTGCTGCAGGCGGGGCGCTTTACGTGATCGACGCCGGGCAGTTCATCGAAGCGGCGCGCGAGCGCGGCTTCGGCCTCTACACGGGCGTGCCGTGTTCCTACCTCACGCCTTTCATAAACTACGTGGCGAGCCGCGCCGCGGCAGCGGCGCCGGTTTCATTCGCCGGCCTGGCGCAGCCGACTGAGCGGCGACTGCGTTACATCGGCGCCGCCAACGAGGGCGATGCGGTGGCGATCGCCGCCGGCGCGGCGCTCGGCGGTCTGCCGAGCATCGCGATGTTCCAGAATTCCGGGCTCGGCAATGCGGTCAATCCGCTGACGTCGCTCACCTGGACCTTCCGCATACCCGTGCTGCTCATCGTGACCTGGCGCGGTGAGCCCGGCGGTGCCGCTGACGAGCCGCAGCACGAACTGATGGGGCAGATCACGCCGCGGATGCTCGAGCTGATGGGCATACCCTGGGCGGAATTCCCTACGACGCCGGACGCGATCGGGCCGACGCTCGATCGCGCCTGCGCCTGCATGAACGACGAGCAGCGGCCGTTTGCGCTGGTCATGCGCAAGGGCAGCGTGGCCGACTCGCACATCCCGCCGCCGGCGCCGCGCGAACCGCGGCGGCGCGCCAGCTCACCCATGGAGGCCAGGGCCAACGCGACTCGCCGCCAGATGCTCGGGGCGATCCAGATGGTGCTGCACAACGAAGACGTCGCGATCGCGGCCACCGGTTACACCGGGCGGGAGCTGTACGCTCTGGGGGATCGTCCCTGCCAGCTGTACATGGTCGGGTCGATGGGCTGCGCCGCGAGCCTCGGGCTCGGCCTCGCGGTGGCCCGACCGGAAAAGCGCGTCGTGGTGATCGACGGCGACGGCGCGCTCCTGATGCGTCTCGGTGTGCTCGCGACGATCGGCAATGAGCGGCCCGTGAATCTTGTCCATATCCTGCTCGACAATGGCATGCACGAGTCCACCGGCGGCCAGGCGACGGTCGCGCCCAACGTGGATTTTCGGGCGCTCGTCGCGGCGAGCGGTTACCCGCGGGTGCTGGCGGCAAGCGATCCGGACGAACTGCGGGAGTTCGTCGACTGGCGTATCCCGGGGCTGCGCTTCATCTACGTGCCGATTCGTGCCGGCGTCACGGCGGATCTGCCGCGCCCGACGCTGACGCCCGCCGAAGTGGCTGCCCGGTTGCGCGGTTATCTCGGGCCGCGCCACGAGATGTAGGCGCCGCGACGTGACCCGTGATGAACGGAGCCTGGCCGCATCTGCCTGTTCCGCCGGGAGTGGCGCAGCAGCGGCCTCGCTGGCAGACTGGCGCCCATGGTTGTTGGCATAGCGCACGCGGTCCGCTCGTGATCCGCTGGGGGGTCGGTGTGCACGCGGCAGCCGCCATCAGGTCGCTGGGTTTCGCTGCCTGTCTCGCCGCGGCGGGCACGGCGGCGGCCACCGATGTCGCCCGCATCCCGATCATCGACGCTCCGCCGGGTACTCCGGCCCTGGGCGGCGGCCTGCGGACCGGCACCGGCCCGTATGCGGGCGACGAGGTCTTTGTCGATCTCGTGCCGCTGTACCTGTACGAGGGCCGTTTCCTTTACGCGCACGGCACCGAGTTCGGAGCGCACCTGTTCCGTAACGACACGTTCTCTGTCAGTGCGCTGGCGCGCTATCGCTTCACGCGCCTCGACCCCGATGAAAGCGACCAGTTGGCGGGCCTTGAGGAGCGCGACCAGACTGTCGATGGCGGCGTCGCGATCCAGTGGCGCGGCGCCTGGGGCGAGATCGAGGGCGACTGGGTGACGGACCTGCGCGATCGCCACGAGGGCGAGGAGTTCAACCTGACCTACCGCTACCGCTGGGACGTGGGTAGCTGGATGCTGTCGCCATTTGTCGGGCTCACCTTCCAGAACGACGACCTGACGGGTTACTACTACGGTGTCAGCGAGGCAGAAGCCACCGAGACGCGCCCGGCGTACGATCCCGGCAACGCGCGCAATTTCAGCTTCGGCCTCAACCTGTGGTACCAGCTGACCGACCACATCTTCCTGTTCGGAAACACGGGATTCGAGACCCTGGGCAGTTCCATCCAGGACAGCCCCATCGTGGAAGAAGATGTGCTGACCACGGCCTTCGTGGGGGCCGGCTACCTGTTCGGCAACACGCACAAGCCGAAGCGCCGGCCGGCGGGGCGCGAAGGCGAATGGTCCTGGCGTATCAATGCGGGCTACGCTGCCCGTGAGAACATCTTTCCCTACCTCATGGCCGGACAATGGAATCGCAGCGACAAGGCCAACACCGACATCGCGGGCCTGACGCTCGGCAAACTCCTGATGGGCGGGCCACGGGTGGATTTCTACGGCAAGCTGGCGCTGTTCCGTCACTTCGAGCATGACTACCAGGACGACTTCTGGAACTACACCGGCTACGTCATGGCGGTGGGCAAAGGCTATCTGCCCTGGTCTGACGAGCTGGCGTTTCGCTATGGTTTCGGCTTCGGCGTGTCCTATGCAGAGTCGGTGCCGGCCGTTGAGCGGATCAAGCAGGCCGAGCGCGACCGCAACACCTCGCACCTCCTGAACTATCTCGAGTTCATGGCGGACGTTCCCCTCGCTCGGGTCACCAGGGCAAAGCTGGTGCGCAATTGTTTTGCCGGGGTCACCGTCGTCCACCGCTCCGGGATCTTCGGAAGTTCCGATATCCTCGGCGAAGTCTCCGGTGGCTCCGACTGGGTCACCCTGCACCTGGAGTGCCTGCGATGAAATCCTGGCTGGCGGCGCTGCTGCTGATCGCGCAGGCGCCTGCTGCGCTGGCCGCCTGGGAGCCTGATCCGGCCGATGCGCTGCAGGTGGCCTCTGCGCGGACAATGGCCGAGTGGCGCGCGGCTGTGCCGGGGCTCGAGCCGTTTTTTGCCGACGCCTGTGCCGTGGCCGTATTCCCGCGCATCATTCACGTCGGGCTCGGTGCCGGCGTCGCCTGGGGGCGCGGCGTGCTGATCGTGGAAGACCGGATGGCCGGCGAGATCTCCCAGTCGGCGGTGTCGCTCGGCCTGCAGGCCGGTGGCGAGGCCCACAGCCAGCTCATATTCTTCCGGACCTGCGACGCAGTGGATCTGTTCGTCAAGTCGGACAACCTCGGACCGGTTGCCGGACGGGGGGAATTCGGCGGGCGAGCATCGGCCGCGGCACCGTGGACTGGCGCTTCCGCCGATGCCGCATTCAGCAGCGACGTGGCCATCTTCAGCCGGGTGCGCGGCGGGCTGATGCTGCAACTGGCGGCCGAGGGTGTGCGGTACCGGTTTTCTCCGGCGGCAGAGCCGCGCTGATGCGGCCGGTTCGTTCGGGATTTCTGGCAATGCCGGTGCACGCCGGTAGCGCGGGTCGTGTGGCATGAATTTCGCTGATAAGGCGCAGCAGCGCCGGACGATCCTCCTCAATCCCGGCCCGGTCACGCTGACCGCGCGCGTACGCCGCGCGCTTACTGCCGGCGACTGGTGCCATCGCGAGCCCGAATTCGCCGCCCTGGTGCAGGAGATCAATGACGCGCTCGCAAAGGTGCACCCGGAACTCACCGATGATTTCGAGTCCGTGCTGCTCACCGGTTCCGGCACCGCCGCGGTGGAGGCGATGCTTGCGACGTTCGCGCCGGAGCGCCAGCGCACGCTGGTGCTCGTCAACGGCGTGTACGGCGAACGCATGGCGCGGATGCTCGCGGCGCACGGCAGGCCGCTGCGCGTCATCGCGCAGGAGGGGACGGCGGCAGTCCCGATTCCCGCGCTCGAGCAGGCGCTCGCGGCCGACCGCACGATCTCCCACGTGGCCGTCGTGCACCACGAGACCACGACGGGCCGGCTCAACGATCTGCAGACCATCGGGCGTGTCTGCCACGCCTGGGGGGTACGCCTGCTGGTCGATGCGGTCAGCAGCTTCGGTGCCGAGCAGATCGCCGGGCGCGACTGGAACATCGACGCGATCGCCGGCACCGCCAACAAGTGCCTGCACGCGGCCCCGGGGCTGTCCTTCGTGCTCGCCCGGCGTGAGGCATGGGCACATCCCGCGCAAGCGCGCAGTGTCTACCTCGACCTGCATGCCTACCACCGCGCGCAGCATGCCGACGGCTTCTCGCCCTTCACGCAGGCGGTGCAGGTCGCCTTTGCCCTGCGCGAAGCGCTGGCAGAACACCGCGAGCAGGGCGGGTGGCTCGCGCGCCGCGCGTTGTTCCGCGCGCGCGCGGCGCGCATCCAGGCGGAGCTGTTGCGCCATGGGGTCAGCCCGCTGCTTGCGCCGTCCGAGTACTCCTCGGTGCTGTGCTCGTACCGGTTGCCGGCCGGGCTGGGCTACCGGCGACTGCACGACGCGCTCAAGCGTCGCGGCTTCGTGATCTATGCCGGCCAGGGCCACCTCTCGCCGGAAGTGTTCCGCATCGCGCACATGGGCGACATCGAGGAGCAGGAGATCGAGGAGCTGTGTGGCGCGCTGGCCACGATCCTCGGCGGCCGCCGCGGATGAATACCGCCGTCATCCTCGCTGCGGGGCAAGGCACGCGATTGCGTACTGAACTCGCCGACCGCCCCAAGGGCTGCATGCGCCTCGGTGAGCGCAGCATCGTCGAGGAGTCCATCGGGCGGCTGGCGGCCTGCGGCATCGAGGAGGTGATCGTGGTCACCGGTTATGCGGCTGCCCACTACGACGAACTCGCGCGCATCAGCAAGCTGCCGGTACGCACGGTCCACAATCCGGAGTTCGCCCGCTCCGGCAGCATGTACTCGCTTGCCCGCGCGGCGACGGTCACGCGCGGCCCGTTCCTGCTGCTGGAGTCCGACCTGGTCTACGAGCCGCGTGCCCTGTCCGTACTGCTCGGGCAGCCGGCCGCGGATGCGATCCTGCTGTCGGGCCCTACCGGGGCCGGCGACGAGGGGTTCGTCGAGGCAAGCCACGGGCGCCTGGTTGCCATGTCGAAAGACCGCGCGCAGCTCGGGCCGGGGGTGGCCGGCGAACTGGTTGGCATCAGCCGGATTTCGCGCGAGCTCTTCGAGCGGATGCTGCGCATCGCCGCGACCGGGGTTGCACGTACCCTGATGATCGACTACGAGACCGATTGCCTCGTAGCGGCAGCGCGCGAGCAACCGGTGGATTGCGTGCTGGTGGCCGATCTCCTGTGGGGCGAAATCGACGATGCCACACACCTGCGACGCGTCCGCGACGAGGTCTATCCGCGCGTAGCGGCACTCGACCGGGAGCTTCCCTCCGGTGGTGGGTCTCGGTCAGAATAATGTCCGTCAGGCGACGAAGAGCGGGGCTTCAGTCCCGGGAGAGGTCAAATGAGGCGCGCAAAGGCGGCGGTGTGGATGCCGGGTGTATTGCTGTCACTGGGGCTGGTCGCTCCCGAGGCATGGGCCTACCTCGATCCGAGCACCGGCAGCATGATCCTCAGCGCGATCGTCGGCATGTTTTTCACGGCCGGGCTGGCGGTCAAGACCTTCTGGTACAAGCTCCGTGGCCTGTTCCGGCGCGATGATCGGCGTGATCAGCCGCGCAAACCTGACCAGCAGGACGAGCAGTTCGGCCAGGCGCCGGGAGCGGACTGAGGCCCTGTCGCGCCGCCGACTGCAGTCGCAGGCAGACGCGTCCGTGGGGGCGCTGGTGCTCGCACCATGAGCGCGCGCCTGGTGCGCTTCCTGCGCGAGTTGCGCGCCTACCGGCGCTTCAGCGCATTGCCGCGCGCGCAACGGCGTGTCGTGCTCTATGCCGAGAGCGGGCAGGACTGGCATCACTTCCGGCCGGTCGTCGACTACCTCACGGGAGTGATTGGCGCCACCATCTGCTACGTGTCCTCCGACCCGGCCGATCCGGGCCTGAACCAGGGCAATCCGCGCATCCTGCCCTGCTGCATCGGCCGCGGCCTGATGCGCATCTGGTTCTTCCAGTCACTCGACGCCGACGTGCTGCTGACCCAGATGCTCGATCTCGGCAACTTCGACCTCAAGCGCTCCGTCCACCCGGTCCACTATGTCTACATGTTCCACTCGCTGATCAGCACGCACATGGCCGATCACGAGAACTCCTTCGACCACTACGACACCATCCTCTGTGCCGGGCCGCACCAGATGCGCGAGATCCGGCGGCGCGAGGAAATGAAGGGCCTGAAGCCGAAGCGGCTGATACCGCATGGCTACCACCGCATCGAGCAGCTGATCGCCGAGCGCCGCCCACCGCCGCCGGTCGGTGCCGATGCCGACGTGCACGTGCTGCTGGCGCCGTCCTGGGGCGAGGAGACCATTCTCAATGTCTGCGGCCTGGAGCTCGTCACGGCGATCCTGGCGGCAGGTTTTCGCCTCACGCTGCGCCCGCATTTCCAGACGCGCTGGCAGACGCCCGAGGTCATCGACCGGATTACGCAGCGCCACGGCGAGCATCCGCGTTTTCGTCTCGTGGAGCAGATGGGCGAAAGCGACTCGCTCTACGATTCCCACGTCATGATCACCGAGTGGTCGGGCGCAGGACAGGACTACGGCATGGGCCTCGAGAAGCCGGTGCTCTACATCGACCTGCCGCCGAAGAGCCGCAACAACACCTGGCCGGAACTCGGCATCGAGCCGTTCGAGTCGCTGGTGCGGGAGAAGATCGGCGCGTTGCTGTCCCCGGGACGGATCGACGAGGCCCCGCAGGTCATACGCGCGCTGCTGCGCGATCCCGAACGCTTCCGCAGCCAGGTCGCCGCACTGCGCCGCGACTGGATCTACAACCTCGGGCATAGCGGCGAGGCGGGCGCACGTGCGGTGGCCGCGATCGCCGCGGAGATTGCGGCCGGCGCCGAGATTCCGGCGGCAGGCCGCTGAACGGGTGAACGTGGCGAGCCGGCGGCAATTATTGCGCTGGGCCGGCTGGTTCGCGGCGGCCAACGCGGCGGGGTTCGCGGTCGCAGGCCTGCGATTCCTGTGGTCCTACCCCGGGGGTGCCGACCCGCTCGGCATCGTCTACACGGTGCTCGCCGTCGTGGGTCACTTCTCGCTGCTGGCCGCGCTGCCAATCGTGCTGGTCGTCGTGCCGCTGGCGCTCGTCACGGGCGCTCGTGCCTGGGTCAGCGCAGTGGCAGCACTGCTCATGGCCCTGGTGCTGACGCTGTTGGTTGTCGACGGCAACGTCTTCGCCGAGCAGCGTTACCACCTGACGCCACTGACCGCAGTCCTGTTCGAGCCCGCAACCTGGGTACTGGTTGGCATCATCGCGGTGACTGCGCTCGCCTTCGAGGGGCTGCTCGCCGGCACCGTGTGGCGCTGGGTGGAGGCGGCCCCGGCGCGCGGTGGCCGGGGGCTTGCCCTGGTGCTCGGTCTCGCCTGGATCGGCAGCCAGGGGATGCACATCTGGGCCGATGCGATCGGTTACACGCCGGTGACCCAGCTCACCCGCTATCTGCCTGCGTACTTTCCCATCCACGCCAAGCGTAGCCTGGCGCGACTGGGCCTCGTGGATGCGGCTGCGGTCGAGCGGGCGCGGCTGTTGCGCCGCGCGGGAGCCGAGGGCGGCGGGCAACTCGCCTACCCGTTGCAGCCGCTGCGCTGCGCGCCGGGCGAGTCGCCGCCGAACCTGCTGGTGGTGCTGATCGATGCGCTGAGGCCGGACGCGGTGCACCCCGGGCTGACGCCCAACCTGGTCGCGCTGGCTGAACAAGGCACGACCTTCGCCAATCACTGGAGCGGCGGCAACTCCTCGCGGGCGGGCATATTCACGCTGTTCTTCGGCCTGCCGGCGAGCTATCTGGAGGCGTTCTACGGCGTGCAGCAGCCGCCGCTGCTGCTGCAGGAATTGCAGCGACACGGCTACCAGTCCGGATTGTTTGCCGCGCCGGGATTCAGCGCGCCGGCCGACATCGGCCGCACCGTGTTTGCGGGCGTTCCCGGGCTTCCCGGCGAGCGGCGCGACCTCGATGCGATCGGGCGCAATATCGCGGTGACCGATGGCTGGCTCGCCTGGCTTGCTGCGCACGACTCAACGCGGCCGTTCTTCGGCTTCCTTTATTACGCCCCGCCGATGGGCCAGATGGGCGCGGACCCGGGTGGGCCGCTGCCGCTGGACGAGCGTTTCACGGCGAGCCCGGAGGTTGCAACGGCCTGGCGACAGTACCGCCGTGCAATGCAACTGGTGGACGGGGAACTCGGGCGCGTGGTCGGCGACCTGCGTGCGCGCAACCTGCTCGACAACACCATAATCGTGGTCGCCAGTGACCACGGCTACGAGTTCGACGACAACGGGCTCGGCTACCTCGGCCACGCCAGCGACTTCAGTCCCGCGCAGCTGCGCGCGACGCTGGTGCTGCGCTGGCCCGGCCGGTCGCCGGCGGCGGTGTACCGCCACCGCAGCTCGCACTTCGACGTGCCGGTGACGCTCCTCGAGGACGCCTTTGGCTGCACCAGCCCGCCGGCCGATTACGCGGTCGGCCGCAACCTGTTCGCCGGCCAGGATTGGGACTGGATCATTGCGGGCAGCTACAACTCGCATGCGATCGTCATGCCCGATCGCGTCATCGTCACCCATCCGGGCGGTTTCGTGGAGGTGCTTGGCCCCGACTATCGCCCGGTTGCCGGCGCGAGCATCGATCCCCGCGTGGTCGAGGCGGCGTTGCGCGACATGCGCCGCTTCTATCGCTGATGGGCCGGGCGAAGCATTCGAGAGCCGCGTGCCGTGCGGGCCTCGTTGCGCTGTTCGCCGTGTCGGGCGCTCTGGCGGATGTCGAATTGCGCGCTCCGCGCCAGGTACTGCGCATTGCCACCGATGGCGGCCTGCCCGTGTACTGGCTGAGCTGCGATGCACCCTGCGCGAGTGAGACGGCGGGGCGCCGGGTGCTGGTCGGCCCGGACGAGGGCGCTCTGAGCTGGACTGCCGATGAAGGCAGCGGGGCGGCGCGGCTCGCCACGCTTGCCTACCGCGCCGAGCTGGTCGAGACGGAGGCTGCTGTCACGGCGGTCCTCACCGCGATCGAGCCCGTCGACGGGCGGGTGCTGGTGCAACGCTACGTGTTGTCCAAAACCGCGCAGGAGCTGCGGGTCCAGTGGCAGTCGTTGCCCGGCGCCGGCGTGCGTTTGTCGACCGGCGCCGGTTTCATTCCGCCGCAGTTGCCCGGTTTCGGCGCGAGTTTTTCCGACGTCGAGGCCGTGCGGGTCACGGCAGACGGGCAGGAGAGGCTTGATGCGGAGGAGGGCGAGACCATCCGCGCCACCGCGGCAGCGGGCGTGTGGCTCGGCGTGCGCTCGCGGTTCTGGGCCTGGCTCGCGCGCAGCGAGGCCGAGGCGCCGGTGCTGATCGGCACACCCGGCTGGAACGAGCGGGCGATCGCCTGGCTTGCTCCTGCCGGTGCGCTGCAACTCACCTTCCACGCCGGGCCGATCGAGTGGAAATCGCTGCGCGTGGCCGCACCGGAGCTCACGCAGATGTTGTTCGCATCGCTGTGGGAGCCGCTGCGCTGGCTGTGCTTCGGGCTGCTGGCCCTGCTCGGTCTCATCAGCCGCTGGGTCGCGAGCCCGGGGTTGGCGATCGTCCTGCTGTCGCTTGCCGTGAAGCTCATCCTGTTGCCGCTGACCCGCATCGCGGACCGCTGGCAGCAGGAGGTCAACCGGGCGCAGAGCCGGATCCAGCCACGGCTGGCCGCGATCCGGCGCGAGTACCGCGGCGAGGAGGCGCACCGGCGCACGCTGGCAGCGTACCGCGACGAGGGCGTGCACCCGCTGTTTACGCTGAAGAGCCTGGCCGGCTTCGCCATCCAGGTGCCGATGTTCATTGCGGCCTTCGACATGCTCGCCGACAACTACGCGCTCTCGGGCGAGCGGTTTCTGTGGATCGCGGACCTCGCGGCGCCGGACCGCTTCGCGCCACTGCCGTTCGCGCTGCCGTTCTTCGGCGGCGACTTCAACCTGTTGCCGCTGGTCATGACCGCCCTGACGATTCTTTCCGCGCTTACCCAGCGTGACGCCTCGCTTTCGCCCGAGCTCCTGCGCCGGCAACAGCGCCAGCTCTACCTCATGGCGGGCGGTTTCTTCCTGCTGTTCTACACGTTCCCGGCCGGCATGGTGTTGTACTGGACGGCGAACAACTTCTGGCACCTCGCCAGGATGCAGGCGGTGCGCTGGTTGCCGCGCTGGCGGTGAGTGGGTAGGGTGGAGCCTGCCTGCGGCGATCCCCGCAGGAACGCGGGCGGGTGGCAGCAACGCCGGCGCCGGGAACAACGATCTGAAGAAGCGATTACATTCAGCAGATTATTCTGTTGGACGAATCGTGCAGGGCACACCTAGAGTCACCCCAACGAACGACGGACCCGGGGAGCGCTATTCCATCCACGGGACGCGGTACTACGGCTGCACTGGCAGCCATTCAAGCGAGGCAAGGAGCATCGACGTGAGCAAGAAACTTACCACCAACGGCGGCTGCCCGGTCGCCGACAACCAGAACGTGCTGACTGCCGGGTCGCGGGGGCCACAGCTGCTCCAGGATGTCTGGTTCCTCGAGAAGCTGGCGCACTTCGATCGCGAGGTGATCCCGGAGCGGCGCATGCACGCCAAGGGTTCCGGCGCCTACGGCACCTTTACCGTGACCCACGACATCACGAAGTACACGCGGGCGAAGATCTTCTCCAGGGTGGGCAAGAAGACCGATCTTTTCGCCCGGTTCACGACCGTGGCGGGCGAGCGCGGCGCAGCGGATGCCGAGCGGGATATTCGCGGCTTCGCGGTGAAGTTCTATACCGAGGAGGGTAACTGGGATCTCGTCGGCAACAACACTCCGGTATTCTTCCTGCGCGATCCGCTCAAGTTCCCGGATCTGAACCACGCGGTCAAGCGCGATCCGCGCACCAACATGCGCAGTGCGCGCAACAACTGGGATTTCTGGACCTCGCTGCCCGAGGCGTTGCACCAGGTGACCATCGTCATGAGCGACCGTGGCATCCCGGCGACCTACCGGCACATGCACGGCTTCGGCAGCCACACGTTCAGCTTCATCAACGCGAAGAACGAGCGGTACTGGGTGAAGTTCCACCTCAAGTCACAGCAGGGCATCCGCAACCTGACGGACGCCGAGGCGGAGGCGCTGATCGGCAAGGACCGCGAGAGCCACCAGCGCGACCTCTACGAGAGCATCGAGAAGCGCGACTTTCCGCGCTGGACGCTCCACGTGCAGGTCATGCCGGAGGCCGATGCGGCGAAGGTGGCGTACCACCCCTTCGACCTGACCAAGGTCTGGCCGCACAAGGACTATCCGCTGATCGAGGTCGGCGTGATGGAGTTGAACCGCAACCCGGAGAATTTCTTCGCGGAGGTCGAGCAGTCGGCCTTCAATCCGGCGAACATTGTGCCGGGCATCGGCTTCTCGCCGGACCGGATGCTGCAGGGCCGGCTGTTCTCCTACGGTGATGCGCAGCGCTACCGCCTGGGTGTGAATCACCATCTCATCCCGGTGAACGCCGCGCGTTGCCCGGTGCACAGCTATCACCGCGACGGCCAGATGCGGGTGGACGGCAATCACGGTGGCACGCTCGGCTACGAGCCGAACAGCTACGGCGAGTGGCAGGAGCAGCCCGACTTCCGCGAGCCGCCGCTGGCGCTCGCTGGCGCGGCTGACCACTGGAACCACCGTGAAGATGCGGACTATTACTCGCAGCCCGGGGCGCTGTTCCGACTCATGGATGCGGGTCAGAAGCAGGCATTGTTCAACAACACCGCGGGTTCCATCGGAGCGGCGCCACGCGAGATCCAGGTGCGCCACATCCGTAACTGCCTGAAGGCCGATCCGGCCTACGGCGCAGGCGTTGCCCGCGCGCTCGGCATCCCGCTCAGCGAGGCGCAGTGATCTGATCAGGGTCCGGGCGCGGCGGCGTGTGCCGCCGTGCCCGGGTCAGCGGGGCGGGGGAGCCACCGGTCACGCGCGCTGCAGCACCCGGTCGCCGACGAACGGGTTGGTCTGGCGTTCCTGCCCGAAGGTCGACGTCGGGCCGTGCCCGGGCACGAAGGTGACGTCGTCGCCGAGCGGCCAGAGCCGCCCGGTGATGGAGCGGATCAGCGTGTCGTAGTCGCCCCCGGGGAAATCCGTGCGGCCGATGGATCCGGCGAACAGCACGTCGCCGACGAAGGCGATCCGCGCGCCGCGATGGAAGAACACGACGTGCCCCGGCGTGTGGCCCGGGCAGTGGCAGACCTCGAGGCGCTCGTCGCCAACCTCGACCACATCGCCCTGGTCGAGCCAGCGGTCAGGCGTGAACGGCCCGTCCGAGGACAGGCCGAACATCCGGCCCTGCTCGGCGAGCCGGTCGATCCAGTACTGATCGCCCGGATGCGGACCCTCGATCGGCACTGCGAGTTCGCGGGCGAGGCGGGCAGTGCCGCCGGCATGGTCGATGTGCGCGTGCGTGAGCAGGATCCTGGCGGGATGGACTTCGTTATCCCGGATCACTTCGAGTATCTGCTCGAGATCACCGCCCGGGTCGATGACGGCGCCCACGCGATTGCGCTCGCTCCAGATCACCGAGCAGTTCTGCTGGAAGGGTGTGACGGGAACGATGGTGACCTGCATGTCGCCATTGTAATCCCTTAGCGTCACTGCTCATGATTTCATGAGCTTAGCTTGTGTTCCGCAATTTCCATGTCAGAATACGGGCCGTGCGCTTGGGGTTATGTCGGTGGCCGATGTGGATCACGGCTCAACGCTGACGGGGTTGCAGCAGTTGCTCGGTTCGACCAGGACCGCGGGCGGTCTGGATATCGCCCTGACGAAAATCGCCGTTGATTTCCAGAACCTGGACGGCACGGACGTCCAGGCGCTCGTCACTGCCGGCATTGAGACCGTGCGCAATGGCACGTCGTGCGATGCCGTCTGCGTGGCGCTGCTCGACCAGCAGTCGCAGCGCATTCAGCGCGTGTTCAGCGCCCGCGATACCTTCACGTCGATCAACCCAGAAGTCCTGCAGGGTGAGTCGCTCGACACCTGGCCCTGGCTCGCCAGGAGTTTCTCGCACCTGCGCCTGCTCGGCATCGCTGACACGAGCCAGCCGCAGGCAGCCCAGCGGCACGACGCCGACCGGCTGCGGACCCTCGGCGGGGGCGCGTTGCTGCTGGTGGGCTTCGACGTCGCGGGCCGGCACGCCGGCTTCATGGCATTTTTCTACGGCCAGCCGCAGCAGGCGTGGAACACCGACCACCAGTTGTTGCTGAAACTGCTTTCATCGAGCCTCGCTGCGGGTCTCGAGCGCGCGCAGCACCGCGTGGCGCTCGCGGAGATCGCCGAGCGTGACGCAGCCATGATCGCCACCGCCAACGACGGGGCCTGGGATTTCGATCCGCGCGACGGCGTGATGCATTTCTCGCCGCGCTGGCTGGCGATCATGGGCTACACCGAAGACGACATGCGGCGTGCGCCCATCGACTGGCGTCGCCTGGTGCATACCGAGGAGTTGCCGCGAGTGCAGGCAAAACTGCGCGAGCACATCGCCGGCAGCACACCGATCTTCGACAGCATCCACCGCATGCAGCGCCAGGATGGCGAGTGGCGCTGGATGCACTCGCGCGCCAAGGCACTGCTCGACGCGCAGGGCCGGCTGCGCCGGCTGATCGGGGTGGAGACCGACATCACCGAGCAGAAGGTCTATGAGGAAGCGCTGTTCCGCGAGAAAGAGAGCGCACAGATCACCCTGCAGTCGATTGGCGACGGCGTCGTCACCACCGATGCTGCCTGCCGTGTCGAGTACCTCAACCCGATTGCCGGGGAACTCACCGGCTGGCGCCTGGAGGAGGCGGCGGGCCGGCACATCGACGACGTCTTCCGTGGCTTTCACGAGGAAACCTGCGAGCCGCTCGAGAACCCGCTGTCGGTGGCGATCCGGCGCACGCGGCCCGTGAAGTCCGTGCGGCCCACGCTGCTCATCCGGCGCGACGGCAACGAGCTGTATATAGAGAGCACGGCCGCCCCCATTCGCAACGACCGCGGCGAGGTGACCGGCGCCGTGCTCGTCTTCCACGACGTGAGCGAGTCGCGCGAACTCAACCGGCGGTTGTCGTATCACGCCAGTCACGACATCCTCACGGGGCTCGTCAACCGGCGCGAGTTCGAGACCCGTCTCGAGCGGGCGCTGAAGAGCGCCAAGGCGCGCGAGACCTCCTATGCGCTGTGCTATCTCGATCTCGACCAGTTCAAGATGGTGAACGACTCCTGCGGTCACACCGCGGGCGACGCCCTGCTCGGCCAGCTCGGGGCGCTGCTGAAGTCGAAGATCCGCTGGCGCGACACACTGGCGCGGCTCGGCGGCGACGAGTTCGGGCTGCTGCTGGAAAGCTGCAGCATGGAAGAGGCGGTGCGCGCCGCCGAGGGCCTCAAGGCGGCGATTCAGGAGCACAAGTTCGACTGGGACGATCGCAGCTTTCGCCTCGGGGTGAGCATCGGCGTGGTGCCGATCACGCCGGAGACGACCGATGTGACGGCGCTGCTCGCGGCCGGTGACAGTGCCTGCCAGGCAGCCAAGGGCGCCGGGCGCAACCGCATCTACAGTTACCAGGAAAACGACCTCGACCTCATGCGCCGGCGGCGCGAGATGCAGTGGGCTGCGCGCATCACCAGCGCGCTCGAAGAGTCGCGCTTCGAACTGTTCCGCATGACGATCCAGCCGCTGCTGGCCGAAGAGTTCGGCTCCCACTACGAGATCCTGCTGCGCATGCGCGACGAGCAGGGCGCGCTGGTGTCGCCCGACCTGTTCATCGCCGCGGCGGAGCGCTACGGCATCACGCCGCGCATCGACCGCTGGGTCGTCGAGACGACGTTCCGGTGGCTGGTGTCGGAGGCCGACGAGCGCGAGCGCCTGGCGCTGTGCTCGATCAACCTGTCGGGCCTGAGCCTCGTCGACGACGATTTCCTGCCTTTCGTGGTGCGGCAGTTCCAGAAAAGCGGGCTCGATCCGACGAAGATCTGCTTCGAGATCACGGAGACCTCCGCGATCGCGAGCTACGCCCAGGCGAGCCGCTTCATCAATTCACTGAAGGAACTCGGCTGCCGCTTCGCGCTGGATGACTTCGGCACCGGGCTGTCCTCCTTCGGCTACCTCAAACACTTCCCGGTCGATTACCTGAAGATCGACGGCAGCTTCGTGAAGGAAATCCTGCACGACCCGATCGACCGCGAGATGGTCCGCTCGATCAACGAGATCGGGCACCTGACGGGCAAGCGGACCATTGCCGAGTACGCGGCCAATGCCGAGATCATCACCATGCTGAAGGGCATGGGCGTGGATTACGCCCAGGGCTATGGCATCGCCGAACCGAAACGCATCCTGATGGCCGCGGCGGCGGTCAACGCCTGATCTTCGCGGCTCCGCCAACCGTCGGCTGAGCGCGACTGGCTCATTCGGTTTTGCCCCGATGCCGGGGCAGGCACGCGGTTTCCGCACAGCCCCGCGCCGGCACGGCGCCGGGCATGTCGTTGTTCACAGCGGCCGCTTGCGCCCGTGAAACATGGCGGCGACGAGTCGTTCGTGGTGGCGATGCGAGGCGAAGATTACGCCGAGAACGTGCAGGGCGATGCCCACCAGCAACACATCGGACAGCGTGGAGTGCAACCGCTCCACCCACTCGATGCCCCAGTAGCGATCGGTCGTGTAGAGCCAGCCCGAGAGTCCCGTTGCGGTGACGAGGGCGAGCAGCGTGACGATCATCCACGCGCCGAGCGGGTTGTGGCCGAGATAGCGCGGCTCGCGTGCGCCAAGGACGAGGCCTGCGTAGCGCAGCGTCGCACGCGGCCCGCGGATGAAATCCGCGAAGCGCGCGTGCTCGCTGCCGGCAAAGCCCCACAGGAATCGCACCGCAACCACGGCCAGTGAGCCATAGCCGATGATCTCGTGCAGGCGACCGCCGCCCTCACGAGTGAACCAGGCACCCGCGATGGTCGCGGCGAGCAGCCAGTGCCCGAGTCGGACCACCCAGTCCCAGACGGTGACCGTCGCAGGCTGGGGCTTGTGTGCCTGGGCCGTCACTCAGCGCGGCTTCGTGGGTACGCGTGCGAGGGTCTGGGGATGGAAGTAGGCCTCGACACGCTCGCCATTCTCGTCCAGCGCGTAGACCTCGTAGCAGCCGCCATCGACCTTGATGCGGTTGACCGTCCAGCCCTTCTCGGTGAGTTGCTGCTTGAGCGTCTCCTGTGGCTGCCAGCTCTCGGGCGGGCCGGAGTCGCAGGTCGCAAGAGCGGTGGCATAGGCGGGGATCGTGAATGCGGCCAGAACGGCTGCGAGTGCGAGGCGGGGCGCGGAATTCATCGGGAATCTCCTTGCTGGTTTGAAAACGACACTAGAACCCAGGTTCTACATTAACGGAAGACGTGCGATCCGGTTGACAGCATGCGGGCGGCGCGATTGCCCCGGCCGGTTCCCGTGCGCGTATCGGCGCGTTTTGTGCCGTGGCCCGGCTCAGTCGAGGGAGCTGGGAAAACCGACCGGCACGAAATGGTTGAAGCAGACGACGGTGCGCCGGCCCGCCGGTTGCGCATCGCGCCAGTGCCAGATGCTGTTGCCCGAGAAGAACACGCCGTCGCCAATCTGGAGCAGCGCCGCAACCGGCTCTCCGTCGAGTTCCAGGTAAATCGGCCAAGGCTCGGGCTCTTCCTCACGATCGAGGTATTCCATGTCGAGCACGACGCAGACGTTATAGACGCACTGCGCGCGGTCGAGATGGCGGTCGAGCACTGCGCCCGGCTCATAACAACTCATGTAGCAGTAGGACGGGATGACCTGCTCCGCCCCGATGGTGTTGACGATGCCCGCCAGGCCGTTGTGCAGCGAGGCGATCGTCGGCTGGTTGTGGATGGAGGCGCGCAGTTGCACCTGTCCGTCATCGAGGGGCGGAAAGTAACCGCGCTCGTGCAGTTGCCGCACGTAGCGGCGCAGCTTCAGCCGCTGGGCCGCGGGGATGATGTCCCGCAGGATGGCGAAGCGCCGGTCGCGGTAGGAGGCGCGTGCTTCCTCGCGCTGCCGCTCCCACTGCGCCCGCCGGGCCGCGGCGCTGCTGCCGACGAGGCCACCGAAATCGCGCTGGCGTTCCTTTGCCGGCAGGCGTGTCGGATAGACCATCGCGGTGCCTGCGTCCTGAATCCAGAGCAGGTCATGGTCGGGTGGCAGCGCAGGGCGGTGCCGGCCGAGTACCTGGCGCACTTCCGGCGGAATCGGTTGCCCGGCCGGCTGCGCGAAAGCGCGCACGGCCGGCGCGAGTTCAGCGGCGAGATCGACCGGGGCCTCCGGGTCCGGGAACCACGCATTGGGCGCCGGCAGTTCGTCGACGATGACGTGGTGGCGGCGCATGCTCGCGAGGAGCGCCGGTCCCAGCCGCGAGAGATCACCGCTGGCAGTGGCGGGCGCGGTGTACTGCGTGAGCAGCCAGCGCACCAGTTCCGGGTCGTCGCTGAGGCCGATCATGGCGTTATGGGCCGGCTGGCCGTGGCGGCGCGTGATCACCATCAATTGCGCGCTCAGTTGCGGGCTCAGGCCGAGTTGCATGCCGCCACCGGCTGCGGGGTGCAGGAAGAGGACGCCCGACTCGATCAGCCGCTGCCTGGTCTCGCCGCCCGGCGGCTCGCTGATCGGATGCAGCACCGGTACCGCCTGCTGCTGGCCGAGCACGTGATCGAGGATGCTCATCAGCCACTGCGCGAGGCCCGGATGATCCTGCAGGCTGAGGTGGGCGCGGCGCTGGTCGCCGTCGATCTCGACCGCGAAGCAGCCGTACACGGTCAGCGACGGATTGATCCGGGCGGTACTCTGGATCCCGTCTGCGGAGGCCATACGCTGACTCCTCTTATCCGTGGGCCGGCGCCGGCCCGGGCAGGAAACCGCACCCAAATGTATACCCCCGACTGGCACCCCGGAGCGGGAGTAAGGGTAAATACGGTGATCGTTCCCCGGTCGGCGGTTCATCGCCGGTGGACGATGCGGCGCTTTCGTCGGCAAGCGTCGCCGCGGGTGTCTCGACCGGCGCAGGGCTGACTGCTAGCGTGCGCGCTGTGCCCGGTACCGATCATCAACCACACGACCGCCAGCCGCCCGGCCGGGAGGCCCCCGCCGGGCCGCGCTGCCCGGTGTGCGACGGCGCCTGTGAGACTCTCGGTGCGGTGGACTTCAACAAGAACTGCGAGGAGGCGCGCGGGCTGGTGCTCCCGCCGGCCGGGCGCCTCGTCGGCTACGTCGGCTGCCGGCAATGCGGTCATGTATTTGCGCCGGAGTTTCATGCCTGGACGCCGGAGGACTTCCGGCGCGAGATCTACAACGACGGGTATCTGCAGGTCGATCCCGATCATGTCGAGGCGCGCCCGCGCGTGAACGCAGACAACGTACTCGCGCTGTTCGGCGAACGGGGCCGCGCCATCCGTCACCTCGACTATGGAGGCGGGGCAGGGCGCCTGAGCGAACTGTTGCGCGAATCCGGCTGGCAGTCGGTCTCCGTCGATCCCTTTTTCGACGCCGCCACGGCGCTCGAGGGCGCGGGCCGATTCGGGCTCATTACCTGTTTCGAGGTCTTCGAGCACGTGCCCGATGCCAGACAGCTCCTCGCGCGACTGGATACGCTGCTTGCACCCGATGGGCTCATCCTCGTCAGCACGCTGCTCTCGGACGGGGAGATAGCACCCGGCCGGCCGCTCGACTGGTGGTACCTGGCGCCGCGCAACGGCCACATCAGCCTGTTCTCCCGGCGCAGCCTCGCCGTGCTGGCCCTGCGGCAGGGGCTGCAAACCGCGAGCATGTCTGCGCTGTTTCACTTCTGCTGGCGCCGGCAATTCCCGTCCTGGGCGAGCCACCTGCTGCAGCCCGGCTGAAGTTCGCGTGCCGGTTAGAATGCGCTGTGCGGGCGGATGGCCGTCCGACCTGCCGAGCACGATGCCCACAGACCCCAGAGAACTCATGCAGACCGGCATCGCCCATCACCAGGCGGGCCGGTTCGACGAGGCCGCGATCGCGTATCGCGAGGTGCTGCGGCGATTCCCGCAGCATGCGGACGCTCTGCACATGCTCGGTGTGCTGGCACACCATCGCGGCGCGCACGAGGCCGCCGTCGACCTGATCGGGCAGGCGCTGCGCATCATCCCGCAACATGCGGCCTGCCACAGCAACCTCGGCAATGCGCTGCGCGCACTTGGCCGGGGCGATGCAGCGCTGCGCAGCTACCGGCGTGCCCTGGAGCTGAGCCCGGATTTTGCCGATGCGCACCTCAACCTCGGCAATGTGCTGCAGGAGCAGGGGCAATCCGCCGACGCCATCGCCCACTACCGGCAGGCAGTGGCGCTGAGGCCGGCATTCGCTGAAGCGCATTACAACCTTGGCAATGCGCTGAGCGCGAGCGGTGCGGCGCAGGAGGCGATCGCGAGTTACCGGCGCGCCCTCGACATCCGCCCCGACTACGCCGAGGCACTCAACAATCTCGGCAACATGCTGCAATCACTGGGGCGCCTCGACGAGGCGCTGGAATGCTACGTGCACGCAATCGGGGCGAACCCGCGGTATGCCGAAGCATGGAACAACGTTGGCTTCGTCCAGGCGGCGCAGTCCCGGCATGACGCGGCGATCGCGGCGATCGGCAGGGCACTCGAGATCCGCCCGGATTATCCCGAGGCATTGCAGAACATGGGCACGCAGTACGAGGCGACGGGCAGGCTCGATGAGGCGCTCGACTGCTATCGCCGCGCAGTCGCGCTGAAACCCGGCTTCGCCATGGTGCACAACAACATCGGAAATGCCCTGCTCGCGCTCGGTGACCTGGACGGTTCGCAGGCGGCGTATACCAGGGCCTTGTCGCTCGACCCGGAACTGGCTGAGGCGCACGGCAATCTCGGCAACCTGATGCAGAGCAGGGGACGACTCGATGAGGCGATCCGCTGCGTCGACCGGGCGCTGGAACTCAACCCGGGTGCGGCGGACCTGCTGTGGAACAAGGCATTCGCGCTGCTGCTCAAGGGCGAATTCGAGGCCGGCTGGGCGCTGGCCGAGGCGCGTTGGCAGTTCACCGGGCCGGGCCGCGTGCAACGCCGCTTCGACGAACCGCCGTGGCTCGGGACCACGCCCGTCACGGGGCGCAGCATCCTGTTGCACCACGAGCAGGGGCTCGGCGATACCCTGCAGATGCTGCGTTACGTGCCGCTGCTCGCCGCGCAAGGTGCACGGGTGATCGTGCAGGTGCCCGCGGCGCTCGCGGGCGTTGCCGCGACCGTGCCCGGCGTGGACGCCGTAGTGGTCGAGGGCGGCGAGTCACCGGCATTCGACCTGCATTGCCCGTTCATGTCGCTGCCACTGGCATTCGCAACCACGCTCGCCACCGTTCCCGCGGCTGTTCCCTATCTGTTCGCGCCGGCGAGCGCGCGGGCCGCCTGGCCCGCGCGGCTGGCGCAACTCCGGCGCCCGCGCATCGGGCTTGCCTGGTCGGGTTCGGTCACGCATCGCAACGACCGCCACCGCAGCCTGCCGCTTGCCACCCTGTTGCCGTGCCTGCCGGACACCCTGGAGTACGTCTCGCTGCAGAACGAGTACCGGCCGGCCGATGCGCCCTTCCTGCAGCCGGGTGGCCGCGTCCGCAATTTCGCCGCTGAGCTGGCCGATTTCGGTGCCACCGCCGGGTTGATCGGCGAACTCGATCTCGTGGTCACCGTGGACACCGCGGTGGCGCACCTTGCCGGTGGCATGGGCAAGCCGACCTGGCTGCTGCTGCCCTTTGCGCCGGACTACCGCTGGCTGCTCGGGCGCGAGGACAGTCCGTGGTATCCGTCGATGCGCCTGCTGCGCCAGCCGCGTTCGGGCGACTGGGCGGCAGTCATGACGGCGCTGCACAACGGGCTGCTCGCGCGCTTTCCCGCCGGCTGAGAGACGGGAGCATGTCCACGGTGGATGAGGCGATGCGGACCGCCGTCGAGGCCCACCAGGCCGGTCGCCTGGCCGAGGCGCAGGCCGCCTGCCGGCTGGTGCTCGGGCAACAGCCGCGGCATCCGGACGCGCTGCATCTGCTGGGTCTGCTTGCGCACCAGGCGGGTCGCCACGAGCAGGCGCTGGCGCTGATCGGTGAGGTGTTGCAGCTCGCGCCCGGCCACGCGACCGCTCACGCCAATCTCGGCAACGTGCTGCTCGCCCTCGGTCGCGTCAGCGAGGCGATCGCCAGCTGCCGGCGTGCGCTTGCCCTGCAGGCGGACCTCGCCCCGGCGCATAACGGCCTCGGCAACGCCTTGCGGGCGGCGGGCAAGCTGGACGAAGCGGAACGATGTTTCCGCCGCGCGCTCGAACTGCAGCCCGGTTTTCCGGAAGCGCACAACAACCTCGGGCTCGTCCTGCATGCCACCGGGAGGGCCGACGAGGCGGTGGTCTGCCTGGAACGCGCCCTCGCATTGCGGCCAGCATTTCCCGAGGCGCTCAACAACCTCGGGTTGACGCTCGAGGCCATGGGCCGCCCGCGCGAGGCCCTGGCCCGCCTGGAGGCAGCGGTGCGCGTCCGGCCGGCCTACGCCGAGGCGCACAACAACCTCGCGACCGCGCACAAGGCCCTCGGCCTGTACGATGCGGCGCTCGCCGACTATCGCCGCGCTCTCGAGCTGCAGCCCGATTTTCCGGAGGCGCACAACAACCTCGGGCTGACACTGGAGGCGCTGGGACGCTCCGCCGAGGCCATCGACTGCTTTCAGCGCGCCCAGGCATTGCGACCGGCATTCGCGGCTGCGTGCCTCAACGAAGGACTCGCGCTGCTGCGGCAGGGTGATTTCGAAGGCGGCTGGCCGCTCTACGAGTGGCGCTTCGAGGCGCTGGGGGCCCGGCGGCTGGTACGCGAGTTCGCACAACCGCTCTGGCTGGGCGACGAGCCGATCACGGGCCGGTCGATCCTGCTGCACTACGAGCAGGGTCTCGGCGACACCATCCAGATGCTGCGGTTCGCGCCGTTGCTCGCTGCGCAGGGCGCGCAGGTGTCCGTGGAAGTTCCGCCGACGCTCGCGCCGGTGGCGCGGACGTTGCGGGGAGAGGTCAGGGTGCTGGCGGAAGGCGCGCCCCTGCCGGAGACGGATCTGCAGTGCCCGTTGATGTCGCTGCCGCTCGCCTGCGGCACGACGCTCGCGAGCATCCCGCAGCAGGTTCCGTACCTGCAGGCGCCGGCGCCGGAACTGAACGCCTGGGCCGCGCGACTCGGTGCGCGCCACCGGCCGCGCGTCGGTCTCGCCTGGTCGGGTTCGGCGGGATATACCAGCACGATGCGCGAGCGCGATCTGCCGCTGCCGTTGCTCCTGTCCGTGCTCGGGAGCGATGCCGAATTCCACTCGTTGCAGCGCGACTACCGCGCGGGTGACCGCGAGCGCATCTGCGCCGATGGACGTATCGCAGAGTGGTCCGGGCAATTCACCGATCTCGGCGCCACGGCCGGACTGCTGGCTCAGTTGGACCTTGTGGTGAGCATCGACACGGCGGTGGCGCACCTCGCCGGCGCCATGGGCAAACCGGTGTGGCTGCTGCTGCCCGCGCATGCCGACCACCGCTGGCTGCTCGACCGCAACGACAGCCCCTGGTATCCGACGATGAGGCTGTTGCGGCAGCCGGCTTTCGGCGACTGGGGCAGCGTCATGGCGCGGGTGGCCGCAGCGCTGGCGTCAGTGCCATGGACAGCGTAGGACGCTGCGCCGGGACGCTTGCTACGGCCGTCCATGGCCTGCGCGCGCTCGGGTTCCGCCCGCGCTCCGCATCCTGCTGCGCGGGGCTCCACACGCCCGTTGCAACGTCCCCGCCAGTAGACCTGTTGAGTCCGTCAGTGAGTCTGGGCCAGCAGTGGTGAACCCTCCGTTGAGTGCACGCCGATGGTGGCCCGGCGTCCGGCGAGAGCACGTGTAGAGCCGGCTGCTGCAAGCCGTGTAGGAGGGACTTCAGTCCCGACCACCGCGAGGTCCGGAAATGCGGTCGGCACTGAAGTGCCTACAGGGTGCTGCCGCCCGCGGCGACGAACGAAGCGCGACGCCCGCGGCGACGAACGAAGCGCGACGCCCGCGGCGACGAACGAAGCGCGACGCCCGCGGCGACGAAAGATGCCGTGTAGGAGGGACTTCAGTCCCGACCACCGCGAGGTCCGGAAATGCGGTCGGCACTGAAGTGCCTACAGAGTGCTGCCGCCCGCGGCGACGAACGATGCCGTGTAGGAGGGACTTCAGTCCCGACCCGAAGCCCGCGCCTGCGCTGTGCATCCCGGCGCAGCGTCCCCGTCAGCAGCCCGTTTCGCGAGGGAGCATGGCGGCGAAGTCGTCACGGTGGATCTCGACGAGACGGCCTGTGCCTGCGCCCGCTCTTCGACGGCTATCAATGCGGCTGGGTGGTGCCCTGAGTGGCGGCTCGCACGTCGGCGCGCCGGCCGGTATCACTCACAGATGCAGTCCAGCCGGACCGAAATGGCGGGCGTCCCGGCGATGTGATCGAACAGGCCGGGCGTCAGGAAATAGCGCGGCGGCTGATAGAGCGTGGCGGTCTCGCCGAGGCAGGGGAAGTGGTCGCCGGCAAGATCCCTGCGCACGAAGAACGCGTTGGAGCCGGTGATGTTGCAGGCGACGAGCGCGTAACCGCGCTGCTCGAACAGCGCGTTCATGCTCTGCAGGGAGGCGCCAAACCAGTCGCTGCCATCCCAGTTGAAATCGGCGGAGTAGGGTATCCGCCAGCGGGCAGGTGGCGGAAAGCGGGCGTTGTACTCGATGACCACCACCCTGGGCTGCACGGCTGACAGTTGCGCGAAGACGTAATAGTCGTTGCCGTCGATATCGATGCTCAGCAGATCGATCTCGCGGCCGCCGCAGGGCGTGCGGCTGAGGAGTTCGTCGCAGTTTTCCGCCGTCACGCTCGCCTGCTGAAAATGGAGCTGGCCGCGGGCGAGCGGGACGGCAAAGGCCCGCTGAATGAACTGCGCATTGTCCGGAGAACCGTCGATCCATACGCCGCGCCATTGCTGCTTCAGCCAGTAGAGGGTGTTGTTCTGGACGCCGTTGCCGGCGCCGATCTCGACGAACGTGCCGTGGCGCATGCCGATCCGCCGGAAGATCTCCTGCGTGATTCCGTCTTCGTCGTTCTGCGAATACGCCTTGTGGCCCCACAAAATGGGCAGGCCGGGGTCTTTGCGTCGTTCGGCCTCCAGCAGCTGTTGCCACAGCCGCAGGTGCTCGGCCAATGCCTGCGGGGCCCGCGGGTGGCCGTCGCTGCCGGGTTCTTCCGTCGTAGTCATGGCCAGGAACTCTCCTCAGATCAGGTCGGCAACTGTGGCCCACACGGCATCAAATCCCGGAATGCAGCGGAACTCGCCGTATACCGGGCAGGCCCGGCTGTCACAGCAATAGATGTCGCAGCCGCCCTTCACCATGTGGAATCGATAGTGCGGGTCCTCGTGCCGGTAGAGCGCATATTTGCTCCACTCCACCGAGCGATCCAGCATGACGATGGGCGTGTCCGTGGCGCCACTCAGGACGGAGAGGCCGCCCTGGCAGGTGACGAAGAGCCCGGCGCGGGCGATCGTGAAATAGGTCTGGTCGAGGCTCAGGCGATTGGTAAGGTCTGCGCAGCCCGCAAGGCCCTGGCTGGTCTTCTCCATCTGGTCCCAGGGGGAGTAGACGGTCTTGCCGATGACAGCCACCGATCGGCCCAATGCCAGCAAGCGGTCGGCGAGACGCTGCCAGTTGGCCTGCGGCCAGCTGCGACTCGGCCAGGTCATGGAGGTGTTCAGCACGACGTCGTAGCGCTGCGACTGGTCTGCCTCGACCGGAAAGTACTCGAGCTGCTTCTCGCGGAAACTGAGCTGGCCGAGACCGGCGGCGATGCTCATGAAGTCGATCGTATCCATGAGGTGATAAGGCAGCTTGCCGGTATCGAACAGGGTCAGCACCTCGGGGAATGCCGCCAGCGCGGCATGGTCGTCGATGTGGTGGATGCGGTCGGTGTAGGGGCAGCGCTGGAACAGTGCCGGCTGGTAGGTAAACAGGACCAGTTCGGTCACTTCCGGGTAGCGGCGGCGGACCTGGCGCAGTATGGGTATGGCGCACAGGCAATCGCCGATTCCGGCACATTGCAGCCTGATGGCGATCGTCCTCGGCACGTCGGTCAGTCAGTGGGCCTGAGGATCGGGATCCCGGGCCCCGTGCCGCGGGCCACGAAGTCCTGCACACACTCGCGCCGCAGGGGGTGCTCCGCCGGGTCGACGATACGCCGCAATCCCTCGATGGCAATGCCGTGCGATTCGTGGATGCACAAGGTGTTCACCGCGAGGCCGATGCAATCGAGGTGTGCATCGCCGCGGTCGACGAACGCGATGGGGTAGCGGTATTCCGCGGCCCCGAAGTACGGCTGCTGCGCCAGGTAGAGGGGCAGGTGCCAGTAGCAGCGGTAGCCGAGCCCGGCAAGCAGGTTCAGGAGCTGCGCCGAGCGGTCGGGATACGCGTTCTCGACATAGAGAACGGGATGACATCGGTTCAGCAGGCCATGCGCGCCCTGCAGCACGCTCGACTCCATGCCCTCGACATCGATCTTGATGAACTGCCCCGACTCCACGTCGAGGAACTCATCGAGCGTCAGGCGCCTGACCGCGGGCGCCTGAGTCGCGCCGGCGAGGAGTCCGACCTGGGCGCCGCCGAAGTTGTTCTCCACTCCGGGATCCACATCGGCCAGCCGGGCCCAGCCCGACGAATCATCGACGACCGCATTGACGCAGTGCACGTTGTAGAGGCTGTTCAGCGCGACGTTGGCGCACAGCGTCTGGAAGACAATGCGCTGGGCCTCGAAGGCATGGACGAAACCGCCCGGGCCCACGATCCGCGCCATGGCCAGGCAATGTGTGCCGATGTTGGCGCCGACGTCGACGGCACGGTCTCCGCCAGCGAGAAAACGGCGAAAGACATCGACCTCGGTTTCGAAATACTCTCCGTAGGTCTCGATCAGCCGACCGATGACGCTGTCGTTGCGGTTGTACAGGACATAACCGTGCCGGGCCCGAATCAGGCGCTGGTTTCCCTCTTCGAGGATGGGCTCCGGCTTGTTCACGGGGGAATGATTGCACAACCGGGCTGCAACGTCGTCGCGGTGGCGATTCCGGACAACGCTTGTGGTCGGGCGGCAAGCCGTTTACCCTCGCGCGCAGTCATGTGCGCGTCGATCCGTCGTAGTCTTCCGTGAACGCCAACCTGCCCCGGGGCGCCAGCTATGTCCGCGACGTCGCGTACCGCTCGAAGTTCGTGCCGTTGCAGGCACCGGCGCTGCTGAGCTACGACGCCGCCCTTGCCGGTTTCCTGCCTCCCGACCCGGGCGATCCCTTCCGCTATCTCGAGTTCGGCTGTGGCAGCGGAGTAACGCTGAACGCGCTCGCCGCCGCCTGTCCACACGGCGAGTTCATCGGCGTGGATTTCAACGGCCGGAATGTCGCCGCCGCCCGGAGCGCCGCTGCGGCTGCCGGGCTCGGCAACGTTACTTATGTCGAGTCGGCGTTTGCCGCATTCGATGCGGCGGCCATCCCGCAGGTCGACTACGTGGCCTGCATGGGCACGTACTCCTGGCTCGACGACGCCGAAAAGGCGGCGTTGATCGGCCTGTTCGGAAAATGTCTCCGTGAAGGCGGGCTGCTCTGCCTGAACTTCATCACGCTCGGGCGTGCGTCAGTGACGCCGATGTGGCAGGTGCTGCGCAGCCTGGTGCCCGAGCGCGGGCAGGGGTCGCTGCCGCGGTTGAAGGAGGGGATTGGGCTCCTTGCGGCGATGCGCGATCAGGGCGCGCACTACCTGAAGCAGAATGCACCCGCCCTGTCCCTGTTCAACGAGGTGTACGAGCAATACCAGGCCGACGATGCGGTGGCGCTGGAGAATCTCTCGCACAATCTCCTGGCTGATGGCTATCGTTACCAGTTGCTCGATGAGATCGTCGGCGAACTGCAGGGTGCCGGATTGCGTTTCTGCGGTGCCGCGGCTCCTCATCTGAACGATCCGGACCTCGCCGTGCCCGCGGCGCTGCGCACCCGATACGACGCATTGCCCGACTCCGTGGCGCAGGCGATTTTTCTCGACTTCCTCGACGCGACCAGGGTGCGTACGGACGTCTTCGTGAGGGCGGCCGGGCCGGATCCGGCAAGAGCGCTCCAGTACCTCGAGCGGCGGGCGCGGGCGTCGCTCGGTGGCGGGGCCGCTCCAGTCTGGCAGCAGCTCGAGCAATCCACGGAGTTCGCCTTCAGGTTCTCGACGCCGGTCATTCGTCACGTGTTCGACCGCATTGCGGCCGGTGAGTCCGGCATGCGCGAGATCGCCGACCGTGCGCCGTTCGGGCGGGACGAGGTGTACGACGCGTTCCACAAGCTCGTGGCGGCGTCTGCCATGCTGTTGTGCGTGGACCTGCCGCCTCTCCCCGGTTCGCTGCCGACACGCGTCCGGCCCGGGAGCGGTTACAACCAGCTTGCCCTCGACGCAGCCCTCGGTGGGCTCCCCGCGATTCACCTGGCGGCGCCGGCGATGGGTAGTTGCCTGTCGCTGGGCCTGCCGGCCTCCCTGCTGGTGGCGGAACTGTGCGCGAACGGCCTCGGCATGACCGTCGAGGTGATGCACCAGCGCCTGCGCGCCCGGGTGGAGCGCATGGATGGCGTCAACGACAACGCCAGGCGGCAGTTTGCCGATCCACGTTTTTTCGCGCAGGTGCACCGGAACATCAATGACGTCGCCTTGCCGCTTTTTCTGCGCCTGGGAGTGCTCGTACCGGGGTGACAGCGGTACACGCCGGTTGCGAGTGCAGGCTGCAAAGAAATGCTCACCGCGGCGCTGCGGGGCTGCGGCCGAATCGTTGCGTCGATCCCTCGGGCGGTGCCCGGGGCTCTGCGGCTCAGGGAAAGACGGAGCGACCGCAGTCTGATTCCAGGCCGACCCGGCGCAGTGCGTGCTGAACCTCCTCATGGATCTCGCCCCGCTCGCGCACCCTGGCAGCCTGCGGCACCTGGCGGCCAAGGCGGGAGTTCTCGTGCGGCAGCGCCAGGCCGGCGGGGGGGGCCACGCCCAGAAACTTCACGATGCGCCCGAGGGATTCGGCCGCCAGAGCCGGGTTGCAGAGATCGATGATCAGCAGATCCGCGTCACGGCCGAGGAAGTACTGTTGCACCTGGCGGTGATACCGGAGCCGGCATTCGATCCATTGCGTAACCGCCTGTGCGGGGCTGGCCTCGTATGCTTCCCGCATCGGTCCGGAGGCTCCGATGCTGCGCCGGTACTCGATATGTTGAATGCGGCTGATGAGCCAGTCTTCCAGTGGCCTCGTGGTCAGGATGAACCGGCTGCCGGGAAAGGTCCGGTCGAGCGTGGTGAAGTCATGCTGATCACCGTCGCTGAAACATTGAAACTGGCGGAAAACCGGATCGCTGACCGGCAGATGACTGTAGTAACCATGCCAGGATCGTAGCCCGAGTTCACCGCACAGCCGGTGCATGGACGAGGTGCCGGTCTTGTTGAAGCCGATACAAAAGAGCTTATTGAACATAGCCTCGTCCCGGCGTGCAGCCGGTCGGGAAAGAAAATCGACCGCCCTCACGGGACGGAATGGCATCATTTCACAGTTTCGGCAGCGAGAACCGCGGTGAGGTCGCAGAGCGGTGAGGCTGAGCAGGTAAGATCTGCGGCCTGCCTGGACGACGCAGAAGTTGCGCCGCTGTGCTTTCGAGTTGGGAGAGACAGACTATGTCGGGACAGTCCGGAGCCGGTGCTGAAGGGACCGCAGTGCCGCAGCAGTTCAGCATCCGGCGGGTGAACCTCCGCCGCATGGGTTTCGATGCGCCGATCGTGCCGGACAACGGCACGCACCAGATCGACTGGGAAAATGTGGACGTGCGTACCCAGCGCGAGGCGCGGCGTGTCGCTGCGGATCGCTATGAGCTGGGTTTGACACTGTACGTGCACGTGACGACAGACAGTGGCACGGCGGTGCAGGTCACGGTGGAGGAAGTCGGTACCTTCCGGATCGACGGCTATGCGGAGGACGAAGCCTTGGAGCTGCTGCGCACGAAGGGTGCGGAGCAGGTGTACCCGTATGCGCGCGAGGTGCTGCTCTCGCTCGTCGGAAGAGCCGGGTTGCAGAACTTCGGTCTCAAGCCGCTCGGCTTCGACCTGCCGGATTAGCGCCGGCGACACTCGGCTATAATGCCGCGGCCCGGCCGCGGCTGCTCGCCGCATACGAACCCAGGCCTGCGCCGGGCAGGGGGGAGCCAGTGTGTCCGGTGCGATGGCCGGTGCTGGTGCCCGGGCCCTGGCTGTCGCGAACAAGAATGAGGAATCGGCCTTGACGGACATACAGATTTCACTCGAAGCAGGCGCCGGCCTCGAGCGGCGCCTGCGTGTGGCGATACCCGCCAGCCGCATCCAGCAGGAGTTCGAGGCGCGCCTGAAATCGACCGGCACGAGCGCCCGGCTGAAGGGCTTCCGGCCGGGGAAGGTGCCGACGCACGTGGTCCAGCAGCGTTTCGGCCCGCAGATCCGCCAGGAGGTGGTGCAGGAGCTCGTGCAGTCGACGTTCGCGGAAGCGCTCGGCCGGGAAAAGCTGCGTCCGGTCGGGGCGCCGCGCATCGAGATGGGCGCCGGTGATGCCGGGCAGGACGTTAGCTACACGGCGATCTTCGAGGTGTTTCCCGAGTTCCGCGTGGCCGGCCTGGACCGCCTCAGTGTCGAGAAACCGGAAGCGGCCATCACCGAGACGGACATCGACCAGACGATCGAGCGGTTGCGTGTGCATCGCGCCGAATGGTCGTCGGTCAGCCGCCCGGCCGCCGACGGCGATCGCGTGGTCGTGGACTATACCGGTACGCGCTACGGCCAGCCGATCAGCAACGGCAGCGGCACGCGGATACCGGTGGTGATCGGCGCGGGGCGAATGGTGCCCGGCTTCGAGGCCAATCTCGTCGGCATGACGGAGGGGTCGAACCGGACCTTCACCGTGACTTTTCCGGCGGACTATCCGGATCTCAGCCTGCGGGCGGCCGACGTGCGCTTCGAGGTGCGGCTGCACGAAGTCGCCGGGCGGCAACTGCCGGACGTCAACGCGGATTTCATCCGCGGCTTCGAAATCGCGAGTGGTGACATGGCCGAGTTCCGCCAGCTGGTACGCGAGAATCTCGACCGCGAGGCGAAGGCCAAGGCACAGTCGGAGTTGCGCCGGCAGATCGTCGACAGCCTGCTCGGCGCAAATCCGGTGGAGGTCCCGGCGGTGCTGGTCGGCCGCGAGGCCGAGGGCCTGCGGGCAGAGGCCATGAAATCCATGGGCGTGACGGATCCGAAGGATGCACCGGCCATGTCCACGTTCGAGGAGACGGCGCGGCGGCGTGCCCGCATCGGGCTGATCCTGAGCGCCCTGATCCGGGAACAGGACATGAAAGTGGATCCCGCGCGGGTCGACGAGAAGCTCGGTGAGTTGTGCGAGCCTTACGATCGGCCGGAGGAAGTCCGCAACATGTACCTGCAGAATCCGGAGCTGATGGCCGAGATCGAGGGCAGGGTGCTCGAAGAGCAGGTCCTGGGGTGGCTGCTCGGCAAGGCGCAGGTCACGGCAAAGGCCGTGGGCTTCGCCGAGCTGATGGGCGTCTGACACCCGCGGCGCGATCATGGCTGATCCGGAATCCGGCGGCGGCAGCGCTGCGAAGCCCGCCGGCTGCAAGCTGCAATTGCTGTTTCTGAAGGACCTGTCCTTCGAAGCACCCAATGTTCCCGGCGTGCTGTTCGGCCACGAGCAGCCGGAGTTGCAGTACTCGATCGAGACCTGCCACGAACTGCGCGGCAAGGATGCTTTCGAGGTCGTGCTCGAAGTGACCGTCCGCGCGGTGGGCGGCGGCAAAACCCTGTTCCTCGTCGAGGTCAAGCAGGGCGGCATCTTCGAGATGTCCGGCCTGACCTCGGACGAAATGATGGTGATGCTCAAGACCCGCGCGCCCGAAGCGTTGTACCCCTATGTCCGCGAACTGGTCGCGTCACTGGTCAGCCGGGGCGGGTTTCCGCGTTTCCAGTTGCCGGCGCTCGATTTTGTCCGGCTCTTCGCCGAACAGCACCTGGAGCGCAAGCGCGCCACGCCGCCTGTCGAATGACCGGGCACGCGTTCACATGCCGCCATGCCCCGGAGTGGTATTCTGGGCCGGAGTTGCGCATGAGCAGAATCGGGTAACTGTCACAGATGGCCGGTCACACACAGTCCATGTACGACGTCTCCTGGGTCATTGCGGCTTTCTCCGCGGCCGAGTGCGACGCGATCCTCAACGCCTTCGCCACGACGCCACTGCGCCCCGGTCTGCTGATCCCCAAGGGAGGCGCAGCCGAAGCGGCCGACAGCGCGATCCGTAAATCGTCCATCTGCAATGTGCCGCAGAACCCGCAGACCGCCTGGATCTACGACCGGTTGCGGGATGTGGCCACCCTGGTCAACCAGGGGCTGAAGTTCGAGTTGAAGGGATTCGACGAAGGTCTGCAGCTCGCCCGCTACTCGGAAGGGGAGTTCTACGACTGGCATGCGGATCTCGGCGCCGAAGTCAGCGCCCTGCGCAAGTTGACGCTGGTGGTGCAGCTGACTTCGCCCGCGGATTACGACGGCGGCGAGGTCGAGTTCTTCCCGGCACCGGTTCGCGCGCCGAAGGAACGAGGGACGGTGGCGGTGTTTCCCTCCTACGTACCGCATCGCGTGCTCCCGGTGAAACGCGGCACGCGCTGGTCGCTCGCGGCCTGGATTGCGGGCGCGACCCCGTTTCGCTGAGCGGCGCCTAACCGATCTGCGCGGATTCGCCGGCCGCTTTGCCTGTCCCTGGCGAATTCCTGATTCACGCCACCACCGGCGTCTGAAACAACCCGCGGCAATGCGTGACCTGCTGGTCCGAAAATCGACCAGCAGGTCAACGGGTCACAGCAGGCGCCATCCGTCATTGACGTATATCCGGCCCTGACGTATATTGACGCTGTGTTCACGGTAATCGAGACGCCGACCTTTAGCCGCTTGTGGTCCGATTACTGGAGTGAAGAGGAGCGCGGCGAGTTCGTCGCATGGCTTGTCGAAAATCCCGAGGCTGGGAAGGTTATTCCAGGCTCCGGCGGGTGCCGCAAGGTCCGATGGTCGCGGACCGGCACTGGCAAGCGAGGCGGCGTGCGGGTGATCCACTACAACCAGCTCGCGGGCGGCGTGATCTATTTGCTGCTGATTTACGCGAAGGGCACAACAGACACGATCGCGCCGGCCGTGCTGAGAAAAATTCGGGAGACGAGTGATGGCAAAATTGACTGAAAAGGTGCTGCGCGCGCGCGATGCGAAGCGCGACATTGGCGCGGAGCTGCTCGCTTCCGTACGCGAGATGAAGGCCGGGAAGGCAGGCCGCGTCCACCGTGTTCCGGTATCGGCCATTGCTGCTGCCCGGACGCGTTCGGGTTTATCCCAACAGCGGTTTGCTGACTTGCTTGGCGTCTCGCCTCGAACGGTGCAGGAGTGGGAGCAAGGCCGGCGCCAGCCGACCGGTGCAGCACGGGCACTGCTGACGATTGCGGCCAAGCGCCCGGAAGTGCTGCGCGAGATATTCGCCGAGGGACATTAAGGGACATTAGGTGCCGGGTCGAAGGTTTCAAAGTTTTCCACGCGGTGCAGGAGCGACGCTAGTCGCGACTTTCCGAATCCGACGATCCGGGACCGTTAACGTAGGAACGACGCCGGTCGCGACTTTCCGAAGCCGGGATTACGGCCTCGTCAGCGACGGCGCTCGTTCTCCGACAGCTTCGCCAGTTCTTCCATCTCTTCAAGGGCGGCGAGGATCCGATCGAGCGGCAATTCCGCCCAGCGGCGCATCTGCTCGCGGCGCGCGTCCTCGAAGGTGGTTTGGGACCAGTCGATTTCGGGCTCTTCGGGTGCGCTCATGGGCAACCGAAGCTTAGCGATGACTGTTCTTGCTGAGCCGCTCAGCCATGTGCGCGCGTGGGCGAACACTGCCCGGCTACGTGCAGGAGGAGGTCGCGGGCCTGCTTGCCGTGGCCGGGGAGATCGATGCCGACCAGCCCGTCATTCATTGCCTTGGCGTTGATCGGCGCCGGGATCGTGTTGCTGTCGGAGTCCGATCCGGCTACAGCGGAGGCGCTTTCAGTGGCGGTGGATCAGGCCACGACGAATAGCGAAAGACGGCCTGCCCAGTGCTAATGCTCGCATAGCCGTCTGCGTGTAATTCGCAATGGCAAGCCCACGATTTGGGCCTCCATGAGGCCAGGGGCGACTCAGGCAAGGTGCGAGACCAGAGTGGGGCATTTCGGCACATTCTCGGCGTTATCTCATGTGGGTTCACTGGGAGTAGTCGTGCTATTTCATCACGACTACTGGGCAAAACCTGGCGAGAAGATCGGCAAGGTGCCGGCAAGATTGCCGCCACCTTCATCCGACTGGATCGGCGAGGCCCCTCCGTTCCGGCAAGATTGCCGGAACGGAGGGGCGCGCTCCCGTTCTCGTGAACGCGAGCAGGCGCCACCAACTTCAGCAGCTCGCCCTCGCCGCCGAGCGACTGGCCGCGTAGAGGTCGGCGGTATGACCTCCCTGGACGCTATGGGCGAGAGGCTCGCGGCGGGCTAGCGGAAACTAAGCGCGCAGAGCGCGGCGTCTTAGGCCGGCCAATGCGGCGAGTGCGCCGGCAAGTAGGCAGGCTGCCGCTGGCACCGGCACTGGCGCAACATTGGCGAGAAACGCCTCGTTTTGCCCAGATGGGTTTGTGCCCCAGCCGACAATCCAGTTGCCGTTTGCGGAAACTCCTAGCGCGTCGATCAGCGTCCATCCGGTCAGGCCAACGGCACCATTCGCCACCAAGATATCAAGCAAACGCTGCATCCCACCGTCACTGGTCCAGCGGAAAGCTTCCTGCCCGGAGGCGCTCCTGCCATAGCCCACCACCACGCTGCCGTCGGCGGAGACGTCATTAGCTACGGACCAAAACATGCTGCCGGGCAGGTCACCGAGGCCCACCATCCCGCTGCTGCTGGTCCAGCGGAAAGCTTCAAACCCGGAGGCGCTGCTGCCATAGCCCACCACCACGCTGCCATCAGCGGAGACGTCATTAGCCTCGGAAGAGAAGCCGCCGCCGGACAGGTCACCGAGGCCCACCATCC